>JAZNUQ010000109.1:0-9162 GCA_045592365.1 Candidatus Limivicinus sp. | reverse complement strand
TGATGTCACTTCGTTAATGATGTGTTGCTTCGCAACATTAAGGGACGCTTCGCATCATAAATGAGCAAAGCGAATTTACATCATATTGCGCACAGCGCAATACATCATATCGACGAAGTCGATGCATCGTTTTGCGAGAGTTTAAATTCATACGTAAACTGCCGAAAATATCTTTTTCGTAGCCCATAGCCAACAAAGCACTTGTGAAAGCAAGTGCTTTTTTTATTTCCCCCTCATCAGTCACGGCTTGCCGTGACAGCTTCCCCCCTTGGGGGGGAAGGCTTTTGGTGCAGGAGTTTATTTTTTACCCCATGAGTTAAGTTTAACTTGACTAATGCGGCGGATGTGGTATAATAGCGGCAGAGGATAATATAATGCCACAACATATCGCATGAAGAGAAAGGAGGCGGAGAGATGGCTATGAGAGGCAGCAGGGGACTTAAATACTTCCCCCTGGTTACCGATTTCTTTCAGGACAGAGATATAAGGCGGCTTATGTTCAGCCACGGCGACTGCGGCGTGCTGCTGTTCATGTACATTCTCTGCGCCATCTATGCCAAAAGCTACTTTCTTCAGTGGAACGAGGACATGCTCTTTGACGCGGCTCTCGACCTGCGGCGGGATGCCGGGGAGCTTAACGGCATGCTTGACTACCTGCTGGACAAGGGCTTTTTCGACCGGGAGCTTTTTGAGAAAAAGGGCGTGCTCTCCTCCCGCGCCGTCCAGCGGCAGTTTCAGGAATGCGCAAGGGTGATGAAGCGCAAGGTCAATGTTGACGCTGAGCTTTGGCTGCTGGATGAAAGCGAGACCCTTGCCTGCATTACCGTTCAAAACGAAGTCGTTATTCCGGAAAATTCCGGAAAAACAGATGAAAATTCCGGAAAAATCGGGGAAAATTCCGGAAAAACAGCTCATAATTCCGGAATTTCACCACAAAAGAAAATAAAAGAAAATAAAAAGAAATTAAATGAAAGTGGTGAAAGCAAAGAGGCGGCAGGGGAGCCTCTTATGACGCAGCGGCGGGAGCAAGCCCCCGCCCTACGGTGGGCACCTCCCCTGACAAGGGGAGGCTTGGGGGAGTGCAAGGGGGAGGCGGCAATCCCTCAGTCAGCTTCGCTGACAGCTCCCTTTACACAAGGGAGCCTTTGCCCCTCATCAGGAACGCATGGGGTTCCTCAGTCAGCTCCCCTGACAAGGGGAGGCTTGGGGGAGTGCGAGAGCGAGGCTCCGGAGCAGGCTGCTTCCGGGGCGGACAAGGCAGAGGACATCGTGACCACTTACAGAAAAAAGCTGTATTTATCCGGCAAGGAGGCCGCAGAGCTCAGGGATTACTGCGCCCTTCTGGGCTATGAGCTTTGCAGCCACGCCCTTGAGCGTGCAGAGGAAATGGACAGGCTCCAATGGAACTATGTGCGCTCCATCCTGCGCCGCTACAAGCAAAACGGCTTTACGCGCATGGAGCAGGTATTTGAGGAGGAGCGCCGCCACAAAAGCCAATACGGACGAAGTCCTCCCATTGCGGCTGTGGAGCGAAGCCAGGAGGAAATCGACAGGCTTATGAAGGATTTGGAAAAGGATTTGAGGTGAGAGGAATGGATGAAATCAGCCGTGCAGGGTCTGACGCAGCGGCGACAGCAAGCCCCCGCCCTACGACGGGGACGGGCAATGACATAGGGGAACAGCCACGGCTCAGGCAGCTTGAGCGACTTACGGGATTGCTTATCGACAGGCTGGAGCAGGCGGTGGAGAGTGAGGATTTTTCCGTCAAGGAGCTTCGCAGCTACACAAACACCCTGATGGATCTGCGCCAGCTCCAGCTTACAGACCCAAGGCAGCTTGCCCGGGAGCAGGAGCTCAGGCTCATTAAGCTGCAGCGGGAGGCCGGGGAGCTTGCGCCCCGGGAAGTGCATGTGAGCTTCGGCGGCGAGACGGAGAGGGCAAGTGATTGAGCGTGAGTGAAGAGCTGATAGAGAATGGTGATGAGGTAATTACCCCTCATCAGTCAGCTTCGCTGACAGCTTCCCCCCAAGGGGGGAAGCCTTTAGAGCTGTGCATAGAAAGACCCAGCGAAAAGCAGATGGCCTTTCTCAGCGACACACATCCCATTGTCTGCTTCGGCGGGGCAAGGGGGGGCGGCAAAAGCTGGGCGGTGCGGGTCAAGGCTGCGCTTCTTTGCCTGCGCTATCCCGGCATCAAGGTGATGATTATCCGCAAAACCTACCCCGAGCTTCAGGAAAACCACATCATCCCCCTGTGCACCATGCTGCGCTGCTTTCACATTCAGCCGGAAGAGCGCCTTGCCGAATACAACGACAGCAAAAAGCACATCCTGTTTGCCAACTCCAGCCGCATCATCTTCCGCTACTGCGAGGACGACAGGGACGCCCAGCGCTTTCAGGGCACGGAGGTGGATGTGCTGTTCGTGGACGAGGCCACACAGCAGTCCGAGGCCAGAATGGACATGCTCCGCGCCTGCGTGCGCGGCGTAAACGACTTTCCAAAGCGCATCTACTTTACCTGCAACCCCGGCGGCGAGGGTCACGGCTGGGTCAAGCGCCTGTTTATCGACAGGCTCTACCGGGATAACGAGCGTGCGGAGGATCACAGCTTCATCCAGAGCCTGGTCACCGACAACCACGCCCTTATGAAAGCCGACCCCGCCTATGTGGAAAAGCTCCGCAGCCTCCCCGAAAAGCTCCGCCGTGCCTGGCTTTACGGGGACTGGGAGGTAAGCGAGGGGCAGTTTTTCGAGGAGCTTCGACTGCGCCCGGACATGGCTGCCGCCGCTGCCGCAGGCTGCACGCTGTCCGAGGAGGAGCTTCGCCGTCAGGGACGCTGGTGCCATGTTATCGAGCCCTTCGACCTTTGCAGCGGTGAGCGCCGCTCATGGCGCATCCTCCGCTCCTACGACTTTGGCTACGGTAAGCCCTTCTCCTGCGCGTGGTGGGCGGTGGACGGAGACGGGGTGCTGTACCGCATTCTGGAGCTTTACGGCTGCACGGACGAGGCAAATGTGGGGCTTCGCTGGACGCCGGAGAAGCAGTTTAAGGAGATTTCACGCATCGAGCGGGAGCATCCATGGCTTCGGGGCAGGCAGATAAGCGGAGTTGCCGACCCCAGTATATGGGACGCAAGCCGGGGCGTAAGTATTGCGGAAACCGCCGCAAAGGCCGGGGTATTCTTCACCCCCGGCGATAACCGGCGCATCCCCGGCTGGATGCAGTGCCATTACCGCTTGCAGTTTGACGGTGAGGGCTACCCCCGGATGTATGTCTTTGACAACTGCCGCGCCTTTATCCGCACCGTGCCGCTGATGCGCTTTGACAGCTCCCGGCCGGAGGATCTGGACACGGCGCTGGAGGATCATGTGTGCGACGAGTGGCGCTATCTGTGCATGTCCCGCCCGGTGGCGGCCATGCGGGAGACGGCGGAGGAGACGGCAGGCGGGATGATGCAGGTTGACCCGCTGGGGAGACAGTGAATAGGTAGAGGAGACGGATTGCCCTCTGCCCTACGACAGCTAAAAAAGCCTCCCCTGTGTAAGGGGAGGTGGCATTTGCAAAGCAAATGACGGAGGGGTTGCAGAATTGCGGTAACAATCCCTCAGTCTCGTCAGAACAACGCAATGAAGCCATGTGCCACCGCAGGCGGCAGCACATCGGCAGATTGCATTGTTCTTCCTTTCCCCATTGAAGGTCAAGCCTTCAATGGGGCCCCGTTTAGCCGACAGCCCCCTTTACACAAGGGAGCCATTGCCCCCTCTCAGTCAGCTTCGCTGACAGCTCCCCCAAAGGGAGAGCCAAGACTACCCCTCCGCCCACTTCGTGGGCACCTCCCCTGACAAGGGGAGGCAAGGGGGCGTGCGGCAGGGACGGGCAATGACAGAATTATCAAGAGGTGATAGCTATACACAACAAAACGGATACAGAGAGAATTAAGGAATATAACGCCCTGCTCAACAAGTACAGGGCGGGCAAGCACAGCATTGAAAAGCGCTGCATTGCGGCGGAAAACTGGTGGCGGCTGCGTAACTCCGCCGAGGAAATGAAGCAGGCGCAGGGGCTTTCCGGCTTCAAGGCGGTAAGCGGCTGGCTTCACAATGTGATAGTCTCCAAGCACGCCGACGGCATGGACGCCTATCCCCAACCCAACATCCTGCCCCGGGAGCCCGGCGACAGAGCCGCCGCCTCCGCTCTGGGCAAAATTCTGCCGGTGGTGCTGGAGCAGAACGACTTCGAGCAGGTCTACTCCGATGTGCTCTGGCAGAAGCTGAAAACCGGCACCGGCGTTTACCGGGTGGTCTGGGACGGCGACAGGCTGGGCGGCCTGGGCGACATCGCCATAAGCCGCGTTGACCTGCTGAGCCTTTTCTGGGAGCCGGGGCTGGGGGATATTCAGCAGAGCCCCTATCTGTTCTACACCGCCTATCAGGACAATGAGGAGCTTACAGCCCGCTATCCTCAGCTTCGGGGCAGGCTGGGAAGCGACGCTTTCCGACCCAGCCGCTTTGCCGCCGATGACCCCGCCGCCCCCGAGGGCAAAAGCCTTGTGGTGGAGGTCTGGTACAAAAAGCCTCAGGGCGGCAGGAAAATTCTCCACTGCTGCCGCTATGTGGGGGATGTGATAATTTACGACAGCGAGGCTTTGCGGCGGGAGCAAGCCCCCGCCCTACGGTGGGCAGCTCCCCTGACAAGTGGAGGCAAGGGGGAGCTTGGAATGTCCTTTGCGGCGGGAGCAAGCCCCCGCCCTACGACAGGGACGGATGGCAGCGAGGCTTTGCGGCGGGAGCAAGCCCCCGCCCTACGGTGGGAAGCTCCCCTGACAAGGGGAGGCGAGGAGGCGTGCGAGGGGGAGGCCGTTGGGGGAAGCGCCGGGATCTATGCCCATGGGCTGTATCCCTTTGTGTTCGACTGCCTGTTTCCCGTGGAGGCAAGCCCCTGCGGCTACGGCTTCATTGACCTGTGCCGCAATCCCCAGACCCAAATCGACCTTCTGCAGACCGCCTTCATCAAAAACACCTTGGTGGGCGCAGTGCCCCGCTATTTCAGGCGCATTGACGGGGCGGTGAACGACAGTGAGTTTCTCGACCTTGACAGGGCGCTGGTCACCGTGGACGGCAACCTTGGCGAGGACTGCCTGCGCCCCATCGACTACAAGCCCCTCAGCGGCAACTATCTGGAGGTGCGGCAGAATGTAATTAACGAGCTGCGTGAGACCTCCGGCAACACCGAGACCTCCTCCGGCGTGCCTCAGGGCGGCGTAACCGCCGCCAGCGCCATTGCAGCCTTGCAGGAGGCCTCCGGCAAGGGCAGCCGGGACGCCGCCCGCAGCGGCTACCGCGCCTACTCTCAGGTGGTGAAGCTCTGCATTGAGCTTATGCGCCAGTTTTACTCCCTGCCCCGCTGCTTCCGCATTACCGGGGAGCTGGGGGCGGAGAAGTTTGTGAGCTTTTCAAACGAGGGGCTGCAGCTTCGCCCCCTTTACAGCGACAGCGGTCTTGAGCTGGGTCAGTATCTGCCGGTCTTCGACATTAAAGTGCGCCCCCAGCGCCAGAGCCCCTACAACCGCCTGAGCCAGAACGAGCTGGCGCTGCAGTTTTATTCCCTTGGCTTCTTTGAGCCCGACAGGGCGGAAAGCGCCCTGGGCTGCCTTGAGATGATGGACTTTGAGGGGCGCGACGCCCTTATGCAGCGCATAAGCGCCGCCGCCGGACGAAGACAGCGCTTTGAGGCGCTGCGCCTTGCCGCCATGAAGACAGGCAGGCTAAGTATGCCTCCCGAGGGCAAAGCAGCCCTTAAAGCCGCCGGCGCGCCCATCCCCGGAGGTGATGCCCTCTGACAAGGGTCAGCTTTGAGCCCGGCTCCCTTCGCCTTGTGATAAGCGGTCACGCCGGGGCGGGGGCTAAGGGCATTGACACCGTATGCGCCGGAGAGAGCGTGCTGCTCTTTACGCTGCTGGACTGGCTCTACCGACGGGAGGAGCTGATGTGCCCCATGGTGTACATGAGCGACGGGCATGCGGAGCTTCGCTGCCGTCCCCGGGGCAGGCGCAATGTGCGCCGCTGCCGGGAAATGCTGGGAGCCTTTGTCCGGGGCTATGAGCTTTTGGGGGAGAAGTACCCGGAGGCGGTGAGGGTGGAGGCGGAATAGGTAATAGTGAATAGTGAATAGGTAAGGGAGGCAAGGGGGCGTGCGGCAGCTGAATAAGCCTCCCCTGTGTAAGGGGAGGTGGCATTTGCAAAGCAAATGACGGAGGGGTTGCAGAATTGCGGTAGCAATCCCTCAGTCTCGTCAGAACAAGGCCATCAAGCCACTTTCAGCCCCGCAGGGGCAGAAAGTCGGCGGATGACATTGTTCTTCCTTTCCCCACAAAAGGTCAAGCCTTTTGTGGGGGCCCCGTTTAGCTGACAGCTCCCTTTACACAAGGGAGCCTTTGCCCCTCTCAGTCACGCTGTTGGCGTGACAGCTCTCCCAAAGGGAGAGCCAAGGGGGGGACGGATTGTCCTTTGCGGCGGGAGCAAGCCCCCGCCCTACGACAGGGACGGTGGAGCCTTGGCCCCGAGACATATTTTTTACCCACGAAGTTAGGTTTAACTTGACTTGGAGAATATTTGTGATATAATAGCGTCAGAGGATAAAGAGAGCTAAAAGAATATCGCAGGAGGATATTATGATACAGATACCCGATGACCCCATAATCCGCGCCATGGAGCGCAGCGGTTTTCCGCCCTGGCTTGAGCGGGAGGACAGAATATGCTGAGGCTTTGGCATTTTTTCTCCTGCGGCGAGCAGGGCGGCGCTGAGTGCGCCGTTTCGGCGGGGGAGGAGACTGCTTTGCCCGCGGCAGCAGCGGAAGGGGGCAGCCCCAATGCTGCGCAGGCAGAGCCGGGTAACCCTCCCCCGGCCGAAGCCGCCACAGACGCAGCTCAGCCCCAAGACCCTGAAGCAGGCGACTTTTCCCCGCCGGACATGAGCAGGCTCAATATCCACATGAGCGAGCTTCGCCGCCAGGAGGCTCAGCTCAGGGAGCTTATACCCGGCTTCGACCTTGAAAGAGAGCTGCGGCGAAGCCCAAGGCTTCTGCGCCTTACCGCCCCCGGCTCTCCCCTGAGCCTTGCAGAGGCGCTTATGACGGTGCATCTGCCGAGGCTGCTTGAAATTCGGGAGCAGCGCCTTGTGCGCCAGCTCCGGGAGGGCTACGCTAAAAGCCTTATGAGCGGCAGCGTTCCCGCACCCTTGCCCCACAGCGCCTTTGTCCCCGAGGCCGCGCCCATGGACAGGCAGCGGCTTAAGGAGAGGATAAGAGGCGGCGAGAGGATAAAACCTTAGGCGGGTAGTTTTTTGACAATCCCTCAGTCGCCTGCGGCGACAGCTCCCTTTACACAAGGGAGCCAATGCCCCCTCATCAGTCACGGCTTCGCCGTGACAGCTTCCCCCCCCAGGGGGGAAGCCTTGGAGCAAGAGTTACCCTTCGTTAAAAAAGCCTTCCCCCCTTGGGGGGAAGGTGCTGAGCGAAGCGAAGCGGATGAGGGGTGATTACAAGCCCTCACACACAGAAAGGATTTGATATTAATGAACATTTCTCAGATTTTTGACCTTCAGTTTTTTGCAGACGCGGTGGCTCCCGTCAGCACCACTGCGGGCTATGCAGGCGCCGGCGGTACTGTGGAGCCCTTTCAGGGCGCAAACACCCTGAGCGCCGAGCTCAAGACCTTCTACGACACCGAGCTTCTTGAAAACGCCCGCGCCGAGATGTACTACGCTCAGTTCGGCAAGAAGCAGCCCCTGCCTGCAAACCACGGCGGCAGCGTGGAATGGCGCAAGTGGAACACCTTTGAAAAGGCGCAGCAGCTCACCGAGGGCGTTATTCCCACCGGTCAGCGCTTCGGCGTCAGCGCACGCACCGGCAGCATAAACCAGTACGGCACCTACACCTCCGTGTCCGACCGTCTGGAGATGCAGGCCTACGACAACATCATCCTTGGCGCTGCCGAGGAGATGGGCGCATCCGCCGCCGAGACCCAGGAGACCCTTATACGCGACGCGCTGCTCAGTAACTCCAATGTGCTCTACTGCGACAACATCGACGCAGAGGGCGCGGTGAAGTCCACCCCCACCTCCTGCGCCCAGATGGGTGCAGGCGAGACCGACGGCTATTCCCTGCTCACCCCCGCCATGGTCAACAAGGCCGTCACCATCATGAAGAAAAACCGCGTCCCCCGCATTAACGGCTGCTACTGCGCGGTTATCCATCCCAGCGTCGCCCACGACCTGCGCGAGAGCAAGGGCTGGCTGGAGGCTCACAAGTATGCCGCCCCCGAGGAGCTTTTTAACGGCGAGATAGGCCAGCTCCACGGCGTGCGCTTTGTGGAGGATGTGTTCGCCCCCGTTCTGGGCGGCGACTATCAGAACAAGTCCGGCGGCGTTACCTACGCCACCTACTTTTTCGGTAAGGACAGCTTCGGCATCATCGAGCCCGAGGGCGGCGCCCTTGAGATGATCGTCAAGGACAAGAGCCAGATAGGCGGCCCTCTCAACCAGTTCTCCACCATCGGCTACAAGCTGGAGACCAACGGCGCCACCGTCCTCTATCCCGAGCGTATGCTGCGCGTGATGAGCTGCTCCAGCTTCTCCGCCGAGGACAGCGCAAACTAAGGAGGTATGGCTATGAGCAATAACAAAAAGACCATTCTCGGCGGGGAGGAGATTTTCATTCCCCGTGGCTCCGACCGTGACGACCCTAACCACTTCATCGGCATCAACGGCGTAAACTACCTGCTGCCCAAGGGTAAAACCAGCACCGTCCCCGCCCATGTGGCGGCGGAATACAGGCGCTCCCTTGCCGCCGAGGAGCTCAGGCACAAAAACGCCCAGAGCATGAGCGGCGGAAAGTGAGTTTTTGATTTCGGGCGGCGACAGCTAAAAAAGCCTCCCCTGTGTAAGGGGAGGTGGCATTTGCAAAGCAAATGACGGAGGGGTTGCAGAAAACGGTAACAATCCCTCAGTCTCGTCAGAACAACGCCATCAAGCCACTTTCAGCCCCGCAGGGGCAGAAAGTCGGCGGATGACATTGTTCTTCCTTTCCAAATCAAATCCGCTTCGCTGGGATTTGATTTGGTGTTTGCCCCTCTCAGTCAGCTTCGCTGACAGCTCTCCCAAAGGG
>JAZNUQ010000108.1:0-25120 GCA_045592365.1 Candidatus Limivicinus sp. | reverse complement strand
CCGGCCTTCGCGGCCGGGAAGCTCAGGTCCATTCGCGGCAAAGCCCCACGCCGGGTTTGCCGCGAATAGCTTTAATGCCGTTTTCTCCCGGGAGGTGAGCTTGTGGGCAATAAGCTGACGGTTATAAAAAATATAATCTGGGCTCTTTCCATCGTGATATGTCTTGTTGTGATGCTCATTGCGCTTGTATTCGGCGCTGCAACCAAGTATTACGGGCAGGACGGTTACCCTGTTTTGTATCTTGGCGGGGAGACTCCCGCAAAGGATAAACCCGAGGCCTCACAGCAGGGAGAGGACGGGCAGGACGGTGAGGATGTGCCTCAGGGCGTTCAGCAGGCTGACGGCAGCCTTACGGTTCTTGCAAAGACCAAGGATGCAGGTCAGGAGTATATTGATTCTCTGACATTCCTGTGCGACAGTGCCCTTGTGGGTCTGCGTGACTACGGACTTCTCTCCGGCGGCATAGGCACCACACAGGTGTGGGGCAGCAGCGCCGGCAACATCCCCGTTGCCGACATTGCCGAGTGCACCATCAAATACCCCAATGACGGCTCCCAGATAAGCGCGGCAAATGCCGCAATGATAGCAAAGCCGGAGATACTTATAATCTCCCTTGGCGCTGACAGTCTTGCAGGCACCACCCGTGAGGACTTCATATATAACTACACCCTGCTGGTGCTGGGCATACGGGCCTCAAGCCCCCAGACCACCATTGTATGCTGCTCCCTGGGCTCGGTTATAAGCGGTTATTCCGGGGTTGACAATCTCAGCTCTGCCGAGATTGGCGATGCAAACGAGTGGATAAAGCAGGTTTGCATAGACACCGGAGCATACTTTTTGGATGTGGCCGAGGTTCTCAATGAGGGAGGCTATCTTCTCAACAAATATGCCAGTCAGAACGGCAAGACCCTTAACACCAGAGGTCTTGAAACGGTGCTGGAATATATACGCACCCACGCGGTGAGCTGAACAGAATAAAACCTTAAAACCCCGGAAGTATTTCCGGGGTTTTTCCTATGCTAAAGCAAAAAACAATTGAAAATTATTCCACTTGGTAGTACACTGTAAATTAGGCTTATTGTATAAAGGAGAAATATATCCTTTTTTTACAGAGAGCCTTCGGGCCAAAAAATAACCGAGGTGATATACTTGAAATGGGACATTTGCTCGCTGAGCCATCCCGGTGAAAGAGAGCTGAATGAGGACTGTATGGAGCTCGTTGAGGAGGAGGGCTTCCTCTGTGCGGTGCTTTGCGACGGTCTTGGCGGACACGAGGGCGGGGAGCTTGCCTCCGGCTGTGTGTGCGCTTCGATAAAAAAGACCATGGAGCAGCGGGATAAGCAGCTGCCCCTTGAGGAGCTTGCGGTGCTGGCGGTGGAAAAGGCTCAGGAGGAGCTTCTTGCCGAGCAGGAAAGGCTGGGTAAGACCGGCGCCATGAAAACCACCCTTTGCCTGCTGATACTCAGCGGCGACGATGCTGCCGCAGCATGGGTGGGGGACAGCCGTATGTACCAGTTCAGGGACAATCATGTGCTGTGCCGCACAAAGGATCACAGTATACCTCAGTACCTCGTCTCCACCGGAGAGATAAAGGAGAGCCAGATACGCCGCCATCCGGACAGGAACAAGCTCCTGCGGGTCATGGGCAACAACTGGGACAGTCCCCGCTACCAGATGTGGAAAGTGGAAAAGCCCCGGCCGGGTGACGCCTTCCTGCTGTGCAGCGACGGCTTCTGGGACTGGATAGACGAGAAGAAAATGTGCTTTAAGCTCCGCTTTTCAAAAAATGCGGAAAATTGGCTGCAAACCATGGAAAAAACCGTGGTCAGAACCGGCAGGGGCAAGGGCATGGACAATTACTCCGCCGTTGTCATCAAAATCTGTGAATAAAATATTGCAAATATATCAGGAGGAAACAAGATGAGAGCTGTTAGATGCCAGCAGGGACATTACTACGATGCGGACAAATATGAAAGCTGCCCCTATTGCAGCGACGCCGCCGGCGGCGGTGACGAGGGCAAAACCGTGAGCTTTGCTCAGGCTGCCGACGAGGAAAAAACCGTCAGCTATGCACAGAGCCTTGACGAGGAAAAGACCGTTGCCTTTTCCGCAAGCGCCGTACAGAGCGAGGAAAGCCGTGAGGAAATTTCAAGCCCGGTTGTGGGCTGGCTGGTCTGCGTGAAGGGACCTGAGCGAGGCAGAGACTACCGTCTGCAGGCAGGGCGCAACTTTGTGGGTCGTTCTCTGGATATGGATGTATGCATCAGAGACGATGCTGCCATCAGCAGAGACAATCACTTCTCCCTGGTCTATGATCCCCGTTCCGGACGCTTTGTTCTCCTGCCCGGTGAGACCAGTGAGACCAAGCTCAACGGAGAGAGCCTGTACAATATAGCCGACCTTAAAGACGGCGACATGATAGACTGCGGCGAAAGCAGCCTGTGCTTTATCGGCTTTTGCAAGGAGGGCAGAACCTGGTGAAAAGGATAAGAAAAGTTTTGTGCATTGCCCTTGCGCTGGTGCTTGCAGCGGCAATGCTGCTGCCCGCTGGCGCTCTTGCGGCAGGCAGCTATTCGGCACTGGAGGCAGAGCAGTATGCCGCCGTAATGCCTTATTTTGATTTTTATTTCTACCCCACTGACAGTGAGGGCGCCACTGTTTACGGTATGGACCTTTCAAACACTCAGGTCACCGCCCTGCTGGACGATGAGGTTCTGACCGTGGACGGACTTGAAAATGCAAAGAGCCACGGCGCGGCTTATATCTTCGTTATCGACATTTCCAAGGAAAACTCCGACTATCATTTTGTCGAGGCTGTTAAAAAGGGTCTTGTGAAATGGGTGGAGAGCATGGGTCAGAACGACCGTCTGCTTATAGTTACCTATGCCGACGATATTTTCAATGTGCTTGACGGCGACGAGGATGCTGCCGAGGCAATAAAGTGCATCAGCAATATCGAGCAGCGTCTGGGCACAGGCCGTTTCTACGAGGCAATGAGCCATGCCATCACGCTGGCTGCGGAAAAAACCGGCCTTCCCGACCGCAGAATAATCATAAGCGTTGAAAACGGCGCTTCCGTTGTAAAATCCGCATCCAAGGCCGACGAGACCGCACAGGCTGCGGTGGAGGCAGGCCACCCCATATACTCCTTCTGCAACGGCACCATTGACACCTCCCGTCAGGCCATGCTGGACCTTACCACCGCCACCGGCGGCAAGACCGTGTTTGCCGATTACCGCACCGCAGAGACCGCAATGGAGGAGGCACACACCCGCTTTGACAGCTGCTATGTGCTCTCCCTGCGTGCCAAAACCAACTTTGTTGAGCCGGTAAACCGCCGCTTTGCATTGGAGCTTGTCTACGAGGGTGTAAGCAACAGCCTCAGTCTCCCGGTGGTAATAAACTATTGGTACACCGATGCTGACGCACCCTTTGTCAAAAAAGCAAAGGCTGATGATGAGAACACCCTTATTGTTACCTTCAGCGAGAATGTGACCGGCGCTGACAATGCGGAAAACTTTGTGCTCACCCACACAGGCATGGGCAAGGAATATCCCATAAGCGAAGCCGATTATGATATTGACAGTGCCACCGCAACCCTGACTGTGGACGACGAGCTTGCACAGGGCGACTATACCCTTGAGGTCAGCGGCGTGTACGACTTCTCCATGGAGTTTAACCCCATTGCCGAGGACTATGAGTATAGCTTTACCCTTGAGGACGACAGTCTGGATAAGCCCTCCTTCTATATAGACTTTGCCAGCTTCGGACTTACTGCATGGCTGGTCATCGGCCTTATCGTGCTGCTGGCTGCGGCTGCCGTGGTCGTATTTCTGGTTTACCGCAAGCGCCGTCAGGCAGAGGAGCAGCACCTTGCCGAGGAAAAGAAGTGGCGTCAGGAGCAGGAGCGCCGTCAGCAGGAAGAAATTGAGCGGCGCAAGAGGGAAGAGCTGGCACGCAAGCAGCAGTCCGGCACAAACGGTCAGCGCTTTGTGGCAGACAGGGTGAACAGCCTGCCTGTTACCATTGTGGTCGTGCAGGAAAACGGCATAAAGAGAAGCATTGACGCCGTGGTTGGAGAGAAGTTCATCATAGGCCGTGAGGCCAAGAGCTGCGAGCTGGCCATTGACGATAAGCTCCTTTCCAGACAGCACATGTGTCTGTCCTTCCGCAACGGCAGCCTTCTGGTCAGAGACCTTGGCTCCACAAACAAGACCTTCCTTAACGGTGTGGTCATCAACGCAGAGCGTCAGCTCCAGCCCAACGATGTTATTATGGCCGGCAAGACCAGAATAATCGTTAATGTGAAGCTGAGCTGACAAAACAGACCCCTGAGCGCGGTCAAAGGAGATAATCGGTATGGAAGCCGTATGTGCAAGATGTTTTTCCCCTACCGACAAGGATAATATTTGCAAAAGCTGCGGCTTCAGCAACGAGTACGAGCTGCTGCAGCGCTCCGGCTCAAGGGCGCTGCCGCTGATGAATGTGCTCAACGGCCGCTATCTGCTGGGACAGGTGCTGGGCGAGGGCGGCTTTGGCATCACCTATGTGGCCCTTGATATGCAAAGCCAAAGGCGTGTGGCAGTGAAGGAGTACTTCCCCTCCGAGATATGCAAGCGGGGCGACAGAGGCGAGCTTAAGCCGGTGAGAAATCCCGACTCCTTCAAGCGGGGGGTGGAGCATTTCTACGATGAGGCTCAGATACTTCAGAAGCTGAGGCGCTGTCCCTCGGTGGTGAATGTTGAGGGCTTTTTCAAGCAGAACAGCACCGCCTACCTTGTTATGGAGCTGCTGGAGGGGGAAAGCGTAAAGGGCTTTGCCCGCCATTACGGCGACCGCATACCCTACCAGCAGGCAAAATACATTACCCTGCAAATCGCCCTTGCCCTCAGCGAGGTGCATTTGCTGGGCATAATACACAGCGATATAAGCCTGTCAAACATCTATATAATGCCAAACGGCGATGTTAAGCTCATTGACTTTGGCGCCTCCCGCAATTTCCTGCAAAGAGGCGGGGACTTTACCACTCAACTCAAGCCCGGCTACGCACCGCCCGAGCAGTATGACGGCAAGGGCGACAAGCTGGGCCCCTGGTCGGATATTTATGCGCTGGCCTGCACCTTCTGCCGTATGGTTACCGGCAAGACGGTGCCCTCGGCAGCCCAGCGGGCAAACGGAGCGCCCATACCGGATATCCGCTCCGTTCCCGGCATAGAGCCAAGAGCCATTGCCGCCATAGAAAAGGCGCTGGCGCTGGATTACCGGCAGCGCTATCACTCAACGGACGAGTTTATAATGGACTTTTCCGACTACACGGAAAAGCGCACCGATGAGGCAGTCCAGCATGAAGGGAATGCGGCAGAGGCTGTAAAGAAGCTGTGGAGCAGGCTTGCTCAGGCAGTCAATATAGAAAAGAACCACCCTGCAAACGCCTATGTGCAGGTTATAGTCGGCAAGGTGCCGGGCATGACCCGAAGCCTTGCAGACGGGCAGATACTGAGAATAGGCAGGCAGGCGGACATGTGCGACCTTGTGGTGTCGGATGCGCCGGTGGTGAGCCGTGTCCACTGCGTTGCGGTATATGACCGCAAAAGCGGCAGAATTACGCTGTATGACAAGTCCTCCAACGGGGTTCGCCTTGATGACGGCACCGAGCTTCGGGGAGGCAGCATACAGCTTAACCGTGATACAAGCGTTTACCTCTCCGGCGGTCATGTGGTGCTGCGCTTTGTGCTGCACGGAAGATGACGGTCGGTCGGAAGGAGGATAATCAATGAACAATCTTATTATTACAGCAGCAGATGCAGGGGCAGGCGGAGTGAGCCTTGTCTTCATCGCGGGGCTTTGCTTTATAGTTCTGGGCATGGGCCTGCTTGCAGCGGCCTTTTTCATGCACAGGAAATTCCTTGCAGAAGCGGCGGCTGAGCAGGAAATGAGTCTTGACAGTCAGCCTGATATGGTTGCCCCCTCTCCGGCGGCAAAGCTCTCAATCTTTGCCGACAGTCAGCTTGGCAACCGCCAGACACAGCAGGACTACTGCACCTATGCAGCAAACCTGAGCCCCGAGCAGCTTCGCATGGGCACCCTGGGCATAGTCTGTGACGGTATGGGCGGCATGGAAGGCGGCGAAATGGCAAGCCAGCTTTGTGCCGGAACTATGTATAACGGCTTTTACCAGCTTGGCGAGGTGGATGATATATGCACCGCCCTCAAGGAGCTGGTCATGGCGGCGGACGATGAGGTGTCAAGCCTCAAGAGCGCCGACGGCAGGAAGCTCAACTGCGGCACCACCGTGGTTGCAGCGGTCGTGCGGGGCGGTAAGGCCTACTGGGTCTCCTGCGGAGACAGCCGCATCTACCATATCCATAACGGCACAGCCCGCCAGATAACACGGGACCATAACCTTAAGCTCAAGCTCATGGAGGCTGCCGCGGCAGGCATGATGAGCATGGAGGAGGCTCAGACCCATCCCCAGCGTGAGGCTCTTATAAGCTATGTGGGCAAGGGCGGCGACCTTATTATCGACACGGGAATAATTGATTTCCTCCCCGATTCCGGGGATATGCTGCTGCTTTGCTCGGACGGTGTTTACAAGGTGCTCAGCCAGCTTGATGTGCTGAACATAGCCCTTGACTGTGCCGATGAGCCCTCACGGGTGGCGGCGACCCTTGCAAGAACCGCCATTGCCACCGGCAATGTAAAGCATGACAATACCACGGTGCTGGCCTTCTGCTACACCTGATAATCAATACGGAAAAAATAATAACAGAAATATATTACGGGAGGATTTAACATGAAACTTCAGAGATGCAACAACGGTCACTTCTACGATGGCGACAAGTTCCCCAGCTGCCCCCACTGCGGCGGCGCAGGCAGCGGTTCTTCCACCCCCGGCTTTGGCGCAGCAGATGAGGGCGCAACCGTCTCTCTCGGTATGGACGGCGGCGCAGGCGTTCCCCGTACCGTAGGCGGTATGGGCGGCGATGTGACTGTACCCCTTAACGGCGGCGTAAGCGTCGGCGGCATGGGCGGCGATGTTACCATTCCTCTCAACGGCGGCGTAAGCGCAGGCGGCATGGGCGGCGACGTTACCATCCCCCTTAACGGCGGCATGGGCGGTATGGGCAGCGATGTTACCGTGCCTGTAAACGGCGGCGGATGGAATATGGCGGACGATGAAAAGACCGTTTCCTTCTATGAGCTTAACAATGTCAAGGTTCCCGGCGCCGAGGCTAAGGGTGTTTCCCCGGCTGTGGGCTGGCTCATCTGCATAAAGGGCAAGCTCACCGGCTGCGACTTCCGCCTTGTTGCAGGGCGCAACTCCATCGGCCGCGAGGCAGGCATGGATGTTCAGCTCTCCGGTGAAACCACCGTATCCCGCCACAATCACGCTGCGGTCATCTATGAGCCCAGACTCAACAAGTTCTATGCCGTTCCCGGTGAGAGCCGCGCTCTTGCATACCTGAACGACGAGGTGCTCCTTGGCCGTATGGAGATGAAGAAAAACGACAGGCTGGAGCTTGGCGACGCTGTCCTTATGCTCATACCCTGCTGTGACAGCAGCTTCTCCTGGACACAGCTTTGATTTTGCAAAACACAGTAAGTAGTACATAGAGCTCTCCCGCAGCGATGCGGGACTTTGGGCGCGGTGTGTCTGCACCGCCGCTCACGGGAGGGATAATAGCATGACACTTGAAAACCGCTGCTTTGGCTGCATGGAGATTTTGCCTGAGGGCAGTATAGCCTGCCCCCGCTGCGGCTATGAAAACGGACGCAGTGAGGTAAGCGGCGATATTCTCCACGAGGGCAGCATTCTTGCCGCCAGATACATGCTGGGCCGTGTGCTCAGACGCACCGCCTATGAGCTTCGCTATCTGGCCTATGACTGCCTTGCGCAGAGGACCGTTTATGTGGATGAGTTTTTCCCCACAGGCAGTGCAATGCGCCGTGAGGACGGTGTGATCACTGTCAGCACGGGAGACAGCCGCGCCATGGAAAGCGCCGTAAAGGAGACTTGCACGATCGGCAGGCGCGCCGTCAGAGCGGGGAAGATAAACGGCTTTGCCGCCGTTTTGGATGTGTTCGGGGAAAACGGTACGGTTTATACCGTTATTGAAGAGACCCGGGGCGCGGAAATGGGTAAAAAGGATATGGGCAAGGCTGATTATCAGTCTGTCTGTGACCTGCTCAGAACCCTGAGCACAGCCCTTTCCCAGCTTCACAGAATGGGCGTATACCACGGCGGCCTGTGTCCTGCCTCCATTGTCATAAACCGCAGCGGAGAGGCCAGCATAGTCGGTCTTGGCGTTGCCGCGGCTGAATTTCGGCGCAATGCCCTTAAGCCCTCTGAGGCTATGGGGCTTGAGTATGTGGCTCCCGAGGCTCAGAGCTCTCTTTACGGCAGGCTCAGCGCCCGCACGGACATATTCTCTCTTGCGGCAATTGCCTCTGCAATGCTCAGCGGCAAGGCTCCCGCTGCCATACGCTCAAGTCAGGAGCGTATTAAGCTCAAGGGGCTTAACAAGGCACAGCTCAATTGTCTGCGCCGTGCCCTTAACGAGGAAAGCGGCCATCGGCAGCGCAGTGTGGAAGCCTTTTATGAGCAGTTTTCCGGCGAGCTGAGCATGACAAAGACGGACCTTCCCCGGTTTTCCTCTGAGAAAAAGGATAAAAAAAGTCTTGCCCTTGCCCTTTGCGGCGCGGCACTTGTGCTGCTTGGGCTTGTAATGATGATTTTTGCACCCCGTGCGGAGAAGATGCCCGACCTGAGCGGTATGACGCCGGAGCAGGCGCAAAGCAGCCTTTCTCAGCTTGAATGTGAGGGGCTTGAGCTGCTTATCGTCGGTAAGGCCGAGGGAGATGCGGCGGAGGACACCGTTCTGAGCCAGAAGCCCGCTGCGGGCAAGGCGATAAAGGCCGGGGAAACCGTAAGCGTTATTCTCTGCCGGGGCAAAGCCGCCGACGGCGTGCTGCCCTCCCTTATGGCAGAAAGCGAGGCCTACGCCAGAGACTGGGCGGAAAAGAATAGTGTGATTTTGCACATAAGCAAGGAATACAGCAGCACCGTGGCTGAGAATCTGGTTATAAGCCAGGAGCCTCAGGCGGGCGTACCCTTTGGCCCGGGCACGGAAATAAAGCTGCTTATCAGCCTTGGCAAAAAGTCCGAGCTGCCTGCCGTAAGCACTCCTCCCGCTGACGAGCAGAAGCCCGAGACAGAGGAGCCCCTGACCCCGGAGGACGGAGGCAAGGGCGGCGCCGAACAGATAGGGAAGACCCCCGAGGACGGAGGCAGCTCCCAGACCTCCGGCGGCGGATATAATCCACCTCCCGTGCCTACCTCAAACCCTGTAAGCACTCCGACGCCTGCACCTACGGCAGCTCCCACACCTACACCTGCACCAACACCAACTCCTGCACCTGCACCAACACCAACTCCTGCACCGACACCTACTGCCACACCTGAGCCTCCCAAGGCAGATGAAGGAAGCAGCGGTCAAGACCCCGGCACAGAGTCCGACTCCGGAGAAAACATCCTGAGCCCCGACGACGGAGCCGGCACCTGACGAAACATATTATTAATTGCCGTTGGAATACGGCATAGGGGAGAAAAGATAGTAATGGCAGGACAGTTTGTAATAAGCGCCTACTGGAGAGGCTCGTGCCTTGGGCAGTGGCAGCTTGACGCCGCACCCGGCGCCATGCTTAGCTTCGGCCGCGCACCCGGCAACGCCATAGTGCTTGCAGCCGATACCGTGTCAAAGCAGCATGGCTGCTTCCTGTATGAAAACGGCACATGGTATCTCTGCGATCTGGGCAGCAGCAACGGAACCTTTATGGACGGCATGCCCGCTGTTAAGACGCCACTGTATCCCGGCGCTCAGATAAGTCTGGGGCAGGGAGGCAATGCGGTCACTCTCAGCGTGGAGGCACAGGGCTGCGCCCCTGCGTCCTACGACGATGAACACACAATATCCTATTCATACACCCGGCAGCAACAGGCTCAGCCCACCGGCGGCAGCATGCAGCTTCTTATCTTTGACGGGGACGCTCCCGCAAGGAGAGTGGAGCTGAGTGGCGGCAGCTTTGAGATGAGCTTTGGCAGAGCCGCCGATAATGACATTGTCATTTCCTCCCCGGTGGCCTCCTCCCATCACGGTCGGGTGGGCGTAAGCAATGGGCGCTGCTACATAAGCGATACCGGAAGCCATAACGGTCTTCTGGTAAACGGCATGCAGATACGCAATCAGGCCGTCGAGCTGAGAGCCGGCGACACTGTGCGTATAGACACCGCAGACTCCTCCCGCAGAGGCAGCGTGGGCGTGCTCTTTGCCTTTGCAGCCAGCGGCGGCGAATGGAAGGAAATGGACCTTTACGGCATGGGCAGCGTCAGCATAGGCCGTGACAAAAGCAACACCATCTGCCTTTCCCACGTGGGCGTTTCCCGCTTCCACGCGCAGATAAGCGCTGAACGGGGCGGCTATGTCATAAGCGATACCAGCACCAACGGCACCTTCGTTGACGGGCAGCCGGTGCGGGGCACCGTGCGCCTGAGCCCCAGAAGCGTCATATCAATAACCACCAGCACCATGTATGTGTCCGGAGGCAAGCTCTTCTACTCCGTGGCTGAAAAGGGCCTGAGCCTTGAGGCAAGGCATATAAGCCGCGATGTTAAGGACGGCGGCAAGCCCAGACGCATACTCAATGATGTGAACCTGAGCATTGAGCCCGGTGAATTTGTGGCAATTGTAGGCGGCAGCGGCTGCGGCAAGTCAACGCTTCTCAACGCCCTCACCGGATACGACAGAGCCACCTCCGGCGATGTGCTGGTGGGCGACAAGTCGCTTTACCCCAACTACGATTACTTCAAGAGCATTCTCGGCTATGTGCCGCAGCAGGACATTGTGTACGATTTTCTGGAGCTTAAAAAGATGCTCATGTACACAGCCCAGCTTCGTATGCCCAAGGACACCGACCCGGCAGAGCGGGAGCGCCGCGTGGACGAGGTGCTGAGCATAGTCGAGCTTACGGAGTTTTCCGACTCCATGATAAAAAAGCTCTCCGGCGGTCAGCGCAAGCGTGCAAGCATTGCCGTCGAGCTTCTGGCAGACCCGGGGCTTTTCTTCCTTGATGAGCCCACCTCCGGCCTTGACCCCGGAACCGAGCGCAATCTTATGCATACCCTCAGGCAGCTTGCCAGCTCCCAGCATAAGACCGTTGTCATGGTGACCCATACCACCCTCAATCTGCACATGTGCGATAAAATCGTGTTCATGGGCAAGGGCGGTAAGCTCTGCTACTGCGGTTCGCCGGATGCTGCGCTCAGCTTCTTCGGGGTGGACAATTTTGTTGAGATATACAATCTTGTCTCAAGCGACACAGACCGCTGGCACGCGGCCTTTGCCGCCATCCAGCCCCCCGCACCCAGACATGAGGGCGGCTCGGAAAGCAGCAGGCGCCTTGAAAAAAGCTCCTTTATACACCAGACTGCGGTTATATCCAGGCGTTATCTTAACCTTATCTGCAACGACCGGGCGCGGCTGCTGCTGCTTCTCATCGAGCCGCTGCTGCTGGGCATAGTCCTTAAGGTCTGCGCCTCGGATGCGGTGTATGAAAGCTATATAGAGACGAAGAACATGCTCTTTACCTTCGTCTGCTGTGCAATCTGGGTGGGTATATTCAACTCCATTCAGGAGATATGCAAGGAGCGTGTCATACTCAAGCGCGAATATATGGCAAATCTGCGCCTTGAAGCCTACATAAGCTCCAAGTTTGCGGTGCAGGCATTGCTGTGTCTGGTGCAGACCGTGCTGCTTTTCGGCATGTTCGCAGTTACCATCGGCCTTCCCGAGGAGGGCTTCCTGATGGAAAATCCCGTGCCGGAAATGCTGCTGACCACCTATCTTGCGGTGCTGTCGGCCTCCTGTATGGGGCTTATCGTGTCGGCACTTTCCAACAATGCCGACCGTGCAATGACCGTGTCTCCCTTCCTGCTGGTTATCCAGATGGTGTTTGCAGGCATCATCTTCAAGCTGGACGGCGCGGTCAAGGCCATTTCCAACCTGACCATAAGCCGCTGGGCAATATCCGCTCTGGGCATAAGCGCCGATCTTGACAAAATGTATGAGCCGGTGGCAGAGCAGAACGAGCTTATTGCCAATATGACCGGGGAGACGGTGGCAGTTGATAAGTCGCTGGAGCTTTTCGAGCGGGCAGACGGCAATATGCTTGAATGCTGGCTGGTCATGCTGGGCTTCTGCCTTGTGTGCTGCGTTATCTCCGCCGTTGTTCTGCGCCGCGTGGCCAAGGACAGCCGCTGATAAATAAATAAGGGGATTTTGGGATGAAGAGTATAAATATCAGAAGAATATTCTGCCTTGCATGCGCAATACTCATGTGCCTGTGCGCCGCAGTTCCCGCTGTGGCCTCTGCGGATACCTCCGCTGTTGAGGAAGCTCAGTACGGCGTTGTGCGCGTTATAAGCGATGCCGGCTATTATTTAAATCTCGGCACAGGCTTTGCCGTGGGCAAAACCGACGATGATGCGGAGATAATCGTAACGAACAACCATGTTATTGAAGACCCCTCCTTTCCTATCTATGTGACCATTACCGACATCAACGGCACTATTCCCGCAAAGCTGCTGTATAATGATCCTCAGAAGGATCTTGCTGTTATCGAGGTAAGCGAGCCTCTGTCCCAGCGCCATCCTCTGGTGCTGCTTGACCCGGATGATCTGGTGAAGTCTCAGGATGTTTACTGTCTGGGCTTTCCCGGGAACATGGATGACTATTCCGAAAGGGGCGACATGATAAGCTCCACCATAAGCGACCTGACCATCACAAAGGGTACGGTCAGCAATCCCGAATATGCCTTCAAGAGAGGCGTTACCTGCATACTTACCGACTGCGCCATCAACCACGGCAACTCCGGCGGCCCCATGGTGGATGAGTACGGTCAGGTCGTGGGCGTCAATACCTGGGGTCTTGACGAGAATATGAACTGCGCCGTCCGTATTGACTATGTTATGGACATTCTGGACGATCTTGAGCTTGACTATGTGGTAGGCGGCCCCGACGGTAAGGTCAGCAAGAAAACAGGCGACAGTGAAAACCTTTACTACATAATCGGCGGCGCTGCCGTGCTGATAGTGGCAGGCGTGGTTCTGTCAAGGAAAAAGAAGCAGCCCGTTGCGGCTCAGGGACCTGTTGTGCAGAACATGGCCGGCGGCGGCTACAATCCCCCCGTCCAGCCTCCCGTGCGCCCCTATCAGCCCCCTGTGCAGCAGACTGTTCAGACACCCTACCAGCCTCCTGTTCAGCAGCCTGTACAGCCTGCCGGCGGCAAGCTCTATCTTATATGTGAAAAGGGCAGCCTTGCCGGTCAGCGATTCAGCACCACCGGCGGCGTTATCCGCATAGGCAGAGACGCTTCCCGCTGCCAGCTTGTCTTCCCTCAGGGAACCCCCGGTGTCAGCAAGCTCCACTGTGAGCTGCGCTTCAGCGGCGGGCGCATTTACCTTAGTGACCTTGGCTCCAGCTACGGCACCTTCCTCTCCTCCGGCACAAAGCTCAGCCCCAATGTGCCTGTGGAGCTGAGAAGCGGAGACCGTTTCTTCCTTGCCTCTCAGGACACTGTGATGAGTGTAAGCATCAGATAATAAAACGCAAAAGCGCCACGGGGAAGCCCGTGGCGTTTTTGCGTTTGTCCGTATTATTTTCCGGCCTCCGGCAGACAGTGCATATGCACTCTTCCAAGCACACGGAAGCCTTCCGCTCTGCCCTTAAGTGACCGAAGCCCAAAGTCAATGGAGCGAAGCTGAGTATAGAGGCTGATGCTCTTTGCATCGCCGCAGCCCTGAGGAAACTGGCTGAGATGGATGGAGAATACCGAGTGAAGCTGCTTTTTAACAAGCTCCCTGCCTGTTTTTACAAAGCGGTTGGGCCTTGCGGTCATGTAAAAGGCTATGGCCTCCACCGGGGCAGCCTCCGCACCGTAGCGCGCCATCAGCCGGGGATAGGGGGAATTGTGAGCCACATGAGCTGCCGCCAGCCCCACATTCACATGGTCGGTGTGACACTCGGAGGCTACAAAATGGTCGGGAGCGAATATTACCTGGGGCTTAAACTCACCCACATAGCGGGCCACTTCTGTCTCAAGCTCCCTGAAATCGTAAAAGCCTGCGTCGGTGAAGTTAAGATAGCGGACAGAGGAAACTCCCAGATATTCAGCCGAGCGCAGACCCTCCTGACGGCGAAGCTCTGCAAGCTCATCGCCCTGAACAGGGGCATTGCAGTCGCCGAAGCGTCCGTCAATGCAGGTGAGAAAGCCAACCCGCTTGCCTGCGGCGCAGAGCTTGGCCACTGTTGCACCGGCGCCTATCTCAATATCGTCCGGGTGAGGGCCGATAAACAGAAAGCTGTCATAGCTTTCAATGTCGGGGATGGGGGCTGCCAGCTTAAGCACAAAAGAGGTAAGAGACATATCAGACCTTGGCCTTTCTGCTCTCTATCTCGTCGCAGATACGCTTGTACTCTTCCTCGTCCAGCTTGTAGTGCTTAAGGTAGAGGAAATAGGATATAAGCATAAGAGCGGCGGGGATTACGGTGATAAATACCAGAAGCCCCATGCTCTGGCTGGGCTGAACGCCGGCGAGAACCTGAGAGATCTGACTGAGCTTTTCCGCCTCGGTAATGGCGCCCTGAGTGCAGGACTGCTCCAAAGTGGAAATCTGGTTGGTGAAATCGGTAACGCCGAAGATGATGTAGCAGAAGGAGGTGATGGCAGCTACTGCCGCACTTGCAAACTTGGTGACAAAGGGACGGACGGAGGCGATAATGGCCTCGTCACGGCTGCCGGTTTTGTACTCGTTATACTCAACGGTGTTGATAATGGAGATCATCATTATCAGATAGTAGGAGTAAAGACCGAAGTTGGAGAGCATATAGCCTATGGTAAGAAGGATAAACTTAAGATTGGTGTTGGGAAGCAGCGCGCCAAAGGCAAACATGATAACAAAGCCGATGGAGGACAGAACAGCCATGATGCCCATGAGCTTTTTGCGGCTGATGCGGCGGGAGATGGCGGGGAAGCCCACCATCAGAACGGCAGTGGCGCTCATGCCAACGGTGGTAAAGATGGACCAGAGGCCGCCGTTGTAGCCGAAGTTGAAGTATATGTAGGTGGAGCCTATGCCGCCCAGCACGATGTTGTTGCTTATCTGCTGGATAAGGAAAATAAGGGTTATCCACAGAAGCTGGTCGTTGCCGAAAATAGTCCCCACTATTTTCTTTACGCTGATGGGAGGGGCCTTTTCCGCCATATCATCCCTGCGCTCCTGAGCACCTATGATGGTGAAGCACAGAAAGGCCGGAGCTATCACACAGACTGCCGCGGCAATCACTCCGTAGGCAACGCTGGCGCTGCCGCCGATAGTCATTTCGCCTGCGGTGAGCATGGGGATAAGCACTGAGGCTGCGGTGCCGCCAATACCGGCAAAGAGAGTGGCTCTGGCGGTAAATTGGTTTCTTGCGTCGGCGTCGGAGGAGAGGGCGGGCACCATGCCCCAGTAGGAGATGTCATGCATGGTGTAAGCAATGCTGTACAAAAAGTACATTACGCCAAAGAACCACACAAAATCCCAGCCCTGGAGCTTTGTGTTGAACATCATGTACACCACAAAGCAGGAGAAAACGATACCTGCCACAAGCCAGGGCTTGAACTTGCCCCAACGGCTGCGTGTGCGTTCAATAATATTGCCCATGATGGGGTCGTTCAGTGCGTCAAATACGCGGGCGGCCACCATGATGGCGGTGATGGCGGCAAGCTGAGCCGCAGTAAGAAAGCGTGTAAAGAGAACAAAGGTGAGAAGCTGGGCGGTGAACAGATTATACATCATGTCTCTGCCCACGGTGCCAAGGGGGAACATCCAAAGGTTTTTCTTTTTGATTTTCATATCGTCCATAAGGAACATGCCTCCCAAAGTGTTATGCTTTATACTAACACCATAAGTATTTTTAAGCAAGAAAAATCACCCCTGTGTATTGCACACAGGGGTGAGATCCTTTAAATCACCAGTGGTCGGAGCTGTTTTCAACAGCTATGCCGTCCACATGCACGGAGCTTTCGTTAAATGCCCGGAAGCTCCAGCCGGGGATGCTGCTTTGGCAGTCATTTATCTGAACCGACTTGCAGCCGTCAAACACTGCGCAGGCATTGTCTGCCCCGTCGCTGAAGCTGCAGGCAGAAAGCTCTACATTGCTGCTCATGCTTACTGCGATAAAGGGGGAGCTTAGGCCGCCGTAGTCCCTGCACAGGTCTGAAAAGCTGCTGTTTGAGAGGCTTACATCAAGACAGCCGTTGAGATACATGCCTATGCCTCCGGTGTCCCGCAGGGTGCAGCCGTCCATTTCAAGACCCTCGCAGTTGTTTATGTTAAGGCCGCTGCCGGTGCATTCGTAAATGTCGCAGTTTTTAAGGCTCATATTATTGCAGCGGAAGGCGTTGATGCCTATGTAGCCGCAGCCGAAAAGCCCAAGCTCCTCCATGCTGACGCCCTCGCAGTCCTGCAGCTTCATAACATCGCCGCTGCAATAGCCTGCACCCTCAAGATGACCCGCCGTAAAGCCGGAGAGAGTGAGATTGCCGCAGTTGGTAAACTGGAACACATCCGCGTATCTGGGGATGGCCAGAATGTTGGTTTTATCCTTGCCGGCGCCTATAATGCTCAGATTGTCGCAGTTGAATATCATAAGCGACGGCCCGTCGTGGCGGGCTTCCCAGGCATAGTAGTCGTTGCCGTAGCCGCCGTATTCCGCGGCGGTGCTCAGGTCGTAGTCGCCCTCCTCAAGGTAGATGGTAACATTGGGCGCAATGGCTGAGAGCAGCTCATCCACGGTGGACACATATACGGTACCCTCCGCGTAGTCAACCACCTTCTCGCCGGGCATTTCCCACTCAAGCTCCGCATACTCCATGGCGGCAAGGGCGGCATCGTCCAGAATGTTGCCCTTTGTGTCCGTGACGCTGTTTTCCGTTACGATGTAGCCGAAGCTGCCCACACCGTCAAACCGGCAGCCGTCTACGGTGACGGTGTTGCCCGGGGATATGGAGAACATGCAGTCAAGGCGGTTGCCGTGTACCTGAGAGGACAGGAGGGAAATATTTCGGCTGCCCTCTGTGCGCAGCAGAGACTGACCCTCGTTTGCGTTTATGCTGCAGTCCGCTATTATACTGTCCTCACAGGCTGAGAAGTTGAAAAGGGCAGGCAGACCGCCGTTTGATTTTACATCGCAGGAGCTAACAACAATCGCTCTGCTGTACTGGGCGGACAGAGCCATGCTCGAGCAGTCGGTGAGAAGACAGTTTTCAAGCAGAACACCGTCGCAGTCGTGGCACTGCAAAGCCACCGTGCCGCAGCCAAAGAGCTTGCAGTTATCCGCGCTCATGCCGCTGCAGGCGCTCATGTACAGAACACCGCCGGAGCACAGTCCGCCTTCAATGTGGCCTATGGAAAGTCCGCTGATGCTTACGCCTGCGCAGCCTTCAAAGTAAAGCACATTTGCGTAGCGGGGCTCGGTGAGCAAAAGCACCGCCGGATTTTCCGCAGAGGAGGGGGTCTGGGATACGATGCTGAGATTTGTAACCCCCTTTATGACAAGCTCGTAGCCGTCGTAGATCTCCCGCCAGTAGTAATAATCGCTGCTGCCGCTGCCGTAGCTTTTGGACATGCTGAGAACGAAGCTGCCCTCTGCCATGGATATGACCCTGTCGGGGCCTATGGCGGACAAAAACTCATCCACAGTGCTTACGCTGTATATCTCGTCGCCGTCTACGGGCTTTGAGCCGGCGGCCTCCTCTATGCCGCTGCCCTCTGCGAGGCTGGGCGCGGGAGTTGGTACGGGAGCTTCGGTGCTCCGGGGGCTCTGTGCCGGACCCAGGGCAGCGCCGCAGCCGCAAAGCAGAGCTATAACAAGCAGAGAGGCTATGATTGCCGCCGGGCCTTTCTTTCTGAATTTCAAAATCTGTTCCAGCCTTTCTTTAAGGTGACGCTTCTGAACGGAAAAGCTGCTTACCGCCAGCGCCCCGGGCAAAGCATTGTCCGTAGCGCAGCTCAGCAGGGTTTCGCCGTAGCTTTTCCTGCGTTCAGCGTCCATGGTCATAAGCACTCTTTCATCGCAGCTAAGCTCGCAGCTGCTCTCAATCTCCCGCCGTATCAGGGGCATGAAGGGATTGAACCAGTGCAGCGCGCTTACCAGCAGAGACAGGTGCTTGTACAACAGGTCCCTGCGCCGGTAGTGAGTAAGCTCGTGGCGCAGGATGTTTTCCAGCTTTTCCCGGCTGCAGCTTTTTTGGGGGAGTATCAGCCGGGGTCTTATGAGGCCGATAAGTATGGGAGAGGACAGAGCCTTGCTTCTGTAAAGAGAGGGAGGAGTGGGACAGAGCTGCTTTAAAAGTGCGTATTCCCATGGCTCTGCGTTCTCAAGCTCGCCGAACAGCAGCCTGCGAAAGCGCAGCGTGCTTATAAGGGCGTTGAGCGAATAAACCGCAAAGCCGAAAATCCAGAGGGCTACATAAAAGGCCGGCTCCCTGAATATCCCGGCAAAGTCCGCCATTATACGGCGAAGCTCCGTCTTTTTCGTCACAGCCTCAAATTCCTCGCTGTGTACGCTGACCTGAGGCTCGCTTTCCTCCGGGATGGAGTACACAAAGCCGTGATTGCCTGCCCAGTAGCCTATGCGCATCCTTGGCGTGGGAAGCGGGGCGTTCATTGACTGAGCGGTGGGCTCGGCCACAGGAGCCTGCGTCCCTGCAGGCACTGCAAGTCCGGGGATGGGCAGCACAAAGCGCAGCAGCACTATGAGCCATGCATAGTAGTACAGGCTTGGACAGAGCCTCCTGAAGAAGAGCCTGCCCGGCACAACAAGCAGCGCCGAAAGCAAAAGTCCTGCCAGGCTCATGCTCAAAAGAACGGTCAACAGCTTCATTTCCCGCTCTCCCTGTTAAACCATGCGCTCAGCTCGTCCACATCCTCCGCAGTGAGCTTGTCGGCGTGAAGAAGCGCCGCCACCAGCTCCCTTGCGCTGCCGTGGTAGAGCTTCTGCATAAGATGCTCCGCCGCCCAGCGCTTATACTCCTGCTCGTCTATAAGGGCGCTGTAATAAAATACGCCCTTTTTCTCCTGCAAAAGCGCACCCTTGGTGCAAAGCCTCTGCACCAGAGTTTTGACGGTGGTGGATTCCCAGCCCATGCGACTCTGAAGCTCGGAGCGTATCTCTGTAATGCTCAGAGCCTTACCCGCCTGCCACAGGCACTTCATTATCTCCAGCTCACTGTCGCTTATCCTTGCGGCTATGTCTTTTTCCATATGAAACCTCCTTGGGTTTGTAGACTACAATTGTAACCTGAAATCAAAATAGCACGACAGACTACAACTGTCAACCCTTAAAATTCTTAAGATTGCGGAAAAAAGTCTCCCTCGTCAGAGACGGGGGAGACTTTTTTAAAACGGCCAGGTGGGAAGCCAGCCCAGAATTTTGTCCGAAAAGCTCATGGAGACGGGAGCGCCGCTTATGCCCGGGTAGAACAGAACGAAAAGCCCTATGCAAAAGCCGGTAAAGCCGAACACATAAAGCTGCCACTTGGGGGGATCCAGCCGGATGAGGCTGAACACATAGCCCAGCGCCAGTATCAGAAATACCGAGCAGGGGAAGTAGTGGTAGGCAAAGGTGAGCCTTGGCACAAAGACCCAGGGCAGAAGCTGAGCAAGGTAGCCCAGAAGAATGAAGCCTGCGGTTTTGTCTTTCCGCAGCACTGCCATGTACAGCAGCACAAACAGCGCCAGAAAGCCGGCCCAGCATACCGCCGGGTTCAGCATGGCTGCAATGCCGCTGCGTGTGCCGTCGGGGAAGTATTGCAGGTAATAGAGTATGGGGCGTATATTCAAAAGCCACTGATACCAGGTGGAGGAGTAAGGGTGAGTGGCGTCCACTCCGGAGTGGTAGCTGAACATAAACTCCTGGTTGGAGATGACAATGTCAAAGTATTCCCTTGTGAAGAAGGCGCCTATGCCGTAAAGTCCCCGGGCTGCGCCGTAGGGGTAGTAGGAGGCGTAGTAGATAAGTCCGGGGATAAGCACGAAGAACACAAGGCAGAAGGCGGAGTTTTTTAAGAAGGCCATAAAGCCCCTCTCCCTGCCCCTGATAAGCCAGTGCAGCGCCCACAGCAGCGCAAGCCCTGCCCCCGCGTAAAGACATGTCCACTTGCTGGCGGCGCCCAGACCGAAGCAGAGGCCGCAGAGGGCAAGCTGCCACAGCCTTTGCTCCGTAAGCCACAGGTACATGAAAAGATACATCAGCAGTATGAAAAATACCGCATAGGTGTCAATGGTTGCCATGCGCGTCTGGGCAAAGTGCATGAAGTCTGCGGCAAAAACCGCCGTGCAGCAGGCGGGAACAGCTCTGCCGCCGAAAAGCCGCTTGGAGAATACATACATTATCGGCAGCATCAGCACGCCCAGCAGCGTACCCATAAAGCGCCAGCCAAAGGGCGTTATGCCAAAGAGCCAAATGCCTATGGAGATTATGAGCTTTCCCAGCGGGGGATGGGAAATTTCATAGGGGTTCATGGCCTCCATGTGCTCAATGGCCGTGCGCACATGGTAGATCTCGTCAAAATAGCTGCCGTTAAAGTAATCGTAATACGCGGGGATAATGCCGCTTTCGTCATTGAGTGCAGGCTCGGGGGAGCTGTAAGCAAGGTAGGTGCCGGAGCTATAAAAGGCAAGCTCGCCCATCCTTGGGCGACCGCTGACGGAGGACAGCCTTGCAAAGCGGACATTTTCGCCCACCGCCTCCAGCTCATGGCTGTGCCAACGCAGAAGCTCGGCGTAGCTTTGCTCCATGACCACAGCTAAATGGTAATTTATTCCATCTTCGGAAAGCTCCAGAGCGTAGGAGCCCACATTGATGCCGGCGTAGAACATCACCTTGTCGATATTGGCAGTCTCCTCCAGCTCAAGGTAAATATAATCCCCGTCGGAAAGCTCCCGGAAGCTCTGGGGCGCTTTGCCGCTGCCAAGATTTGTAAAGGCGGTGAGAGCATAGGCAAGGGTGATTGCGGTAATTATAAACAAATCCCTGCCGTCGGGCTTTCTGCTGTCGCTTTCCCTTTTGATGGGGCAGCTTTTAAGCAGGGGAAGCCCCAGATAGAAAACGCATATTATAAGCGCCGCCATAATGGGCAGGGCATATTTTGAAATAATTTCCATTGGTATTCCTCCCGGTGGATTGGGCTTATTATAAACCTTTATTTACCGGCTGTCCAGCAGCCGAAGCGGGGAATAATTATAATGATAAATCATAAAACGGAGGTATCACCATGATAGAAAAAGACACCATACGGCTTCTGCGGGAATGTGACGCGGGGATAAAGATGGGAGTTGCGTCCATTGACGAGGTGCTGGACAATGTAAATGCGGAAATGTTTCGCATGTGTCTTAAAAACTGCAAGCGCGAGCATGAAAAGCTGCAGGACAGGATAAACTCCCTGCTGCGGCAGTACGAGGACGAGGGCAAGGAGCCCAACCCCATCACCAAGGGCATGAGCTGGATAAAGACCAATGTGTGCCTTGCCGTGGACGATTCAGACAAGACCGTGGCTGCCCTTATGACCGAGGGCTGCAACATGGGCGTTGAGAGCCTGAGCCGCTACCTTAACCAGTACAGAGCCGCCAGCGAGGAGGCCAAGGCTATCTGCTGTGAGCTTATCGCACTGGAGGAAAGGCTGGCCAAGGACATCCGCTGCTACCTGTAAAAAATGTTCCCTTTCAGGTCAATAATTAAGATATTAATTTCAATATCCCGATTATTGACTTGAAGGGTAAATTCCTATACACTATATATTGTAATCTGTCGAAAGCAGGAGGTAATACATATGAAAGCATTGACAGGCATGCCCGTGGTGGGTACTGCGGTTATCTTTGTTATCGCAGTCCTTTTTGTAATTTCCCTTCTTGTCCTTTTCAGCGTCTATCTGCGCTACCGCCGTCTCAGCTCCATGGCAAACGGCCCTCTGCAGAAGGAAAATGCCTTCATGCGCTATCTGGTAAACGATTTCAGCGCCGCATATAAGAAATACGGCAAGGAGGTCAACACTCCCGCCATCATTGAAAACGCCGTAAACTGCAAGCTCTCCGGTGCGCTTTTGTGTGAGCGCTTTCTCAATAACGCGGTGTCTCTGTTCGTTACTCTGGGTCTGTTCGGTACCTTCCTGGGTCTCAGCCTTTCCGTCAGCTCCCTTACCGAGCTTATAAGCTACTCCAACACCTCCGAATGGCTCAGCGTGCTCGACAGCGTGGGAGGCGGCCTTATGTCCGCTCTTTCCGGTATGGGCGTTGCGTTTTACACCTCTCTGGTGGGCGTTGCCTGCTCCATACTGCTCACTCTGCTCAAGACTGTATTCAGCCCCCAGAGCCAGAGAGAAAAGCTGCAGGTTCAGCTTGAGCTGTGGCTTGACAATACCATTGCACCCAATCTCCCCACCGCTCTGCCCAAGGACGATGCCGAGCTTATCCACCAGATGATCCACGCTCTGGACGATGCGGCTGCCTCCATGGACAAGACCCTTAAGGAAGCCACCGACGAGCTCAAGCGCGTGCTGCTGGCAAGCCGTGAGCCTCTGGCCTCCTTCAACAAGACTGTTGGCAGCTTCAACGAAGGCGTGCGCGACTTCTCCGAGCTTAACTACAATCTGCGCGGCACCATTGAACGCATGGATGTAAGCATCCGTGATGTGGTGGGCGGCATGCGTGAGGTATCCCGCCAGATCGAGAGGAGCAGCCGCTCATGAGAAGACACGGCACGGGAAGAACCGGAGCGGGTGAAGGCTCCGGCGAACAGGGCTTCTGGCCCTCATACGCGGACATGATGTCCGCCGTGGCGCTTATCCTGTTTTTCCTTATGCTGGTGTCATATATCCAGAACCTTATCACCGGCAACGACCTGCAGAATACTCAGGAGGTTCTCGCTCTGACCCAAAGTCAGGTGGAGGAGGCGGAAATTCAGCTTGCCGCCCTCAGCGAAGAGCTGGGGCTCAAGCAGGATGAGCTTGAAGAGTATCTCAAGCAGATAGCCCAGCAGACCCAGCTTCTTGAGCAGCAGACCGAGCTTATAGGCCAGCAGGCGGACTATCTCAGCGCCGCCAATGAAGAGCTGCTTGCCATGCGCAACCAGATGCAGACAATTGCGGTGCTTCGCCTGAGCATACTTGAGCAGATACAGGAGAGCATCGTTGAGGTCATGGGTGACGCCAGCAAGGTCAGCATAGGCGAAAACGGCAATATTATCCTTAACGAGGGCGTATTGTTTGACTATGCCTCCTCCGAGGTAAAGGCGGACAGCAAGCAGGTGCTTGAAAAGCTCTCGGAGGTATTCTATCAGTTCCTCAATGACCCGGAGAACGCAAAGTATGTGGACAGCATAGTTATCTCCGGCCATACCGACAGCACCGGTACCGACAGCGGCAACCGTACCCTGTCCACCCAGAGAGCAAATTCCGTTCTGAACTATATATTCTCCTGTAACGGCGGCAGCCTCAATGAGTTTTCCGATTATTTCTGCGCCGCAGGCTACGGCTCCACCCGCCCCGTCCAGTCCAATGACACCGAGGCCGGTCGAAGCGCCAACCGCCGTATTGAGATTTCCATGATACTCAAGGATGAAACGGTGCTTCAGATAGTGGACGAGTATCTTGAGATGGAGCTGCCTGAGGCTCCCGCCGCAGGCAATACAAATTAAGTGTTCTGTCTATTTGACTATTTGGCAAAAAAGGGTATAATGGTGGCATACACTATTACCGAAACGAAAGGCAGAAATAAAAAATGAGCGATTGCAATCACGACTGCTCAAGCTGCAGTGCAAACTGCTCTGAGCGCACGGCGGAGAGCTTTCTCAAGGCTCTCAACCCCGAATCCAGCGTTAAAAAGGTCATTGCCGTTGTCAGCGGCAAGGGCGGTGTGGGTAAATCCCTTGTAACCAGCCTTATGGCCTCCGAAATGCAGCGCCGCGGCCACAACTGCGCCGTGCTGGACGCTGACATTACCGGCCCCTCCATACCCAAGTCCTTTGGCATAAGCGAGCATGCCAGAGGCACGGATAAGTATCTGCTGCCCGCAGTGACCCACACGGGGCTTCAGATAATGTCCATCAACCTCATCCTTCAGGACGAGACTGAGCCCGTTGTCTGGCGCGGCCCTGTCATTGCAGGCGCCGTCACCCAGTTCTGGACCGATGTTCTCTGGCAGGATGTGGACTTCATGTTTGTTGACATGCCTCCCGGCACCGGCGATGTTCCCCTGACCGTGTTCCAGTCCCTGCCGGTGGACGGCATCATCATCGTCACCTCTCCTCAGGATCTGGTGGGCATGATCGTTGCAAAGGCTGTCAACATGGCGAACATGATGAACATACCCGTTCTGGGCATTGTTGAGAACATGTCCTACTTCAAGTGCCATGACTGCGGCAAGGAGCACAGCATCTTCGGTGAGAGCAAGGTTGAGGCTCTTGCAAGGCAGTACGGCATTGAGCATTTTGCAAAAATACCCATTGACCCTGTTGTTGCCGCCATGGTGGACGCAGGCGAGGTGGAAGCTGTCAGCGGCGAGCATATCGCTGAGATAGCAGACTATATTGAAAAGGAGATTTGAACATGAAAATAGCCGTTGCATACAAGGACGGAGAAATCTATGAGCATTTCGGGCATTGCGAAATGTTCGCGATCTATGAATTTGACGATGTTGACCCTGAAAACTGCACCAAGCGTCTGGTAAGCTGCGCAGACAAGCACGGCCATACCGACATGGCAAATCTTATGCGTGATGAGGGTGTTGACGCTGTTATCTGCGGCCACATGGGTGCAGAGGCAAGAGCCCTGCTTCTGAGCATGGGCATAGTCCCCGTTGCAGGCTACTGCGGCAATGCGGACATTGCAGCCGAGCTTCTTATTCTGGGTCAGCTCCCCGCAGGGGACGGCGGCGCCTGCTCCGGCGGCTGCGGTGGCTGCAGCGGCGGGTGCCACAGCCATGAAGACGGCGGAGGCTGCGCCGGCCGCTGCGGGGGGAGCTGGC
>JAZNUQ010000107.1:0-65003 GCA_045592365.1 Candidatus Limivicinus sp. | reverse complement strand
ACCCCCCCCCCCAGGAGGGGGGCGGGGGGGGGGGGGGGGGGGGGGGGGGGGGGGGGGGGGGGGGGGGGCGCCGCAGAATGGACGCCCCCCGCACTGTAAGCCGAAACCGTAATACGCAGAAAAATGAATGAGAAAAACCAGCAGATTATCTGCTGGTTTTTCTCATTTCGTTATTGAACTAATAGGCCCCTGCGCAAAGCGGAAAAGGCATATTCAGTAATGCTCCGTCTCAATGACGCACTCGTTTTTAATCCTGCCCACAAGGTATTGCAGACAGTCCACCACTCTGGGGCGGATGTCGCCGCCGATGAGCACATACATAATGTCGTCACCCACGCGCAGCTCACCCTCGTTGAGCCATACGCGGATGTAATATATACCTTCCATTTCATAGGCCGAGGCAATGACCTCATCCACCTTCTGCCTGTCATAGTCAAAATACAGTCCGGTGACGGGCTTCGTGTCCTCCGCGCCCTGACGCACCTTGGCCTTTGCGCTTTGGCGCACAACGCCGTTGTGGGTCAGATACATGCCGATTTTCGGCGCACTTTCGTGCTGCTTGGCCTCTTTGAGCCACTGATCCATTGAGGGTATCTCTTTTGCCATAACTCAACCTCCCGTGGAAAGAAACTGCATGAAGAAGCGGTGATATATTTCGCCCAGATCCTCTTCCTCTCCCTCTATGCAGAGCTTGATACGCTTTGCAGCCCACACGCCCATGCCCTTGGGCTTGAGCTCGGTAAGGCTGCAGCGGCAGCTCTTATATATGAACACGGTGCCGCTTTCCTCACTTACATCCTCCTGTGAGCGGAAAAAGCTCCGCGCCCGGTCAACAGACACGCTCCAGATTTCTTCCTTCACCATATACATCACCTCAGTGTTACTATAACGCATAAAGGGAAAAAAGAAAAGAGTTTGGCGGGAAAAGTATTAAAAATTCCCGAATATCCGCCAAGAGAGTATTGCAATATATTTAACACTGTGGTAAACTCAAGCTTGTGAAAGCCGCCTCAGGCGGTCAAATATTTTTCGTAAAACGGTGGACGAGCCTTTTTCCGAAAGCCATGTGAAGCACAGCTATGCTGTGCGCTCTTGGCTTATGGAAAATGGCTTGTTTTTTGTTTTGCGAAGTAATTTTTGGAGGAATAAAAATGAAGAAATTTGTATCCCTGCTGCTGGTTCTTATCATGGTTCTGAGCCTTGCAGCCTGCGGCGCAAAGACCGAGGCTCCCGCACCCGCACCTGCAGCTCCCGCAGAGACTCCTGCCGAAGCTCCCGCAGAGACCCCTGCAGAGGCTCCCGTTGAAGAGCCTGCCGCTCCCGCTGTCAACACCGTTATCCTCATGGAGAAGGATGACAGCATGATCAACAACTACTCCCTTATCGCTGTCAACGCAGAGGCTCCCTTTGTTGACGCCGAGAACAACCCTGTTTCCGATGTTGTCGTCAACACTGCCGGTGCAGACGCTTTCATTCAGTGGCTGCTGACTCAGGAGGCCATTGACCTTGCCGCAAACTTTGGCTTTGAACAGTACGGCGAGTACCTGTTCTACGCAAAGGACGGCGCCCCCGTTTACACCGGTGAGATCGCACAGGCAACCGAGGAGACCAAGCTCATCCGCCTGTCCACCACCACCTCCGTCAACGACTCCGGTCTGCTGGGCCTTCTGGTTCCCACCTTTGAGGAAAAGTACGGCTACGATGTTGACATTCAGTCCGCCGGTACCGGCAAGGCCATCGCCGCTGCAAAGGCCGGTAATGCAGACCTGATATTCGTCCACTCCAAGAGCCAGGAGGAGGCCTTCATCGAGGGCGGCTTCGGCCGTGTTGTCAGCGGCTTTGAGGCTGAGCGCATCACCTTCCTGTATAACTTCTATGTTCTCTGCGGCCCCACCGAGGACCCCGCAGGCGTTCAGGCTGCCGCTTCCGTCAAGGACGCTTTCGCAGCCATTGCAGAAGGCAAGTTCCCCTTCGTCTCCCGTGGTGATAAGTCCGGTACTCACACCAAGGAGATAAGCCTCTGGCCCGAGAGCCTGGGCATCACCGCCGAGGCTGAGAGCTTCGCTGCTTACACCGATTGGTACACCTCTGCCAATGCCGGCATGGGCTCATGCCTTGTCATGGCAAAGGAGATGGGCGCCTACATCCTCACCGATAAGGCAACCTTCCTGACCTTCTACGCAAACGGCGGAGTTATAGCCTGAGCCTTGCATTTGAAGGGAAAATAGTATATTCTGTCCGTGGGCGGCTTTTTCGCCCACGGATTTTTTAAATTACAGACTGCGGGGTGACTAAGTATGCAGACAGCGCTGATGAAGGCACTTGAGCTTATAATGAGCGGCAGCCGTGAACTGAATAATATTCTGGCGGTTACTGCCCGCATGAGCCTTTCAAGCTCGATTATCGCGCTGCTTATCGGCCTGCCTCTTGGAATATGGCTGGGCGCCTGCCGCTTTAAGGGCAGGGGAGTGCTGCTGGTGAGCTTTCGCACGCTTATGGGGCTGCCTCCGGTGGTATGCGGGCTTTTGTTCTATATGCTTTTCTCCGGCGTAGGGCCTCTCCGCCATCTGAGGCTGCTGTTTACCGTTAAGGCGATGATAATCGCTCAGGTGGTGCTTATAACGCCCATTGTGGTGTGCAATATGGAGGCCTATGTGTCCGGCATTGCGGAAAGTGTCCGTGAGACGGCAAAGGGGCTTGGCTTAGGCGGCTTCAAAACCTTTCTGCTGCTGGCGAACGAGTGCGGCTACCAGATCGTGTCCGCATATCTGCTGGCCTTTTCCCGGGCAATTGCGGAGGTCGGCGCAGTGTCCATGGTGGGAGGCGCAATATCGTGGAAGACAATGGTAATGACCACCGCCATAATGCAGTACACGAACCGGGGCGACTTTACCCTTGCGGTGGCTTTGGGCATGATACTGCTGAGCCTGTCGCTTCTGGTGAATGTTGTCATATCCCTGCTGCAAAGGAGGCTCAGCCGATGAAAATAGCGCCCTTTACCAAAACCTATGAGCAGCGGCGTGTGCTGGATTTCCCCGGCATTGAGCTTGAAAGCGGCCTTATCTATGCCGTGATAGGTGCAAACGGCAGCGGCAAATCCACCTTTGCAAAAATTCTTGCCGGCGTCCTGCCTGCCGATAAAAAGGCTTCGTATTCCGACGCTGCCACCGTGGGCTACATGCCTCAGAAGAATTACGCTTTCAGAATGAGTACGGCGGCAAATATTCTTTTAAACGGCAGCGACCGCAGCCGCGCACAGCAGCTTATGGAGCGTCTGCAGCTTGAGCATCTTGAGAATAAGCGGGCAAGCCGCCTCTCAGGAGGTGAAACCGCCCGCATGGCGCTGGCACGGCTTATGATGAAAAGCTATGAGCTTGTGATACTGGACGAGCCCACCGCCGCCATGGATATGGAGACAAGCTCCCTTTCCGAGGAAATGATAGTTGACTATGTGAAGGAAACGGGCTGCGCCCTGCTGCTTGTTACACACAGCCTCCAGCAGGCAAAGCGCATTGCTGACAGGGTGCTTTATTTCCATAAGGGGAGGCTTCTTGAATACGGAGACAAGGCTTCGGTGCTCACAGCGCCGCAGATGCCGGAAACAAGGCAGTTTCTTGATTTTTACGGAAAGTAGGGGTGCCCATGCTGAGAAAGCTGTATATAGAGCCTACCACAAAATGTAATCTCAACTGCAAAATGTGCTTTCGCCACACATGGTTTGAGGAGAGCTTCTGCGACATGAGCATGGAGGATTTCCGCCATGTGCTGGCCACCATGCCCAAAAGCGTGGAGATAATCTTCTTTGGCGGCATGGGTGAGCCGCTGTTTCATAAGGACATACTGGAAATGGTCTCCCTTGCGGCTGACACCGGCGCCGAGGTTGAGCTTCTCACAAACGGAACGCTTCTCAGCCCTCAGATGGCGGAGGGGCTTATGGACGCGGGGCTCAGCAGGCTTTGGGTATCCATAGACGACCTTGAGACCGACTCCTCCATTAATGCCGATATGAAAAAAGGGGAGCTTTCCCATTCGGGACACGATAATTCCGGGCGGGTGCTGAGTAATATCCGCTCATTTAACCGTCTGCGCCATGAAAAGCACAGCAGCATTGCCCTTGGAATAACCTTCGTCGCCATGAGAAGCAACGCCCACCAGCTTCAAAAGCTGCCCTTCTTTATTGCGCAGCATCTGGTGGACGAGGTCAATGTTTCAAATATATCTCCCACGGACGAAAGCTCCCAGCAGGAGATGCTGTACACAAATCTTGTGAACATGTATACCGGCCCCGGCAAAGGCAGCGTCCTGCCCACGGTGCGTCTGCCGTATTTTGACATGGGCGTGCCCGAGGCGGCGGAGGGCATCCGTCAGCTTATGGCGCGGCAGAATTTCAATCTGTACTTTAACGACGAGCCTGTTATCCGCAAGGCCTCCTACTGCAAGTTTGTGCGGGAGGGCATGTGCTTTGTCCGCAGCGACTGTCAGGTAAGCCCCTGTATGGCGCTACTGCATAACGGCTACACCTATATGAACAAGACCCACCGTAAAATATACCGGGCCTGCTTTGGCAGCACCCGTGAGAAGGGGCTGGATGAAATCTGGAACAGCCCGGAATACAAGAGCTTCCGGCGCAAGTTTGACGATTTTGATTTTGCCTCCTGCACATACTGCGGTCACTGTGAGCTGTTCGAGGATAACAAAGCCGACTGTATTGGCAACAGCCATCCAGCCTGCGGCGGCTGCCTCTGGGCGGAAGGAGTGCTGAGCTGTCCATGAAAAACGAAATCTACGCAAGGCTTCGCGCCGACGCCGAGACAATAGCCCGCAGCGCCATTGACGCTGTGCGCCCGGACGAGGCCGTGCGCCGCGCCCTGTCTGAGCTTGAGCTGGGGGAGCAGGTATATCTTGTTTCCGTCGGTAAGGCCGGCTGGCAGATGGCGCAGGCGGCGGTAAAATACATGACCGTGCCTCCGGTGGATGGCATTGTGCTTACAAAGTATGGGCATGTGATGGGGGAGATACCCGGGCTGCGCTGCTTTGAGGCAGGCCATCCCGTGCCGGACGAAAAGGGCTTTGCCGCCACGGAGGAAATCATAAAAATGTGCTCTGCCCTGACGGAGAAGGACACGGTGCTGTTTCTCCTCTCCGGCGGTGGAAGCGCCCTGTTTGAAAAGCCCCTTGTGGAGCCCTCCGAGCTTCAGCAGATAACCAATCTGCTTCTGGCGGGGGCGGCGGACATTGTGCAGATCAACACCGTGAGAAAGCGCCTGTCCGCCGTAAAGGGCGGCAGATTTGCAAAAATCTGCGCCCCCGCCCGTGTTGAGGCGGTGATACTCTCCGATGTGCTGGGCGACCCTGTGGACATGATAGCCTCCGGCCCGGCGGCAGCGGACACTTCAAGCTGCACTCAGGCCATGGAGATTGCTTCAAACTACGGTCTGCTCATTTCGGACAGGGTGAAAAGCTGCCTCATGGAGGAGACGGAGAAAAGCTGTCCCAATGTGAATACACGCATTATAGGCAGCGTCAGGGCGCTTTGCACCGCCGCAGCCGATGCAGCCCAAAGGCTGGGCTACGAGCCGCAGATACTTACCGACACTCTGAGCTGCGAGGCTAAGGAGGCGGGCAGCTGGCTTGCAGAGCTTCTGCTCAAGCGCCGGGGCGAGGGCAAAAGGCTTGCCCTTATCGCCGGGGGAGAGACTGTGGTGCAGCTTAAGGGCAGCGGTCTTGGCGGCAGAAATCAGGAGCTTGCCCTGTCGGCGGCAAAAACCCTCTCCCGCATTGAAAAGGCGGCCTTGATAAGCGTAGGCTCAGACGGGACCGACGGCCCCACCGATGCCGCCGGCGGATATACCGACAGCTTGAGCTTAGCAAGATTTGAGGCTCTCGGCCTTGAGTCGGAGGATTTTCTTGAGAATAATGACAGCTATAACGCACTCAGGGCCGTCGGCGGACTTATAATCACCGGGCCCACCGGCACCAATGTAAACGATGTGACCGTAGGACTTTTGGAGGTCTGAGATGTTCAGCACCAGTCTTTGCTATATTGAGCGGGGAGACGAGTATCTGATGCTCCACCGCGTCAAAAAGGAAAATGACATCAACAAGGATAAGTGGATAGGCATAGGCGGCAAGTTTGAAGAAGGGGAGAGCCCCGAGGACTGCATGCGCCGCGAAATGCTGGAGGAGACGGGGCTATGCCCCCTTAAGTGGCGCTACCGGGCGCTGGTCACCTTTGTGCCCGAGGGCGGGGAGACGGAGTTTATGCACCTTTTCACCGTCAGCGACTATTCGGGTACGCCCCGGGACTGCGACGAGGGTGAGCTCCGCTGGATTAAAAAATCCCTCCTGCCTCAGATGGACATCTGGGAGGGGGATAAGATCTTTTTGAGACTGCTTGAGGAGGACGCAGCCTTCTTCTCTCTCAAGCTCTGTTACAGCGGCAGCAGGCTCATATCCGCTCAGCTTGACGGAAAGGAGATACAATAATGCTCAGACATATCGTTATGTATAAGTTTCTGCCGGAGGCTCAGGGCAGAAGCAGGGAGGAAAATCTCAAAATCGCCTCAGAGCTTGCCCAAGCCATGGAGCGGGAGATAAAGGTTTTGAAATACTTTCAGTGCGGCATAGGCAGCAGGGAGGCCGAGGAAACAAACTACGATGTGGTGCTTGTCTGCGACATGGAGGATTTTGACGCCCTCAGTGAATACAAGGCGGCTCAGGCACATAAAAGCTTCGGTGCTCACTGCCACGCTGTAAGCTCCGACCGTGCGGCAATAGATTATTTTGTGTAAAGGATGAGTTGCGGCTTCCTGCACTTGCTGTCATTGCGAGGAGGGCAAAGCCCGACGCGGCAATCCGTATTTTCCCTCTCAGTCAGCCGTAGGCTGACAGCTCTCCAAAAGGGAGAGCCAAGTATCCCTTCTCTGACAGATGAACACCCCTGCATCCTTCCGGGTGCAGGGGTGTTCATCTGTTATTGGCTTAGTACATGCCGTCCATGCCGCCGCCTGCGGGCATGGGGGGATTTTTCTCGGGAATGTCGGCAACGAGGCTTTCGGTGGTGAGAACCATGGAGGCCACGGAGGCTGCATTCTCAAGTGCACTCCGGCAGACCTTGGTGGGGTCAACAATGCCCATCTCGATCATGTCGCCGTACTTCTCGTTGGCAGCGTCAAAGCCGTAATTGGCCTTCTTGCTGGTGGCAACGGTGTTGTATATCACGGCGCCTTCAAGACCTGCGTTGGCTGCGATCTGCATGATGGGAGCCTTCAGAGCCTTGGCAATAAGGGAAGCGCCGGTCTTCTCATCGCCGGAGAGAGTGCCCAGCAGCTTCTCGGCTGCCTTGGCAGCAATAACATAAGCGGTGCCGCCGCCGGGGACGATGCCCTCTGCAACTGCGGCGCGGGTGGCGTTGAGAGCGTCCTCGATGCGCAGCTTCTTTTCCTTCATCTCAGTCTCGGTGGCAGCGCCGACCTTGATGACCGCAACACCGCCGCTGAGCTTTGCAAGCCGCTCCTGCAGCTTTTCGCGGTCATAGTCGGAGGTGGTGGTCTCTATCAGGCGGCTGATCTGGGCTGCACGGGCGCGGATCTCCTCGCTGCTGCCTGCGCCGTCGACGATAACGGTATTTTCCTTGCTGACCTTGACCTGATGTGCCTGACCGAGAATGCTCAGGTCGGCGTCCTTAAGCTCCATGCCCAGGTCGCTGGAAACAACCTGTGCACCGGTGAGCACTGCGATGTCCTGCAGCATTTCCTTGCGTCTGTCACCGAAGCCGGGAGCCTTGACGCAGACACAGGTGAAGGTGCCGCGGAGCTTGTTGAGGATAATGGTTGCAAGAGCCTCGCCCTCAACATCCTCTGCGATGATGAGCAGCTTTCTTCCGGCCTTGACTATCTGCTCCAGCAGGGGCAGTATCTCCTGAATATTGGAGATCTTCTTGTCGGTGATAAGAATGAGAGCATCGTCAATGACAGCTTCCATCTTGTCCATATCGGTGGCCATGTAGGGGGACAGGTAGCCGCGGTCAAACTGCATACCCTCAACAACATCGCTGTAAGTCTCAGCGGTCTTGCTCTCCTCAATGGTGATAACGCCGTTCTGGCTTACCTTCTCCATTGCCTCTGCAATGAGAGTGCCGATAAGCTCGTCGCCGGATGAAATGGTGCCGACGCGGGCAATGTCCTTGCTGCCGGAAACGGGCTGGGATACGGCCTTTACAGCCTCAACTGCGGCTGCGGTGGCCTTCTGGATGCCGCGCTTCATAACCATGGGGTTTGCGCCTGCTGCCAGGTTCTTGAGACCCTCGTTTATCATTGCCTGTGCCAGAACGGTGGCGCTGGTGGTACCGTCGCCCGCAACATCGTTGGTCTTGGTGGAGACCTCCTTTATGAGCTGTGCGCCCATGTTCTCAAAGGCGTCCTCCAGCTCTATCTCCTTTGCTATGGTAACACCGTCGTTGGTGATCAGGGGGGAGCCGAACTTCTTGTCCAGAACCACATTGCGGCCCTTGGGGCCCAGGGTTATTTTAACGGTATCGGCCAGCTGGTTAACGCCGCGCTCGATAGCCTTTCTTGCGTCTTCGCCGTAGATTATCTGCTTTGCCATGATATATCCTCCTTATTCGATAACTGCCAGAATGTCGGACTGACGGACGATAACATACTCCACATCGTCCAGCTTGACCTTGCTGCCGCTGTACTTGCCAACCAGAACCTTCTGACCGGCCTGAACGATCATTTCAACCTGATTGCCGTCCACCAGACCGCCGGGGCCAACTTCGCATACTTCATAGACCTCGGGCTTTTCCTGCGCGGATGCGGTAAGGAAAATGCCGGAGGAGGTGCGCTCCTCAGCTGCGTCCTGCTTGAGAACGACACGGTCTGCCAAAGGCTTGAGCTTCATAATATATACCTCCAAAATATTTATTTACAAAATTCAACACTGTTAGCACTCAACGCTCTGGAGTGCTAACAGTGCATATAATACCACATATATAAAAATTTGCAAGCCCCGTGAATGAAAATTCCGGGGCTTTTTTTATTAATTTTTTGTGACGGATTTTATTCTCAGACTGTGACGGCCTCGGCAAAGAAGCTCATACCCCTGGGGACGATGAGCCTTGTGCCGCTGCGGACAAGTCTTATGCTGACCTGCTTTGAGTAAAGGGCTTCACCGTCAATGTTGATAACATTCTCCTCGTCAAACACAATGTCCACCTCTGTGCCCTTAAGGTGTACGGCGTGGTTTTTAAGCTCGTCCACACGGCCTGCGGCGTATTTGCCGATAAGCATGGGAACCTCCCACAGCTTAAGCCCTCTTACAACATAGATGTCCAGCTCACCGTCATCGGGGCGGGCGTAGAGAGAGGGATTGAAGCCGCCGCCGTAAAAGCGCCCGTTGCAGGCGCAAATAAGCGCGTGGGGACCCTCTGCGGTGTAGCCGCAGGAGCTTACCTTAAGGTTTCGGTTTATGCCCTTGAAAAGGTTGACCACGGTGCTCACCACATAGCCGGCGGCGCCGCCTATAATCGGGAGCTTGCTGTATTTATGTACATCGTTGCCTATGCGCGCGTCAATGCCCACGGAACAGATGTTGGCGCACCAGCGGCCGTTGCAGTTGATAAGGTCGATTTCATGCTCCTCACCCTCCAGCAGCGCCTCAAGGTCACGGAACATGTCCGCCTCGGAGCCGAACATGCGGCAGAAGTCGTTGCCGGTGCCGGTGGGGAAGGGGCAGACCGCCACATTGGGAAGGAGGGCGGCGCCACAGACGCACTCGTTAAAGGTGCCGTCGCCGCCGCAGGCATAGACACGAAGGGCCTCACAGTCGGCGGCCTCGGCCTTTATCTTGTCCGCAGCGTCCATAGGGGCGCGGGTGACATATATCTCGTATGTGTCTTCCCTTTGCGCAAAAGCGGCCTCTACGCGGCGGCGCACATCCGGGGAGCTGTCCTTACCGCCGGCGGTGGGATTTACTATAAACAGATGCTTCACGGTTCTTCCTTCTTTCTATTTGAGATACATGAACAGGTCGCATTTTATCATTCCGTTATAGAGCTTGCGCTTTTTGTCCGCCTGTCTGCCGAAGCAGCGCTCAAATTCCGTGTGAGAGGACAGCAGATAAAGCTGCCAGTTTTCACACTGCAAATAGGCTCTGCCAAAGGCGCGGTACAGCTCCTCGGCCTGCTGCTTTTCCATGATGCGCTCACCGTAGGGGGGATTGGTGACGATGACGCCACGCTGGGTCTGCCGCTCAAAAAAGCAAGCGTCGGCCTTCTCAAAGCGGACAATATGCTCCACTCCCGCACGGCGGGCGTTTTCTCTTGCAAGCTCCAGTGCCTTCGGGTCAATGTCGGAGCCAACAATGCTGTACTCGCCGCAAAATTCCTTTGAAACGGCCTTTTCCCGGGCGTCCTCCCAGATGCGTCTTTCCACCTGAGGCCAGCTCATTGCTGTAAAGCGGCGGTTCAGCCCCGGCGCACGGTTAAGGGCGATGAGAGCCGCCTCTATGGGGATGGTGCCGCTGCCGCAGAAGGGGTCGCAGAAATCGTCTCTGCCCCTGTACCGGGAGAGCTTCACCATGGCCGCCGCCATTGTCTCCTTCAGGGGAGCCGCATTGTGAGCTGGGCGATAGCCGCGCTTGTGAAGACCCTCGCCGGAGGTATCGATACAGAGGGAAACGCTGTCCTTCATAATGGAAAACTGCACCTGATACAGCGCTCCCGTCTCGGGGAACCACTCAATGGAATATACGCTTTTCAGCCGCTCAACAATAGCCTTTTTTATTATTTTCTGGCAGTCGGATACGGAAAACAGCGCTGAATTGAGGCTGTATCCCTTTACTGGGAAGGCGCCGTCTCTGCCGATAAAATGCTCCCAGGGCAGGGCCTTTGTGCCCTGAAAAAGCTCCTCAAAGCTCCGGGCCTCAAAGCGCCCCAGCTCAATGAGCACCCTTTCGCCTATGCGCAGATTAAGGTTTGCCTCCGCCATGGCCTCAAAGCCGCCGGTGAAATAAACTCTGCCGTTTTCGTTTTTCACATCCTGCATACCGAGCCGTTTCAGCTCGTCCGCTATGGGGCCTTCAAGGCCCAGCAGGCAGGGTACACAATACTGATACTGCATAATACACACCCTGTATTTTAATTCATTCTGTCTATACAATATACTACAAAGTTTTTGGATTGTAAACTTACCCACACAAAATTTATCCGCCGGCGCAGGCAGTATATGTGCGCGATGCGCAGACAAAAAAATTGTGTATTCTGCCAAATTAATTTAGTGCGACTTGATAAAAATTACTATTGAAATTTGTTCCGTTTAGCGTTATATTATCTTTAGTCATCATTTGTTCATTTTTTCGGAGGCATATCTATGGCTTTGAGCCGGTCGTATTTTGAAAAGATACTGGAGGATTCCTTCAGCGCTTATTACAATATATACCCGGATGTGGAGTTTCACGGTCTGCCGCTGAAATACAAATGTGAGTATTTCTCCCGTGCGGAAAAGTTCTGGCTGACAAAGAAGATGGTCATGTACGCCAATGAGACCAACGAGTACGCCTACATATTTTCCGCCCCGGAATTTGACACCGATACTGTGAACCGCTGTGTGGATCTTGCCCTTGAGGATATGCTTCCTCTGGTCAAGCCCCATAAGGAGCATCAGTATACCAACTGTAAGGTGATCTTCCTTGCGGACACTCTCAGCAGGGATGTCATCAAGACAGTCAAAAAGCGCAAGTTCTCCAAGAGCTACGGGCGCTTTTCCCTTGAAGGCTACACCACGCTGCATGTTGCCGCGGTGGACATGAGCCTCAGCAAGACCTTCACCAATCACGCTGCCTACGAAATGGTGAAGTATATCGGTAAACTATTTGCGGTTAGGAAGGCAAAGTGACCGCAGTAGTAAATAAACATTTTTTATTTAAGGAGTGAAAAGTGTGAGCGCAATACTTATCCTCGTCATCGCAATTGCTGTGCTTGCTCTGGGCTACATTTTCTATGGCTCTTGGCTGGCAAAGCAGTGGGGTGTAGACCCCACCAAGGAGACTCCTGCACACACCAGTTACGACGGAATGGACTACGTTCCTGCTAACCCCGCTGTGCTTATGGGTCACCACTTCTCTTCCATCGCCGGTGCCGGCCCCATCAACGGACCTATCCAGGCTGCTATCTTCGGTTGGCTGCCCGTCCTGCTGTGGATCGTTATCGGTGGTATCTTCTTCGGTGCAATGCACGACTTTGGTGCTCTGTTCGCCTCTATCCGTCATAACGGCGGCTCCATCGGCGAAGTCATCAAGGCCAACATCGGCGTAAGAGCCCAGCGCCTGTTCACCATCTTCGCACTGCTGGTTCTCATTCTGGTCATTGCTTCCTTCACCGCAGTTGTTGCAGGTACCTTTGCATCCACTGCTGACAGCCTCATCACTGTCGGTCGTGCAAATGTAAGCAACACCGCTTCTACCGCAACTACCTCTCTGCTGTTCATCCTGATAGCAGTCATCTTCGGTTTCTTCGTGTACCGCAAGAATGCTCCCATCGGTGTTGCAACTGTCATCGGTATCGTGGGCATCATCGCTATCACCTTCGCCGGTCTGAACATCGGCGTCAACTTCGGCCGTACCTTCTGGGTCATCTTCATTGCAGTTTACGTCACCGCAGCTTCCCTGCTGCCCGTATGGATTCTGCTCCAGCCCCGTGACTATCTGAGCTCCTTCCTGCTCTACGGTATGATGATCATCGCATTCGTCGGTGTATTTGGCTCCAACATGTCTGTTGAGCTGCCCGCATTCACCGGCTGGGCCGGCATCAACGGCAACTCCAACCTGTTCCCCGTTCTGTTCATCACTGTTGCCTGCGGCGCAGTTTCCGGCTTCCATGCTCTCATCGGTTCCGGTACCACCGCAAAGCAGCTCAACTCCGAGAAGGATGCTAAGGTCATCGGCTACGGCGCAATGATCATCGAGTCCGCTCTGGCAGTTGTTTCCATCCTCGCAGTCGGCGTTGACTTCAGCAAGACCAACATCGGCGGCGGCGATGTCTTCCAGCTCTCCGCTCCTCCCACCATCTTCGCTGGTGGTGTTGCAACCATGGTTGCTACCATGTTCGGCGGCGTTGCTGATTTCGCTAACCCCATTTACGACACTGTTTACACCCTGCTGACCCTGGCCGTCTCCGTCTTCGCTCTGACCTCTCTGGACTCCGGTACTCGTCTTGCACGTTACCTGTTCGGCGAGCTGTTCATTCCCGAAGGCAAGACCCGCGACGACCTTAAGGGCGCTGCAAAGTTCTTTGCTACTCCCATCGTTGCTACCCTGATCATGGTCGTTATCGGCTGCGGCATGGGCTTCATGGGCCTGAGCCAGATCTGGGGCGTGTTCGGTGCTGCTAACCAGCTGCTGGCTGGTGTCGCAATGCTGGCTGTTGCTGCATGGCTTGCAAACATCGGCAAGAACAACAAGATGTTCCTGTTCCCCATGGCATTCATGCTGGTTGCTACCATTACCTCCCTTGTCATGACCATCATTGGCAAGGTCAAGATGGTTATCGGCGCTACCGCTGCATGGGGTGACTGGTTCCAGATGATTTGGTCCATCGGCCTGGTCGTTCTGGCTGTTATCCTCGTTGTTGAGGGCGTACAGGTCATCTTCAAGAAGAAGGAGCAGGCTGCATAAGTCTCTCGCTTCAAGGAAGCTGATTACATAAAAAACATAGTTTCAGCCCCGGTCTTTTGACCGGGGCTGTTTTTATGCTGTCGGGTGCGGAGGGTTTTGCCGAGCATATGGGGCGGATTGCCACAGCCCCTGCGGGGCTTTGCAATGACAGTAATTCAAGTTAATGCAGAACTATGTCATTCCGAGGGAGCGATGCGACCGTGGGAATCCGTAATATCCTATAAAGACATGCCACGGCTTTATGGGCATGGTCTTACACTCTTGACAAGCGGCGTTATTCTGTTAGACTGATGTAAACATATTTTAGTTTTTTACAGTTTTTTAACCTTTAAACGGCCTGTGCCTGTATAATCTATAATATAATTATCAATCTGTATAAGGAATGATGTCTATGAATAAACGCGCTCTTATAATTGAAGATGACCCCAATATTGCCGAGCTTTTGCGCCTGTATCTGGGTAAGGACGGCTTTGATGTGATGATATGCGGCGACGGCGGCAAGGCAGAGTCTGTGTATGACCTGTTTACCCCCGATGTGGTTTTGCTGGACATTATGCTGCCCGGCAAGGACGGCTGGCAGATATGCCGCTCCATCCGCAAAAAATCCTCCGTTCCCATTATCATGCTCACCGCCAAGGGCGAAACCGACGACAAGGTCAGCGGCCTTGAAATGGGCGCAGACGACTATGTTACCAAGCCCTTTGATGTGAAGGAGCTTATTGCCCGTATTCATGCGGTCATGCGCCGCCGTGACTGTGAGGGCCCTGTGGAAAAGAAGCTGAGCTTTGAAAAGCTGGTTATCAATCTTGACTCCTACGAGCTTGTTGTTGACGGGAACAAGGTTGACACGCCTCCCAAAGAGATGGAGCTGCTGTTTCATCTGGCCTCATCTCCCAACCGGGTCTACACAAGAAATCAGCTGCTTGACGAGGTTTGGGGCTTTGACTATTTCGGTGACTCCCGAACCGTCGATGTGCACATAAAGCGCCTGAGAGAGAAGCTGGAGGGCGTAAGCGAGAAATGGTGCCTTAAAACCGTGTGGGGCGTTGGTTATAAGTTTGAAGTAACAGAGTAAAATATAAGAATGAAAAGCATTTTTCTGCGAAACTTCGTGGTTACGGCCACTATGGTGTCGGTATGCTTTCTGATAATTGCCATTGCCTTCGTAGGTATAGGCCGTAGCTTTCTGATAAACGAGTACCGCGAAGATATGGAGCACAGCGCCGGGGAGGTGGCAAGGACTGCCGCTGCCATAGGCAGCAATGACTCTCTGAGCAGCTGGGCGCTGGGCATGACATTGAGCTCCATTGCCCGCAGCACCGGCAACCATATTTTCATCACCGGGACGGACGGCAGAGTGCTGTCCTGCTCAGACCCTATGCCCGCCTGTGAGCATATAGGACAGCGGATAAGCGATAGCGCCATGCAGACCCTGCACAGCACCGGCAAGCTGGACCTTATAAGCGACCTTGAGGGCATGTACCCGGGCAGCCGCTTTGTAATTGCAACGCCCGTAGTCAGCCGCAGCGGAGAAGTTCAGGGCTTTGTATTTGTCACAAGCGCTATTGACAATGTGCTCAGCGCCTGGTCTGCCTTCCTCTATGTGGCGGCTATGGTTACGCTGCTGGTCTTTATTGCGGCCATAGTAATGTCGCTGGTTTATTCCAAGATAATGGCTCGGCCTCTGGATGAGATAGCCGCCGCTTCAAGGAAGTTTGCCCGGGGGGATTTTACCGCCCGTGTCAGACAGGTGGAGGACCCCACCGACGAGATGGGTGCGCTCATAGACTCCTTTAACAAGATGGCCGACTCCCTTGAAACCAGCGAAAAGCGGCGAAGTGAGTTTATTGCCAATATTTCCCATGAACTGAGAACGCCCATGACCACCATTTCCGGCTTTGCCGACGGCATTCTGGACGGTACCATCCCTCAGGAGGATGCGGATAAGTACCTGCTTTCCATCAGGGATGAGACAAGGCGGCTTTCCCGTCTGGTACGGGAAATGCTGGACCTCTCACAGACCAGAACCAGAGCTGCCGACCCCTCCCGGCGAATTGACTTTGACCTGACGGAGCTTATTTTGCAGACACTTCTCAGCTTTGAGAGCAGAGCTACAAAGAAGAATGTGGATGTGGACCTTCAGCTTCCGGACAATCATATTATCGTCCGGGCCGACAAGGATGCAATAACTCAGGTTATTTATAATCTGATGGACAATGCGGTTAAGTTCTCCGCAGCCGGAAGCTGTATTACCGTGCGTCTTTACAGGGACGCAGGCAAGGCCTTTCTCTCCATAAAGGATGTGGGGGAGACTATTCCTCCGGAAGACCTGCCCTTTATATTTGACCGCTTCCATAAGTCCGACCGCTCCCGCAGCCTTGATAAAGACGGTGTGGGGCTGGGACTGTATCTGGTAAAAGAGATAATCAACAGCCATGACGAGGACATCGCCGTGAAAAGCAGCGGCGGTGTAACGGAATTTGTGTTCACGCTGAAGCTGGCTGAAAACAAATAATCAAGCAGGAGAAAAGATATGAGCAACAATGATTGGTACAGCACCCAGAGCTGGTACGAGCCGCTTCACCGCGTGGAGCCTGCCCCTGCCGCAGCTCAGGCTGCCCCGAAGGTGAAAAACAGGAAAAAGCGGGTTCTTCGCATTGTCGGCGGCACTGTTTTGCTGGCGCTGCTGCTGGTGGGCAGCTCCCTTGTATTCAGGGAAAAGGAAACGCCCCAGATAATAAAGCCCGGTGTGCAGGAAAATCTTCCCACCATTGACCCCTTTCAGGGCAATGACGGCACAGGTGACAGTGTTGACGATATGCCGGACAACGCACATGACTTTTTCGATAATTTCTATCAGAGCACTACCACCGATGTGGCGGATATAAATATCCCTCAGGCGGAGCTGCCAGTTGATATGAAGCTGGAGCTTAAGCCTGCCTCCGGGAAAGAGCTGAGCCTGCAGCAGCTTTACGAAAGCTGTTCAAAGAGCATTGTTGCCATATCCGGCTATACCGACGGGAAGCTGTCATATAGCTGGGGTACCGGCGTTATTCTCAGCTCCGACGGTCTTATTCTCACCAATACCCATGTAATTGACGGCAGCGACACCGCAACCGTGGTTCTCTATGACGACCGCAGCTATGAGGCAAAGCTGGTGGGCGGCGACTCCGTCAGCGATATTGCCCTGCTCAAGATAGACGCGGAGGATCTTCCCGCTGCCGAGCTTGGCGAAAGCAGCGCCATGCAGGTAGGGGACAAAGTGGCTGCCATCGGCAACCCTCTGGGCGAGGAATTCCGTATGACCATGACCGACGGCATAATCTCCGCCATCGAGCGCGGCATAAGCTATAACGGTCATAACATGACCCTTTTGCAGACCAATACCGCTCTCAATGAGGGTAACTCCGGCGGCGCCCTGTTCAACATGTACGGACAGGTGGTGGGCGTCACCAACATGAAGATGATGTCCTCCTACTCCAGCATTGAGGGCATAGGCTTTGCCATACCCACAAGCACCGTCAGAGTGGTGGGCAATTCCCTTCTGCAATACGGCGAAATGCGCGGCCGCCCCTCCGTGGGTATCACCGTGGGCGCAATTCCCGAAGCTGCAGCCGAGGAATACGGCCTTCCCGGCGGACTGTATGTGACCGATGTCAGCAAGGGCAGCGACGCTGAGATAAAGGGCATGCAGCCCGGGGATGTGGTCACCCATGTAAACGGCATCGCCGTCAGCAGCACCGAGGAGGTTGCAGCCATCAAAAACGAGATGGCGGTGGGCGATATAATGGAGATCACCGTCTGGCGCGAGGGTGAGACCATCGTGTTTGAAATAGAACTGATGGACACCAACGATGTATACGGGAAATAAATAGTGAATAAAGTAATGAACCCGGTCGTCAGACCGGGTTCATTACTTTATTCACATACAAAGCAGTGCCATTCCTCAAGCTGATGGTGAGCGCTTATCCTAAAGCCGTTTTGCTCAATGGCGCGGCTTACCTCGTCCTGTCTGCCGTCGATTATGCCCGAGCATATAAACACCCCGCCGGGCTTGAGAAAATCATGTACATAGGCCGAAAGGGGGATAATAACATCGGACACTATGTTGGCCAGAACCACATCGTAGCCGCTGCCCATGAATTTCCTCAGTGAGGCGTCGCCAATAACATCCCCGGCATAAACCTTGAAGCGCTCTGCTCCAATGCCGTTAAGGGCGGCATTTGACATGGCAACATCGGGAGCCTTGGGGTCAATGTCGCAGCCCACACAGCTGTCAGCCCCAAGCACCAGCGCGCCGATACCGAGAATGCCGCTGCCGCAGCCAAGGTCAAGGAATTTCATGCCGGGGCGGGCATAGTCCTCAAGGGCGGCAAGGCACATTTTTGTGGTGGCATGGCTGCCTGTGCCGAAAATAAGCCCCGGGTCAAGGCGCAGCGGAACTCTGCCTTCGCAGTCGGCCTCCTCCCACTGGGGTACGACCACCAGCTTTTCACCCACGGGAATGGGCTTATAGTACTCACGCCAGTTGTTTTCCCAGTCGCTGTCCTGCACAAAGGCGGTTTCCGCCTTGAAACGGCTCTGAATGCTTTTTAGTATGGCGTGTCCGTCCTCATCGTCGGCAAGATAGAGCTTTATGCGGCTGAGCCCCTCATAGCGCTTCTCAAGCTCCTCATCCACATAGTCCCAGTACTGGTGGTTGCTCTCCAGAAAGCTCTGAAAATCCGCCTCATTTTCTATCACAAAGCCCTCCGCACCGAGAGCGGCAAGCTCCTCGCAGCGGCTGTCTATCTCCCGCTGGGGCGTATCTATTGAAACCTCGATCCAGCGCATTGTATCAACTCCTGACTGTGTAAAATGTCGCTTATAAATACTGCTTAAGTATAGCCCAAGGCGGGCAAATTGTCCAGCTTTGAAACCAATCCGCCAAAAATGCGGTTCCAACTGCGGAAAGTCCACAGTATACATTGCAAAAATTTGTTGAAAATCACCAAGAAATTTGACAAAAAAATCCCAAATAAGTATTGACAAATTCTTGTCACAAGAGTATATTGTAATTGTCAGTTAAATGTCAAACAATATAGACGCAGAGTTCTGCGATAACAATAGGAGGATTAGTATTATGAAGTGTCCTTGCTGCGGTAAAGAAATGAATCTTGACGGTCACAGAAAGATTGACCTTTTTATGTGCTATGAATGCGGTTACATTGAAGGCCGCAGGATCGAGCCTGTAAATGTCACTCGCTTTGAGAAGGCGCGCAGCATTTACCTTGACGAGCTTTCCGCATATGTATCTTCTGAGCTCAATGTGAATGGTGGAACCGTGACCCATTGGCTTAGGCGCGGCACCGTTGCCTGACATTAATCTGTTTTTTTTTCATTTCTCCTCAATTTCCTATATATGGGCTTTGCCCGCAGGAGCGTATTCCGGAAATGCACCGGGATGCGCTTTTGTTTTTTTTGTGGGGGGGTGAGTGTTTGATGCGGCATTGGGGGGACGAATTCCGTTCACCTTTATATGGTTTAAATAATATAGTAATTATCTATCTTATGTATAATAAAATATGTTAATTATATTAAGTAAATAATATTAAGTAAATTGATTTATGACAACCTAAAAGACGCGAAGGGGCTTTTCAGCGGAGAAAAAATGATGTAGAATATGAGAAAAGCATGCTGCAGGGTGTATGAACGGTGGGAGAGCATAATGGAAATTGAGCTTTTGTATCAGGATAAGGATATTGTCGTCTGCATAAAGCCTGTGGGGCTTCTCAGCGAAAAGGGCGGAGTGCCGGATATTCTCTCCCGGCAGTGCGGTGAAAAAGAAATATACACCGTCCACAGGCTTGACAGAGCCGTAGGCGGTGTTATGGTGTATGCAAAAAGCTCTGCCGCTGCGGCAGGGCTGTCTGCCGCGATGGGTACAGGAGGCTTTTCAAAGGAGTACCTTGCGGTGGTACACGGCTGTCCGGAGGCTGAAAGCGGTACAATGCAGGATTTGCTGTTCAAGGATGCCTCAAAGAACAAAAGCTATGTTGTAAAGCGTATACGCAAGGGTGTAAAGGAAGCGTCGCTGGAATACAGGCTTCTTGAAGAAAAGAATAACATGAGCCTTGTGAGGATAAGGCTGCACACAGGCCGCTCCCACCAGATACGGGTGCAGTTTTCCTCACGGAAAATGCCTCTGGTGGGGGATGTGAAATACGGAAGCTCCAATAAGGACTGCGATATTGCCCTTTTCTCTGCATCACTCAGCTTTCCTCACCCCAAAAGCGGGGAGCTTTTCAGCTTCTCCGCCCCTGTTCCCGATGCTTTTCCGTGGAATGAATTTAAAGAGCTGTGCTAAAATGCACAGCTCTTTAAAAATCGAGGCTTTCAATTTCAAAATATTTATTGGCAAAATCAACCTTTTTTACCGTGAATTCCCGACCCTTAAGGTAGTTAAGGATACCGGCGTCGGTGGCAAAATCAAAGCGCAGCTTGTAGGAATACAGAGCCTGCCCCTTTTCCTCAAACCTTTTGTTGAACTTCTCCGTGCCGTATTTGCCGTCACCCAGCAGCGGGCAGCCTGCATGGGAAAGCTGCACCCTTATCTGATGGGTGCGCCCGGTGAGCAGATGGCATTCCACCAGGGAAAGGGCGCCCTTGCTGCAAAGGGTTCGGTACTCGGTCACGGCGGTTTTTGCGCCGGGCTCGGGATTTTTCTTAACAAAGACCTGATTTTTCTGAGCGTCCTTGAAAAGATAATTTTCAAGTCTGCCGGAGGCGGGCTTCGGCCTGCCCTGAACGGCGCAGAGATAGTATTTGTCTATCTCCCGCTGCTTTATCTTGTCGTTGAGTATGCGAAGGCTCTCAGCGTTTTTTGCAGCGATAACGATACCGCCGGTGTTGCGGTCGATACGGTTGCACAGGGCAGGGGCAAAGGAGTTTTCCTCCTTGGGTCTCCATTCACCCTTCTGCGCCAGATAGGCCTGAATGTTGGCAATGAGGGTGTTATAGTCCCAGACGCCGGCACTGTGGCAGAGAACGCCGGGCTTTTTGTCGGCCAAAAGGATGTTTTCGTCCTCATAGACTATTTCAAGTCGGGGAGTGCCCACCTTGAGCCATGAATTTTCCTCCCGGGGCTTTTCAAAAAACTCGTCGTTTATATAAAGCTGAAGCACATCCCCGGCGCTGAGGCGGGTATCACGCTTTGCACCCTTGCCGTTTAATTTGATGCGCTTGAGGCGAATATATTTCTGCAGCAGAGAGTCCGGCAGCAGAGGGACGGCCTTGCCCACAAAGCGGTCAAGCCTCTGTCCCGCGTCATTCTGTTTTACTGTAAGCTCTTTCATTGCCATGCGCTCCCATGCCAAAAAAATCTTCCGAAAAACCAATCTTTTTGGATTATACTATATAAAATTTATATTGACAAGCCCGCTTTGTTAATCTATAATATCAAGGCGACTGTGCGAGGTGCGATTATGCGACTTAATCTGAGAGAGATAATTGAGATACCCGGCGGCTCTGTTCCCTTCTCCTGCGAGCTTGGAACCGAGGGGCTGGACTTTCCCTCTGTCAGGGAGTACAAGTCAGAGCTGAAGGCCGAAGGGCGGGTCTTTAACGAGGCCGGCATCCTGCAGCTTGAGGCTGAAATCACCGCCGATATGGTCTGTATATGCGACCGCTGCGGCGCTGAGTTTGACAGCGTAAAAGTCACCGATGTCAGCGTGACCATCGTCGAAGAGGATGAGAGCGATAACCCTGAGCTGTTCTTCCTTGAGGGTGACGAGATTGACCTGGACGAGATTTTGTCCACCTGCTTCGTGCTGGATATGGAGACCAAGTTCCTCTGCCGTGAGGACTGCAAGGGGCTCTGTGACCGCTGCGGAAGCAAGCTTAACCTTGGCCCCTGCGGGTGCCGCAAACAAATTGATCCAAGATTTGCTGTGCTTGAGCAGCTTTTGGATAAAGACTAAAATATTAGCTGCTCAGAACAGCTGTTATCAGGAGGTGTCAACATGGCAGTCCCTAAAGGAAAAGTATCACGTCAGAGACGTGACAAGAGACGTTCTTCCCACTGGAAGCTCGAGGCTCCCAACCTCGTTAAGTGCTCCAACTGCGGAGCATTCTGCATGCCTCACCGTGCTTGCAAGGCTTGCGGTCAGTACAAAGGTCGCGTTGTCGTCGATGTTGAGTGAGCAAGTTAAACAGCTTAAGGAGGAAAGGCGTTTGCCCTTCCTCCTTTTGCGTTAGCAAATCAAATCCGCTTCGCTGGGCTTTGATTTGGTTTTAGAGACGAGCGAAAGAAGTTTGCAGTTTATACTTATTTAGTCGAGGGGTATTTGATATGAGTATGAACAATTGCATCAAGTCCATCGACAGTGACAGTCCTCTCATGGGCAAGGCTCAGCCGGGCGACACTGTTGCGGCGATAAACGGCAACAGAATTCTGGATGTGCTGGATTACAAGTTCTATGCCTATGACAGGGACCTGCGCGTGCTTTTAAAGCGTCCCGACGGCAGCGAATACACCGTCCATGTGAAAAAACGCGAGGGCGGCGACCTGGGGCTGGATTTTGAAAGCTACCTTATGGATGCGCCCCGCTCCTGCGCCAATAACTGCATTTTCTGCTTTATTGACCAGCTGCCCAAGGGGATGCGCAAAACCATGTACTTTAAGGATGATGACGCAAGGCTCAGCTTTCTTATGGGCAATTACATCACCCTTACAAATCTTTCACAGCGCGAAATTCAGCGCATAACAGACCTGCACATAAGCCCTGTGAATGTGTCCGTTCACACCACAAATCCCCAGCTTCGCTGCATGATGCTGGGCAACAAACGGGCAGGGGAGAGCATGGATATCATGCGCCGCTTCGCTGAGGCGGGCATTGTGATGAACTGCCAGATAGTCTGCTGCCCGGGTATAAACGACGGGGATGAGCTTCGCCGCAGCATGCGGGAGCTTGCTCAAATGTACCCGCAGGTGAGAAGCGTGTCCGTTGTGCCGCTGGGCGTGACCAGGTTCCGTGAGGGGCTTTACCCTCTCACACCCTATACGCCGGAGCTTGCGGCGGAGACCCTGGACATTGTGGAGACCTTTGCCGAGGAGTGCAGGCAGAAGCTGGGCAGCCGCATTTTCTTCTGCGGCGACGAGCTTTATCTCAAGGCCGGCAGAGAGCTGCCCGAGGACGGGTATTACGAGGACTATGTTCAGCTTGAAAACGGCGTGGGTATGCTGAGACTTCTGGAAACGGAGTTTAAAAGCGCTCTGAGCCTTTCCGACGAGCCCGGGGATATTAGCTTCTCCATCGCCACGGGAACGGCAGCCGCACCCTTCTTTGAGCGGCTCTGCCGGATGGCACAGGCGCGCTACCCTCAGCTCCGGTGCAGAGTGTACCCCATTGTAAACGATTTTTTCGGCCACAGCGTTGATGTTGCGGGCCTTGTTACCGGAGGAGATTTGATCAATCAGCTCAAGGGAAAGGAGCTTGGCGATTTCCTCCTTATATCCCGGAATATGCTGCGCCGGCAGGAGCAGGATTTTCTGGACGATGTTACTCTTGAGCAGGCAAGCCGTGAGCTTGGACTGCCCATCTATCCCGTGGAGCAGGACGGCTTTGCTCTGTGGGACGCCATGTGCGGCATGGCAGAGCCGCCCTCCCCAGCAGAGGTCCCGGCGGAGGACACCGAATACTACCGATACAATCAGAACTGAAGGAGGGCTTGTGCTATGGCAAAGCCACTTGTAGCAATAGTGGGCAGACCCAATGTGGGCAAGTCCATGCTTTTTAACCGTCTTGTAGGCCAGCGCCTTTCCATTGTGGAGGATACTCCCGGCGTCACCCGCGACAGGCTTTATGCCCAGTGCGAGTGGTGCGGCAGAACCTTTGACATGGTGGATACCGGCGGTATCGAGCCTACTACCGACAGTGAAATTCTTCTTTTTATGCGCGAGCAGGCACGCATTGCCATTGACGCTGCCACCGTGATCATCCTTGTGACGGACATACGCACAGGCGTCACCGCAGCGGACAAGGATGTTGCAAATATGCTGCTGCGCTCCAAAAAGCCCGTGGTGCTTGCCGTAAACAAGGCAGACTCCACCGGCGCAACCGACCCCGCTCTCTACGAGTTTTATTCTCTTGGTCTGGGCGACCCCATCCCCGTGTCCGCCGTTCACGGCCACGGCACCGGCGATTTGCTGGATGAGTGCATGAGCTACTTCCCCGAAGGCGATGAGGAGCAGGAGGAGGACGACCGCATCAAGGTTGCCGTTATAGGCAAGCCCAATGTGGGCAAATCCTCTCTGGTAAACCACATTTTAGGGCAGAAGCGCGTCATTGTCAGCGACATGGCGGGAACCACCAGAGACGCGGTGGACTCTGACTTTGAAAATGAACATGGAAAATATGTGTTTATAGACACCGCCGGCATACGCCGCAAGTCCAAGGTGGACGAGCGTGTGGAGAAATTCTCTGTCATGCGAGCTCAGCTTGCCATTGAGCGTGCCGATGTCTGCCTTATAATGATAGACGCCAGAGACGGCGTCACCGATCAGGACACCAAGATAGCCGGGCTTGCCCATGAGGCGGGCAAGGCCAGCATCATCGTTGTGAACAAGTGGGATCTGGTTGAAAAGGAAACCGGAACCATGGAGAAGATGCGCAAGGATGTTATGCGCGATCTGAGCTTTATGAGCTATGCCCCGGTGCTGTTTATCTCCGCCATGACCGGCCAGCGCACCGACAGGATATTTGAGCTTATAAACTTTGTAAACGAGCAGAGCAATATGCGCATTACCACCGGCATGCTCAACAATGTGCTTGCCGATGCACAGGCAAGGGTTCAGCCTCCCACGGACAAGGGCAGAAGACTGAAGATATACTACATGACCCAGACAGGCATCAAGCCCCCCAACTTCGTTATCTTCTGCAACTCCAGAGAGCTGTTCCACTTTTCCTATCAGCGCTATATCGAAAACCAGATACGCTCCGTGTTCGGCCTTGAGGGTACACCGGTGAGAATGGTCATAAGACAGAAAGGCGATAAGGAATGATTTACTGGATACTTCTTATAATCATCGCTGTTATTGCCTACGGTCTTGGCAGCATGAGCAGTGAGGTCATTGCCTCAAACTATGTGTTCCATGCCAATCTTCGCAGGCTTGGCAAGGGTAATGTGGGTCTTTCAAACTTCCGCCGGGTCTACGGCATTAAGGGACTTATAGTCCTGCTGCTGGTTGAGGTTCTGCGCGATGTGCTGGTTATCCTAATCGGCGGCTGGCTCCTGGGCATAAAGGATCAGGCCCTTGTGGGCAGACTTTTTGCGGGCTTCTGCCTCATCATGGGCAGACAGTGGCCTGTTTTCTATGAGCTTCGCGGCACCCATGCCACCATTTGCCTGTTGGTTACTGCCTTTTGTGCGGAGATGTCCATAGGTGTGGTTGCTCTTATAGTTGTGGCGGCGGTTATCTGGGTGACACGCTATGTGTCTCTGGCTACCGTGGCAGGATCGCTGATAATGGTCATCACCTGTGTGCTGGTGCTGGAGGAAAAGCTGCTTATACTGCTTTCGCTTTGCATAGCGGCGGTTATATTTGTGCGCCATATCCCGGCACTTTCCAGAGTGCTCCACGGCACGGAGCTTAAGCTCAGCCTTGAAGAGGATATAAGCTACAAATTTGACCAGAGATTTTAAAAGTGCAAGAATCCGGGTTTTTCCCCATGGGAAAACCCGGATTTTTTGTTTTTTCCTTGACTAATGCGAGGGTAGGAATATAATGGTAGTATCGAAAAACAGGGGGATTTGGCGTGAGCGAGCTCTGCTTCAATTGTTTTCAGGAAAAACTTAATACCGGACCCTGCAAAAGCTGTGGATACGACCCCGCAGAGGATAAGGACAAGTACCCTACCGCCATACGCCAGGGCGAGATTTTAAAAGAGAGATACATAGTGGGGCGCGTTCTGGGGCAGGGCGGCTTCGGTGTGACCTATGTGGCCATGGACTTTGCCACAAAGCAGCTTGTGGCCATCAAGGAATACCTGCCGGAGGTGCTTGCCACCCGCGACCGCACAGGGCAGGTGTCAGCCTACGGCGGTCAGCGCACGGTGGATTTTGAACAGGGCAAGAAGGGCTTTCTGGATGAGGTCAACGCCCTTGTGGATTTCAGCCGCAACCCCAACATTGTCAATATTCTTGACTATTTTGAGGAGCATGGCACCGCCTACTTCGTCATGGAGTTTGTGCGGGGCATGAATTTGCGCAGCTATGTAAAGCGCATGGGCGGCAGGCTTGGCCAGAAGGAGGCCGAACGCATACTCCTTCCCATAATGAACGCCCTTGAGGATGTCCACGCCAAGGGACTTATCCACCGTGATATTGCCCCGGACAATATAATTGTCACGGCGGACGGCTCGGCAAAGCTCATAGACTTCGGAGCTGCCAGATACAGCACCGGCGAAAAAAGCCAGAGCCTTGATGTGGTTTTGAAGCACGGCTATGCCCCCCGCGAGCAGTATTCCCGACACAGCAGACAGGGCGCCTTCACCGATGTTTATGCCATGGCAGCCACCTATTACTTTGCCGTCACAGGCCGGGTACCGCCGGATTCCATCGACCGTCTGGAGGAGGACTGCCTTGCTGCCCCCAGCAGCCTGGGCGTAACACTGAGCAGCGACGCGGAGCGGGCACTGTATAAGGCCCTTCAGGTTCACGCCGCTCAGCGCTTCCAGACAATGCAGGCCTTTGTAAACGCTCTGACAGGGCAGTACACAGAGCCGGAGCCAGCGGTTATAATAGAGCCTGCTCCCGGCGGAACAGACCCGCTGCTTATAAGGGCTTACGACTATCTGCAAAGCCATAGCTGGAAGAATGCCGAGAAGTGCTGCGACCTTATCCTTGACCGGGAGCCGGACAATGCGGACGCTCTGCTTTATAAAACCATGGCCCGTGCCAAGGTCACAAACAAAATTGACCTTGACATCGCCGCCCAGAATAATGTTGTATCCGGCGGCGCCCGTAAAGCCGCAGGCTTTATCAAAAATCTGGCGGCAAAGGCAAAAACTCTCCCGGGCAAAATCCTGTCTCCGGAGCGTAGAGCCAAAATCAAGGCTGCATTTCGCGGCTTGCCGGGGCTTACGAAAAAAGGCTTCGGAGCCTTGCTTGATAAGCTGGAGGCCTTTGGAAACTGGCTGATAGTAAAGTTTAAACAGCTTTCAAAGCTGCTGGGCGTACTTATGACCAAGATTGGGGCAGGCCTGACCAAGCTGGGGGCAGAGCTTAAAAGGCTGTGGCGCAGCATCGCATCCAATACCGGTACGGCGGCATCCAAACTTGGTGCAGGCCTTAAAAAGCTGGCGCTTGTCCTCAAAAACTGGTTTCTCGCACAGTGGGACAGGTTTTTGGGCTTTTTGTCCTTTACCGCAGCAGGCATAGCCATATTGCTGGTGAAGCTGGAAAAGCTGAGCGGCAGAATTAAAGCCCGCATAAAAGGTCTTTTCTCCAAAACCAAAAAGTAAAAACACTTAAAAGGCAGCGGCTCAGTCCGCTGCTTTTTGCTTTAAGATTACATAATTTAATATACATAATTTAATTGACATAAATATAATGTTCGGCAAAAAAGTCTGCTGTCTATTTGATAATAAACAGCAGACGGAATACATAATTAAGTTTACATAAATTATTGGAGGTCCTGTTCGGGAAGCTCTCCCGTGCATACAAGGCAGGTAGGGCCGGTGAGCATAATGTCGCTTACGCCGCCACTTTCAAGGCGGAGGCTTATGCTGAGAGTGCCGCCCGGCATGTGTACCTTCACATCCCTGCCGGAGACAAGCCCCAAAAGGCTCAGCGCCGTGACCGCAGCGCCGCTCCCGGTGCCGCAGGCAAGGGTAAAGTCCTCCACGCCCCGCTCAAAGGTGACAGCCTTGATCTCATCCTCGGCCGTGAGCTTTACAAAGCTCACATTGGCGCCCTTGGTAAAGGCCGGCGAATGGCGCAGAGCCTCCCCCAGCTTAAAAAGCTCCCTTCCGGGAAGGCTGTCCCAGTCATCCATAATGTGTATGGCGTGGGGAATGCCGGGCTTTCCAAGCTCCACATAGCTGCAGATATATTCAGCGCCTGCCGCGGGGCAGGGGACGCTCAGCTCCACACGGCTGGGGTCGTTGAGCCGGACGCGGTACTGCTCCCGGCTTATGCGCTGACCCACAACAAGACCGGCGGTGGTCTCAATTCGCTGCATTTCCCCGGCAAGGAAGTTTTCGTAGCCGTAGCGTGCTATGCACCTTGCGCCATTGCCGCACATTTCGCCCAAGCTGCCGTCGGAATTGTAAAAGAGCATGCCGTAATCCCCGCCGTTTTGGGCAGGCACCACCACCATAAGCCCGTCGGCGCCTACGGACAGGCGGCGCCGGCAAAGTCTGCGGGCAAGGCCGGGCAGCATTTCACGGCTGAGTGCGCCGCTGCGGTTGTCCACAATGATGAAATCGTTGCCCGCACCGTGCATTTTCGTAAATCGGATACCGGCCATATTATTAACCCCACAGGGCGGTGAGCATGGGGATTATCTGCTTTTTGCGGCTCATAACTCTGGGCAGGAACATGTGATTTTCCTTAGGCTCAGTGGAGAAGGCCTGCTGCATTATATCGTCGCTGCCCACATACAGCAAATGCGAGCCCTCCAGCAGAACATCGGTGAGCATGAGAATAACAATGTCAAATTCCTTTTCCTTCCTGATGCGCTGCATGGTGGCAAGAAATTCCTCCCGGCGCTCAAGAAGCTGGGCAGAGTCGGCACAGGTTATCTGGCTTACGCCGATATTCTGCTCGGAAATGTGGAACTCCTTGTAGTCGGAGGAGAAAAGCTCCTCGGCGCTCTTTTCATCCGCATTGGATACGGAGAACAGATCCCTGCCCAGATCCTCAAGGCTGACCCTTGCTATGCGGGCAAGCCTCTCAGCCATGGCAATGTCCCGCTTGGTGCAGGTAGGGGATTTGAACATTACCGTGTCGGACAGAATTGCAGCGGCCATAAGCCCTGCCATGCCGGGGGAGGGCACAACGCCGTGCTCCTGATACATGGCGGTGATTATGGTGTTGGTGCTGCCCACAGGCTCGTTTCTTACGCTGATGGGCTGGCGGGTCTGAATATCCGCAAGGCGGTGGTGGTCGATTATCTCCATAATGTCCACCTGCTCAAGGCCGGGAACGGACTGGGAGGCCTCATTGTGGTCAACCAGCACCACTCTCTTGCGTCTGGGACGCAGCAGATGGAAGCGGGACAGCGTTCCCACTACCCGCTCATTTTCATCCAGCACCGGGTAGCAGCGGTAGCGGCTTGCCAGCATTATCTCCTTTACATCGTCCAGATAGTCGCTGAGATGGAAGGAAATTATCTTCTCCGTCTGGCATACTCTTGCCACGGGGATGGCCTGATAGATAAGGCGGGCGGCTTTTCTTGCGTCCAGCGGCGTGGAGATGATGCAGGTGGGGGCGGTACTGTCCACCAGCTCCTGACTTATCTCCGTCTGGCAGAGGATCAGGCAGCTTACTCCCGCCTTCAGGGCGGCGGAAATTATCTCCGGCTGGTCGCCGCAGATAAGCATAGTGTCCTTTGAAAGACCGCTGAAATCGTCAAAGGCCTGGGGCAGGGCGATAACTACCTCGCCGGAAACGCTGTTGACCATGTTGCCGTACTCATTTACAAGCCTGCCCTCCAGCACGCTTATAAGGTTGAACACGGGCAGCTCCTCCACACGGCTTGAGTGGATGGTCTGCATATCGTAGGTGGCAATGTCCCCGGCGGAGAGCATGCCGTAAAGGCTGCCGTCCTCGTTTACGATGGGCATTGCGGCAATTTCGCCCTGACGCATGGTGCGCCATGCAAGCTCCATGGTGACTGCGCAGTTAAGCTCCGGGGGCTGGTCATAGTCCAGATCCCGCACCTGAGTGCGCATATTCTTTATATAGGCCGGCGGCTCAAAGCCAAAGCGGCTGAGCATACGCTGGGTTTCGTCGTTTATGGTGCCTATCCTTACCGCCTTATATTCCCTGTCGCCAAGGGCGGAGCGCAGATTGGCATAGGCCATTGCCGCAACGATGGAGTCGGTGTCCGGGTTGCGGTGTCCTGTAACATATATATCAGCCATTGCATACACCTCCGTTGTAGGTATAGAGTATGTACCAATTATATTTGAAGAAAATTGTAAATTCAAGATGTATTTCCTTTCAATATGCGCCTGCCTGTGCTAAAATGCTGTAAAAGACGCAAAATACTCCCGGAGGAAAAGTATGAAGAAAAAACTGTCCAGCCTAATAGCACTTCTGCTCTGTCTTGTGCTGCTGTCTGCCTGCACAGGTGTTTCGTCCATAAGCAGCAGCCTTAAGCGTGTGGGCTCCGCCGCTTCCGGACTGTATGCAGGGCTCGGCGGCGACGGGGACGATATTCCGCGCTTTGAGGACATGGTATATGAGAGACCAGACCTTGACGAGTTCGAGGTCTGCCGCCAGGCTGTGCTGGATGGGATCGAGCAGGGAGTTGGCTTTACAAGGCTTACAAAGCTGCTGGATGACTGCTACGAGTGCTACTATAACTATGACACCATGTACTGCATTGCGGATATACGCTCCTGCCAAAACCTGACGGACAGCTACTATGCTGAGGAATTTGCCTGGTGCGATGAAAACTATTATGTGGTGCAGCAGGGCTTTGAGGAGCTGTTCTATGCCTGCGCCGCTTCGGAGCATGGCAGTCGGCTGGAGCGCGAATACTTCTGGGACGGCTTTTGCGAGGATTACGGGGAGGACAGCCAGTCCTATTACTATGAGGAGGCCGTTGCCCTTATGCAGCGGGAAAGCGAGCTTATAAGCCGCTACCGCAGCCTTATTGCTGCCCCCACCGTTGAGGTGGACGGCAAGGTTTATGACTACAATGAGTATATCGCTGAGCTTGAGGGCGACGAGTATAACCGGGTGATGGACCTTTACTACCTGCAGCACAATCAGGAGTTTGCCGAGCTTTACATTGAGCTGGTGGATGTGCGAAACCAGCTTGCACTGGAGCTGGGCTATGACAGCTACGAGCAGTTTTGCTATGAATATGAGTTCGAGCGGGAGTACAGCCCCCGGCAGGCCGCTGCATATTTTGAGGATGTGAAGGAATACATCGTGCCGGTGTATAAGCAGGTGCTCCTGTCCGACGCCTACGCCTCCATATACTACGACTATCTGGGCGAAGACGAGCTTCTTCAAACGCTGGACGCCGTGGTGGAGAAAATGGGCAGCGACCTTTCCGAGTCCTTTGACTTTATGGCTGAGCACGGGCTGTATGACATTTCCCAGAGCAGCCTCAAGGCGGATATCTCCTTCCAGACCTATCTCACCAATTACGAGGCGCCCTTCCTGTTCATGTCCCCCTACGGTGACACCGAGGACATCTTGACCTTTGCCCACGAGTTCGGCCACTATGCAGACGCGCTGATAAACTACAACGCCTATGAGACAATTGACCTGTCCGAGTGCTATTCGCAGGCGATGGAGTATCTGACGCTTTTTTACCTTGAGGGCATTGTAAGCGAAGAGGAGCTTGAGAATATTCGGCATATAAAGATGTTTGACACGCTGGATCTTTATGTGCAGCAGTGCTCCTTTGCCGAGTTTGAAAGCAGGGTCTATGCCCTTGGCGCAGACAAGCTCAGCGCGGAGGTTCTCAACCGGCTTTCCCTTGAGCTTTCCAAGGACTACGGTTATTATGAGGATGGCTGGGATAATTATTATGCCATGACCTGGTCGGACATTCCCCATTTCTTTGAAACTCCCTTCTATGTGGTAAGCTACCCCATATCAAACGATGTGGCTCTGCAGATATACGAGCTGGAGCAGCAGCGCAGCGGCGCCGGTGTGGAAAAGCTCTGCGACATGATGCCCCGCAAGTTTGAGGGGCTTATGGACACGGTTCTGGATGCGGGACTGTTAAGCCCCTTTGAAGCCGGCAGGGTGCAGCGTATAGCGGAGCTGGCCGCCGACGGTCTTCTTGGCTGAAGTATTAAAAACACTTGACAATGCAGACGCGCTGTGCTATCATACTCAGGCAATGTTGAGTTGCGTTTCGGCTTGCAGAAGTACCCAAGAGGCCGAAGGGGCTCCCCTGCTAAGGGAGTAGGCGTGTATAAAGCGCGCGAGGGTTCAAATCCCTCCTTCTGCGCCACAGACTGGGTCAGTAATGGCCCAGTCTGTATTATTATATTGAATACGGAGAGTTACCGAAGCGGTCATAACGGGGCGGTCTTGAAAACCGTTAGGGCGCAAGTCCACAGGGGTTCGAATCCCTTACTCTCCGCCAGAAAAGAAACACCTTTTGCCATCGGGCAAAAGGTGTTTCTTTTCAATGAAATAAATCCCTTGCGGGATTTGTGAAATGCGCTTCGCGCGTGAAATACGCCTGCGGCGTGTGAAATGCCTGCGGCGTATGAGGGATTAATTCTATCGGGCGAAGCAATATTGACCATAAATATTGCTTCGCCTGAGGCCAAGCTTGAAGTTTACACAAAGTAAATACGCCGTACTGCTTATGGTCGTTTTTACTCCTGCTTATTTAGTTGTTCTTTTTAATTAAGCGCGCATTTCGGTTTTTTTTTGCTCTTCCCCGGCAAAGACGGAGAGGAAGCCTGCGAATTTGACTTGGACATGGGTGAATGGTATAATATCCTATTATTTAGTTTTGGAAAGGGCGACAGTATGTTTATACGCAACGGAATCAACTCAATACTGAGGGAACGGGGACGGACGGCGCTGTTCTCGCTTTTGATCATGTTGCTGACGCTTACCATGCTTCTGTCGCTCAGTGTGCTGCTGTACTGCAATTGCGTACTGGATGCCGGCGAAGAGGCTTATCGCTCCATCGCCCTGGTAGAATATATGGGGACGGAGTACCCCGATGAGGATGAACCGGATGCCGCCGCACGGGCAGCGGCGGCTGCGCTGAGTGACGAGACCGTTCTGTCTGTACCGGGAGTCACCGCATGGACCCGCGGCAGTACTGCCTTCGCCTACACCGAGGGATTTGAATACCACTCCGGAAATTTGCCCTACGGCAACCGGGCGGTCATTGTCGTCAGTCAGGTTTCCGAGCCGATAAGCCAGTGGATAAAGTTTGACAAGTATAACCAACCCATTGTGGAGGAAGGACGCTTTGAATACCGCACCTGCATTCTGAAAAGCTCCATCTATTCCCGCCACGGCAGAGAGGATACCTATATTGACATCCTAACCAACGACAGCGGTTTTGTGCCGGAGAAGGGTAAGTGCTATGTGCTCAACGGCTCTTTCGTGGATACCTCCGGCACTGCGCAGAATGTCGGCGTATATCCCAAGAACGGCTATAAAATATTCCGTGTGGAGTCCTTTATCTCCGATGACGCTCTGCCCTATGCCGAATACATTGAGGGGGAGGAGATACCCCGGGTCTTCTGCCGCGCAGCGGAGCAGTATCGTATAATGAATAGTTTTGTGCATGTGGTGCCATGCCGTGATGTGAACGATGTATACGCATTCCATCAGAACGAGATCCAGTTGTCAGAGGGCGAAATGCCGGATCCGGGAAGCCCTTACGCCTGCGTTGTCACGTATGATCTGGCGAATAGTCTGGGGCTGAAGCCCGGCGACAGCTTTTCCATGAGCGAGCTTCGGGGGACGGAGGAGGATCGCTATAATCTCGGTCTTACCGGCGAAACTCAGACCTACACGGTCAGCGGAGTCACAAGTGATTCCTACGATTACATAGGTACCGTCTGGGTCGTTGCGGAGGACGCGGATACGCCGCTGTTCGGCTATCTGCTGGGCACTGTATCTCTCAGAAACGAAGGTGCCGAGGAGGCAGTGGAGATGCTGCGCGCGCTGGTGCCGGAGCAGGTGAGGGTGACCTTGCTGGATCAGGGATACGGCAGCGCCGTACAGCCCTTCCGTGAGGTCAGAAAAACCGCTGTTAATGCGCTGCTCATCTGCTGCGCAGGCATTGCAGCCATTCTGCTGCTGTTTGCATTCCTGTATGTGGGCAGACAGCAAAGTACGGTAAGGATCATGGTATCTCTGGGAACGCCGGGGCGCAGTATTGTCATGTGGTTTCTGTCGGGTGCCACGGTCATCTGCGGTGCTGCCGCCGTGCTGGGCACCGTGCTGGGGACGCTTTTCCGTCCCGCTGTGTTCCGCATGATCGCTGAAGCGGCAGCCGCCAACAGAGAAGAGGGCTTCCTCTGGTACAGCGAGACTGTTGTGGGCGTTGTGAAGCAGACTTCCTTTGCCCCCCAGGTACCGCTGTGGCCCAATCTGCTTGCTGTGCCGGTGGTCGTGGCCATCGCGCTGCTGTTCTGCCTGCGCTTTCTTCGCATGGCTCGCCGCGACGGGACACGCAGCCGGGGAAAAAGCAGAGTCCGCATACCCCGCGGGAAAAGCTCCGCACTGAGGATGCGCGGACTGGGCTTTGCGCTGCTCTCCATTCGCCGCGGCGGCCTGAGATCGCTGGTGGTGCCGCTGGTCTCACTGGCGCTGACGGTGACCGTTCTGGTCCTCGGGGGCGTTTATCAGAAGTGGCAGAACGAACTGGACGATGCGCTGGAGAACGCGAGTATCGAAGGCATGGTCGTCAGCCTCAATGGGCGCTATTATTCGGGCCTTGCGCTGTCTGTGGACAATGTGCGGACGCTCCTCGATGTGGAAGGGGTGGACGAGGTTTCGGTATCCTTCGGCTACCATTACTGGCTGCCTGAGGATGAGCCGGGCTTTACCTACGGAGCTTTCGGTCGGGAGCACCGACTGGAATGGATAGGCACCCAGCCGGAGCTGGTGGCATTGAATTCACTGTCGGCAGCCAAGGAATTCTATTACACGGACGCTGCCCTTACCTGGCTGGATGGCTGGGATGAGACTATGCTTCAGGAAACGGACTTTACGCCGCTAATCAGGCGCAGCGAAGCAGCGGCGGAGGAGAAGGTCATTCCTGCCGTGTGCAGCGCGAGCTTCCTTGAAGAGCATGGCATGACCTTGGGCGACAGCTTCAACTGTCTTGTTCAGGTCGGGATCAGCACAAAATATCAGAAAGAGGTACCCCTGACACTTCAGGCCGTCGGCAGCTATGTTCAGCAGGGGGGCAAAGCCCACACCTATGTGCCGCTGGCCTGTCACATCCCCCAGGCACTGTTGTCGCCCGACGGCGACACGGTCAGCGTCAGAGAGAAGTCCATGTACAGCTTCAGAACCTGCCGCTTCCGTCTCTCGGCCGGGGAACTGGAAAGCGTGCGGCAGCAGCTCAGAGAGCGTGGCTTCAGCGCTGTGGGGCACATAACCGGCAACCGTACCACCATGCTGCTGCGGGATTCGTCTTTTCTGATACTTAAGGAGAATATGGAGCGCAACATCTCCATGGGCAAGGTCATGTCCACGGCGATCTCCATACTTGTTGTGTTGTTGGGATTTATCATTTCATGGCTCATGATCTTTTCACGGCGGCGTGAATTTGCGCTGATGCGTGGCTGCGGCGCTCAGAAGCGGCGGGTCTTCGCCTCGTTCTTCCTTGAGCAGGCGATCCTCAGCCTTGCGGGATGCCTTGCGGGAAGCGTGGTATTCTTTTGGATGTATGCAGGGGGAATGACCCAGCCTCTGGCTGTGGCGGCATATCTGATGTGCTATCTGCTGGGGGCTGCAATATCGATCCTGATGATCGGCAAAACCAATCTCATGGAGCTTTTTACCGTCCGCGAATGACGAAGGAGGAGAGAATATGAGCGTTATTGAATTGCGCGATGTGAAATATGTCTATCAGACCCAGTACCAGCGCGTGGAGGCTTTGCGGGGCATTTCCTTCGCCTTTGAGACGGGAAAGCTGTATGCCATTATGGGCAGCTCCGGCGGCGGCAAAACCACATTGCTCTCTCTGATGGCAGGGCTTGATGTACCTACCGAGGGCTGCGTCCTTCGCGATGGCGTAGCCACCGCAGACATGGATCTTGAACGCTATCGCAGGGAGAGCGTGGCGGTGATCTATCAGGATTTTCGCCTGTTCCCGCTGCTCACGGCGGCGGAAAATGTGATGTACCCCATGGAGCTGCGGGGGATGAGACCCGCCGCAGCGAAAAAGCGCGCCCTTGAGCTTATCCGAAAGGTCGGCCTGCATGAAACGGTGCAGGACCGTTTCCCTGCCATGCTTTCAGGCGGCGAGCAGCAGCGAGTGGCTGTTGCCCGCGCTCTGGGTATGGAGACAAAGGTTCTGCTGGCGGACGAGCCCACAGGAAACCTTGATTCAAAAAACACCGAAAATCTCTTCGGTATTCTGCAGTCTCTGGCTCACGAGGACGGCTACTGCGTGATAATCGTGACCCACGACGAAGAACTTGGAAAGCGCGCCGACATGGCTCTTCGTATCCATGACGGCCAGCTGATTTAGGCGGCGGAGGACGGCTTCGGCTTATATCCGTCATGCTTTGCCAATTATAACGAAAAAGGACAGGAAGGCCCCGGTGAAATACGGTAAACGTATATACCGGGACCTTCCTGAAGGATAAGATAGTATGAAAAAGTTTGTTATGCCCGCGCTTTGCCTGCTGGCGCTTGTAATGTGCGGGATCATGTTTTTCAACCTGCAGGCTCTGCAGCGGCGTGTTGACGCCCTTGAAAGTCAGTGGCCTGCGCCTGCACAGACCCTTACGCAGGAGACAGATACCGATGAGCTTGTATTGCCCACCGAGGAAGAGCTTGAGGGAATGCAAGCTGACTTTTCCACAATTGAGGCAGTGCGGGAGTATTTTGATGCGCGTTATCCCGAGCTTTGGATGAACGCGGCTCTCTCTGACGGAAATTCCCCAGATATGTGGCTTGCCTCCGGCAAAGATGTAATGCAGCGTTTTGAATTTGACCCGGTGGGTCGCGGCTGTATCGCAAACGCTGCCGCATGGCTTCTCTCCGACGATATGGAGATATATACAATGCTGGGCTTTCGCAGCTTTGAGGGCTACGGCAACCCCATGTGGGCCATGAACTGCATCAAAAGTGCAGACGGCTATGAGATAATTGACCCGGTGCTGGGGCTTCGGGGTGATGAGGGCAGCCGCTACGGGCTGCTTCTGCCTGAGGCAAAGGTGGACAGCCTTGAGGAATATGTACAGCTTATAAGCGCCGATGCGGCCATTATGGCAGAGCTTGACAGCCTGTGGCTTTTCGGCGGCGGGGAGCAGATAGATTTTATAGAGGATGCCCAAGGCGTGGCAACTGTCAAAAGCAGCCACGGTCAGCTTCTTTTTGAAAACAGTGAAAAGGCCGCGGCAGCCGCAGAGGCGGCAGCGCAGGCAAAGGCGCGCATCAAGCCGGAGAATATCGGCGACTATGCCATTGCCTCTATGCTGGGCGGCGTTACCATGTCTGCGGAGGAGGCCTATGAGCTTCTGGACGCAGAGCCTGAAACAGTGCGTGAGCAGGTCAAAACCGCAGGGGATGTACTTATGTACATGCTGGCAGCTCAGACCGGAGACAATGGCGGCTGCTACTGCGATTTCTGGGACGGCTACACATGGCACACCAACTTCACAGCAAAGGAAGTTATGGAGAAGCGTCTGGGCAACTGCGGCTCCTGCGCAAATCTTGCAAACTATCTGCTCTGCGACGATTATGAGCAAATAGGATTTATCAACCACGCCTATTACTTCGGCGAGGGCGGCGGTCATGTGTATAACTACATAATCCACAACGGTCAGTGCTATATCGTTGATTTCAGCCTCTACATTTTCTCAGACTATGAAGACCATGAGATACCGGTTTTTGAAAGCCTTGAGGACTATAACGGCGCGGCGGCAAACTCTGTCTACGGCGGCGTGTCTCTTGTGATAGGCTATACCTCACCGGGGCAGCACCTGCCCAATATCTTCGGCGAAGAAACAGGGGAGCCTTACTACTATGTTCCCGCGGGGGCGGAGTACACGGTGCTTTACGAAGCCGGCGACGGTTATCTGATAGCCGAAAAAGCCCTTGACCCCAAGTACCACGATTACACCAAATACTGGTAAAAAAATCCTGTGCGGAATTAATTCCGCACAGGATTTATAATTTGCAATTAATCCAGAGTGATGACAGTGCCGGTTTCGCCCTTGAGAGCGTCAATGGCCTTGTCAAGAGAGGTGATAATGGCCTTTCTGCCGGGCTTTGCCTTTACAAACTTCATGGCGGCCTTTACCTTGGGCAGCATGGAGCCGGGGGCAAAGTGACCCTCGTCCACATACCTTTCGGCCTCGGCATAGCTCATGTGGGAAAGGTTCTCCTGATTGGGCTTGCCCCAGTTGATTGCAACCTTTTCAACCTCGGTGAGTATCATCAGGATGTCGGCCTCCACCTCTTCTGCAAGAAGCTCGGCTGCATAGTCCTTGTCAATAACGGCGGCTACGCCCTCAAGGGAGCCGTCCTCCTTCTCAATAACGGGGATACCGCCGCCGCCACAGGTGACAACGATGGTGTCCTTCCAGAGCTTGCGAACCTCACCGATCTCAACTATCTTCTGAGGAATGGGGGAGGCAACAACACGGCGGTAGCCGCGGCCTGCGTCCTCCTTCATGGTGTAGCCCTTGGTGGCTGCCAGCTCCTCGGCCTCCTCCTTGTTGTAGAAAGCGCCGATGGGCTTGGTGGGCTTCTGAAATGCGGGGTCGGCGCCGTCAACCACGACCTGGGTCAGCAGAGTGACAACGGGAGTATCTATATTGCGCTTTTTGAGAGCCTGACGCAGAGCCTGCTGGATATGATAGCCAATGTAGCCCTGGCTCATTGCGCCGCACACATCAAAGGGCATAACGGGAACCACATCCTTGGCGGTCTCGCTTGCCAGAACGATGCGGCCCACCTGAGGGCCGTTGCCGTGAACGACTGCCATTTCGTAGCCGTTGGCGCTGAGCTCGGCCACATATTCACAGGTCTGCTTTACAACCTCAAGCTGTGCTTCCGCAGTAGGGGCACTGTTCTTGGTCTGCAGGGCGTTGCCGCCCAGTGCGATTATAAGTTTGGACATGGTAAATCTCCCTTCAAAGTACTTGCTTAACGGAGCCTGTATACTCAGCTCAGGCCTCCTTAAAAACCATCGTGATACTTTACCACGCAGAGTGCGATTTTGCAAGAAATTTTTTGTATTTTACAGGGATTTTTACTTTGCTGTCAAAACTTTCCGCCAAGTGTTCTTTTCCTCTTTGAACAGGGGCGGACTTGTGCTATAATCTGACAAGAGAGCAATATCCAACACAGGAGGACAGATGCATGGCTATAAACACCGAAAAGAAATGGCGCAATCAGGTAATATACTCCGTCTTTGTGCGCAATTACAGCCCCGAGGGTACATTTGAGGCGCTGAGAAAGGACCTTGGACGCATAAAGGAGCTGGGGACGGACATCGTCTGGCTGCTGCCCATCCACCCCATCGGCAAAGAGCAGCGCAAGGGCAGCCTTGGCAGCCCCTACGCCATCAGCGACTACCGGGCGGTAAACCCGGAGTACGGCAGCATGGAGGACTTTAAGCGCCTGGTGGAGGACATTCATGCCCATGGCATGAAGTGCATCATTGATGTGGTGTATAACCACACCTCTCCCGATTCATGGCTCAGGCAAAACCACCCGGAGTGGTTCTTCCGCAAAGCGGACGGCAGCTTTGGCAACAGAATAGCCGACTGGTACGATGTAATTGACCTTGACTATACCCAGCGCGGGCTCTGGGATTACCAGATAGAGAGCCTTAAAATGTGGGCGCAGATAGTTGACGGCTTCCGCTGCGATGTGGCGCCGCTGGTGCCGCTGGAGTTCTGGCTCGAGGCAAGAGAAAGGGTGGCAGAGGTCAATCCCAACTGCTTCTGGCTTGCAGAGTCGGTGGAGCCCTTCTTCACCACCGCAAACCGGGCAAGAGGCATTGGCAGCCTCTCCGATTCGGAGATTTTTCAGGCCTTTGACGCAAGCTATGAGTATGATGTTTTCTACCGCTTCCGTCAGCTTCTCAAGGGGCAGATCAGCCTCAGTGACTACGCGTGGTCAATAAACCAGCAGGAGGCCATTTACCCGGAAAACTATGTGAAGCTGCGCTGCCTTGAAAATCACGACAATTCCCGCGCCGCCTTCGTTATTGGGGACAGAGCTTCCCTTATAAGCTGGACTGCCTTCCTCTATTTCCAGAAGGGTATGACACTTACATATAACGGGCAGGAAAACTGCCTGCGGCATTTGCCCGGCCTTTTTGACAGGGACACCGTTCAGTGGGGTGAGGGTGAGGATATTTCCGCCCTTATGCGCCGGCTTTACCGGATAAAGCAGCACCCGATTTTTGCAAACAGCAGCTATGAGCTGAAGGCTCTGGGTGAGGATACCCTCATTGCCCGCCATACCATGGGCGATAAATCCATGCTGGGCATTTTCCCCATAAAGGGCACAGGCCGCCTTATGGACATTGACATTGAAAACGGCGTGTATGAAAATCTCATCGACGGCAGCATGGTGGAGGTACACATGGGCATGCTCCGCACCGAGGCCAAGCCCATCATTATTGAGCTGAAGTAGAAGAAATCTAAAAAACGTTTTTAATATAGTCCCCTGATAGTTCTTGGTATGGTATAATGATACAACCGAGGCACATAAGGTAACCGTGGTTATAGTTCCCTGATAGTTCTTGGTATGGTATAATCCAGTCGTATATGGGATAGATGGCATTTTTGTTATAGTTCCCTGATAGTTCTTGGTATGGTATAATCTGCTCCTGGAGCCTCTGGAGGAAAACTCCGTTATAGTTCCCTGATAGTTCTTGGTATGGTATAATCAAGTACCGCTGTGGAGCTCGGGGAACTGAGTTATAGTTCCCTGATAGTTCTTGGTATGGTATAATTGGGTGCAGCAGGGATATATCACCGTTACCGTTATAGTTCCCTGATAGTTCTTGGTATGGTATAATTCCCAAGCTCCGCGCCCAGCGTAATCCGCTGTTATAGTTCCCTGATAGTTCTTGGTATGGTATAATTGAAAGTGCTTCCCGCGGCTTTTCTTTTGCGTTATAGTTCCCTGATAGTTCTTGGTATGGTATAATAGCAGGGACGACATGCTCATCGTCATAAGTGTTATAGTTCCCTGATAGTTCTTGGTATGGTATAATATCTGGATAAGACAGGGCGCACCAACAATGGTTATAGTTCCCTGATAGTTCTTGGTATGGTATAATTTCCATGCAGCAGAAATACCAGCAGCCAAGGGTTATAGTTCCCTGATAGTTCTTGGTATGGTATAATTCCGGAGATAAAACAGCGTTTTGATAACGAGTTATAGTTCCCTGATAGTTCTTGGTATGGTATAATGAATTGATGACCTCTTGATAGCCTACAAAGGTTATAGTTCCCTGATAGTTCTTGGTATGGTATAATACCGTCAACGCTGGTGCTTGCATAGCCTGTGTTATAGTTCCCTGATAGTTCTTGGTATGGTATAATAATTTTGAAGGGAGAATGGAGCGGAACTGTGTTATAGTTCCCTGATAGTTCTTGGTATGGTATAATGATTTTCCGAATTACATCTGACGGTGACGAGTTATAGTTCCCTGATAGTTCTTGGTATGGTATAATTTCAGCCCTGTATTCCCGGCTTCCTTCAATGTTATAGTTCCCTGATAGTTCTTGGTATGGTATAATGCCTTGTAGGCGAATAAAAGGAGTAATGTTGTTATAGTTCCCTGATAGTTCTTGGTATGGTATAATCAAGTCCCTGAGTGTAGGTATGGTCATAACGTTATAGTTCCCTGATAGTTCTTGGTATGGTATAATAGACTATCTGACAAAAGCAGTCCCGGCAAGGCTCGGGACTGCTTTTGTTTTTTGAAAATCAGAAAATGGAGAGCTGTTCACATTGGAAGCTGTCATCTGCCTCTGTCAGCCTGCCAAGCAGAATGTCAATGGTTTCATACTGCTTTTCGGTAATTACCAGCATACGGATAGAGCCGTTATCGGGCAGATTGTTTTTTATTCTGCGCCGGTGCTTTTCCACAGCGTCTGTTCCGTTACACACTCTGGCATAGACAGAATACTGTATCATGTGGTAACCGTCGTTTAAAAGAAAATTACGAAAGCGCGCTGCCTCTCTGCGCTGAGCCTTTGTCTGCACAGGCAAATCAAAAAACACCATTATTCTCATAAATCTATTCATAGCGGTGCTGATTTAATGGCAGAAGGCGGGGGAGTACAAGAGCATTTTCGTTTTGGCTGACGGAGTGCCGGAGGCTTTGCACAGCCCGCTCCATGGCATAGGCCACGGAGTGCCTTTGCCCGCCGGAGAGTATATCCAGATTAAGGCAATTGAACAGCAGCCGCTTATGCTCCGGGCAGAGCTCCTCCGAGGGGTCAACTCCGCTGTACACCATGAGATCCACCACGGGTCTGAAGGGCTCCATCATATCGTCGGCAAGGTTAAAGCTGTTGAGCTCGCTTCTGTGGTGCAGACCGAGAGCGGGCATGAAACCATAGGCTGCAAGGTACCTTGCCATGGAGCCGCGCAAAATTGCGTAGCCGTAATTCAGGGCGGAGTTTATTCCGTTTTCACTGCCTCTGGTGAAGCCCGGGCCGAACAAGGAAGGAAAATATCTTGCGGCGGCTGCGGCCTCCGTATTGGCACTGTCCCCCGAGCGGACGGAGCCCGCCATTGCCATAAGCCCCGCAGAGGCCTTGGTCTGCCCGCACAGCGTAAGGCATTGCGCCTGATTACCTATTTTGGCGGTGACGATGCTTTGCCACAGATGCTTTTTAAGCACCTCGCCCATGTTGAGCTGAGAGGAAATAATACCAAGCTGGCGGCTGTGCCGGCAGAAGGGCTCAAGTACGGCGCAGGGCAAATGCTTTTCATCACACACAAAAACGGCGCAGCCGCACTGCCCCAAAAGGGACAGTGCGGCTGCTGTTATCGTTGACTGTCTGCTCTCGATGAGCAGCGCGGAAATATCCTCCACAGCAAGGGAATGCTCCCTGTCTGTGGCTATTATAAGCTGGCTGTTTTTCACGGAGATACGCGCCGGGTTTTGAACTATAACATTCCTGAATGCCATGGCTCAGCTCCTTTTCAAGTTGAAACGCTGCCTTTCTTCCTTCCTAACCGGGTGGTATTCGCCTAAAATGTCAACAGTGTACTTTTCCATCCGCTCCAGTGTTTTGATACCAAGGCTTCCAATGAAATATGTGTTGTCATTTGTAATGCATTTGATTGCTGCTGTTGAAATGTTGGAAGCACTGTAATAGAGCAAGAACTCCCTGCCCTCAATTGCTTCGGGAAGTGAACTGTCATCAAAAACGCGACTGAGCTTAATGCTGCGGCGGTGGGTGAGCTTTACAAGGTCGTTGGGGTAAAGGGAGAAGACAAAGTCCCCGTCCTTCATTTGCTTCCACTGGCTGTACGGTTTGTTTGCAACAACAGCTCTGTCGGGAAGCTCCGGCTTCAAGGTATCCGCCACATATATGGGAACCATGTAGTAGCCGTCGCCCTCTACCTTGAAAATATCAACCCTCACCATGGAATCATTGTCCGCAATGCCGGCACCGTCATATACGGGAACAGACAAGGTGGAAGGTTCACAGATTTTCACCTTATTTACAACAGGACCGGGGCTGCCGTCACTTCTGGGCTTGCGGAAGGGCTCGGCAAAGGCTTTGGCGGCATTGCCGCCGTGGGCTGCAAGCCGTGCTTTCAGCGCCTCATACAGCAGCCTGTCGCTCTCGGGCTTATAGTAGCCGGCAATTTCGCCGCTTTTGTCCAGCTTCAGCGTGGTCAGAGAACGCTTGGTTATGGCGAGACCTTCATTGGCAGCCTTTGCGCTTTTTACCGTATCCTTGTGGGCGGCGCCGGTCACCTTGCGGTTGGGCATACGGGAGACAAACAGGGGTCTTACCTTGGGGGCGTCCTCGTCCATGTAAAAGCGCAGCTTGAGCTCAGAGACAATTTTGGAGGGATTGTTTGCAAGGCGCGCTTCAAGCTCCTTTCTGAACCATGGCCAGGGGGCGGGAAACTCCTGCAGAACCTCTCCGGTGTTTTCATCAAATAGGATGCTGCCTTCCTCTGTGGGCATGTAGCGGCTTTCGTGCCAGGTCTCATAGCGGGACACCTTCTGTATCATTGCATCCGTGGTGCAGGCAATGATAAGAGCGTCAACGGCGTGGTGCCTGTCTCCGTCCTCGCGCACCTTGCTAATGCCCCAACGCTTGCGCATATAGCTTGTGACCGCTCCGTTTACCGCGGTGACGCGCTTTTTGCGGCGGATTGAGGGTGCAAAGCTGAGATTGTCGTTTATGTAGTTGAGCATGAAGCGGGATATAAACTTGGTATCCTGAAGACTTCTCTCCTTCCACTTCTGCCGTTCCTCCGGGGTTATTTCTTCCTTGAGCAGCATATTGCGCTTCTGATAATCCCTGACAGAGGCGTTTACCCATACAATGAAGCTATCCCTTCGTTCGCCCTTGAGGTATTGCAGGGGCAGGCGATTGCCCTTGTTGCGGTTTTCTTCCGTTAGAACAAGAACTTTGTTTTTGTACCGGTCGTCAAAGCTGATGCTGTATGGCACTATATGGTCAACCTCAGCATAGTTGGGCTGGAACAGACGCTCAAGGGACATTTGGCGCTGAGAATAGGCGCACACGCCGCCCTGCTCGTTGAACAGCTTGAATTTTACCAAATCCAGTCCTGTGGGAGAGCCGTGCTTGTATTCCCGTATCTGCTTCATCAGAGCTTCGTTTTTACTGCGGTTATCTTCGTTTTCTTTTTTGATTTTATTGCGCTCGTTAAAATCCTTTGCAAGCTCCCTTGCAAGCTCAAGGTTCACATATACGGGGCTTTCTCCGTAGCGGCGTATTATGGCGTTTATTACCTTTATGGTCTGGGAAACTGCGCGGCGCACCACCGGGCTTGTAATCTCGCTGCTGTCTGCCTCCAGCGGGGGCAGGTACTTTTGTCTGGCGTCTGCGCTGTGTGCCCGGAAATTATAGCCTGCCGCGGTGCAGGCCTCGCTGTAAAGCAGACCCTTTTCCAGATAGGGGATAAGCTCGTTGCAGACCTTCACGGAAAGGTGACCAAAGCGGGAAAAATTCAACTCACTGAGCGCTTCAATGTCGCAGGGCTCTATACCGATGTTTTCAAGCTCCGACTGTACCTTTTCCGCGCTCTTGTAGCAGGATAGGATACGCGCTATTTCATTGCGCTGCTCTATGCTCAACAGCGCAAAACGCCCCTTCCCTACATTTTCCAGAGCGCGGCGCATCTGATGATACGCTTTCATGCCGGGGATTTTTTCTTTCTTTTCCTGAGCTTCCGCTTCTTCATCGAGCTTGTACCGCACGCCTGCGAAACGGACGGTGGCATCCAGACCAAGCTCTTTGCGTATTCTGGCGTAGTTGAGATTGTCCGTCTTATGGGAGAGCGCTACAATCTTTTCACGCTGAGCATCGGAAAGAGGCAGGGAAAGCCCTCCGGACAGAAGACGCAGATTGTTGAGCTTAGATAAAAGCGTAAAGTATTCAAAAGAATACGAAGCCTTGGCAGCACGCATTTGACTATTATCAAGAGTGCATTTGCCCACCATTCGCTCTATCTGACTGCCGCCGTAGGGGCTGTTTCCGCCGGGCCCCTCGTCAAATGAACGCTGGCTGAGAAGTATATCCAAATATTGCTGCTCAAGCTGTGCCGCTGCATAATCTGCGCCAAAACTGCGCTGAGCGGAGAAAATCTTCCGCGCCTCGTCTTCCACCATCGCGCGGGTAACGGTGCCAATGTAGTTACCGCCCTTGTTGCGCTTGTGAGCGGCAAAAGCCGGGTCTTTCAGGAACATTTCTCCCACAGTGCGATACCCTGACCCTTCCATGCGCTGCCTGTTTTCCGTTACGGCTTCAAGTATTTTCCCGTCCTCGGCTCCGGCTTCACCTTTTCTGTTGGAGCGAAAGCCTCTGCGCTGGGCAAGATTAATCATTATGCGGGCAAGCTCTTCGCGGCTGACGCGATCATCCAGTGCTCTGACACGAAGGGTATAAATGTCCTCAAGCTGACCGTCAAAGAGCGTTTCAAGCCCCTCGGCTGTAAGCAGACCGCTTGCGGTTATAAGGTGCCGTATCCGTTCTAAACGGTGACGATGGCGACGCAGCCGCCTTCTTGCTCCACGCGCTTCCCTTCGGGGTGCAGCAAGTGATGCTCCTGTTTTGGGGTGCTCGGCTCCTGTGAAAATGCGAGAGCCAAAATCAAGTATTCCGCATGGGTTTTCGTCGGCATCCAGAGCCACAGCAGCCCAGCCGACAGATGTTGTGCCAATATCCAGTCCTATTGCGTATTGATGCATAGTCTGCCTCCCCTTCGCGTTTGCGATTACTCCAACATTCCTGCGGATAGAGATAATGCCCCGCACAAGGCGAGGCATTAGAGCTCTTCGGTTTACTACCTTATTATAGTAACCTGAATAGTTCTTGGTATGGTATAAGAACTATTAAAATAATAAACTATTTTAGCAATTTTGTCAATATATTTAGGCTGATGCTCCGCTTTTGCTTATGCATTTTTGCACTGAAAGGCATAATTGCAATCAATAAATGCTTGCATGTGGAGGGTTGATGCTCTACAATAAACTAAACAGAAATTGTCTGCCTTACTCAGCGGCGGGTACAAATACAAAAGGAGGACAGACCATGGGTTCCATGTACGAGATCAGGTGCGAATGCGGATATGACCTTAGAATATTTCACAGCATCGGTATGATGTATCCCCTTGCATGTCAGGGGCGCATGAAGGCTGTACGCAAGGGACAGTACGGCGAGGAAATGAAGAAGGCAGCAAGAATAGTGCCCCATGCTGCCCTGTGCTGCGAGAGAGAGCTGCTTTACTGCCCGGGCTGCGGCGATCTTACAAACGATACTCCCATAAGGCTCTGTGCGCCTATCGGTAAATATAAGCCCCGTACCGGAAGGTTCAGCTCAGGCTGCCCCAACCAGAATGGACTGGACTATGTGATGGGCAACGAGATAGGTGAGCGCTACTATCCGGTGCTGGAAAAATTTCCTATATGCAGAAGGTGCAATATGGAAATGAGAATTGTATCCATCGATGACGAGCATAGATGCCCCGGCTGCGGAAAGCCTGTGAAGGCAAAGCATGTGGGCATGTGGGACTGAGAGGGGAGAGAGCGATATGAAGCTGCGCGGATGCCGTCAGGGGCATTTTTACGATGGGGACAGATATTCTGCCTGCCCCATGTGCGGGGACGATACACCTCCCCAGACCAGATATTGCCGCCGCTGCGGCATGAAATTTGACACCATGCTTACCGAGCTTTGCCCGGAGTGCTTCCCTCAGAGTGAGAGGGAGAGTGAACAGGCGGAGGAAGAGATAAACCTGTTCATTGATGATTTGGAGGGCAGAGTCCCGGGACGCAGGCTGATAACGGACGAGGTCATTGTGTGTGCATCCTGCGGGGAGCGGCTTCCTTACAGGGGGGCTCCCTGCACAAAATGCAGCAGCGCCCGGCTGGAAGAAAAGACGCAGTTTTTCTGCATAAACTGCGGCCGGGACATACCCGCCTTCGGCGCTCGCTGCCCACACTGCGGCTATGAGGAGACGGCAGAGGTGGAATACATGGGGCGCCGGGGCAAATGGGCCTCAGATAAGCTGCACTGCCCAAAATGCAACGAGAAGGCCTACGATAAAACCGACAGGCATTGCCGCTACTGCGGGGAGAAGCTGGGTGCGCTTGTGAAGTATTTTGAGCCCAGCCCGGAATTTCTGGAGTGCATATACGGCCCGCCTCCCGTGGAGATAGAGTATAAGTGCTCTGTCTGCGGCAGACAGTGGATCGGCAGCAACTGGGACAGGCACTATAACTGTCCGGAATGCGGCGCAAAGGTCAGCGGCAGGGAAAAGCACGACAGAGGCGGTATTGGCCGGTGGTGACAGAAGAAAAAATCCAAAGCCGTGAGGGCATGGCAGCGCTGCGGGACAGGCTGCGGAAGGAGCCCCGGCTCAGCTACCTGTTTTTTGAGCTTACGGACAGATGCAATCTACGCTGCCGTCACTGCGGCAGCGCCTGTGGCGAAAAGGGCAGCAATCTCAGAACGGAGAGCCTGCTGGAGCTTATAGGCTCGGTGCCGCAGCGTGCGCCCGACGCTCACCTTGTGCTCACCGGGGGAGAGCCGCTGCTGCACCCGGATTTTGAGATAATAGCCGCTGCCTGCGGCGAAAAGGGGCTTATATGGAGCCTTGTCACAAACGCCACGCTTATTGACGCTCTCCTTGCGAAAAAGCTCAGGCAGTGGGGCATTGCCTCGGTTTCGGTAAGCCTTGACGGGGATGAGCGTCGCCACAATTATCTGCGCCGCTCGGACACTGCCTACACCAAGGCACTTAAGGCGGTGGAGCTTTTAAAGGCTCAGGGCATCCCGGTGCAGCTCACCACCGTTATTACAAAGCACAGCCTTTCCACGCTGGACGAAATGTATCAGCGGGTAAGGGCTATGGGTGCGCGCTCATGGAAGATAGTGAATGTGGAGCCCATCGGCAGAGCGCTGGGGAATGAGGAGCTTCTGCTTTCAAGAGATGAGCTTCTTAGGCTTCTTGACTTTATACGCCTCAAGCGTGAAAAGGGCCACAACAGAAGTGGGGAGCTTAACATCACCTACGGCTGCTCCCATTTCCTGCCGCTGATGTACGAGCAGGAGGTAAGACAGACCCCCTTTATCTGCGGCGCGGGCATCATGATAGCGGGCATACAGTGCAGCGGCGATATTGCCGGCTGCCTTGACATTGAGCGCAGAGCCGGGCTTGTTCAGGGCAATATATACCGGGATGATTTCTGGCGGGTATGGGAAACGGGCTTTGAGCCCTTCCGCCGGGACAGAACGGAGGACAGCACCCTGTGCTCCTCCTGCCGCCTGCGTCATTACTGCGGCGGAGACAGTATGCACACATGGGATTTTGACGCAAAAAGACCCCGTATCTGTTTTATGCGTGACACTGAAAAAGCCGAATGACAGAACGAAGGCCGCAGAGTACTCTGCGGCTTTCATTTTATTATCAATTGACATATTTGGATAATTTATTATAATTAATCTGTTAGGCTTATAAGTCATTGCTTGGAGGTAAAGATATGCTGGACTTTTTACGCAGTGAAGGCGTTGAGGAATATATTATAAAGGAAATCGAGGCATTCCGCGCAAGCTACCCTGTAAGCGGCGGCAGCGATTACCGCATACCAAAACCCAAGTACCGCTACTACGGCACAGAGGTATGGAATAAGGCGCTGACGGCTCTGCTGGCGGGGGAAAACCTGCTGCTGGTAGGCCCCAAGGCCACCGGAAAAAATGTTCTGGCGGAAAATCTTGCCGCCGTATTCGGCAGACCCCAGTGGGATATATCCTTTTACCTCAATACTGACGCCGCCTCCCTTATCGGCACAGACACCTTTAAAAACGGTGAGGTGAGCTTTCGCAGCGGCCCAATATGCCAGTGTGCGGCGGAGGGCGGCTTCGGCGTGCTGGACGAGATAAACATGGCAAAAAACGAATCTCTGTCCGTGCTGCATGCAACTCTGGACTTCAGACGCATCATAGATGTGCCCGGCTATCAGCGCATAAGCCTTGCCCCGGCCACCCGCTTTATAGCCACCATGAACTACGGCTATGCCGGCACACGCGAGCTTAACGAGGCGCTGGCCTCCCGCTTCATGGTTATAAACATGCCCATTATTTCCGGGGAAAACCTTAAAAAGCTCCTTAACACCACCCATGGCGACCTTAAGGACGAGTACGCCCAGCAGATGGTGGAGCTGTTTCAGGAGATACGGGGCAAGTGCGACAGTGCGGAGATCTCCACCAAGGCTCTTGACCTGCGCGGCCTGATGGCCTCGGTAAATCTGGTGCGTCAGGGGCTGAGCCTGAGCGACGCTCTGGAAATGGGTATTATAAACAAGACCTTTGACGAGTTTGAGCGGCTGCTGGTATCGGATATTATCAATGCCCGCATTTCCTCTGCTGTTGGCAGAGACGAGATATTCAGCCGCTGATGAACAGTATTTCCGAAACTCAGAAGCGGCGGGCGGAGAATATTATATGGACTGCCGCAGCCCGCTATGATTTCAGCCCCGACTTCAAGGTGTTTGACGAAGAGGGAAGCGCAGACCTCTACTGGAACTGTATAGTGGGGGCTGTGCGCAGACACTACGACTATCCGCAGCTTGAGGCTGTTTTCCGGGGTTTTCGCCAGTATGAGGACTATGAGTGCTACGAGTCCCTGTTCTGGCTGGGGCTTGAAAACTGTGTTTTCCACCGGGAGCTGCCGGAAAGGCCCGCCCTTTCATGGCTGCGCAGGGAATATGCCGAGGCCTTTGTGAAGCAGTATGCTCACACGGAGGCTCACAGGCTTTATGAGGCTGTTGCTACGGCGCATTTTCGCAGGGCGCTGGGCGAAAATGTGAAGCTGAACAAATACGATGAGAAGCTGCTGGACGAGCTGGAGTTTTCCCCGGAAATGAGTACGGAGGAGATCGTTGAGCGCACCCATGAGATGTTTTTGCGCTGGTTTCAGATAAATACCGAGGAGAGAAAGCAGCGTGAAAAGAACAAATGGTGGATGTTCGGCATAAAAAAACGAAGCAGCGAGGGCAAAAAAACCCGCTACCGCCGCTTCGGTATAGGCTACGCCGACCATCCCGGCAATATCTACGGCAGCGGAGACGGCGAAGAGCTGCACGACAAGCAGCTTAACACCAAGCTCAGCGCCGAACAGCTTCGCGCCTTTATGGAGACAAAGTACGGCAAGCCCATGTTTGAGCCCCGGCAGCGTGACCTTATAGAGCGGGAGCTCTGCGCCGGCAACCACAAGGGCTGCCATCTGCACTTTACCAGAGGCGAGCGCATTGATATTTCACAGGTGCAAAACGGCTTCGAGGCGCTGTCAAGACAGCGGGAGGCCGCCCAGATGGAGAAAAACCGCCAGTATTATCAGGCGCACATTAACCAGAACAACACCGCCATTGCAAAGCTCAGCCAGAAAATACAAAACTCCGTGCTAATGCATCTGCAGCCGTCGCCCATTAAATCAAACGCCGGCAAAATACAGGGCGGCAGGGTCTGGCGGGCAGTGTATCTCAACGACGAGCGGGTGTTTTCAAAAAACGAGCAGGACGATATGGGTGACCTGTCTGTGGACATTCTGCTGGACGCCTCCACCTCTCAGCAGAGCAGGCAGGAGACGGTGTCCTCTCAGGGCTATATGATCGCCCAGAGCCTCAGCCGCTGCAATATCCCCTGCCGGGTCATGTCCTTCTGCTCCATGACGGGTTATACCATAGTGCGTGTTTTCCGTGACTATAACAAACCTCAGGATAACGGCAGGATATTTGAATATGTGTCCAACGGCTGCAACCGTGACGGTCTTGCCGTTGCTGCGGCTCACAGGCTTATGAACGACTCGGGTTATGAGCACAAGATGCTCATTATCCTCTCGGATGTAAAGCCCAATGATGTTGTGAAAATGCAGCGTGCCGGCAGCGATGAGCTTATACCCTACGACCGGCAGCCCGGCATTGACGACACTGCCCTTGAGGTGCGCAAGGCGAGAGCCGACGGTATTTCTGTTATCTGTGTCTTTACCGGGGAGGACGAGGACCTGCCCGCTGCAAAGCTGGTCTACGGCAGGGATTTTGCAAGGGTTCAGAGCCTTGATCAGATGGCCGACACTGTGGGCAAGCTCATTCAGAATCAAATAAAAAATCTGTAAGGAGGAAACTATGGACGCAAGGAAGCTGCTGGAGCTTATGAACACCGCAGAGCGGCTAAAAAATGTGACCCGCCACTGCTACACCTCTCAGGGACGGCACGAAAGCGTTGCTGAGCACTGTTGGATGGCTATGCTTATGGCCTTTTTCATGCGGGACGAGTTTCCCGAGGCCGATATGGACAAGGTGATGAAAATGCTTCTTATCCACGATATGGGCGAGGCCTTTACCGGGGATATTCCCACCTTCAACAAAACCGACGAGCATGAGCAGCGTGAGGAGCGCCTGCTTGACAAATGGGTGGACAGCCTGCCTCAGCCCTACAAGGCGGAGCTTTCTGAGCTTTATGCCGAGATGGAGGAGCTTTCCACGCTTGAAGCGAAAATATACAAGAGCATCGACGGCATGGAGGCTGTGGTGCAGCACAATCTGTCGGATATTTCCACATGGATACCTCTGGAGTATGAGCTTAATCTCACATACGCCCGGGAGCGGGTGGGCTTCTCCCCGTATCTCACTGAGCTGAGAAATGAAATGCGCCTGGACACGGAGGAGAAGATAAAAGGAGCGGCAAATGAAAGCGTTTGAGAGCCTGCCCCAGGGCTACCGGGAGATACTCTCCGTTGATTTGCAGAAGAACAAAAAGCTGATGCTGCTTGTAAACGGCATAGCCATAGTGCTGGCGGGGCTTATGCTTGCTGTTGGGATAAGGCTTGTGCCGGTTTCCACGCTGTTTGACATGTCTGCGGGCATGGGCGCATATTTTGCCCGCTTTGGCGTGCTGCTTGCGTTGCTGGTGCTTTACATGGTGCTGCATGAGCTTACCCACGCTGCTGCAATGAAGCTCTGCGGCACGAAAAAGGTGCGCTTCGGCTTTACGGGAATGTATGCCTTTGCCGGCAGCGACGACTATTATCCGAAGCTGCCCTATATCGCAATTGCCCTTGCACCCATAGTGCTTTTGGGAATTATTATCGCCGTAGTCAATGCCCTTGTGCCTGAGAGCTGGTTCTGGGTGGTGTATATTGTCCAGATCACAAACATTTCCGGCGCCGGGGGAGACTTGTATGTGACGCTGCGTTTTGCCGCCCTTCCCGGTGATATTCTGGTGAGAGATTACGGCGTGGGCATGCATGTCTATTCAAAGGAATAAAAATACTGACCTTGTCACAGGGCAAGGTCAGTATTTTTATCTGACGCAAAACAGCACTGCCGCCAGAAAGCTCAATTGGGCCAGGGAATTGATTATCTCCGCCGTCCAGTTGCTTTTGGCGTCATCGTGCTTAAAGTGATTTTTTCTGTAATACACCATTAGACCCATCAGGGCGAAAAATAAAATGAAGAACAATAGCTGAGGGAAGACGAAGATAACATCCATTATCCCCATGCCCACGCGCATAAGTGACAGCACTGCGCCGAACATCATCAGCAGAAAGCCGCAGACCTGCATTGGAACAAAGCATTTGTTCATCCATTTAATATCCTTTTTCCATGCGCCCAGTATCAGCTTCCAGCCCGCCTTGAGGCAGCCTGCAAGGGTACTGAGCAGCGCGCCCAGAGTAAACAGCAGGCTCTTCATTGCAAGACCGGCTATAATGCCTGCCGCACCGAAGGCCGCCACCGGCACAAAATCCAAAAGGGCAAGACCCACAGTAAATCCTTCCATAATTACCTCCATACTTTTTTAGAGATTATAACATAAAATCTGCCGTTTTCAAAGCCAATTCATTGACGGCAAAGGGGCTTTGTGATAAATTCTAATAATAAGACAAAGAGAAAGGTGGACACAGAATGGACGCCAAGGAGCTTAAAAAACAGCGCATACAACTGTTCCGTGACGCAGCAGCATTCAAAAAAACGGAGAGGATACCCTATTTCTCCGCTGCCGTCACATGGAAGATAAGTGACGCGGGCTATCCCATATCCGCCGCCATGACGGACTATGAGCTGATGGAGAAATGCGTCCGCGCCTTTCTGGATAAATACCCGGTGGACGCCATGCTGGACATGGGCATACGAAACCAGTTCAAGGTTACCGAGGCCTTCGGTGAAGGCGGCTACTATTACTATACCGACACAAGCGTAGGTATCCACGACCATGCCCACTGCACTGTGGACACGCTGGAGGACTACCTCTCTGACCCGGTGCGTTACACCTGGGAGCATATCCTGCCGGAAAAATACGGCGGGGCATGGCAGGCAAAGAGCCTTGAGGTGTGGAAAAGAACCTTTAAGGAGTACATGGACTACACCAAGTTCATTATCCACATTGCCTCCGTCACCGGCAAGGAATACGGCATACCCTCCATGGCGCCAAACAACCCCATGAAGGGGGCAATACAGTTTGGCATAGAGGAGCTGGAAGCAAATCTTCTGGGCATCAAGCAGCTTTCCATCGCCATGCGCCGCGCCCCGGACAGGATCGAGAGCTTTGTGCGCCGCTGGGACGCAGAGCATATCGACCCCATCATTGAGAAGCTGAAAAAGGCCAAGGGCCCCAATTACAAATACTGCTTTGATGCATCAATTATGATGCTTTCCCAGAACATACTCAATCCCAAGCAGTTTGAGCGCTTCTACTGGCCAAGCCTTAAAAAGCTGCTGGACGCCTATCTGGAGGCGGGGCAGAGTGTGCGCCTTTTCACCGAGGGCAGCATACTGCGCTATGCGGATTACTTCAAGGACTACCCCAAGGGGCTGCTGACCTTTCATCTTGAGCAGGATGACCCCTTTGAGGTTCGTAAGGCGCTTCCCAATGTGTGTATCATGGGCGGCATGACCACCGACCTGCTCTCCAAAGGCAGCGCGGAGGAATGTGTGGATTATGCAAAGCGGCTCTGCGATGAGCTGGGGGCTGAGGGCGGCTTCATTATGAGCGAAAACAAGATGCTGTCCTTCCCCAATGACGCCAAAAGTGAAAATCTTTCCGCCGTGTGCAATTTCGTCAGAGATTACAGGAGGGCTGACTGATGGCAAAGGATTATACAAGCTACCCCAAGGGCTATAACAGCCTTGTCAGGGACATGATACCCTGGTATATGCGCCCCATGAAGGATATGCTCATGCGGCTGCTGCTGACAATTCTGAGAGACGGTTGAGGTAATGAATATGCTTGATACTATAAAAAACGCAATGCGCGAGCTGGATGAGGACAGCCTCCTTGAGGCTGTAAAGCAGGCGCTGGAGGCAGACTGTGCCTCCGCCGCCCTTGAAGCCTGTCAGAAGGGCATGGAGGGCGTGGGCCAGCTCTTTGAGGAGGGCGAATACTTCGTAGGCGACCTTATCTATGCCGGGGAGATTATGACACAGGCCGTGGAGCTTTTGAAGCCTGCTCTTGCCGAAAGCGGCGGGGTGGGCGGCGGCAGAGTGCTTATATGCACCGTCCGCGACGATCTGCATGACATCGGCAAGAACATAGTCAAGTCCCTTCTTGAGGCAGGCGGCTTTGCCGTTACCGATATGGGCGTTGATGTAAGAGCTGAGGACATTGTGTCCCTTGCTCAGAGGGAGGATATACGCATTATTGCCCTCAGCGGCGTTTTGACATTGTCCCTTGAGGCCATGGCGCAGACAGTGGAGGCCTTTAAGGCTGCCGGCTTGCGGGATAAGGTTCGCATCATAGTGGGAGGCGCTCCCGTTAACGAGGCCTCCGGCGCCTCCACCGGGGCGGATGCGTGGACACAAAGCCCCCAGCGTGCCGTGGAGCTTTGCAGACAGTGGGCAAAGGAGCTTTATTGAGCATGAAAAAGGACATTATTCTGCTGGACGGCTCTGCCGGAACCGCTCTTTGGCAGATGGCAGAGGCCGAGGGGGCGGAAAAGCTCCCCGTATGGCGTTATAATATTGAGAAGCCCCATCTGGTGCTGGAGCTTCACCGCCGCTATATAGAGGCCGGCAGCAAATATATCCAGACCAACACCTTCAGCGCCAATGTTCCCGCCGTGGAGCGGGACGGCAGATACAGCGCCGAGGAAGTGATAGCGGCGGCGGTGGAGCTTGCAAGACAGGCCACCGAGGGGACGGATGTTAAATTCTACCTGAGCTTTGGCCCTCTTTCAGCGCTGCTTTCACCCTACGGAAAGCTGACGGAGGCTGAGTGCAGGGAAATATACTGCCGCATGCTGAGAGCAGGCGCTGAGGCTGGGGCTGAGCTTGTTGCGCTGGAGACCTTTATGGATCTGCGTATGCTGCGTATCGCCGCAGACTGCGCCAGAGAGGCGGGGCTTAAATTCATCGCCTCCATGACCTTTGAAAAGCGCCGGCGCACCATGATGGGCGACACCATAGAAAAAATATGCGCCTCCATGGAGGAGGCGGGGGCAATGGCCGTGGGCATGAACTGCTCCTACGGGCCTGTAAAGGCCTACGAGATAATCAAGTCCTTCAGCGAAAATACCCGGCTGCCTCTGTACTATAAGCCCAACGCCGGTATGGGTGAGGGCTATGACGCCCAGCAGTTTGCCAGAGAGGTGGAGCCTGCGCTGGAGCTGGTGAGCTTTGTGGGCGGCTGCTGCGGCTGCGACGAAAGCTATATAAAAGAGCTGGGTAAGCTGCTGTGATTTTTGAATTTGAAAAAAGTGAAAAGAGCCTGCTTGAGCTTATCCGCAGGGCGGCTCCCGGCAGCATTGACGCACCCTGCGGCGGCAGAGGCCGCTGCGGCAAGTGCCGGGTAAGAGTGTGGGGCGAGCTTCGCTGCATTGAAAGCCATGAGCCCCTTACTGCGGCGGGGCAGGAGCTTTCCGCCTGCCGCTACGCCCCTCAGGGGCCCTGCCGGGTTGAAACTGAGCATCCCCAAGCCGGAGAAGACCTCAACGCAGGCAGCTCCGTAGGCGCACTGGGGCTTGCCGCCGATATTGGCAGCACCACGCTGGAGCTCAGGCTCTATGAAAAGCAAAGCGGCAGAGAGCTTGCCGCCTGCCGTCAGCTTAACGCCCAGCGCAGCTACGGCGCGGATGTGCTCAGCCGCATACAGGCGCTAAGGACTGACAGAGAGGGGCTCTATTCCTGCCTGAGAGAGCAGCTTTGGCGCATGGCAAAGGAGCTTTGCGCCGCTGCCGGAAGAAAAATGCAGGATGTGGAGACTGTTATCCTCTGCGGTAACACCGTTATGGAGCATTTTGCCGCGGGACTTGACCCAAGCTCCATTGCCCTGCCGCCCTTTGAGCCTGCCAGCCGCTTTTCGGACTGGGGCAGAGGGCAAAGCCCTTTCGGCGGTGAAGTTTTGTACTGCCCCTGCCTTTCCGGATATGTGGGCGGCGACCTTATTGCGGGACTGAGCCTTGAAAGTGAGAAAAGCGGCCTGTGCCTTTACATGGACATCGGCACAAACGGGGAGCTTGCCTTAGGCGACGCTGAGGGCTATATCTGCTGTGCCACCGCGGCGGGGCCTGCCTTTGAGGGGGCGGAGCTTAGCTGCGGCATGGGGGGAAGCCCCGGCGCAATTTATAAGGTCGAGGCGCAGGGGGATGATATTTCCCTGTCCGTTATCGGCGGAGGCGAGGCTAAGGGCATATGCGGCAGCGGCGTTATTGACGCTGTGGCCTCGATGCTGGAGCTTGGCGTGATCGGCAAAAGCGGACGCTTTGCCAATGCCTCCCGCCTTGGGGAAAAGCTCCGCGCAAGGCTTGATAAAATAAACGGCGAAAGGGTATTCATGCTCTCCGGTGATGTGTACCTAAGCGCCGGGGATATACGGAAGGTGCAGCTTGCAAAGGCCGCTATCCGTGCAGGCACGGAGCTTCTGCTGAAAAAAAGCGGCAAAACCGCCGCAGACATTCAGCGCATAAGTCTTGCCGGAGGCTTCGGCAGCGCCATAAACAGGCAAAGCGCCCGGCGCATCGGTCTTATTCCGGACTGTCCGGGGGCGCAGCTTTGCTATGCGGGAAACGCCGCAGTCATGGGCGCGGCTGCTGCGCTTTATCCCCAGGGTCGGGAAAGGATTGAAAAGACCCTTGCTCTGTGTGAATATGCCGAGCTTTCCACCGACAGGGACTTTCCCACACTTTATCTTGAATATCTTAACTTTTAATGGAAAAAGCTCCTCAATGAGGAGCTTTTTTCGTTCTTTTTTCCATCAGCCCTTTCAGAAAGCCGGACAGGGGCAGCACCAAAAGGCCGGTAAATATATTGCTTACTCCGTGGATAATGTCAAAGGGCAGTCCCGCGGCTATCCATGCAAGGGTTTGCCTCAGATCAAAGCCGAACAGCAGCGCCTGAGCCGGGGCGTAGAGCACACCGAAGAGAAAGCCGTGGAGGGAGCATACCGCCGGATATACAAGCATCGCAATTTTGCGGGGCATATTTTTTGGCAGCAGCATGGTAGCCCCCCAGAGAATGGCCCAAATATACAGATACGCCGCCCACCATGCCGCAAAGCCCGAAAAAATACCGTTGAGCAGGACATATACATAGATGGGGATAAGAGCCTTTTTCCTAAGCGCCACGGTGTAGACCATGGTAAGCATGCCCAGCAGATGGATGTTGGGCAGAGCCTCCATTATGAGCTTTGAAGTGAACATCAGCGCTGCCAGCATTGCATACACCGCCAGCTCAAAGGTGGACAGGGGAGACTTATTTTGTGCGGACAAGCTCATAGCTCTCCCCGCCGGAGATCTCCGTGGTATCCACGCCGCTCATCATGTATTCACCGCCGCTGTAAAAGCCCCAGTAGCTCTGGTCAACATCGTAGTCGGCAATAATGCCGTTGACGCTTTTTACATACAGGCCGAATTCACCCTGCTCACCGTCAATGAGCCCCAGCTCCGTAAGCGCCTCTCCCAGAGTGGCAGCGTCGGTATGGATTGTAAATGTAATGCTTTTCTCTCCCGCCTGTACCTGAAGGCTGAGTGTTTTTGCGCCCTGACCCAGCTCCGTGTCCTCGGTGTAGAGGGCGTTTTCCCACAGGTCGGGGGCTTTTTCACCTCCGCAGGCACAGAGAGCCATGCCGAGGCAGAGGATAAGCAGCACGGATATGATTTTCTTCTTCATGTTATTTTTCCTTTCGTTTTGTATTACGAAAGAATAAAGCAAAAGCACCCTCCACGGGGTGCCGACATGACAATAGAGAGTACCCTGCCGTACTCCTGCCGCCGCCTCCCCATTTGCCCGAGAGCCTTGTGCTGTGCACAGAACGATAAGCATTCCGACTTGAGGGCGAAGCCCAGTTACGGCAATGGCTGTTGCTGCGGATTTTCACCGCGATTTCCTTATCCCCGGGCGGCGGCGTCACGCACCGCGCCCGACAAGGGAGATACTCCCATGAACTGTGTTATTCTTTTGTTCCGCATGAATTGTACCACACAGGGGCGAAAATGGCAAGAGGCGACGGGTTGGGGATATAAAAAGCCTTCCCCCTTGGGGGGAAGGTGCTGAGCGAAGCGAAGCGGATGAGGGGTGAGATTTGTATTCCCCCCCTCATCAGTCACGGCTTTGCCGTGACAGCTTCCCCTCCCAAGGGGGGGAACCCTTTTGCGGGGCTTGATTTAGTCTCTGCATAATGGTATCATGCCAAGAGATAAAGACGAAAGCGGCGCTTTATGCGCCATGGGTGTATACATGACGAACCTTCTGCTTGCAATAATCTATCTGGCCTTTATAAGTCTGGGGCTTCCCGACGGGCTGCTTGGCGCCGCATGGCCTACGGTATACCAGCAAATGAATGTCCCCGTGTCCTATGCGGGCATAATATCCACCATTATTGCCATTGGCACCATCGTTTCAAGCCTTGCCAGCGACGCGCTGACAAAGCGGCTGGGAGCCGGCAGGATAACCGCTCTCAGCGTGGGGCTCACTGCCGCGGCGCTCTTTGGCTTTTCCCGCTGCAACAGCTTTCTGCCCCTGTGCTTTCTGGCTATACCATATGGCCTCGGTGCAGGCAGCGTGGATGCGGCGCTTAACAATTATGTGGCGCTGCACTATGAAAGCCGCCACATGAGCTGGCTTCACTGCTGCTGGGGAATTGGCGCCAGCACAGGCCCTTACATAATGGGCTACGCCCTTGCAGGCGGCATGGGCTGGCACAGAGGCTACGAGTATGTAGCGCTTATACAGATTATCCTTACCGCTGCGCTGTTTTTAAGCCTGCCCCTGTGGAAAAAGCATGTGGCCCAGCCGGGGCAGACCGGGGAGAAAAGCGGCAGAGCGCTGTGCCTGCGGGAGATTTTTGCAATTGACGGGGCAAAGGAGGTCATGCTCTTCTTCTTTGGATATTGCGCCGTGGAGCAGACCATGGGGCTTTGGGCAGGCAGCTATCTGGCTGTTTACAGAGGCCTTAGCGAGGAGCTGGCTGCCTCCCTTGCAAGCATGTTCTTTCTGGGCATTACCATAGGCAGAGGAGCCTGCGGCTTTATCACCATGAAGCTCAGGGACACCGCTATGATACGCCTTGGTCTTGCGGTCATTGCCTTTGGCATACTTGTAATGCTGCTGCCCTTCGGTACGGCGGCAAGCATAGCGGGCATAGTGCTGGTGGGGCTCGGCTGCGCCCCGGTGTACCCCTGTATAATCCACTCCACCCCTGAGCACTTCGGCGCGGAGCGCTCACAGGCCATTATCGGCGTGCAGATGGCCAGCGCTTACACGGGTATTTTGCTTATGCCGCCGCTTTTCGGAATTATTGCAAGAAATATCAGCATGGCGCTGCTGCCCCTCTATGCCCTTGCCATTTTGCTGATGATGTACTTCATGCACGAACGGCTGGTAAAGATTACGGATAAAGGAGCTTTAAAATGAAAAACGCCTATATCTCCATCGTGGACAGCAGAGACGGACTTGAAAAAGCCCACAGCCTTTTGATAGACCAGTGGTACGAGGGCATATCCGACTACAAGCCCCTTTGTACGGCACAGCTTGTGTATTTGAAGGGGGAGGGCTTTCTGGCAAGGCTTTACTGCCGGGAGGCAGAGCCCCGCGTTACCGTCGCATGTGAGGACGGCCCGGTGTATAAGGACAGCTGCCTTGAGTGGTTTTGTAATTTTGCCCCGGAGCGAAGCGATATTTACATGAATATGGAAGTAAACGCCGCCGGCAGAATGCTTTGCAGACTGGGCAGCGGCAGACAGAACCGCCAGCCTCTGCCTGATACTGCGCCCCGACCCCGTGTCTGCGCCTCAAGAGAGGAGGGGGGCTGGAGCCTTGAGCTTTTTGTGCCCCTTGCAACGGTCAAGGCCGTGTGGGGCAAGGAGAACTTTGCATCAGGCGATACAATAAAGGCCAATTTCTACAAGTGCGGTGATGAGACGGAGCATCTCCACTACGGTATGTGGAGCCGCTGCGAAACGGAAAAGCCGGATTTCCACAGGCCCGAATTTTTCGGGACATTGGTGATCGTCGAATGAAATGCGGATAAAAAAGGGGACTTTTGCGGCGGGGGCAAGCCCCCGCCCTACAAGGAATTCTGTGGAGTTTCGTTCTCATTGTAGGGCAGGGGCTTGCCCCTGCCCTTGCTGCCCCTCATCCGTCGGGTCATAAACAGTAAAGCACCGGGTCAAATGACGACCCGGTGCTTTACTGTTTATTTACTATTCTTCACGGCGTTTTTTGAAAAACTGAACCGCTATGCAGAAGATGCCCACAAAGGCCATTGCCAGCGCCGACCAAAGCATAACTTCGCTTTCATCTCCGGTCTTGGGAGGCTTTGTGCCGCTGTCATCGGGTTTGACGGTGGGAACGGGAGAGGGGGTAGCCGTAGCCTCGGGAGTAGGTGTTACCTCGGGAGTGGGTGTCACCTCAGGAGTGGGTGTTACCTCGGGAGTGGGTGTCACCTCAGGAGTAGGCGTGGGTGTAGGCGTAGGTGTGGGCGTGGGCGTAGGTGTGGGCGTGGGTGTAGGCGTAGGTGTGGGAGCGTCCTTCAGCTGCGCATACAGGGCTATGGGAGTGCCGTAGGTGTAGGTGAAGCTTGCATAGGTGCTGCCGGCATTGAAGCTGGTGCCGCTGTTGTCCGCTGCGGTGTTCCAGTGGGAGAATACCTTGCCTTCCTGCTGCCACTGAGTGACAAGGGCATCGTAAGGCTGAGGCATCACATTGGTCTTGGCGTCATAGGTGAAGGTGACAGGGTCCGCAGCGGTGACAGATGCATCCTGATAATGGAAGGTGTATTGCTGGGTGCGGGGAACCCAGACAGAGTAAAGATGGACGGTGGTGCTGCCCATGGCTTCAAGGTCTGCCTTGTTGGGCCGTTTATCACCAAAGTGATAAACGGTACCTGTTCCGTCGGCGGTGGTGCAGAAGGCATTGGTGCGGTAGCCCGTGCGGGTGAAGCTCACATCCAGAGGAATATAATCATCCTCGTCGAGTATCTCGTAGGTCTTGGTCCGTGTATTCTCTCTGGGAACATTGCTGTGGTATATGACGGTGTATGTGACCGGCGTGGGAGCAGGGGCGTCCTCAAGCTGGGCGTACAGGCTCATTTGGGAGGCTGTAAAGGTGCTCAGCTTGTCTCCCGCCTTGTAGGAAGTGCCGCTGCCGTCCTTTTCGGTATTCCAATGGGAGAAAGCCAGACCCTGCTCTGCCCACTCCTCCACCACTGTGGGGAAGGGAGAGGGGAAAGCATTGCTGTCGCTGTCATAGGTGAAGGTGGTCTCTGCCGCTACATTGGAGTTGTTGTCACCGTAGAAAAAGCGGAGAGTCATTTTCTTGGCTGTCCATACGGCGTAGAGATGAAGGGTATCGTCGGGCAGGGTTTCAAAATAGCTTCTGGGAGGGCCGCTGGCACCTGCATCATAGCTGACGGAGCCGTCCGGGCTCGTTGCCCAGCCCTTCAGCGTGTAGCCGGTGCGGCTGCTTGACATGAGCGTGGGAGCGGCAGTGGAGCTATTGAGGGAATAGCTCTTGGTGGTAGTGCTGTCTTCACCGTAGTTGGAGTGGTAGACGATCGTATAAGTGCGCTCCTCAAACTGGGCGTAGTAGCTTTTTGTGCGGCTGCTGTCATAGCTGAAGGTGGTGATCGTATCTCCGCCGTAGTAGCGTGTGCCGCTGCCGTCGGGATTTTCGCTCCAACCCTTAAAGAAAATGTTCTGGTTCAGCATCAGATTAAGATAATCGGTATTAGGGACGCGGAAGGTGTTGCTGCTGCCATAGGTGAAGGTATTGCGAAGGTAGGCAAATTCTGAGCTGCCGTGGTAGAAGGACACGCTTACGCTGACCGGCTTCCACACCGCATAGAGGCTCAGGGTCTCACCGGCAGAAAGGGAGCAGTAAGCGTAGTTTTCATATTTTACGGCACCGTCGGCACTTGTTGCCCAGCCGGCAAAGTCATAGCCCTCACGGGTGAAGGTGTTGCCGCTGAGATTGCCGCCGCCCGATATGTACAGGGGAGACATGCTTCCGCTGCCGCCGTTTGCGTTAAAGACTACGGTGCCGTATTCGCTGAGAGGCGCAGGCTCACCCTCGCCCTCCGCAGAGGCCAGCGCAGGCAGCAGGGACAGTACCATCAGCAGCACAAGCACAGCCGCAAAAATGCGGCTCAGTGTTTTGGAAAATTTGCCTTTATAAAACATAATGTACCCATCCTGAGAAAATGATGGGTACATTATACCAGATATTGGCAAATTGTAAAGAACTGTCAAAGAATTTCATCAAACTGAGCCGGGACGGTGAGGCGGTGTATCTCATCGGCAAAGGCCGGGTATTCTGCCATAAGCTCCGCGGCGGGGGCATCCTCATAGTCGGAGTCGGAATAGGCGGGAGCCATGGTGGTGCCAAGCAGCGCCCAGTCGCCGCCGTCCAGAAGCCTTGAGCCCTGCCAGAAGCCTGCCGGGACGGTGTACTGCACCTGCATGCCGGCCATTATGTCCTGTCCCAGAATGACGGTGAAGGGCTCGGCCTCGGGGGGGATGAGCAAAAGCTGCACTGGACAGCCCAGATAGAAATGATACACCTCGTCGGTGGGAAGCCGGTGGAGGCGGGAATAGCAATTGGGTGTTACCATGTACATAATGGCAGAGCCTGCGGGCTTATCCTCCGGATAGGCCGTGGAGAAGGCCTCCTTTGCTATCACCTGCCCGCTGAGATATGTGCGGCGGAACATACCGCCCTCGCCGGTGAGAGGGGAGAGGCGGAGCTTTTCGATAATGTCCTTTATTTCCATGTTCATACCTCCACCCATGCGCCGTTATTTACGGCGCTTTCATACACGGCGTTGCAGAGAATAACGCTGTTTCGCCCGGCATTGAAGCCGGGGTAAGCAGCGGAGCCTTCGCCTTCAATGGCGTCGTAAACTGCGGCGGTGAGGCGGCGGAAGGTGTCAGTAAAGCCGTTATTGAAGGCAAAAACCTGCTGCTTAAGCTCCCCTCCCTTTTTGGCGGTATACAGGAGGTTGCCCATTTCGCTGTTCCACCAGAGGGAGGCCTTTTCCCCGGTGATTTCAAGGGACAGATGGTTATATCTGCCGTGGGAAAGCTCCGACAGGGTCACAGCGCCTATGGCGCCGCCCTCAAAGCGCAGGCTTATTACGGCGGCATCCTCGCTGTTCACCCTGAATGCCTCCCGTCCGGCGGCCTTTTCGGCGTGCATAAGACCGTTTTCCAGCCAGCGCTCCGGGTAGAAGCAGCCAAAATTTGCGCTGACAGCCTCTATCCTTTTGCCGCTTATATGCTGTGCCAGGTCAAGCCAGTGGGAGCCTATCTCCGTAACCGCGTGCATCCTGCCTGCAAGACGCTCATTATAGCGCCAGTCGGCCCAGGCCGGCAGCGCGCCGAATTCCTGCAGATAGCTGCCGTGAATGAGAAGGGGACGCCCAAGCTCGGCGCTGCGGACAAGCTCTGCGGCCTTGAGGCAGGCATCATGAAAGCGCACATTGAAATTCACTGCGCAGACAAGCCCCTTTTCCGCCGCAAGAGCGGCAAGCTCCTCCGCCTCGTGATTTTCAAAGCACAGGGGCTTTTCACAGATAACATTTTTGCCCTTATTGAGCAGCAGCTTCACCATCTCATAGTGAAGATTTGGGGGAGTACACACATGGACACAGTCAATGTCCTCTGTCAGCAGCAGCTCAGCCTCGGTGCCGTGGCGGGGGATGTCCCATTTCTCGGCAAAGCTGCGGCTGCCCTCCGCAGAGCGGCTCACAACGGAGAGTATTTTTATACCCCGGCTTCGCAGGGCTTCTGCATGGGAGGCGGCAATAAAGCCACTGCCCCAAATGGCGGCGTTGGGCATGGTAATAGCTCCTTTCGTCGTGAGGGGGAGTTTAACTTCCCCCCTCATCAGTCACGGCTTTGCCGTGACAGCTTCCCGCGTCAGAACAACGCCATCAAGCCACTTTCAGCCCCGCAGGGGCAGAAAGTCGGCGGATGACATTGTTCTTCCTTTCCCCACAAAAGGTCAAGCCTTTTGCGGGGGCCCCGTTTAGGCGACAGCTCCCTGCGTCAGAGAAAGGCGGGGTGGACAATCCCCCACCGCCCTGCGGGCGGAGCCCCCTTTACACAAGGGGGCCTATGATATAAATGCCTCCCTTGTGTAAAGGGAGGTGGCACGGCGAAGCCGTGACGGAGGGATTGCCATGCAGTACAAGCATAATAAGCAGCTTGTTGCATATGCAAAGCAGCTGCGCAGAGAGATGACCAAAGAAGAACGACACCTTTGGTAC
>JAZNUQ010000106.1:0-13227 GCA_045592365.1 Candidatus Limivicinus sp. | reverse complement strand
GTTCTTGAATATCTCGCCTATGTTCTCGGCAAGGCTGCCGGAGAAGATGGAGGGCTCGGTGGAAATGTCATAGGTGTATTCACCGGGCTCGGCACAGATGTCAACCACCTTGCCCTGCTCCACGATTATCATGCACTGACCATCGGCCACGGCGATAACCGAGCCGTCGCTGATTATATTGTCTGCGCCTCTGTTGCTTGAGCGGCTGCTGACACGCTTCTGTCCCTTTACTGCCAGAACATCCGCGGGCATGGCCTCACAGTAAAAATACTCCTTCCACTGGTCGGAAAGCACGCCGCCGGCTGCCCCTGCTATTGCTTTAATAAGTCCCATGTTTTTTCCCTCTTTTCTTTAGATTTAAAGAGCCAGCAATGCCGCCAGAAGATACTTTGCCGTCACGGAAGAATAGAAAAATGCGTCTATCAGGCCATCCTTCTTTGCCAGCATCACATCCCGGGCAATATCGGGTGCCGAATTTTCATCGCACAGCAGAACGATTTTACAATCGGGCCGTCTGCTGCGAATTTCTCTTACTTCTTTCAGCCTTGCTTCTATGGCTGTGCCGTTGGAATAGGACACTTCCATAAGCACCATTTCTGCGCCCATTATCTCGCAGTTATTTGCAATGTCGCCGTTTCTGCTTCCCGCCGAAACAGGAATGGGCTCAAACTCTCCGCTTTCTCTGAGCATTGCAGTCATCGCTTCTGCCAGTAATCCGTTGTGGATACTGACAAGAATTTTAACCATCAGCAGCACCTCCTTGTTATATATATCCAAGCCTATTTTATCAATTCAGGATTTTTGTTACATCCTACGAAAGTATGATTTTATAAGGCAAAAAGTGTAAGGTGCCGCCCTAAGGCAGCACCTTGCACTTTGTTTGCTTTATTCATTTTCTTCCCTGCGGTCGAGGATAATAAGCCCGCTCTCCCGAGCCTTAACCGCAAGCTCAGTGCGGTTACGAAATCCTGTCCGGTTTTTCATGTTCTGAATATGGGTTTTCACGGTGGCAACGGATATATAGAGCTTTTCGGCTATGGCAGCGTCCGTATCTCCCGCCACAACCAGTCGAAGAACATCCAGCTCCCTCTCAGAAAACTGATCGCTGACCGCCCCGCCAAGTATAAGACTTGGAGTAGTGTCCGGGTAAACCGATTCTCCTGCCATAGTACGGTCCATCACGGTAATAAGCTCTTTTGCCGTGGCGCTCTTATACCAAAAGCTGTCCACACCGGCTTCTCTTGCCCGGTCAATAAAACTGCACTCCGGCTGGCTGGTAATGATGATGACCCTTACGGCGGGCAGATTCTTCTTGATTTTCTTTGCAGCGTCAATTCCGTTAGCGTTCATGGCGGTGCACACATCCATCAAAACCATGTCAACCCCGTGGCTTCTGCAAAAAGCCTCTGCAAAGAGAGCGCTTTCAACCGAGCCTGCCAGCTCATATTCGCTGCTGTTATCCATATAAATCTCCAGCAACTGGCGGGCCATGGGATCGTCTTCCACAAGAAGTACCCTTGTCATAGCTCATTTCCTCCTTTTTTGGGCAGCGTAACCAACAGCTCAAAGTCCGGGCGGCTTGTTATTTCCATGCTGCCGCCTTCACGCTCGAGCTTCTTTCGCAGGGAGCCAAGACCGCCGCCCTCCGTGATTTCCCCGTCGGGCCTTGTTCCGTCGTTACGGAAAGAGGCGGAATAACTCAGCTCTGTTTCCGTAAGGGTCATATACAGGGTTTTCGCTCTGGCATGGCTGATAGCATTGGTAAGAGCCTCTGCCGCAGCCTCCACAAACATCCTCTGCACATCCTCCGAGTCAGGGAGTGCACCTGTGATTTGAGTGCGTATTCCGGTGGAAGCCGAAATACGCTTCAGCATTTCGAGGGGCTTTTCGTTGTTTCTCTGCTGGGCTTCCTTGCGAAGCATGGCAATGCTGCCTCGCCATTGCTCCAGAGGAATCTCTTCCTCATCACTGCCACCGGCAAGGTAACGGCGTGAGGCCAGCAGCGCCTGTCCCAACTCGCTGTGGATGCGGGATTTGGTTTCAAGCCGCTCTTTGGCACGAGTCAGCTCATCCACATTTTCTCCGTATTTGCGAAGCCTCAGATTGAGAGCCTCCAGCTCCTTGTTCTTTTCTCTGAGCGCTTCGGTCACGGCATAGATTTCGGTGGTATCTGCTGCGCTGAGCTGGAAAATATCGGAAATCTCCTCGCAGGAGAAAGTCCATACCTTGCCATCCTCAAGTCTGAAAACAGGCTGAGTTCCTTTCTGCAGCCGTTCCACACCGGGGGCGGGCTCTCCATTTTTCAGCAAGTCCCAGAACTTCTGGGCGTTTTGCAAATCCTTGCCTGCAATTTTGAAGCACAGCTCGTTTATTCTCCGGTTTGCCAGAATCACTCTGCCGCCCTGCTGATAAAAACACAGGCCGGAGGATATTTTGTCAACGCCCTCTTTTATGGAAGAACGGGTAATTGTATTTTTCAGGAAAGTCCATTCAGCTCTGAAAACATATAATTCTGCCACTAATACAGCAATCAGCACTGCGACGGGAAGCAACACGCTTCTTTGGCACAGCCAGTCCGAAATCGCCGGCACAGAAAGGCTGCGCAGCTTTGCCCTTGCCTCGGCGGTGTATATTATCATAAGGCCAAGGCTCAGCAGCATCGCCGAAAGGGTAATTATAACGGCTGCCTGCTTTTTTCTCAGCCGAAGCAGAGACAGGATGTACCCGCCGAAGCAGAATTCCAGAAACAGACCAAGAATCAACACGCATTTAAGAGGAGTTGAAAGATTATAATAAATCATGCTTTCTGCCCTCCTTCGTTTATGCTTAGGTTAATAACAAGGTCCTCATCCAGAAATTCATAGTCAAAACCGCCGTAGGGCAAGGAAATATCATCCAGTACCTTGTGGGCAATTTCCTCGGCGCAGCCCATTTGAATGTTCATGCGGATGTTGCTGTCGCGGCAGCTAAGGTTTACAAGCATAGCCGTAATATCGTCCAAAAGGCGCTCGATTACGGTTTCATAGAAGTCATAGCACGCCACGATGTGTTTAAGAGGCAGATGCCCTTCACAATCAGCAATTAAAGAAGCGTAAGCGCCGCCAAGCCTCAGATTCTCAAGGGACTCGCGGATGCAGTATTCCAATTCTTTTGCCGGGATTTTTTCGGCATCCTCGCCAAGCAACAGGAGGTTGCCCCTGCGCTTTATGTAAGAGCCAAGCACACAGACCTTTGCAAGCAGCTGCTCTTTATTCTCAGGTTCCTTCGCAATGCGCCCAAGCAGCATATCCGTCTTTATAAGCTGAGGCTCAACCTCTTTGGCAATTCGGTCATAGAGGCGGTTTTTCTCGTCGGTCTTTGTCCGCTGCTCTTTCAGCTCCAGCTCTGCCTGCAGCAGGATGTTTTCTTCGCCCAGCTGTTCCTGAGCGTCCTGAAGCTGCTGCCGCAGCTCATTGAGCCTGCTTATATCATCTTCCCAGACCACACGGCCGCCGTTTATCGCGGCGCTGCTTAAAAGAACGCTGCCCATGTTGACGGTTCCGGCCTCAGTCAGGCGCATTTTATCCTCGGAAACCGGCAGGGCACCGCCGGAAACATAGTGGGGCTGATAGTCCCTGTCCACGATCTGCACCGGCACTGTGGTAGCATCGAAGAGCTGCTGATAGTTGGTGTTTGATGGGAGCAGACCGCCCTGTATGGCACTTTCGAGCAGCAGCACGATAATCAGAATATCGGTCACAGTCAAATCACAGTTATAAAGGCGCATGCTGTATCCTATCCAGAAAAGCGCCGCAAAGCACATAACGAGAATGGGCATTTTCTGCAGTCTGCGGCTGCCGGGCACCCGGCTTTTCAAAAGCATCATCACCACGAAGTAAAAACCCATTACTATAAACCAACTCATAACGATGTAATACACCCAATCGTAGCTGTATTGCATATCGAAGTTTATAAAGCCGTTATAGAAAACAAATACCTTCTGATGCAAATCGTTTGTGAAAACAAGGGTCAGTAATATGGTAGGCGGAATAAGAAGTAAATTTAGTTTTTTAGGATGCGAATAGTTCTCCGGCTTTCCAAGGTAATTTATAATAAAGGCACCCAGCGTAGGGATAAAGAGCATACCCACATAAAAGCCATACCACAGATAGCGCACCGAGGGATGGGTAACGCTGCCGGTAAAGTCCCACTTGACGATTTTATCTATCAGCCAGAAAAGCATCAGGCAGCCCACCGCCAGCATCAGCCGGCGCACATTTTTATTCATAAGGCGTCGGTGCAGGGACACCACCCACATAAACAAAAGCGAAATATGTATGGAATTTCTTACGGTGAGCATCACAGCCTGCAGCATGGCATTTTGCAAATCCTCATAAATCATACGGGACACGAAGGCTATGGCAAGCAAAGCTGCAACAGTTATAACCATCCGCTTGTTTTTCTTCTCTCTGAGCACTTGGCAGCACCTCAATTTTGTTTAACTTCTGTCGGTAATACCTTATCATAAATCATAATTTATATCAATAACAGGCTCCCATAACCGGCTATCCCCTCGTATACAGCAGAATATTTCTTTCCAACACAGGCATGTGCCAAACGAGGAAATTATAGAAGCATAATAAGCCTAAAAGCCGACATCGTAAGATGTCGGCTTTTTACTTATTGCTTGCCGTCAAATATCAGCTTTGCAAGCCTTGCTCCGTCATAGAACCCCGGGCAATGCCTGTCCTCGCAGCGGGACACTCCGGGGCAGGCCCTTTCAAGCAGACTGCGGGACGCCTTCAAATCCGCATCTGCCGGCAGAGTCTCGTTTTTCAGATACATATAAAGCTCGGCAGCTGAAAGCAGAGGCGCATTTTCCCATGTAGGTGCATCGTAGAGCTTGACGCCGTAGAGCCACGGCTCCGCCTTTTTGGCTTCTGCCAAATCGGCTGCGGTCTTCTTCCCGTTTCTCAGATCCACAAAGTCTCTGATCTCCGAGTTCATGTCCAGCAGATCCCAGTTGCACTCGCTGTCATCCATGCGGCTCTCCACCAGACAGGGGTGCAGCCTGTCCGGCACATTTTTATATGCGTACATATTGAGCCTGTTTTCATCCACGGTCTCCATGCCGCCCCGCTTAAGACCGTCCAGAGCCTCAACAAGTCCCGGCGGAGCCCTGAAGCCCTGTACTCTGAGAAAGGCATTCCAGCGCCTGTGCTCCAGCCAGGTAAGGCGGCGGGCAAGCTCCGTATCCCGGTGTATGGCGTTGCAGTAGGCCAGCTTGTCTGCACCGAGGCTGCTCTCCGGCTCACGGCCTCTCATAAAGCCGGCACTGTACATCTTATAAATCTGGTGATAGCTTCGGGAGACGCTTGACCATTCACTGTAAATATCGTCCTTGCTCTCATCCATGCCGGGCAGACTGTGAAGCGCGCCTCTTTCTTCCACATGCTCGCTGTTCAAAAGATAGCGGTTGTCCATGCTGACGCTGCCCCAGCTATACCGCTCGGCAAGGCTTCCGAAGCTGAGCATGCGGACAGGATTTGAAGCTCTGGCGTTATTGTCCTCATAGCGGAGCTTTACGCACCGGGCAAGCTCGTCATTTTCTATGGCAGTGAATACGCACTTTTTGCCGTTAACGCCGTTTTCAAGGGAAAGATATGAAAGCTCCCTTCTCAGCTCGTCGGCAAATACCATATTCCTGCCGTCATCCCCGCTCATAACGAAAAAGCCGTTGTAGTCCGTCAGAGCAAAGCTGCCGCTGCCGCAATCATAGCGGCGCTGCCGGGTCAGAAGCTCCCTTATATCAAGGCGGTGCATATCTGCCGTCACGAAGGACAGCGATGCATAGGGTCTGGATATAAACTCCGGCTCCGCTATGCGCAGGCAGGCGGCTCCGGGGGTACAGCTTTCAATAATCTCATGGCTCAGCCGCTCAATGCGCTGCCGGAAATCCCCCTGCTCATCCCCCGGTAAATTCGACACCAGACACAGCTCCAGCGGGTTATCCAGAAGCTGGCCACACCAGAAAATACTCTTGAACATCTCCAGCGAAAACTCCCCGCCGCCAAAAATGGCAATGCGCAGAGGCTGATCGGCTTCGCTCAGCAGCTCATACAGAGGGTATGTGTTAAGCAGCGTTGCGCTGGTCTGGGCATAGTCTCTCACCACATGCACACGCACCCTGCTGTTCACAATATCGCCCTTTACGGCTCTGTACTCCCGCTTTATGGCGCGGACATTTTCCACGGTGTCGGCGCTGTTGGTGAAAAAGAATATGTTGCAGCCCTTTTCCCCGGACCATTTTTCGGGAGATATGCTTGCAAGGCTGTGGAGCATGCTGAGATTTTCCGTATCGTCCGGCTCTCCCCTTTCGTCCACGCTCACAAGGAAGAACACCGCCTGCTTTGAGGCGCGGAAGCTGTCGCAATGGCTAAGGTCATCGTCTATGCATACAGCTCCCATCTCCTTAGCCGCCGAAATAAGCTGAACACTGTCGGCATCGTCAGCCGCCATATTGCAGCCGGCAAATACTATCATCGGGCTTCCCAGCTTTTTGGCCTTGGCCGCAATATCCCCCGCAAGGGAGGCGGACTTGCCGTTGAGCTGGGAGAAGATAAACATGGGTCTTCTTCTGTTGAAAAACAGCTTTACCGACGGCGACACGCCTGCCACCACATCATATACCAGTGCTAAGCCGGTGATGGGCGTAACGGTATATACCAGCGCTCTGTACCATTTCACCAGTGTATCCGGCACCAGACTTCCAAAGGGCGCCAAGGGCCTGTCCATAGTGGCATAGTCCGCGTCCACATTCATGGCACGCATGATCTCAATAATGATACGGGCAGGCTTTATAGGCTCCTGATAATATATACGCATATAAATCTCAAGGAGCAGAAAGGAAACAATTGCGGAGGCACTAAGTATAAGCAGCCGCCGTGTAAAGCTCTTGCTGCGAGCCCTGCCGAAAAAGTATACAAGCCCCAATACAAGTGCCGTAACCGACAGAACAAGGGGTATCAGTGAAAGCATCATATCATCACCACAATAATCAAAATCTTATCCCAGCCTTTCAGCGGCAAGGCTCATAAGCTGCTCAAGAGACAACAGGGGCAGCATATACATTGCATCGTTTTCCGGCAGCATTATAAGCTCGTTGCCGGCAGGCACATAGCCGGACACCGCGAAAAACTCACCGGCACGCTCCATGCTCAGCCTGTCCAGAGCCAGGCACACATCCGTTGAATAGCCGCCGTCATAGATTATCAGCATCTTGTCATTTGCAAGGCTCCGGATTATGGAATAGCGGCAATGGTCCTTAAACTCAATGCCGTAGCTTCTGTAATTGTGCAGGGAAACCAGCTCCCCGCTGTTCGTATCTATAACGGCAAGGTCGCCGGTGCTGAAGAAGGCAAAGAGCAGCGCATCGTAATAGCTGAACATCAGCTGTGACACAGCCCGGGGAGATACGCCTGCGCAGTCACAGCCCAGTATGCTGCCGTCGGAAAGATTTTGAATATACAATTCTCCGTCCCGAACAAAGGCTGCCAGCTTTTCCGTCTGTGCCAATGCAAGCGTGCTGCTGTCAGTCTCCTGCTCAAGCTCCACCGGCTGCCAGTCACCGTCTTGAATATTCAGGATATAATGCTCATAATCGCTCTTATAGTCCTTCTGAGCGGCTATTATTGCGTAGCCGTTGGCGCCCAGCTTAAGGACCTTTGCCCCTCGCCCCGCTGTGGATTCTCCCACGCCGAAATCCGGCAGAGAAAGCTGAGTGTCAAACACGCCGTCCTCCCAGAGAGCAAATTGGAGCTGTCCATCCGCTGCCTCCTGAACCGCTGCTGTAAGCACCGTGCCGTCGGGAGCGCATTCGTTTATGTATTCCCAGTAATTGTATTTTTCCTTTGCGCTGCCGGGAATAACAAGAGAGCTTACAGTATTGCTTGCAAGGTCAACCACCTTGCCGTTTGATATATATTTTCCGTCCGCGGTGAGATAGGACGCTGTGAAGCTGTAAACCGACTCACAGTCCATTGCCCCGCTGTTTATAAGCTGCTTACGGTAAGGGTCAAAAAGCCTGTATTTAAGCTGCCCCGTCTCATAGTCGTAGCGAATAAGCGCTGCCATAAAGCCGCTTTGGGACATATAAAGGTCGCCCATACCGCCAAGCTCCCTGATACTCTCGTAATCAAGCAGCACGGAATTTTCAGGACGCTCATTTATTCCGGCTATGCTTGCTCTGAAGGGATTATCCTCCGACACAAGCACGAAGCTGCTTGCATCAAAGCTCTCTCCGGCAAAATCCGCCTTCACCAGGCCGAAGCCTGTGTCAAAGGAATACAGGCCGAAATCAAGCCCCAGCATACCGTTATTGCATATACTGGCGCTGCCGTCTGCCATCACAAGCCCTATGCTGCCGTTATCGTAGAGCCCGGCCTTTATGCATAGGTCGGGGAGATAGCAGTGCCACAGCTCGGCGCCGCTTACAGCGTCAAAGGCGTAGGCGGTTTTAAGGTTGCAGAAATAGACCTTGCCGCTCAGCTCCCGCAGGAGCGCAACCCCGCCTGTATAGAAATATGCACCCTTTACCAGTGCAGAGCCTGTGTCGCTGGCAATGGATATGTTGAGCTGCTGCTGCCAATTGCCGCTGCGGGCAAAGCTCAGGATGCAGCTGCCGTCAATAACATCATCACTGCCGAAAAGCAAATCCCCGTTGTCGGTAAAGCTAAGTTCCATAGCCCAAAAGGAATCGTAGCCGGGGAGGCTGAGGGCATTATACACCGTTTCCCCTTTGCCGAAATCCCATATCACAAGGATGGGCGCTCCCGATGTGTTGTCAAGCAGCATCGCTCCGCAGGAGAAAGCCTTTGAAAGCGCCCCGGCGTATTCATTTACAAGGCTATATTTAAAGCCCTCATATTCCACTGCAAGCCGCTGCATTATGCTCCCATCCTCAAGAGAGGCGACAATAAGCTCCGGCGCTTCGTCGCTTTCAAAAAACAGCCCCAGACTGCCGTCATCGGAGACGGCGGAAAGCTCACTGTCAAGCCGCCACAGCAGCTTTCCCTCATCCAGAGAATAGGCAAGGGTGGCGTTGAAAAGCGAGGCCAGGACCGTATTCCGGCTTTCAAAAATCTGCACCTCAACATTGCTTTCCGTGACGCCTGTATTCTGCTGCCAGAGAAGTCTGCCGCTGTTTGCGTCAACAAGGCTGAGCTGCCCGTAGTAATCGGTCAGCGCTATGAAGCTGCCGCTGTCGCTAATGTCAAGGCTGCGTATTTCGGAGCTTTGCTCATAGGACTGCAGGAACTTGAAATCACTGTGGTCATAGGGTCTCAGCGCGGAGACAAGAGCCGCCTCCGCCTGAGGGATATAGGGTCTTTCGTTCCCCTCAGAGGGCAGAGCCTCCAAAGCATATTCCAGAGCTCCGCGGAAATTTCCCGCCTTTCGCTCCGTTTCGGAAAGGCTTGCCAGCACCTCCGACTGACCTATCTGGGTTTCCCGCAAAAGCTCCGTTATCTGGGCATTTTTAAGCAGCAGCATGCCGATAAAGGCCGAGGCCACAAGCCCCACAAGCGCCCCTGCCGCAGCCGCAAGGCGCTGTCTGCGCCGGTGCTGCCGGCGGTACAGCTCATCATAGGCGCATCCTATAAGCGCGGCAATCAGCCTCAGACTCTCCTTTTTAAGGAGGGCTCTTCTCTTTGGGGCGCTGTCAGCCAGAATATTTGCGGCCAGAGGCTCAACATTACGAAGCACATCCCCGTTTTCGTCCCGAAGCTCGGTAAGAATGCGGGGAAATGCGGTTTCGGAGCTGCCGTCGGCAAGGACGGTGAGCACATGGTCGCGGTCATGGTGCTCAAGGAAATACGAAATTTCCCGCAGCACCCACTGGGATTTGGATGTTTCCGGCGTGCAGATAACGATGAGAAACTCCGAATTATCCAGAGCCATACGGATATTGTCGTCAAGGCTGTTGGAAATCGGCAGCTCATCCTGGTCACGGAATACAAGCCCCAGACGCTTTTCCCCGTTTTTCCTGAGTCTTTTGGGGATAACGAAGCGCTCTATTATTCTGTGAAGCCTCACGGCGGTGTCAATGTCAATGGGCAGATGGCGGTAGCTTATAAAAGCTTTATACTTTCTTTCCATGGTTTCCTCCCGTTGAAGGGGAATTTTTTCATCTTACATATTAAATTAACATTTTGCATTACAAAAGTAAAGATGATTGAAGCGCTCCGGCTTGTTATATCCCTGCGACTGTGGTAAAATTCATCTGTTCCAAGGCAAAAGATGATTGGAGATGTAAAGATGAGAGATCTCAGGCATATACGCTATTTTGAACAGCTGCTGGAGCAGGCCAACAACAGTCTTGTGCAGCAGGCAAAGGCCGAGGGCGGCGTGGCCGTGGGCTACACCTGCTACTATGTGCCGGAAGCCCTTTTAAACTGCGGCAAGGCCTTCAGCCTAAGGCTCAGAGCACCCAACACCGGCTCACTGGATATAAGCCAGTATTATATGTCCAGCTTTATCTGCGGCTACACAAGGGCACTGTTTGAAAGGGCCTTTGAGGGCGGATATAATTTCATGGACTTTTACGCCTCCTCGGACACCTGCCAGCAGATGGTGCGCGTGGTGGAGAACATCCACGAGCTGGAGCTGATAGGCAACGAGCGCTTCGGCTACGGCATAATAGACGCACCCATGAAGGTATCACCCCACGGGCTTAAGCTCTACAAGGAGCAGATTTACAAGGAGCTGCTTCTGCCTCTCAGTGAAAACTACGGCGTGGATATTTCCGACGGGGCCATACGCGCCGCCGTTAAGGAGCACAATGAGATGTGCGCCGTTTTTGAGGAGATTTCGGAGCTTCGCAAGGAAGACAATCCCCTTATCACCCCCAGAGAATTCCATATTCTCTGCATGGTCAGCTATTGCTGCCCCACCGGGCTTATCCTCCCCTATCTGAAGGAAACGCTTGAAGAGCTTCGCCTGCGCGAGAGGGATCCCATTGACCGCTGGCGGGCAAGGGTCGTGGTGGTTGGCAGTGAGCTTGATGATTACGCCTTTGACGAGATAATGGAAAACTGCCGCTGCTATGTGGCTGCCGACCGCTACTGCTTCGGTTCCATTCCCGGCAGACAGCAGATAGTGCTCAACGAGGACGAGGACGCTTTGACTCAGGTCTGCCGTTTCTATCTGGAGACGAACCAGTGCCCCCGCTTCATGTCTCAGGAAAAGGTACAGGGGCGGCGGGAGCTTGTGCGCAGGCTGGCGGAGGAATACAGGGCCGACGGCGTTATATACCAGCAGGCCAAGTTCTGTGACTTCTGGGGCTATGAGCGTATGCTTGCAGGCAAGGTCATGAATGACGAGTTCGGCATCCCCACCATGGGCATTGACAGGGAGTATGTGGTGCGGGGTGCAGGCCAGCTTGCCACCCGTGTTCAGGCCTTTGTGGAAAGCCTTGAGATAAAGAAAATTCAGGCAAAGGAGGCGCAGAACAATGGCTAAGGGCGCAGGAGACAATCTTATAAACAAAACCGGCATCCAAAAGCACAGGGAATGGCGCGGTCTTAAAGACACGGCCTGTGATTTCGCTCAGTGGTGCAGGCTCTGGGGAATGCTGATAGCATGGCTGTTCAAGCACCCCATTCAGAATGTTAAGGCGCTTTTCCGTTACAGGTGGATGTTCACCTATCTCACCACCCCCTCTTTCTTTGACCGTATATGTGCAGGTCAGCGGGGCGCGGGGCTTAAGGCGGCAAGGCTCAACCTTAACTGTCTGGCAGCCTCCGTCACGGAGCTTCTCACCACCATTTTCTCCGCCGACCTTAATCTGCATCCCGGCAGCAAAAAGGCGGAGGAGCTGGGCAAAAAGATCATTCTTCTGGACGAGCTTATCCCCACGCTGCTGTGCAAGGGCTTTCCCGAGAATGATGTTATTCTCTACCAGATGATACCCATGTATCTGCCCTCCCTTATAAACCAGCACTCCCCCGTCCACTACATAGAGCAGTCCGAGCTTTACGGCCTGCCTGCGGATGTCTGCCCTCTGCCGGCCTACGAATCCGGCCTTGCCATTGAGGATGACTATCCCAAAATCGGCTGCTGCATGCTCAGCTGCAACATGCCCTGTGACGGCAGCATAATGACCACCCCCATTCAGGACAGGCGGCACGGTCTGCCCACCCAGCCGCTGAACATTCCTCTGCGCTGGCTGCGTGATGAGGTTCAGGAATATGCGGTTGAGGAGCTTTTGTCCGCCATCGAGTTTATTGAAAAGCACAGCGGCAGCAAATATGACTGGGACAAGCTGAAGGAGGCCTGCGAGATATGGAATGAGCAGACCCGCTGCAAGCTGGAAAAATGGGAGCTTAACCGCACGGAGATACCTCCGCACACCGGCTCCACCGTGTGGCTTTACCGCATATTTGAGCATCAGTGTGTCTGCGGCGACAGGCGCGCGCTGGAAAATGACCGCAAGGTAAACGCCCTGCTTTCACAGCAGGTGCAAAAGGGCATCCATCTCAACACCGTACGCCACCGGGCTATAATCTGGAACACCCCCGCCAACAACTACGCAAACTTCAACGCCTGGCTGCTGCAGTGCTGGGGCATAGACTCCGTCTGTGAGATGATAGACCTGCACGGCGTGGATATTATAGACACCTCCTCAAGGGAAGAAATGCTCAAGGGTCTTGCAAAAATGTATCAGACCTCCACCATGCGTGCCCACACCAAGGGCGGCTACGAGATAATTCTGGACGATCTGTGGCAGAAGTACCACGAGTACAATGCGGACATGATAATCATGTTCGACCAGATCTCCTGCAAGGGCGTAGGCGCGATAAACGGCCTGTTTGAAGAGGGCGCGCGCAAGCGGGGCATACGCATGTGCCGGGTGCGGCAGGATCTTATGGACCCCACCTCCATAAGCCGCCGGGATATGCGCAACGATGTGAATGTCTTCATGCAGAATGTAATGAACGAAACCGCGCTGGATGAAAGTCTGGTAGACTTTGACGATGACGAAAGCTGGTAATAATATGAAAATACTGCTTATTATACTTGCAATACTTGCAGCCCTTTTCCTGCTGGTGCTGGCAATTTACTGGTTCAATCTTGACACCAAGGCCGTAAAGCTTCTGGAAAAGCCCATGATGAAGCACTATGACCGCATAAAGCGGGACAACAAGCTGTAAAAAAATCAGACGGACTCCCGGTGCGCGGGTTTTTATTTGT
>JAZNUQ010000105.1:0-3513 GCA_045592365.1 Candidatus Limivicinus sp. | reverse complement strand
CCGTTACGCTCGCAGTAAATGTACTCGGCCATCTTGGGGTTCCAGCGGCGGGTCTGGTGACCGAAGTGGACACCGGCTTCCAGCAGCTGCTTCATGGATACTACTGACATTTGATTTCCTCCAAAAAATTTGTTTTTTCCTCCGGAAGCCTCAGCCCCTCCACCAAGCCTTGCGGCCACATGGGGGAAAGTCCGCTTCCGTGCGAAATGCCCTGATATAATATCAGAAATGTTTTGCAATTGCAAGGGCTTTGTTACAATTTTTTCCGCTTTTTTCAAAGAAAATACCGTGTTTTTTGCTCCAAAGACGGAGAAATCCCCCGCGGCTCTGAAAAAGCCGCGGGGGAGGGAGCTTATTTGTTCAGTTGAGATTGCCGGTGGCAAACATCACTGCGGAAAGCGCCACCACGGGAGCCGTCTCGCAGCGGAGAATACGCTCACCCATGGAGCAGATATGAAGCCCCACTATTCGGGCAAGGTCTGCCTCAAACTGGGCAAAGCCGCCCTCGGGGCCGGTTATGATGGCGGCGGTTTTTATGTCGGCGTTTGCACTGAGAACATCGCCAAGAGCCTCCCGCTCTCCGGTCTCATACATGAAAAGGGCAAGGTCCTTCTGATTTGCCACATTCAGAGCCTCGGCGTATTCCCCGACCCAGCTGACCTGAGGGATAATACCTCTGCCGGACTGCTTGGCAGCCTCCTCGGCTATGCGCTGCCAGCGCTCCAGCTTCTTTTCCGGAGCGTCGGGCTTTGCTATGCAGCGGTCGGACTTGAAGAACATTATCTCGCTTGCCCCCGCCTCAACGCACTTCTGGATGATGTAGTCGGTCTTGTCACCCTTGGGAAGCCCGCAAAGCACGGTGACGCTGACATTGGGCTCCGCCGGGCAGCGGCGAACCTCAATGACCTCCGCCTCCACCTGCTCCTTGTCCGCCTTCACAAGGCGGCACTTATAGTCGGTACCCTGACCGTCGCAGATTATCATATCCTCGCCGGGACGCAGGCGCAGCACGCGCACATGCTCGGCGTCCCTGCCTCTGATTATTGCCATGCCGCCCAAAATGTTGGTGCCGGCCATAAAAAATCTGGGCATATTATCGCTCCGTTCCGCCTTTAAAGGCAATTACATATCTGAATTATCGCACAAATTGTGCCGCATTGCAAGAGGCGGCATATACTGTGGTGTACAAAATTTAAGGAGAAGATGGCAATGGAAGAAAACTGGAGCGAAAAGCTCAGAAATTTTGACAGGGTGTGGCAGCGGGTAACAAAGCATCGCCCGGAAAAGAAATGCCGTAAGGACGGCTGCATGCCCCGCAAGCAGCCTCAAAGCCGCAACACCCGCTTTCACGGCGGACGCTGAGGCGATTTTGCCTTGACAGGATTTTTTACTATATTATAATGTAAACACATACTAAGGATAGGGGGCTTTAAGCTATGCCCACAGCATGGAACCGCAGTCCTGAGGAATTTCACAAAATATATTCTGCCAACACAGACGCGTTTTATCGTATCGGCAGCGCCACTCTTGCAAGGGAGCTGGATGAGTTTATGACCCAGTGCGCCCTGAACCTGTGGAGCAGGGCGGGCAGCATCGGTCAGCGCCATGTGGATATGGCAAACGAGATATATTCCCGCAACCAGCCCCGGCCCACATGGATGCTATGGTCCCTTACAAGCTCGGTATGCGCCGAGGAGGTGTTCCTGCCGCCGGTGTTTTTCTGGAACATGGCGGAGAGCGACGCAAAGCGGGGTAGCGAGGCAAGCCGCACCTTTATCCGCATGCTTACAAACATTCTGCTGTACCTTGCGGCGGTGGACGATGATGTGAGCCTTGCGGAGGCTGAATTTATAACCGAATGCACCGACAGGCTCAACGCCATCTGCGATGCCAGCGGCGTCAAAAAGAGCAAGCAGCCTCTCAACGCCATGGACTTTGTCACCAGCAGCGAGCCCAGCTTTACCCAGAAGCAGGGCGCCCAGCCCCGGAGCTCCGGAGGAGACACGGCGGAGATAAAGGCCGGGACTGAGACTGCCCCGGTGGAAAAGCCGGATTTTGACGAGCTCATGGAGCAGCTTGAGAGCCTTATAGGTCTTGAGGATATAAAGAAGGATGTCAAAAACCTTGTGAACCTTATGAAGGTCAGAAAGCTCAGACAGGAAAATGAGCTGCCTGTACCGCCCATGAGCCTGCACATGGTGTTTATGGGAAACCCCGGCACCGGTAAGACCACGGTGGCAAGGCTCATAAGCGGCTTGTATGCGTCCATAGGCGTGCTCAGCAAGGGTCAGCTGGTGGAGGTTGACCGCTCCGGTCTTGTGGCAGGCTATGTTGGTCAGACGGCGCTTAAGACTCAGGAGGTCATAAAGTCCGCCATCGGCGGTGTGCTGTTCATTGATGAGGCCTACGCCCTGTCCTCCGGGGGAGACAATGACTTTGGCAGAGAGGCCATAGAGACTATTCTCAAGGCCATGGAGGATCACCGGGACGACCTTATAGTTATCGTTGCGGGCTATACCGGACCCATGGGCAAGTTCCTTGACTCTAACCCCGGCCTTGAGTCCCGTTTCAACAAGTATTTCTATTTTAAGGACTACACTGGCGAGGAGCTTCTGGGCATATTCAAGATGCAGTGCGACAAGAACGGCTACAAGCTCACCGAGGAGGCCTACGCTGCCGCAAAGGAATTTTTTGAAAAGCTCTATGAGGAGCGGAGCGACAATTTCGGTAACGGCCGCGATGTGCGCAACTGCTTTGAGGACATGATAGTGCGCCAGTCAAACCGTGTGGCAATGATGGAAGCGCCCACCAAGGATGACCTTATGGCGGTAAAGCCCGAGGATCTGGAAGATCCGGAGGAAGAATAAAAAAGTGCGTGGTTAAAACCACGCACTTTTGTTGTATCCCGAAAACCACGCGTTAGACGCGTGGTTCAAAAGAGCTTAAGCGAAAAACAAGACAAAAAAACTCCTTTTGCTATACTGAAACTGCGGTCTGCCAACTGCAGTAAAAAGCAAAAGGAGGACATTCAGAATGAGCCTGAATGACATACATAGTTTATCTCATAGTAAATGGAATTGCAAATATCATATAGTGTTTGCGCCGAAGTATCGAAGAAAAGCCTTTTATGGAGAAAAGAGAGTAGCGGTAGGAAAAATCTTACGGCAATTGTGTGAATGGAAAGGGGTAAATATAATCGAGGCAGAAGTATGCCCCGACCATGTGCATATGTTGGTGGAAATACCACCGAAAATATCTGTATCAAGTTTCATGGGATACTTGAAAGGGAAAAGCAGCACAATGCTGTATGAGCAATTCGGCGAGTTGAAATATAAGTACCGAAGCCGAGAGTTCTGGTGTAAGGGGTACTATGTAGATACGGCAGGAAAGAATACAAGCCGAATTGCAGAGTACATAAAGAACCAATTAAAAGAAGACCAGCTGGGTGAACAACTGACGATCAGTGAAGTAGGCCCGTTCACGGGCGGCAAGTAACAATCCCCACGCAGTTGG
>JAZNUQ010000104.1:0-15399 GCA_045592365.1 Candidatus Limivicinus sp. | reverse complement strand
GCGTCCACATGGACCAGCATGGGAATGCCAAAGGCAAATGTCTTGCCCGTGCCGGTGGGAGCCTTGGCGATCACATCCCGCCAATCCATGAGCGGGGGAATGGCTTCCGCCTGCACCCGGGTGGGGTAGCCGTAACCCTTTTTCTCCAGAGCCTTTAAGATCGGCTCCGGCAGGCCCAAAGCCTGAAATGTGAGATTCGTATTTTGCATCGCAGTTTCCTTTTCTTTCTGCCCAAATTTTCCTAATTTTATTATAGCAGTTTTTTCTGCTTTTTCAACTGACGGCAATTCCTTGTGAGAAAAATTGTCACTCAGAGAGAAAAATCTTTCACTCGGACGCAAAATATGATATGATATAATAAATATTATGATGTTATAGGAGGAACGCCATGAGCAAAGCTGACCTGATCTATCGGGAAAACTGCCGCGCCATTTTAGAGCACGGCGTGTGGGATACCGACCGGGAAGTGCGTCCCCGCTGGGATGACGGCACCCCCGCCCACACCGTGAAGGCCTTCGGCATCGTCAACCGCTATGACCTGCGGGAAGAATTCCCCATCATGACCCTGCGGCGCACCTTCTACCGCTCCTGTGTGGATGAACTGCTGTGGATCTGGCAGAAGAAGTCCAACAATGTCCGGGATCTTTCCAGCCACATCTGGGATAGCTGGGCGGACGAAAGCGGCTCCATCGGCAAGGCCTACGGCTATCAGCTTGGGGTCAAGCACCATTACCCTCAGGGCGACATGGATCAGGTGGACAAGGTTATATGGGACCTTAAAAACAACCCCGCCTCCCGGCGCATAATGACCAACATATATAATTTTGCCGACCTTTCGGAGATGGCGCTGTACCCCTGCGCCTACTCCATGACCTTCAATGTCACCGGCAAGCGCCTCAATGCCATACTCAACCAGCGCTCACAGGATATGCTTGCCGCCAACAACTGGAATGTGGTGCAGTATTCGGTGCTGACCATGATGCTGGCGCAGATAGCGGGCTTTGAGCCGGGTGAGTTTGTGCATGTGATCGCCGACGCCCACATCTATGACCGCCATGTGCCCGCCATTGAGCAGATAATAGCAAATCCGCCCAAAAAAGCGCCCCGGCTCATCCTCGACCCCACGGTGGACGATTTCTATAAATTCACCAGAGACAGCTTCACCATGGAGGGCTATGAATACAGCGACTTCAAGGGCAAGATACCCGTTGCGGTGTGAGGTAGGGCCATGGAAGCTATTGTTGCGGTATTCTCCGACTGGGGCATTGGCAGCGAAGGCACCCAGCAGGTGGTGCTCAAGGCCGACAGGCAGCACTTCCGGGAAATAACGGCAGGCGCTGCAGTGATTGTGGGACGGAAAACCCTTGAGGATTTTCCCGGCGGCAGGCCGCTTAAGGGACGGCACAACATCGTTGTGACCCGACAGGACATTGAGCTTGAGGGTGCGCAGGTGGTACACAGCACCCATGAGGCGCTTGAAGCCGCCGGGGAGCATGAGCGCTGTCTGGTTATAGGCGGCGCCAGCATATACAGGCAGTTTTTCCCCTATCTGAGCCGTGTCTATGTTACCAAAATCGACCTTGCCCCCGGATCTGACAGCTTTTTCCCCGATCTGGACAGGGCCGAGGGCTGGATTTTGAAGGAAAGCAGCCAAAGCCTTGAGGAAAACGGCGTTTCTTACCGTTTTTGCGTATACGAAAGGATATAAAATCAGCAGCCCCTGTACATTTCTGTACAGGGGCTGCTGTACGCTTGTCAAAAAGTCATTTATGACTTTTTTGACTGCGCTTCAACCGCCAAGCATTTTGCAATATGCAAAATGCTGCTTCGCCCAAAAAGCTTGTAAATACAAGCTTTTCTATGGCGGATTATTGTACTGCGAGGCGGGCCTTGCCCCCTCGCGCTCCCCCGCGGCTCTATAACTTGCGGCTTGAAACATAGTTTTTGACAGTCTCTCAGCAGCCCCTGTACATTTCTGTACAGGGGCTGCTGTTCTGTATGTCCGATACTCCGGGATGCTATATCCTTATCTGGGCAGAGCTGCCTCCCAGCTTATTCTTTGTGACAACAATCTGCCTGTCGATTTTTTCCTTAAGCTCAGCCACATGGGAAATAATACCAACAAGTCGTCTGCCTTCCGTCAGGCCTGCCAGTGTATGATAGGCCTTATTCAGCGCCTCCGAGTCCAGAGAGCCGAAGCCCTCGTCCACAAACAGGGTATCCAGCCGTATTCCCGTGGACATCTGCACCTCATCGGAAAGCCCCAGCGCAAGGGCAAGGGAGGCCAGAAAAGCCTCGCCGCCGGAGAGGGTGTTCACACTGCGCTGAGTGCCGTTTACATGGTCGGTAATATCCAGCTCCAGGCCGCTTTGACCCCGCATAGTCTCGGCCTTGCGCCTGCGCATAAGCTCATACTGCCCGCCGGACATTTTCAGAAGCCGCAGATTTGCCCGCCGCAGAATTCTGTCAAAATAGGTGGCCTGAATGTAGGTTTCCAGCATGATTTTATCCTTGCCGCTCAGGCTGCCGTTGGCAGTATCGGACAGGGCTCGCAGCCAGCCGTATTCTTCTTCCATCTGCGCCATTTCCTCAGCCTTGGCCGCAATTTCCCTTTTTGCGGTTCTGTTTGCGGAAAGCCGGGCGTATACCTCCTTCTGCCGGGTGCTTATCCGCTCCTTTTCACGCCTTGCCTGCTGCTTTTCCTCCTCCAGCGCCGCAGTATCAGGCTGTATTTCCTCTGCGCTCAGGGCGCCAAGCTGCCTGATAGCCGAGCGGATTTCCGCCAGCTCCTCACGGCGGCGGTTATAGTCGCTTTCCGCTTCGCCAAGCTCCGTTTTAAGCTCAGCCAGCGTTTTCCGCAAGGCTATGCACCGGGCCTCAGCCTCCGATTTTTGGGAAAACTGCAGCTTCTCAGACAGCTGTTTTTTCTGGCGGCTCAGCTCACTTATATAGCTTCCCAGCGCCGCAATTTCCTCTTTGGCCTTTGTTTCGGCGTCACGGGCGGCAAGAAGGGCTTTTTCCTTAAGGGGAAGCTGCTCATTGAGGGAAATCCGCAGCTCTTCCTTCTGCTTAAGCTCTGTAAGCTCCTCCGTCAGCACACCGATATGTACATACAGCGCGTCGACCTTATCCGAGGCCCTGTCCCAGACGCTCTCCATGCGGCAGCCCGGAAGCAGAGCTTCCGCCTCAAGGCGCAGCTTTTTTTCACTGCCGCTTACTATACCCCGCTGAGCTCCCGCCTCTGAGGCGGCGCTGTTCATTTCAGCCTGAGCCCTTTCATAATCCTGCTTCGCCCTTTTTACCGTTTCCTCGTCAGGTGCCCTGTCCGACATTTCCGCAAGACAGGGGTGCTGCACGGAGCCGCACACCGGGCAGGGCATGCCTTGGGCAAGGCCCTTTGCAAGTATGCCCGCCTGCTCGTCCAGAAAGGCCTTGTTAAGCCTTTCATATTCCACGCGCCTTTCCCCGCAGTCCTTCTCCGCCTTCAGATAGGCCTCCTGCCTGAGGCGAAGAGTCTTCTTCTGCCTGTCGAGAGCGTCAAGCTCGGATATAAGAGCTTGCAGCTTTTCCCTTTGCTCTCTCAGCTCCCGCTTTTTGTTAAGCAGCTTTTCCTTTTCTGCGCTGACGGTATCCAGCTCTTTAAGACGCAGCCTCAATGCCTCAATTTCTCCGCCGAGGCCGGAAATCAAATCAATTGCGGCAGCCTCGCTGCTTCGAGCCGTCTCCAGCTCAGCCAGCCTTTCTGTCAGCTTATCGGATATGGCGTCCAGCTCATCATAGGACGGCAGCAGCAGCTCAAGCCCGGCAAGCTCTCCGGCAAGCTCCTCCTGCCGGGGCGCCGTCTCTCTGGCTGCGTTCAGGCGTTTTTCCGCCGCCTCCAGCTCAGGCGCCTTTGCCTTTTCGTCTCTGCGCTTTTCCTCAAGACGGGTCTTTGCGCTGATATATGCCTCGGCCTTGCTGATAAGGGCGTTTATCTGCTCCAGCCGCTCCTCAGTTTGACGCAGCTCAAGCGAAAGGGCTTCCTGCTCACCCTCATCCTCTGCCAGCAGCTTTTCCAGAAGCTCCGGCACATTCGCACCGAGAAGGCTGTTTTCCCTGGCTTTTTCCAGCTCCGCTGCATATATGGAGTCCTCTGCACAGCCGATGCCGGCTATATACTGCCGGCGTCCGGCCTCCGCCCTTTCCAGCCGGTTTTTCAGGCTGTTTGCCTCCTCCTTCAGCCGCTCCTGCAAGGTGACATAGTTTCCCGTGGCAAAAATGTCCCGAAAAATTTTCTGTCTCTCCTTGGTGTCCGCCTGCAGCAGCTTGCGGAAATCCCCCTGAGAGATCATTGATACCTGGGAAAACTGCTCCCTTGTAAGGCCAATAATCTCGCTGATGGCCCTGTCTACTTCCCGCTGCTTGGTCACGATGCGTCCGTCAGGGTATGTAAGCTGCGCCTCGGGGAGCTGCTTTGTAAAGCCTGTGCCTCTGGTTTTCGCCCGCAGATATTCGGGGCTGCGCTTCACCGTGTATATTTTTCCGTCATAGTCAAAGCTCAGCTCCACCCCGGTGGGGTCCTCGGGCTTTGCATACTTGGAGCGAAGCATACTGGCATCGCGGCTGCTGCCGCTGGCCTCACCGAACAGCGCGTAGGTGATCGCGTCAAAAACAGTAGTCTTTCCCGCGCCGGTATCGCCGGTGATAAGATACAGTCCGCCGGTACCGAAGGCGGTAAAATCCAGCCTTTGCTTTCCCGCATAGGGGCCGAAGCCATAAATTGTCAGTTCCAGCGGTCTCATCGCTCGTCCTCCCAGATAGCCTCAATCAGCTGCTGCACAAAGCGGCTCTGCCGCTCGCTCATAGGCTGATTGTTCTGCTGCTCATATAATTGCGCGAAAAGCTGAAGCGGGGATTTTCGCTCCACATCCTCCGCGTCGTCTATTGTCTGATTTGTGCGGGTGCGGGTATTGTCATAGCTGAGCTTCATAATATTGGGATATATGCTGCGCAGCCTGCCCACCGCCTCGGGTATATCCTCCTCGTCGGTGAGGATAACATGCAGATAGTCATCCGTGGCACTGTCCTGATAAAAGCTCCTGTCTGTCAGCTGAGCAAAGCTGCCTCTGACAACACGCATATCATGCAGGGGCGTCAGCGCCGCGGTGTGCAGCTCAAGCTCACCTTTTGCGCCTAAATCCACCACGGTCACGCTTTTATAGTGTCCCGCCTCGGAAAAGGAATACTTGAGGGGCGTGCCGCAGTAGCGCATTTTGTTTGAGCCGATGTTCTGCGGGCCGTGGATATGCCCCAGCGCCACATAATCAAAGCCCTCAAAAACCGAGGCGTCCACATTCTCGCTGCCGCCTACGGAAAGCTCCTCCGAGTCGCAGGTAGTGCTGCCCGTGACAAACTGATGGGTGAGCAGCACATTTCGGGCGGCTCTGTCAATGTTCATTTTCTCCACCGCTACTCGGCAGGCGTCGGTATAGCTCTCAATTTTTTCCTCCGGGAAAAAGCGCTTTACATGGGCGGGCTTGATAAAGGGCAGCAGCCAGAAGTTCACCGTGCCGTGACTGTCGGCAAGCTGCAGAGGGCTTATATTGCCGTTATAGACCGGGGATATGTAGATGCCCGCGCCTTCCATCAGCCCTCTTCCGAAGGCAAGCCGTTCGGGGCTGTCATGGTTGCCGCTGATGACATATACCTTCACTCCCATATATGCAAGCCTGCTTAAAAACTCATCGAACAGGGTGACCGCCTCAGCCGTGGGCAGGCTCTTGTCGTAAATGTCGCCGGACAGCATGACAGCATCCGCATTTTCGTCTTTGACAATGCGGAGTATCTGCTGCAGGATATATTTTTGATCCTCCGTCATGGATATCTCATTGACCCGCTTTCCCAAGTGCAGATCCGAAAGATGTATCAGCCTCATGTTTTTATCCTCCGGCGTTTTTTCTTTATTATAGCATGTTATTTCTTGCGCGCAAGCAATTGCGCGGGGCAGAAAGCCCTCTTAGCCCGCCCCTACAAGCTCCGTGCCCGGGTAATAATGAGCCAGAATATCCCGGTAAGCCGCGCCCTGCTGTGCCATAACATTGGCTCCGTACTGGCTCATGCCTACACCGTGGCCGTAGCCGGTAACGGTGAAAACAAACAGCCCTCCCCTGTTTTCCAGCGTAAAGGCCGTGGAGCGCAAGGAAAAAAGGCTGCGAAGCTCTGTGCCCTTCAGCTCCACCCCGCCAAGAACGGCGCTTTCCACCCTGCCGGAGGCATCACGCCTGATTGGGCCGATCCATGTGCTCTCCTCCCCGGTAAAGTCCGCCTCCGGGCGGGCATGCAGCAGCGTGTCTCTGAAATCCAGCGGAGAAAGGCTCAGGCTGCTTATGTAATTTGGCACATGCTCCGCATTTTCCGGGCTTTCAACGCTTACAAGATAGGGAAGCGGCGCCCATAGACTGCCGCTGTTTTCGGTAAAGCCTGCGGAGGAGGAGTGAAAGGCGGCAAATATTGCCTCCCCCTGCCAGCACAGATATTCCCCCTCGGTCTCCTCCACGGCACTGCGTATTTTTTCAAGGTAGAGGCTGTAATTATCTCCCCATTTTTCCTCAAGCTCCCGGCTGCTACTCCATGCCTGACAGCATTTGTGGTCGGTGCAGACCTGTCCCTCCGGGTGCTTGCCTGTCCGGGAGGTATATATGGCATAGCTTCTTGCCGCCACAGCCTGAGCTTTAAGCGCCTCCGGGTGGAAGGAGGCGGGCATTTCCGCCGCCACAACGCCCACCAGATACTCCTGCAGGCTTGTCTGCTCTGTCTGCCGGCCGTTGAGCACCTCCATCAGCTCCGGCGCTTCCTTTGCCTTGTATACCGGGGCCTCCGGGGGCGTCGTTTCAGGCAGAGGCGCCGCCGTCTGCACAGGCTCGGGCGGGCTTTCGGGTAGCTGCCTGTCCTGCCGAAGGCTCAGCCATGGCAGGGCAAAGGCCAGAAACAGCGCAATATATGACAGCAGTACGGTTTTCTTCACAAGTCTTCCTCCGAATATGGCTTGACTGAATGTGTAAATAAGTATAAAATTATTCGGTACTATTAATATGAAACGGGTATGAAATTATGCACAAAAAATCTTTGGAGATCACCTGCTATGTAGGCGGTGCCGGCGCCTTCGGCGTGTTTGCCCGCTGGCTTCAGGATCAGATGGCCTTTGACGAGGCCGGACTGAATGAGCCCAGCGTGTGGAATTTTCTTGTGCCGCTGCTGATGATAGCCACCCTTGTTATGGCCTACCGCTTTGCCAGAGACTTCAGGCGGGAGCGCTATTACCTTGCCGAGGATTACCGGAAGGCGCTGGCAAGCGACAGCAGGCTCTATTCCTTCCTGCGCTGGAGCATCGGGCTTATAATGTGCGCCGGTGCGGTGCTGCTGCTGATTTCCAGCGAAACCGACCAGAACGCAGAGTTTTTGCAGATACTGTCGGTGCTGGCTTTTCTCACCGGGCTCAGCTTCCCCTTGCTTATGTCGGGAGTATGCCGTGAGGAGGAGCTTCCCCGGAATTTCCTCTGCTTTCTCAGCGTGCTGCCCATTCTCCTGTTTGCTTTCTGGCTTGTGACCAGCTACAAGATGAACGATATAAACAGCGTTGTATGGGCCTATGTGATCGAGCTTATCACCGTCAGCGTGGGCATGATAGCCTTTTTCCGCGTGGGCGGCTTTGTGTTTGACACGCCTCAGCCCTTTAAGGCCATGACATGGGCCATGTTCGGCGCTTTCATGTTTATTATGGCTCTTGCCGACGAGCGCTACATGGGCATGCAGCTTATGCTGCTGTCCGCGGCGCTTATGCTCATCTACTACAACTGGGTAATGATCGCCAACATGGAGCAAAAGCCCGCCCCCGTCAACAACTTTGTTTTTGACGACGACGGCTTTGAGCATCTGCGGTAAAAAAATCCTGTGCAGTTTAAACTGCATAGTATTTTTTACATTTTACTCAACGGGGAAGAAGTAGTCCAGCATGGCTTCGGTGCTGTCTTCAAAATATGCAGCAAAGCTGACAACAGCAATGTGATTGCCGGCCTTAATGTAGGACTGGGTGCAGTAGTAGGGGATGCCCTGAACCTGACTGCTGATTTTAAGACCGGGTCTTGTCTCGCCTGCAAAGTCCAGCTCAAGCTTCTCCCATTTCACATCGCTGAAGCCTGCGGCCTCAAGCTGCTCGCTGAGGCTCTGGGTGCTCAGATCCACATACTGCTCAACGCTGAGCACGGTGCCGTAGATAAGGCCAAGGTTCTGAACCAGCACATTGATCGAAGCGGTTCCTTCGGCCACAGCAGCGTACATGTCATAGAACATCTCCGCATCCTTGATTGCGTCCTCATACTCGGTGTCGTTAAACATGTCGGATGTGGTGCCGAGAAGCTCGATCATTTGCTCGCGGCTTGCGTATGTCCAGTTTTCGTCCAGCTCGCAGCCGATGCCCAGGAAGCTGCTTTCGTAGCGGCCTCCGTTTATTACACCGGCTTCGGCCTCAACATTTTCGGCAGCCTCGGCAAGGCCGGGCTCTTCCGCCTCTTCTGCGGGAGCACTTTCCCCAGAGGCGCTTTCTGCGGGAGCACTTTCCCCGGAGGCGCTTTCTGCGGGAGCGGAAATCTGGCCTCTTATCTCGTTTTCGCTTTTGCCGCAGGCACAGAGGGAAAGCAGCATAGCAAGCAGCAGCACGATGGTAAACAGTTTTTTCATAATAATCCTCCTTATATTTTTCCGCCCGGGGAGACGCTCAGCACCGTGAGCACATCTTCCTTGACGGTGAATTTCACCTGAAGATTTGCAAAGTCCAGCCCGTATATACGCTCCGGGTCGTTCTGGTATCTGGGGCGGGGGTCATTTGCAAGCACCCCCTCAAGAGCCTCCAGCTTATCCTCCGGCACAAGCTCTCTTGTCCCCGTCGCAAAGCAAAGCTCAAGACGCCCGCCGCTGTCCGGTGCAAAGCCGCCCACGGCGTCCGCCCGGCAGTCGGCGTAGGGTATATAGGGCTTTATGTCGTATATGGGAGTGCCGGAAACCATGTCTGCCCCGGCAACCACAAGCACGCTGCCCTGAGCTGCGCTCTTTTCAAGCCCCAGAAGACGCACGCAGGAAAGGCCAAGGGCATTGGGCCTGAAGGGTGAGCGGGTGGCAAACACCCCCACTCTGCGGTTGCCTCCCAGCCGGGGCGGGCGCACCGTAGGCGACCAAGCCTCTCTCAGCGCTTTGGAAAACTGCCATATAAGCCATAGATGGCTGAAATCCTCAATGCCCCGCAGGGCGTCCTCTACCCTGTATTCCGGTTCAAAAACAATACGCGCCTGAAGCGCCTCAACAATTCCCGCCTGACGGGGAACGCCGAATTTATCGGGGAAGTCCGTGTAAATGCGGGCAATGGGCTTTAGGGTATAGCTCTCCATAATCTGTCCTCACTATGCCATCTGACCAAGCAGCTGCAGGGCCTGCATGGAGATGCCGTTTATCAGCATATGCAGGAAAATACTTGCCCAAATGGTATTGCAGCGCTCATAGCAGCGGCAGAGCAGCCATGATATGGGCAGATACTGCAGAACATACAGCCATGCGGCAGGCTCATATATGGCGTAAGCCCAAACATGGTAGACAGAGAACAGCAGCATGCTGGCAGCGTATGCAGCCGTGCGGTTAAAGCGGCGCAGCAGGCCGAATACACCGCTGCGGAACATAAGCTCCTCCACAATGGGCGCAAGGAATATTGTCATGGCGCTGACCTTGCCGAAGTCGCCCTCCGCCATGGCGAAAACCGCCTGATTGTTGGGGTTTTCAAGGGATGAGCCAAGCCCCGAGCCGTCAACAAGACCCAGCAGCATATTCACGCCCATATTGAAAAACATCATTATAAGATAGGCGGTGGCAATCTCCGAGGCCACATGCAGCGGCGCATCCAGCAGGGGATCAAACTCCCGGCGCAGGTAGCGCCCCAGCGCAAGCAGCATATATACCGCGCCTGCGGCATAGCATATAAAATTGGCGTTTGTGGCGTCAATATACCCCGCCGCAATCAGCAGGCTCATCAGCAGCGGCAGTACCCCCAGGTGCACCGGCAGCCATATAAGCGCGCCAAAGCACTCCCAATTTGAGAGGCGGCTTGTAAACTCGGGTATTTTACGCTTGGGCTTGGCTTCCATCAGGCTCTCGCTTTCTTCTGCAGGTCAAAAAGCAGATTCATGGCCTCAATGGGCGTAAGAGTGTTAAGGTCGGTGTCCCGCAGGATGCGGCATACCTCCTCCCCGCCCACATCGGCAAGGCTTATTTGCTCACGGCTGTCCTCCTGAGGGGCGCGGCCGGATACGCCGGTATTTTCAAGCTCCTTCAGGTAGGCCTTGGCCTTGCTTATAACGGCGTCAGGTATTCCTGCCAGCTTTGCCACCTCGATGCCGTAGCTGTCATCGGCGGAGCCTCTGACTATCTTTCTCAGGAACACCAGCGTGCCGCCCTGTTTTTTCGCGGTGATGTTATAGTTTCTCACTCCGCTGAGCTGCCCCTCAAGGGCGGACAGCTCGTGGTAATGGGTGGCGAACATGGTTTTTGCCCCCAGCTTCCTCTTGTCGGCACAGTATTCCAGAACTGCACGGGCAATGGCCATGCCGTCAAAGGTGGAGGTGCCCCGGCCTATCTCGTCCAGTATAAGCAGAGAGCGGGGGCTTGCGTTTAAGAGTATGTTTGCCATCTCGTTCATCTCCACCATGAAGGTGGACTGGCCGGAGGCAAGGTCGTCGGAGGCGCCGATTCTGGTAAACACCCTGTCCACAACGCCGATAGTGGCGCTTTTTGCCGGAACAAAGGAGCCCATCTGCGCCATCAGCACGATAAGCGCGGTCTGGCGCATGTAGGTGGATTTGCCCGCCATGTTGGGGCCGGTGACGATGGCAACCCTGTCCTCCCGGTCATTAAGGTAGGTATCATTTGGAACGAAAAGCACCTGTCTCAAGGTCTGCTCAACAACAGGGTGCCGTCCCTCTATAATGCTCAGCTCCGAGCCCGTGTCCACCTCGGGCATGGTGTAGCCGTTTTTCACCGCCACCTCCGCAAAGGAGCAGAGCACATCCAGCCTTGCAACCGCATCGGCGGTGCTCTGTATGCGGTCCACCTTGGCGGCCACACTGTCGCGCACCTGCACGAAATACTCGTATTCAAGCTCGTTTATCCTATCTCTGGCGGTAAGCAGGGTGTTTTCAAGCTCCTTGAGCTCCTGCGTGAAATAGCGCTCGTTGGAGACAAGGGTCTGCTTTCTTATATAGTCCTCAGGCACATTTTCAAGTCCTGCCGAGCGGGGCACATCAATGTAGTAGCCGAATACCTTGTTATAGCCCACCTTCAGCTTTTTTATGCCGGTGCGCTGGCGCTCACGGGCTTCAAGCTGGCGCACCATTTCCGCTCCGTTGTCGCGCACATTGCGCAGCCTGTCCACTTCCTCGGAATAGCCGGGGCGCAGTATGCCGCCCTCTCTCACGGAGAAGGGAGGGTCATCGTCAATGGCGTAATCTATCTCCCGGCGCATATCCTCCAGCAGGTCCATGCCGCAGATGTCCCGCAGCTCCATGCTTTTGCAGCCCTGAAGCAGAGCGCTGAGCCTTGGAAGCACGGCAGCGCAGTTTGCAAGAGTTCTCAGATCCCTGCCGCCGGCGGTGCCGTAAACAGCTCTGCCCACAAGGCGCTGCATATCGCTTATCTCCCGCAAAGCCAGAATAAGCTCGCCTCTCATGGCGTGGTCCTTATAAAGCTCGTTCACCGCAGAAAGCCTGCGCTTGATTGCAATGGCGGAAAGCAGGGGTCTTTCCACCCAGGAGCGCAGAAGTCTGCCGCCCATGGGGGTTTTTGTCTTGTCCAGCACCCAGAGAAGGGAGCCCTTTTTCTCACCGCTTCTCAGCGACTCGGTAAGCTCAAGACTGCGCCTTGTGGCCCAGTCCATCTCCATGTAGCGCCCGCCGAAAAACAGGTCCAGCCTGTTTATATGGCTCAGGTCAAATTTCTGGGTTTCCTCTATGTAGCGCAGCAGCGCACCGACAGCGCAAACGGCCTCGGGTCTGTCTCCCAGACCGCTCTGGTCCACATCCTCATAGCCAAACTGCCTGCAAAGGCGCACAGCCGCCGGCATGTACTCAAAGCTGTCCCCGCCTTTTTCCAGCAGGGTGGACAGCTTTTTTGTAAGAAAATCGTATATGAGCCGTTCTTCCTCCGCCGCCTGACAGAGAAGCGCCTCTCTGGGGGCAAACCTGCCCAGCTCGTTTACGATGTGGTTGGCAGCGTCGCTTTCAAAGCCGGCGCAGCAGAATTCGCCGGTGGACACATCGCAGAAGGCCACCGCACCTCTGCCGCCGCTGAGATACACAGCGCTTATATAGTTGCTGCGGCTCTCCTCCAGCATGGAGCTTTCCGTTACGGTGCCGGGGGTGATTATCCGCACCACCTCGCGCTGCACAATGCCCTTTGCCAGCGCCGGGTCCTCGGTCTGCTCGCAGATGGCCACCTTGTAGCCCTTGGCGATAAGGCGCCCTATGTAGGACTCGGCGCTGTGATAGGGCACGCCGCACATGGGCGTCCTCGCCTCCGGATCCTCCACATTCCTGTCTCTTGTGGTCAGGGCAATATCCAGCTCCCGGGAGGCAATTTTGGCGTCCTCATCGAACATCTCATAAAAGTCCCCCAGCCGGAAAAACAGCAGACAGTCCTTATGCTGCTCCTTTATCTGATTGTACTGCCGCTTCATGGGTGTAAGCTCAGCCATTTTCTATCTCTCCATACAGTGCCCAGGTGTTGCTGGCCACTATTTTTACATTTATAAAGCTGCCGATAAGGGCCGCGTCGCCCTTGAGGTGTACAAGCCTGCCGCCGTTTGTGCGGGAGGAAAGATTGTATTCGTCCCGCCCGGTCTCCCCGTCCACCAGAACGCGGACGGTTTTGCCCTCGTACTCCCTGTGCTTCTCGCCGGAAATGCGGTTTGAAACCTCCATCAGCCGGTCAAAATGCCGCTGCTTGTCCGCTCTTGTATAAGGATCGGGCATTTCGGCTGCGGGCGTGCCCTGGCGCTTGGAGTAAATAAAGGTAAACATTGCGTCATAGCGAATCTTTTCGCAGAGCCTTATGGTGTCCTCAAACTCCTCCTCCGTCTCGTTGGGAAAGCCCACTATTATATCCGTGGTGATAACAAGGTCTGGCATATAGCTTTTTGCAAGCTCCGCCTGACGGATATACTTTGCGCTGTCATAGTTGCGGTTCATGCGCCTGAGCACCGCGTCGCTGCCGGACTGAACGGGCAGATGGATATGATGGGCGCATTTTTCGCATTCGGCCATGGTTTTGAAGAGCTTTTCGGTGGCGTCCTTGGGGTGACTGGTCATAAAGCGGATGATAAAATCGCCGGGAATGTCGTTTATCATGCGCAGAAGGTCGGCAAAATCCACCTGCTGCTCCAGATCCTTGCCGTAGGAGTTTACATTCTGACCCAGAAGGGTAATGTCCTTATAGCCCTGAGCCACAAGCTCCCTTGCCTCCCGCAGAACCTCCTCCGGCAGACGGGAGCGCTCCCTGCCGCGCACATAGGGCACTATGCAGTAGGAGCAGAAATTGTTGCAGCCGTACATTACCGAAAGCCAGGCCTTTACCTTGCCGTCACGGCGAAGGGGTATGCCCTCGGCCACGGTGCCGGCACTGTCCTCGGTGGCAAAAACGCGCTTATGCCGCGTCATCACCTGCTCAAGAAGCTCAGGGAAGCGCCACAGCTCGTGGGGGCCGAAGCCAAGGTCCACCACCGGGTAGGGTTTTTTTATTTTCTCCGCCATGTGAGCCTGCTGCACCATACAGCCGCAAACGGCAATTATCTGACCGGGCTTGTTCTTCTTTGTATGGTTAAGCGCGCCCACATTGCCCAGCACGCGCATCTCCGCATGCTCGCGCACCGCGCAGGTGTTTATTACAATAATATCCGCTGCAAACTCGTCCTGAGTGAAGCCGTAGCCCATCTCTGCCAGATAGCCCCGGAGCTTTTCGCTGTCGGCCTCGTTCTGCTGGCAGCCGTAGGTATCCACCATGGCAAGAAGCTGCCTTTCCTCCGAGCCGTTCTGCCCCGAGATGCGGCGGCAAATGTCACGCTGGCGCTGTATCTGCTCTATATCAATGATATTTTTTCTGCTGTCCATAAGAGGCTTCCTTTTCTATGTTTTACACATTATAATATCACAAAATCTGTGGAACTTTCAACAGAAATAATGTATAATAGGGAGACAAGCCAAGCACGGGAGGACAAACATGTCTGTTATCAATATACTCTCTCCCCACCTTGCGGACATGATAGCCGCAGGCGAGGTGGTGGAGCGTCCTGCCTCCGTTATCAAGGAGCTGGTTGAAAATTCCTTTGACGCAGGCGCAAGGAACATAAATATAGAAATCCGCGGAGGAGGCGCAGCCTACATCCGCGTCAGCGATGACGGCTGCGGCATGAGCCCCGAGGATGCGGGCCTTGCCTTTACCCGCCACGCCACCTCCAAGCTCCACGACGAGCGGGGGCTTGAGGCCATAGGCACCATGGGCTTTCGCGGTGAGGCTCTGGCGGCTGTTGCCGCAGTTTCCGAGATTGAGCTTCTTACCCGCAGGCGGGGCGACAGTGAGGGTACCCGCCTGACCCTTATTGCGGGAGAGATAGACAAAATGCACGCCGCAGGCTGCCCCGAGGGCTGCAGCATCACCGTTGAGCGGCTTTTCTACAATACCCCCGCCAGACTTAAATTTCTCAAATCCGACCGCAGCGAGGCCTCCGCCTGTGAGCAGGCGGCGCTGCGCTGTGCCTTGAGCCGTCCGGATGTTTCCGTGCGCTTTATCCGCGACGGGCGGGAGGTTTTCTTCTCCCCCGGCGACGGAAGGCAGGAGTCCTGCATTTACACTCTGCTGGGCAGAGACGCGGCGGTCAGCATGCTCGCCTGCTCCGGTCAGAGGGAAAGCATGAAAATTTCCGGCTTCGTATCCTCCCCCGCTGCCGGCAGGGGCAACCGCAGCCAGCAGTTTTTCTTCTGCAACGGCCGTTATATCCGTTCCGCCCTGCTGCAGGCGGCGCTTGAGCAGGCCTATAAAAACACCCTGCTCAGCGGCAAGTACCCCTCCTGCGTGCTGTATCTGGACATCGGTCTGGGCAGCGTGGATGTAAATGTTCACCCCACCAAGATGGAGGTAAAATTCTCCGAGGAGAAGAAGGTATTTGACCTTGTTTACTATGCGGCGCTCTCGGCGCTTCAGAGCGAGGAGCGCACGGCCTCTGTTCCTCTGTCCCCCTCCACTCAAAAGCTGACGGCGCCCAGAGAGGACTTTTACCGCAGCATGAAAAGCGAGGACTTTCGCGCCAACAAATACAGCGTCTCTCCCGCCCCC
>JAZNUQ010000103.1:0-21256 GCA_045592365.1 Candidatus Limivicinus sp. | reverse complement strand
GCGGACCATCTTTGCAGTTTCCATGGTGAGTCTGTCTGCGGGGGAGAGAGCGTCCTGACCGACCAGACGGACGATCTCCTGCAGCTCGCTTTCCTCCTGCAGAATGTGCATGGCCTTCTCGCGGTTTGCCATGTAGGCCTCGCCGAACTGCTCGGTGTACCAGGCACGAAGATTGTCCAGATACAGGGAGTAGGAGGTCAGCCAGTTGATTGCGGGGAAGTGACGGGCGTATGCAAGGCTGGAGTCCAGTGCCCAGAACACCTTGACTATACGCATGGTAGCCTGAGCAACAGGCTCGGAAAGGTCGCCGCCCGGAGGGGAAACAGCGCCGATAGCGGTAACGGAGCCACGGCGGTCATCTGCACCAAGACATTCAACCACACCGGCTCTTTCATAGAACTGAGCCAGACGGGAGGCCAGATATGCGGGGTAGCCCTCTTCACCGGGCATCTCTTCCAGACGGCCGGACATCTCACGCAGAGCCTCTGCCCAGCGGGAGGTGGAGTCTGCCAGAACCGCCACATCGTAGCCCATGTCACGGAAGTACTCGGCTATGGTGATGCCGGTGTAAATGGAAGCCTCACGGGCTGCAACAGGCATGTCGGAGGTGTTTGCAATAAGCACGGTGCGCTTCATGAGAGGCTCGCCGTTTCTGGGGTCCTTAAGCTCGGGGAACTCCATCAGAACGTCGGTCATCTCGTTGCCGCGCTCACCGCAGCCGATGTAAACCACTATGTCCACATCGGACCACTTTGCCAGCTGGTGCTGAACAACGGTCTTGCCGGAGCCGAAGGGACCGGGGACAGCGGCGGTACCGCCCTTGGTGATGGGAAACAGCGTGTCGATTATACGCTGACCGCTGTTCATGGGGCGGCTGGGAACATACTTTTTGGTGTAGGGTCTTGCGATACGGACGGGCCAGCGCTGGTACATCTGGATATTATGCTCTGCGCCCTTTGCATCCTTTATAACGGCAACGGTGTCGGTAACAACATGCTCGCCGCTTTCGATGCTGACAAGCTCACCGGAAATTCCGGGAGGAACCATTATCTTATGGAGGATTGCGCTGGTTTCCTGAACGGTGCCCAGCACATCGCCGGCTATGAGCTTATCGCCCACATTGGCTACGGGAACAAAGTCCCACTTTTTTTCTCTGTCCAGTGCCGGAACATCGATGCCGCGGGCGATGGAGTCGCCGGAGACGGCACGCATGGCAGGCAGAGGACGGTGGATACCGTCATAGATATTGTCCAGCATACCGGGTCCCAGTTCAACGGACATGGGCATACCGGTGGTGACGACTTCCGCGCCGGGTCCGAGACCGGAGGTCTCCTCATAGACCTGAATTGAGGCGCTGTCGCCGCTCATGTTAAGGATCTCGCCTATAAGTCTCTGGGAGCCAACGCGCACAACGTCGGAGACGTTTGCATCGGCAAGGCCCTCAGCAACCACAAGCGGTCCGGAAACTTTGGTTATAGTTCCGCTCATTTACATACCTTCCTTTGTCAAGGACGATCAGTCGTCGCCCAGTATGTTTGTGCCAACGGCACGCTCGACAGCGGACTTAAGCGCCGACTGTCCAAGCCCTATGGAGCCTTCTCTGCCGGGGATAAGGATTATCGCCGGGGTGGGGCTGTCCTTGAATTTGTCAATTTCCTGAGTGAGCTGAGCCGCAAGGGTCTCCTCAATGTAGATGATGGCATAATCCTCGCTGTCGCGGGTGAGGGAGCGCAGTATTTTGCCTGCCTCTGCCGCGCTTGCCGCGGGGAAAGTGTCAAGTCCCAGAGCCTTGAAGCCCACGACGGTGTCTTTTCCGCCGATAACAGCAATTTTAAGCATAGAGGTCACGCAGCCTTTCCCGGATAACATCCGGCGCTATGCCGGCAAGTCTTCCCGTAAGGATCATTCTTGCGGCGGTAATTTCGCTTTCCACCGCGGCCATGTATGCAATGACAGGCTCCTCGCCGTAGGCTCTGAGCTTTGCATCCGCCACATAGGCCATAACCGCATTGTCGCAGGCCAGCTCAAACTCGGTCATTGCGCCGCCGTTGATGGCGGCAGCGCCAAGCTGTGCCGCCTTGGAGAGGCTGCTCAGCGCAAAGGCGGAGGCAAGACCCTCGCCGTTCGTCTCACTGAGTATACGGGCGCAGCTGACCTCGCCGCCCTCCACCAGAGAAAGCGCCATAAACTCGCTGCCCTTACCCATACGCAGGGTACGAACCGCGCTTCTCAGGTTGCTGCTGTCTATAAGCACCGCAGCATACTTCTCAAGATAGCGGCTTTCCAGCCGTTTTGCCAGATCGCTGAGCTCGCCGAAATATTCTCTGTCAAGCACGAAGTCTGCAAGCTGGGGGTTTGCGGTGCGGGAAAGGGTAGCCTTTGCCTCGCCCAGCGCTCTGCCCAGTCTGCCGGGCAGATCCTTCAGCTTGTCTTCGTTGTAGGCGCTCTTGAGCTGCTGGGGGCTTACTCTGCCGGAGCCGCTCATAAGACCGCTTTCATCGCCGCCAACCGCCTCGGCCTTAATAAGCACCTTGGCATTGTGGTAGTCGTACTTAACTCTGAAAATATCAACAATGGCCTTGTCGGGTACGCAGGAGGCAAGCTCACCGAAAACCTTGTCCCGGTGGGCGGACAGGGCGTTTTCCACCTGCTTTGCGTTCATGGAGGACATGTCCTCATAGCCGCAGTCAGCAAGTATCTTTGCCGCGTCCTCAAAGCTCGCCGCATCCAGCATACGCTCCGCCTTGTCCCGGCTGAGCATTCTGGTCTCCCTTGCGCGAAGCATGGCGGAGATATACAGATATGCTTCTTTTTTCTTAGCCAATTTTTACCCTCCCTGTATCGGGATTATTGCGCCGGCTCATTATTCAAAGAGCACGCCGGCAAGCTCCGCTGCCATATCCGCCCGGCAAAGCTCGATAAGAAGCTCTGCGGTGCAGTTTGCCTCCACATTGCCGCGTCGCATCACCAGACCGCCGGCAAAGCTGCCGGTTTCGTCGCTGATGCTGAGCCTGCCCTTTTCGCCCAGAAGGGCATTGGCAGCCTCAAGGAGCTTTGCGCCTATGGCGGCCTTGTCCCTTGCGTTGAGGACTATCTCCTCATCGCCGGAGACGGCGGCCTTGGAGGCTAGCTTTGCAAGCAGCGCCACATACTTTTCCTCCGGGAGAGAAACGAGCTGAGCCAGAGCCTTGTCAAAGCTCAGGGAGACCATCTCCTGCTTGAGAGACAGCAGACCCTTTCTTGCCTCCATACCGGCAATGCGGTCCATACTGTCCACCCTGTCCTGACAGGCCTTTACGCCGGCGCGGATCTTTGCGCCGTACTGCTCGGCTGCCTTCTGCTCGTATTCCTCACGGATAGCGGCGCACTGCTGCTCGGCCTTTGCGATTATTGCCTCAGCCTGTTCTCTGGCGTCGGCCCGGATATGAGCGATTATTTTTTCAGTGCCTTTCATAAACTCTTTTCCTGCCTTTTTGTCTTATTTCCGATAGTCTCTATCAGATAAAGAGCAGCATCATCATGGATGCAAGCAGAGAAAGAATTGCGTAGAACTCAACGGTAATGCAGAGGATCATGCCCTTTGCCCAGTGGTCGGGGTTCTTTGCAAGCAGGTTAATGGCGCCTGCTGCAACCTTACCCTGTGCAATGGCGGTGACCAGACCGCCGATGCCGATGGGCAGGCATGCTGCGAAGTAGCGGCAGCCGTCAACAAAGCTCAGGCTGAGGGCGGAGCCGTCCAGCAGACCCATGTTCATGATGGCGACGAAGAAAACGACCAGACCGTAGAGACCCTGAGTACCGGGAACGACCTGAAGGATCATGACCTTACCGAACTTGGAAGGATCCTCGGTGATGAGACCAGTGCCTGCTTCACCGGCGATGCCGGTACCGATACCGGAGCCTGCGCCTGCAAGGCATGCTGCAAGACCTGCGCCCAGAAGGCCTATTGCAAGGCCGGAATGCTGAAACAAAAATTCCATAATATTTTCCTCCTGTTTTTATTCTGCTACATTGTAGTATTTTGTCTTGAACTTAAGAGGCTCGAAGGCTCTGCCGCCGTCCTCATAGAATTTGCCGAAGTACTCAAGGCACTGAAGCCTCAGGTCATGCACATAGCAGCCCAGCAGGTTCAGCGCGAAGTTGAGTGCGTGTCCGATAATGAACACGGGGATAAACAGCCACAGGCTGTTTGCAATGGAGCCGATGGTGTTGAACACCGTTGCGATGACGGAGCCTGCCAGCATAAGCGCCATCAGACGGGAGTAGGAGAGAATGTCTCCGAACCAGCCTGTAAGGGTATTGTACACGGTGCCGAAGATGCTGGTCAGCTTGCCGAAGCCCTTTGCGCCTCTGGTGCCTCCGTAGAGCACCATGATAACGCCGATAACAAGCACCACGGGGATATTGGCAATATTGCCGACTTTAAGCACCATGAGCCCTGCGCCTATGAAGGTGACCCATATCGCGCCTTCCTCCCAGATGGCGTCAGCCACCTGACCGCGCTTTACCTTCTTCACGACATTTACCACCATACCGGTGTTAAGATGTATGAAGCCCAGCACCATAGCGCCGATAAGCACCATCATACTGTCGGTCATGGGACTGAAGAGACTGGGCAGCCTGCCCCAGCCCTCGGGCATGCCGATTATACGGCCGATCTGTTCAAGAGCGTCGCCGAAGAAGCCGCCGGTGACAGCGCCCATCGCAAAGGTTGAAATACCGCCCCAGAGAAGCAGCTGGCAGAAGGAAAGAGTGCCCGCTCTGGGCTTCATCTTTATCATCGCAACCACTGCTGCCGCTATCATGATAAGCCCGTATCCCATATCGGCCATCATAATGCCGTAAAACAGGATAAAGAAGGGGGCCATCAGGGGGTTGGGGTCAAGGGAGCCGTAAGCCGGCAGGCTGTACATCTCCGTGACCATATTAAGTCCGTTTGTGAGCTTGTTGTTTTTGAGCTTGACGGGAACCTGAGGATATTCCTCCTCTGCCGGGTCCTCCGTCTCCCATGCACAGCGGTAGTCTTCAAGCACCTTTTCAAGCTGTGCCTCATTTTCTGCGGGCATCCAGCCCTCCATCATAAGGGTGCTTTCCGTGCCGTAAAGCCTGTCCTCCGCTTCCGCAAGGGAAATTCTGGCCGCTATCTTGTCCGCCGCCAGCTTAAGCTCACTGCGTCTTGCGGACACATCCGTTATATTGCGTATGCAGCCTTCCTTCTCGGCTGCACAGTCCTTAAGCTCCTGCTGAGCATTGAGCCTGCAGGCCTCGGGGCTGCCCTTCATGCCGCCGAAGGATACGGCGGAGAAGCTGCAGGCTCTGAGAGCCTCCTGCACCGCCGAAAGCACATCGCGCATGCACACGACTGCCACATAGCGCTGGCTCTTGTCCTCGGAGACAAGGAAGGCCTCCGCCTCGTCGCTTGCCTGCTCAATGGCGCTTTCAAGGCTTGAAAACTCCTGCCTTGCGGGAATTGAGCCCAGCAGCACCGCCGCTCTTGCGGTACCGTCGCAGCTAAGGTCCATGTCCAGAGGCAGCCAGGGCTCAAGAGCTTCAAGAACGCCGCGCAGCCTGCTTTCCTCAGCGGCTATGCGCTTTATCCTCTCATCGTTGCCGCTTATGTACTCGGCAAGACCCATGGCAGCGTCTATACCCTCGTCGCTGAGAAGCTCCTGCCCGTCAAGCTCGGGCTTTGCGCTTAAGAGCTTTGATTTCACAGGGGCGTATATATCCAGAAGCCCGGAGGCATGGACAAGCGCCGCCTGCTGACTGCGGTAGCTCATAACCTTGCTGCTCTCCCGCTTCACAAGACCCTCTATTTCAGAGCCCTGAACCAGCGCGTCGATTTCGGAAAACTCAACGCAGCCCAAGCGGATAAGCTCACGCAGCAAAGCGTCTTTCTGGGAACGGACGACCATCAGACGCAGCTTTTTCATTTTTAAAATTGCCATGTCAGCTGTTCACTATCCTTTCCACAACAAGAGCCGCAGCTTTTTCAAGTCTGGCCTCGGCTACGGCGCGCATGGCCGCCTTCTTGCTCTCCACATCCGCGGAAAGCGCTCCGGCCTCGCTCATAGCTTTTTCGTCCGCCTGCCTGCGAAGCTCCTGAAGCTCCGTCTCTGCCTTGGCAACGGCTGCCTCAACAGCGGCCCTGCCTGCGTTGTACGCATCGTTTACAAGCTGCTTTGCGGCAGCTTCGGCTTCGGCCACCGCCGCCTTTGCAGCGGCTTCGGCCTGAGCAATGCTCGTGATTGCCTCAAATGACATTGGCACACCCCCCTTGATTTATTGACTACGGTCCGATAATGCGCTTTCACTTTCAGGAAACGCACAACATATTTAAATAATACAAAAAATATGCCTTTCTTTCAATGCCTGACCGTACATTTTGTCGCGACTGAATGCCTGCTTATGTTCAAATCGCATATAATTACACGATTATTATTTAACCACGCTGTTAATAAAATGTCAATTGTGCATAAAAGAAATATTTCATCAATTTAAAGCAAATATTTCGTTTTCCGCTACAAAACATATTTGTACAATTTGTACGCTCATTCCATCGCTTCAATGCGCTAAGTATTCTTAAGAAAAAACTTTTTATTGCCTCTTCCTTATTCGGCGGCAGCGGGTGTATAATAAGCGATGATAACAACAGGGAAAAGCGAAGGCAGGATATGAAAAAGATAAACAAAAAAATCAAAATCGCTTTTATAATAATTGCCGCCTATATGCTTGTTCTGGCGGCTGTGGCCTTTTTTGTGGACGCAAGGCATGCGGAGATACGGCTGCTGGGTCAGGAGGATGTGACAATTGAATACGGCAGCGGCTTTGTTGACCCGGGTGCCGAAGCCTGCCTGAACGGGCGCATTTTCGGTGTGGGCAAATACCCCGGCAGCATAGTATGTACAGGTCAGGTGGACAGCTTAAGCCTCGGCAGCTATGAGCTCTGCTACACGGCGGAATTTTTGGGCCGTCAGGCAAGCGTCAGCCGCCATGTGCATGTGGTGGACACCACAGCCCCCCTTATAACGCTCAATCACATTGACGGATATAAGGCCACATGGTTTACAGGCTATGAGGAGGAGGGCTTTAGCGCCGTTGACAATGTGGACGGAGATATAAGCGAGCTTGTGGAGCGCAGCGAGACCGATGAAAAGGTCACATATACCGTCACCGACAGCTCCGGAAACTCCGTCACGGTGGAGCGCTTTATAGAGTATGCCGTCACCTCCCCCACCATCAGCCTCAGCGGCAGCCCCGATATGCAGCTTGTCGCCAGCCTCAGCTTTACCGATCCCGGCTACCGGGCAACGGACAGTCTCGGCAACGACCTTACCGAGTATGTTAATGTCACCGGTGAGGTCATCCCCTATCTTGCCGGGGATTACGAGCTCTGTTACAGCATAGAAAACGACCGGGGCGACAGTGCAAGCGTCAAGCGCCGTGTTACTGTGCTGCCTGTGGAAAGGCCGGATACTGTAATGCCCTCCAAGCCCACCATATACCTGACCTTTGACGACGGCCCCGGCCCCTATACCTCCTGGCTGCTGGATATTCTTTCCGAATACGATGTGGAGGCCACCTTCTTCGTCACAGGCGCCGCATCGGACTATAATTCTCTCATAGGCCGCGCCTATCGGGAGGGACACAGCATTGGCGTACACACCTATTCCCACAATTACTACGACATTTATTCCAGCGAGCAGGCCTTTTTCAATGACTTCAACGCCGTGCAGGAGCTTATATATCAGCAGACCGGCAGCTACACCCGGCTCTGCCGTTTCCCCGGCGGCAGCTCCAACACCGTCAGCAGCTTTAACCGCGGCATTATGAGCCGCCTCAGCCGCGCTCTGGAGGATCTGGGCTACCGCTTCTTCGACTGGAATGTAAGCAGCGGCGACGCCGGCGGCACCACGGACAGCAGCGTGGTGATCCAGAATGTTATAGACGGCTGCTCCGGCAGGTCGTACAGTGTGGTGCTTCAGCACGACATCAAGGATTACAGCGTGGCCGCCGTGGAGGATATAATAATCTGGGGTCTGAATAACGGCTACCGCTTTGCCGCTCTTGACATGAGCAGCCCCGAGGCTCACCATGGCATAAACAACTGACATGTATTACTGTATCTGCCCTTCCCCTCTGGGAGAAATCATACTGGGCTCCGACGGCCAGGCTCTCACCGGGCTTTGGTTCGTAGGCCAGAAATATGAATGCGCCGGTCTGGGTCAGGCTAAGGAAAATGCGGCGCTGCCTGTTTTTGAGCATACGCGCCGGTGGCTTGACGCCTATTTTGCAGCCCTGCCCACTCCGTCGCTGCCGCCCCTTGCACCGGCGGGTACGGAATTTCAGCAAAGAGTATGGGCGGAGCTTTTGAAGGTCCCTCACGGGCAGCTTAAAAGCTACGGGGAAATTGCCGCCGCCATAGAATGCAAAAGCGCAAGGGCGGTGGGAGCCGCCGTGGGTAAAAATCCCATATCCATCCTCGTCCCCTGCCACAGAATTGTAGGCAGCAGCGGCACTCTCACCGGCTACGCCGGCGGACTTGAGCGGAAGGAATATTTGCTCCGGCTGGAAGGGGCAATATGAAGTCTAATTAATAAAGCTGTCATTCCGAGGGAGCGCAGCGACCGCGGGAATCCGTTTTCTCCCTGCAACAAAACCGTAGGGCGGGGGCTTGCTCCCGCCGCACAGCATAATTGCAGCAAGCTAAAGTGCTTGCCTTTTTACTACCCCCCAGTCAAAACTCGGCTTTGACCGCTCCCCTGACAAGGGGATCCTTTGAGTTCGGACAAAAAAGAAGCTCCCTCTGATGAGGGCGCTGTCAGCGAAGCTGCCTGAGGAAGAGCGCGGATTGTCGGAGCGTCCGGGAAACGGATTGCCGCAGCCCCTGCGGGGCTTCGCAATGACAGGCTGCGTTGCAGCCTGCAAGCGCTGCGCGCTTGTCATTCCGAGGGAGCGCAGCGACCGTGGAAATCCGTTTTTTCCCTGCAATAAAGCCGTAGGGCGGGGGCTTGCTCCCGCCGCACAGCACATCTTATCACCTATCACTCATTACTTTTTCACGCTTCTTCCCCTCTATATTACCGGGGGTCTGCCCGCTTCGTCAAAAACCTCATCCACATTAAAAAACAGCCGGTTCAGCGTTTCCTTGTAATAGGTCATGGAATAGCCGCCTATCTCTATGCGTGACATAAGGGCATAGTCCTCGTTAAGCTCGTTATATACCTTATTGTCCACCGTGCAGTAAATCTGAAAGCCCGCGTCCAGTATGCACTGCAGCGCCGGCTGCTGTACCCGGTAGCCAAAGGGCGCGATAAAGAGATTGGTCTGCCCGATGCACGGCGCTACCTGCTGCATCCACTTATTCACATCGTAGGAGATTTTTTCCTCCGAGCAGCCTGGGCCGTAAAAATTGTTCACCCGGTTATGGGTATAGCTGTGGCAGGCAAAGCTCCAGCCCCGCTCTTTAAGAGCCTGCGACACAAGGCGTATCTGCTCTGCCTGCGCCGCATCCTCATAGTCATAGCCAAAGGCCCCCTGAAAGCCCGTCAGCGCGATTGTTCCCTTGTTTCCGTGGTATGAAAAGTCCGGATGCTCCTCCACGAAGGCGTCCACCACGCCCATAACATCGCCGTCCGTCATGGTGACCGTCTCCCCCTGAGGGTTCAGGACACTGTACATAAGCTCTCCCCGCTCATCCAGAAAAAGCCGCTGGGCAAAGCCTGCGCCGTAGGCATAGGCCACATCGTCAACGGACAGCACAAGGGGCTTTTTGCCCACAGGCAGCATAATTTTTTTGCGCTGCATCCCATCTTCGCTCATCTCCCATATATCGTTAAGCCCGTACAGCACATAGCCCCGCTCATAGAGCTGGGGCAGTATTTTTTCAAGCTCCTGCTTTTCTGCAAAGCCTGAATTATAGCCGCCGCTGGGAGTGTCAGTATCCTTGAACACCATCTCCGGGTAGACTATCAGGCTGTGAAAAAAGATGTGCGCCACATCCCCGGTGTAGTCCACAAGGGTGGCAGCCTTTGCCCGGTTATCCACAACGGCCTGCCTTATCCGCTCATCCTCAAGGCCGCTGCTCTCAAGCAGGGCGGCAGCCTCCTCATAAAAGTACATGGACGAAAGCTCCCGGGCCTGTGCCAGAAGCTCATCCGCCTCTGCCTGCTGTGTCTCCTCCAGCGAGCCCGAAAAGGTCGGGCTCGCCTTTGCCCTGCCGCAGCCGATCAGAAGCAGCATAACGCAAAGCGACGCTGCCAATGCTTTTTTCCCGCTCATTTCCCCACCTCGATAATAAAAATATCCTGTCCCAATAATATGTTGGGACAGGATAGCTTATTCTGAGGCGAAGCCCCGGCGTATTCAGGATTTGGCGATCTTGAAGGAAAAATATACCGTGCCCAGACCCATAACAGCGGCCATTGCCACAATGCAGGCCTCGAAGCTGAAGGGCAGCACATTTCTCAGCAGAAACACCGCGCCAAGAGAAACAATGTCCACCGCCGAGCGGGTAAAATTACCGGCAAGCATAGCATTGTTGCTGTTCTTGCTGACAGCCTTTTTCATCAGACGATAGTTAAGCAGGGAAACCAGCGCTCCAAGCACCAGACCTGCCAATGCACCCAGCACATATCTCATGGTGTCCTCCAAAAGTAATTTTTCTCAATATTACCACATTCTCCCCACTCTGCCAACCTAAAAATTGCGGTAAATTTTACCTTTCCTTTGCTGCGCGGAAAAGCGGCATATACAGCTTTTGCCTTGTTTAGTATCGCCGCTGCGGCAAATAATATCTGCGAAGAAAGCCCGTGCACGGATTTCTTTTTAAATATAGAATCAAGAACAGAGAGAAAGGTAAGGAAACTCAATGAGCCCCAAGGAACTTCTTTATATCGAAGATGCGCTTTCTCACACTCAGTTTCTTATGACCCAGTGTCAGAACGCTGCAAACCAGCTTTCCGATCCCGTGCTGCGTCAGCAGGCACAGCAGCTTGTAAACGGCAACCAGAAGCTGTTCACCCAGTTTTACAATCTGGTCTGAGGAGGAGAAACGATGAGTGACAAAGAGATAATGGAGGGCATCCTCCTGAACACCAAGGGCGTAATAGACCTGTATATGCACGGCGCAGTGGAATCCTCCACCCCCAACGTGCACCAGACCTTCAGCACCGCCCTTAACGACAGTATATGCATGCAGAGCAGCATATACAAGCAGATGGAAAGCCACGGCTGGTATCCTACCGAGCAGGCTTCCCAGCCCCAGCTTCAGCAGGTCAAGCAGAAGTACACCTGCTGCTGACAGAAAATCCATCCCCGTTTTATTATCGGGGATGGATTTTTTACGAGTATCTGCCGCCGCCGATGGCCGGAACAAGGCCGCCCTTTTCCGTGTATACACGGTAGTACCATTCCCCCTGAAGCTGGCGGGTACACATTACCTCGCCGCCGGATAGATACACAAGGTCAACATTGGCCCGGGTAACCGGACTTTTATAGGGATTGAGGGAGCTGTTCACCAGCTCCAGCCAGGGCTCAAGCTCAAGAAAGGTATAGCTGAGCCCCGCCACCATTTCAGGCACATTGGGCGCGGTGACAAAATTTATATCCTCCGCGCCGCAGCGGAGAAACTGGCGGATAAACCATGCGATGTTGGCGGCGGAAAGATTTGTGTCCGTGCCCTGCTCCAGAAGCTCTGCCAGCTTTTGGATGTTCGGTATGTTGCCCAGAGTGAGAAACTGCTCCGCCGCAGCCTTCATAAACTGCTGCTGCACCTGAATACGCCCCAGGTCACCGTCCGTATAGGTGTCTCGAAAGCGCAGCACTCCCATGGCCTGCTCCCCGCTGAGCTGCTGATAGCCCTGCTTTATGTGGATGGAAAGCTGCTGGCTGGGGTCTTCGTAGTCCATATCCCATGGCACCTCAAACCAGACCCCGCCCATAAGGTCAACTGCCTGCTCCACAATCTCCATGTCCACCACTGCATAGCAGTCCGGGGCAAAGCCGGTGAGCCGCTTTATCTGCTGGGACAAGGCCTCTATTCCCTCCTCGCCCTCACTTACGGCGCTCCAGTAAACGGCGTTGAGCTTACGCACACGCCAGTCCAGATTTACTATGGTGTCTCTGGGTATGCTCACAAGGTCGATGCGCCTGTTTTCCGTGTCAAAGCGGCTGAGGATTATGGTGTCGGTGTTGCCGTTGCCGTCGTCGTTTCCCACCAGAAGCAGGGTATATACCCCGTCATGCCGCGGGTTTTCAAAGGCCAGCTCCCCGTCCTCTGCCTGCGTTATTGGGCTGGGAGCTGCTGTCTGCACAGGCGCCGGAAGCACCTGCGGCTTTTTCTCCCATGAGAAATAAACGCAGAGCGCTATCCCCGCACAGAGGGCAAGTCCCCCCGCCGCCCACAGCGCGTATTTGAACCATGTCTTGTTTTTCATGAAAATCAGCCTTTCATAGGAAATTCATATTGAATTCTACCCAAAGAAGGCTGATTTAACACAAAAGAACAGATGTCCTGACGGACATCTGTTCTTTTGCATTCACTTTCGCTCAGCCGCCAAGCAGACTGCTGGTGGCCTCGTCCTCATACTGGCGGGTATAGAGCCTGAAGTAGTGGCTTCTGTTCTTCATAAGCTCCTGATGCCTGCCCTGTTCAATTATCTTACCGTCCTTTACCACCAGAATAAGGTCGGCGTTTCTCACCGTGGAAAGCCGGTGGGCAATAACTATGGAAGTGCGCCCCTTTATAATGGTGTCAATGGCAGACTGTATCTTCTGCTCGGTGATGGTGTCAACGGAGGCGGTAGCCTCGTCCAGCACCAGTATACGCGGGTCGGCAAGCACCGCTCTTGCAAAGGATATAAGCTGCTTTTCGCCGGTGGAGAGCATATCGCCTCCCTCGCCCACATCACTGTCAAGACCGTTTTCCAGCTTTTCGATAACCGCGTCGGCGGACACCAGCTTAAGCGCCCTGTCAATATCCTCCTCAGTGGCATTGGGATTGCCGTAGAGCAGATTTTCCCTTACGGTACCGGAGAAAAGGTGGGGCGTCTGCAGCACATAGCCTATGGCGGAGTGCAGCCAGAGCTGGGAGCGCTCTCTTGCATCCCTGCCGTCGATAAGCACCTGCCCCTCCGTAGGCTCGAAGAAGCGGCACACCAGATTTACAAGGGTGGACTTGCCCGCCCCCGTCTCGCCCACGATGGCGATATTCGAGCCGAAGGGTATCTTCAAATTAAAGTGCTCCAGTATGTATTCCTCGCCGTCGGGATACCTGAAGCTCACATCCTTAAACTCAATGTCACCCCGGATGGGCTCCCAGTTTTCCTTTTTGGGCTCAAAGCTGTCGCCATAGATTTCCTTGACCTCATCGCTGTCGTTCACATCGGCAGGGGTATCCAGAAGTCTGGTGTAGCGCTCGATATTTACCTGGGTGGTTATAAGGTCGGAGATGGCGTCGATTATCCAGCGCACAGGCTCCATCATGCCCTGAGCGTAGGACATGAACATGGAGAAGGTGCCCACCTCACTCTGGGCGATGTAGCCGCCCCGCCAGAGAACGATGGCAAGGGCAACGGAGGAGGCCATATTCATTGTGGCGGCAAAGGCGCCGCGAAGCCGGGCCGCCTTTATGGCGGTGCTTCGCATATTGCCGGTCTCGCTGACAAAGCCCTTTTCTATGGTATCCTCAATAACAAGGGTCTTTATGGTCTTGGCGCCGGTTATGCCCTCATTGAAGTTGCCGGTTATGCGGGAGTTGATCTCTCTGACCTGACGGTTTACCCTGATAAGCCTGCTCTGGAAAACGGAGAACAGCAGGATAATAAGGGGCAGTATGGTCATTACCATAAGGGCAAGTCTGGCGTTAATCACCAGCATTACCACCACCGCGCCCACAAGGTAGGACATGTGCCAGGTGCAGTCCATCAGCGACCATGAGAAGAGAAAGCCTATCTTGGAGGTGTCGCTTATTACTCTGGCGTGGATGTAGCCCACGCTGTTGCGGTTAAAGTAGGAGAAGGACAGGGTTTGCAGATGCTCAAAGGCCTTGTTTCTCAAATCTCTGTCCAGCCAGACCTCAACGCAGGTTGCAAGCATGGCGGATATGTAGTTTGCCACGGCTGCAAAGAGTATCGCCGCAAAATAGAGCGCGATAAATATCCACAGGGTGTCCAGCGTTCCGCCGCCTACAAAGTGGTTCAGGGAATAGCGCTGGAAAAGGGGAACGGCAATATCCACCAGCGTGCCCGCAAGACCGCAGAGCACCATAACAAGCAGGGTTTTGCTGTATTTTTTCAGGAAGGGCAGCATGCGGCCTATGCCGAAGAAGGGCAGACCCTTTTTGTTTTCATGGGTCTTTTTCATATTACCGCCTCCTCTGCTCCGCCGGTCTGTATCTCGTATATCTTCTGATACACGCCGCCGGCCTCTTTAAGCTCCTCATGGCTGCCGCTCTCCACTATCCTGCCTCTGTCAAGCACAATGATATTGTCCGCCTTGGAAAGAGTGCTTATACGGTGGGAGATAAGGATGATGGTGGCGCTGCCGAAGCGTTTTTCAAGGGATGCGCGTATTTTTGCGTCCGTTTCCGTATCCACGGCGGAAAGGGAGTCGTCAAAAATCATAATGGGCGCATCCTGAGTAAGCATACGGGCAATTGCGGCGCGCTGCTTCTGACCGCCGGAAAGGGTAACGCCTCTCTCACCCACAAAGGTATCGTAGCCCTTGGCAAAGCCCTCAATGGCATCGTCAAGGCAGGCGTCCTTTGCGGCCTGCCGTATCTGGCTGAGAGTAATATCCGGCCGGCTTATGCCGATATTCTCAGCCAGCGTCCGGGAAAAGAGGAAGGGCTCCTGCAGGACAATGCCGATATTCTGCCTGAGTTGGCGGGTTTTGATGTCTCTGATGTCCACCCCGCCTATGCTTATGCGTCCACAGTCCTCCGGCAGGTCATAGAGCTTGTCCAGCAGCAGCATAAGGGTGCTTTTTCCGCTGCCGGTGCCGCCCAGGATACCGAGGGTAGTGCCTGCGGGGATGGTAAAATCAATATCGTGAAGTATCTGGGGGCAGCCCTCGTATGCAAAGCTGACATTCTCAAAGACTATATCGCCGCCCATGTCCGCTTCAAGGGCATTTTCCCTGTCCTTTTCAGCAGGGGACTGCATGATATAGCTTATGCGGTCAAGGGAGACCCCCGCCTTGCTCATCTCGGAGATCATGCGCCCCAGCATTCTTATGGGCCAGACCAGCATGGAGTTATAGGAGATGAAGGCTATGTATTCGCCGGAGCTCATGCTGCCTCTTATGCAGAACACCGCGCCGAAAATCACCACCAGCATAACCTGAGAGCCTGAAAGAATGTCGGCAGAGCTCCAGTAGCGGCTGAGTATCTTTGCAAGGCGCACCCAAAGGCCGGTATAGTGCTCGTTGTGAGCCTCAAAGCGGTCCTTTTCGTAGCGCTCGCGGCCGAAAGCGCGCACCACTCTCACCCCGGTAAGATTTTCCTGCACCATGGAGGAGAGCTTACCCTCATTCTCGTCACATTCAAGAAAGCCGGCAGCTATCTTGTTGTGGAAGATGAAGGAGTAGCCAATGATAATGGGCATGGGGATCACGGCTATAAGGGCAAGCCTCACATTCATGCCCAGCATGAACCAGACGGACAGCACAATAAGGATGATTATGCGTATAATCTGGGTCATCTGCTCGGAGACAAAGTTTCTCACCGTGTCAATGTCCGAGGTACAGCGCTGAATAATATCGCCTGTGCGGTTTTTCATGTGCCACGAGAAGGGCAGATGCTCAATATGGGAAAAGAGACTGTCCCTCATGGTTTTGACCAGCGTTTCCGTGGCTCTGGTGGTGCTCACGCGAAAGCCGTACATGGCAAAGACCTTCACAAGTGCCACCGCCAGTATGGCAAGAGCCATTATCCAGAGGTTTTTGCCCAGATACTCAAAGCCGCCAAAGCGCTCCACCAGCCTCATTATTGCCGGGGAAAAGTCCGCCGGTCTGCCGCCGATTGCATTGTCCACCGCGGCGCGGACTATCTGAGGGCTTATCATATCCGCCAGCGCCATAAGCGCTGCCGTGCTCATGCTCACAAGGAACATGAGCCTGCTGCCACGCAGGAAACGCCCCATAAGCCGCAGCTTCTGCCGACGATTTTCCTTTAATTCGGTTTTGTTTGTTTTTTGCTTCATTGCTCTGACCTTTTATCTGCGTATAGCGTTATTCATACAAATGATGATTATAACACACCGTTACGAAAAAGAAAAGACGGCGCTCGGACTAAAGCGCCGTCTTTTCCGGGGAGCACACAGGGATTGCTGCTACCGGGGAAAATCGTGTATATAAAGGACATTATAGTGCATTTCAGTCTCCGGATAAACCGAAACGCCCAGAGCCTCCCATTGCTGCTGAGTGCCGCCGTAATAGATATGGCTGAGACTGCGGCAGGAAATGAATGCATGCTCACCGATGCTTGAAACTTCTTCGGGTATGAACACCGTTTCAAGACCAGTGCAATCGGAAAAAGCGAAGTCGTCTATGCTCACGCAGCTATCGGGTATAATCAGCGTCGCAAGGCTCTCACAGCGATAAAACGCCCGGGTGCCGATGCTCTCAAGCCCCTCGGGAAATACAATCTCGCTAAGTGCGGTGCAGCCCGAGAATATGTTTTCCCCGATACCTGTAATATTCCCGGATATAACCACGCTTGTGAGGCTGGTGCAATTCATGAATGCATTAGCCTCAATGCATGTCACACTGTCCGGTATCTGCAGCCGGCTCAGACTGCTGCATCCGTCGAAGGCGTGGCCCTCTATGGTCCTTACGCTGTCGGGAATTGATATTTCTCTCAGGCTGCTGCAGCCCGCAAATGCACGATAAGCAATAACCGTCACACTGTCAGGTATGGATATTTCCTTAAGCTCGGTGCATCCGTCGAAGGCCCAGGTGTGAATACTGGTAATGCCGTCCTCAATAATAACCTTTTCAATCTGAGGGTTATATTCGCTCCACGGCATTTTCACGGCATTGAAGCCGAGAAAAAGCTCTTTCATGCTTCCCTCGCCCCGAACAGTCAGCACAGCCGTTTTTTCGTCAAATCTCCAGTTTTCCTCAGGCTTTTTCAGGCTAAGGACGGCGATAAGCAGACCCACCGCCAGAAGCGCCGCAAGAACCGCTATAAGAGGCTTTCTGCTTTTCTTTTTCTTTTTTATTCCAAGCTCTTCAACAGATTTTGAGGATACCTTTTTCACCTCAGCCGCAGGAGCTTTTTCGCCCCTTATTGCCCTTGCAAGCTCAGCCATACTTTGGAACCTGCCCGCAGGCTGGATATTAAGGGCCTTCAATACGGCTTTCTCAGTACCGGAGCTGAGCTTGACGCCCAGTGCCGACGGGGTATAAAGGCCATCTGCCGCGGAGCGCTCTATGGCGTCGGGCGGCACCCTGCCGGTAACGGCATAATAATATGTAGCCGCCATTGCGTAAACATCGGTAAAGGGTCCCTGTCTGCCCCGTCGCATATACTGCTCCTGAGGGGCGTAGCCGTGCTTTAAAACCACATCCAGGCTCAGGCTCTTTTCACCGGTGCTGTATCTGGCGGCGCCGAAATCTATGAGCTTTGCCGAGCCCTCCGCCGTGACGATTATATTGTCCGGAGCAATGTCCCGGTGGACAAGCCCCTTGGCGTGAACCTCCTCCAGAGCTTCCATTATTGGCAGAAGTATGCGGTTTGCAGCCTCCTCACCAAGCCTGCCGCCCATCATTTTCACATAGGACCTGAGGTTTCGGCCCTGCACGAACTCCATAACGAAGTACACCGTGCCGTTGGCCTGAAAAAGGTCATAAACATTTACAATATGAGGGTTATTCCTGAATTCAACAAGGGCGTTGGCCTCCTCCAGGAAGCGCTCCTTGCCATGCTCAAAATTTGCCGCTTGGTTTGAAAAGGCGCTGATGCTCCCGTCTGCCTCACGGCTTGCCATATAAGCGGGGAAGTACTCCTTTACGGCAACCCGCTCCCCGGTTTTCAGATCCTGTGCCGCATAGGTAATGCCGAAGCCTCCCTGCCCCATAACACGGCCAAGGACATAACGCCCGTTGAGCAGAGCAGACGGTCTGAGCGCAGACGGATACTTACCTATGTCCTCCGCCGGGTCATAGCCGCAATTTGGACATGCTCCTGCACTTTTAAGCGGATTAAAACAGCCAAAGCATATCTCAGCCACGGAAATCCCTCCTGTTTTTCTATATAATCCTTATTATATTTCCGCAGGCGGATTAGTCAAGGGCAGAATACAATAAAAGCATTCGGGCTTACCCAAGGCATAACCCGAATGCTTTTTTGTCGAATTATCAGAACTTTCCGCTTTTGCCGGAGAAGCCCCGGCTGTTTATTGTGGTTCCGCCGCCGCCGAAGGAGCTTCGGCTCTGGCTGCTTTGCTGCTCAATAAGCTCCCGGTGCTCGGTACGGTGAGTGAACCAATCCTGCCTTATCTGCAAATTCAGCCCCTCATCGGACACATAGCCGTGAGCATCGCTTTTCATACGGGCAGTCTTCATCTGAGACTTGAAGATGCTGCAAACCACAAAGGCCACCAGCATGGGAATGCCCAGCACCAGCAGCAGGGATACGGGAGATATTGCCTTCTTCTGACCGGGTATCTCCAGCTTTGCGCCCACATCCACAGGGCTTCCCTGAGCGTAGCGCTCCAGCATCAGGTCAGCAGTATTCAGATAGTCGCTGAGACCGCCGCCCCAGTCATCCTTGGCAAAATTATCCAGAAACGCCTCGGACAGAACATCCTTGCCGTAGTCGGTAAAGGCGCCGTTACCCTTGCCGCCGTGGGCAAGCAGAGCGTAATCCCGGTCGGCCATGCTGAGCACCAGCACTACGCCGTCTCTGTCAGCGCCCCAGCCCATGTAATACTCGGTGAATATGCTCTCGGCAAAATAGAGTATCTGGCCTGTGGTATAGTAGCTGTAATCCTGAACGATGACGATATACACGCCGCATTCCCTTGCAGAGGAAATCTCGGCGGCTCTGGCTTCAAGCTCTATGCGCTGCTGCTCGTCCAGAAGCCCCGCCTCATCGGTGACAAAGGCAAGCTGAGCCTGAGGATTGCCGGAATAGGTGACAGTTTCCTCCTGCTGCGGGGCATCGCCCTGAGCGCCGGAGGCCTTGGCAGCAGCCTCCATACCCTCATAAAAGCTCTTGAGCAGGCTCTCGCAGGCGGCATTGTCCTGAGCTATGGAGCCTGTCCATGCGCTTTGGGTAAGATTGGTGATAAGCTCTGCCTCCACCTTGTCGGCAGCGTCGATAAGCCACTGCTCGCCCCGGGCGTAAATGCAGCCGTCCACATAGCTCAGATCGCCCTCATTGTCCTTCATGCAGAGGGTAAGCACGGCGCAGCTGCCGTTGGTGTCCGCCCCGTACATGAAGCTGTCAAAATAGACATTTGCGGTCTGCTCTGCGTCGGTACTCTCGGTAATGATGTCCACGTGAAGCTCGGCGCCGTACTGAGCCTTGAACTGAGGCAGCACGGTTCTGCCGTAGCTGTCCAGCATATCGCCGTCAAGACGCTCGGTGCCGTCATAAATCATGCCGTACTCCCAGAGAGCGGAGGCGCTCACGGTGAGGCTCAGGCAGAGAGCCAGCACAAGCAGCAGAGAAAGGAATAATCTTTTCTTCATGGCTCCACCTCCTTAAAGCAGCAGAAGCAGGGCAAGGATTGCCGCCAGAGGCGCGGCAATGCCCGCAAACCATGCCCAATACCTGCCCTTATCCACAGGCAGGTCGCCTATGAGCTTTCCGGTCTGACCGTTCATTGCGAAAAGGAAGCTCTGTCCCTTCCATCTGGTGCTGAGCATCCACACGGGCATAAGGGCATATCTGACCTGACCGCGCTTAAGGCGCACATTCCTGCTCTCGGGCAAAACGGTGGTGTAGCCGGCGGTGGTGCCGTTGATTATGCTGACAGTGGAATTTTCTGCCCGTTGGTCGGCACGGGTCGCGCAATCCTCCGCGCTCATGTCAAACTTCTCCGCCAGAAAGCCCGGCATATAGGCCGTGGAGAATGGCTTGAGCTCCGAATAGTCAAAGGGCTCCACCGCGTCCATGTGGGTATCGGGCATCTTCTTGGATGCGTCCACGGGGATTTTTTCAAACTTCACGCTGCCTGCTCTGCGAAGACGGTAGTGCTCGGTAACGGTAATACGCTCACGGCGGGTGGTGTGGGTGTGGACCCTTGTAGCCCGGTAATACATATCCGCGTAGGCCTCTCCGTCGTAGAGCCAGAAGGGTACATACACACCGGTTATATCGTCAAGATGGTTCGTGTCGGCAAAGGCCTTGGGCAGAAATTTCTTGCCCTTATAATACTTTGCCAGCGCGTTTATTGCCGCCATCTTGTCCAGCTTGAAGGGGATGATATAGTCCGGCTTCAAGGCCCCGGCAAAGCTGCCGGGAATAACGGTGGGATTACCGCAATAGGGGCAGCTTGTGGCGGCGGTGTTGGCATCGCATATAAGCTCCGCGCCGCAGGAGGGGCAGTTATAGGCCTTCATGTTCTGAGCCTCATCGCCCCAGTCATCAGCCGCCTGACTGTCCCATTCCCCCTCCCCGTCGGGCATGGGGTATTCTTCTTCCACCTGTGCCTCCGCCTCTGCCGCAGCCTGCTGAGCCTCGTTCAGCTTATCCTCGTAGAGCTCCTCTATCTCGGTAACGCTGAAGCTGCTGCCGCAGTATTCGCATTCAAGCATGCCGCTTGAGCCCTCATAGTGGAGAGGGCCTGTGCAGGCGGGGCACTGGAAATTGGTTATCTGACTTGCCATGGGCAGTTTCTCCTTGTTATGTCAGCCTTTCACGGCCTGAGATCAAACCATGTCCCCCGTGTCAAAGGGGTCGCCGCACTGGGGGCAGAACTTGGGGGGCTTGGTGGGGTCGGCAGGCTCCCAGCCACATTTGTCGCACTTGTACTGGGGTACACCGGCCGGCTTTTTGCTGCCGCATTCGGTGCAGAACTTACCCTTGTTCACAGCTCCGCAGGAGCAGGTCCAGCCGTTTGCCGCAGGCTTCTTTGCGCCGCACTCGGGGCAGAAATTGCCGGTGGCAACTGCGCCGCAGGCGCATTTCCAGCCGTTTGCGGCGGGGGCTGCGCTCTGCTGGGGCTGCTGTGCGCCCATCTGGAAGAGCTGGGCTGCGTTCACGCCGCCTGCGCCCTGAGCCATGTTCATGCCCATGAAGCCGGCC
>JAZNUQ010000102.1:0-7582 GCA_045592365.1 Candidatus Limivicinus sp. | reverse complement strand
TTGCGTTCCACCAAGGAGCGCTGCAAAAAAGCGCCTAAAATCTGCAAAAAATATCTCTGTCATCGGCTGTGAACAGTTTAGCCGGCATTGCATCCGCAATGCCGGCTAAATTCATGTTTTCTTATTCGGATTACGCTTTTGTGCGGACCGTGTTTCTTCGTTGTGGCCTGAGATTTGAAGCTCTGGGCTGAGTTACACATTACAGCTTTTTTACGCCTTGGAGCGGCTGGCCTTTTTGTAGCGGACAATGCCTATTATAGCCGAGATTATTGACATAGCCTCGCTGATCATGCCGCTGTATGAGGCCTCAAACACATTGTAGACAAGTATCATCGGGCAGGTAAGCAATATGCTTTTGCGAAGCCTCTGCGAATCAAAGACGCCCATGCATACAGTGTTGATCATTAAACCTGCAATGATGAGCAGTGAGTGATAGCCGTCCCATGAAAACAGACTTACAAATGCCATCAGCAAGGCCAGCAGAATCGGCAGACCCGCTCCTGAAATATTCCTTCTATCACGGCGGTAATACAAAAGGTTTCGTATAATGCAGACAATGTTCAGCGCAAAGCCTGAGTATGCGCCTATGAAAATGTATTGCAGGCACAGCATGGCGGTAGCAAGCGTTTGCACAATGAGAAGTTTTTTCTTGTCAAATATCTGATAGGAAAGAATAAACAAGCCAATGGCGACTGCGCCGAGAATATGACCGACTATTTCCATAATATCCGAATCTCCTTTGCCTGAATTATACAGTATCCGGGCATGGAAATACAAGCCCGAGCGCAGGGAACGCTTCTACATAACGCAAAAATAAGCCTCATCCAAACGGATGGGGCTTGTTTCAGTGATTGCGGGCGGGGTAGGATTTGAACTCCCTAAAGGGACTAAGTCGCTTCGCTCCTGTCACACGACCTCCGGGGTTATCGCTTCGCGCCGCCTTGCGGTGAACGAAAAATGCAGCGGGCTTACGCATTTCCTCGCATTTTTCGACCGCTGCGGAAATTGCGCCCCTCCTTAATCTGCCGCCGGCAGCGGCGGGGTGCAATTCCCAACGAGCAACGCTCGTCGGCCTCATAAGCCGGAGATACTTTGGCCAAATGCTCCTACATAACGCAAAAAACAAAGCCCACCAAAGGTGGACTGTGTTTTTAGTGGTTGCGGGGGAAGGATTTGAACCAACGACCTCCGGGTTATGAGCCCGACGAGCTACCAGCTGCTCTACCCCGCGATATTTATTCAGCCTGATTATATTATCACGGCTTCATATAAATGTCAATAGTAAATTTATAAAACAGGCCGATTTTTTCGGCCTGTTTTATAAGCGCGTATAAAGCTCAATTAAAAGCGGCATTGTTACAACGCAGAGCACTATGCTAAGTACATTTATGGCGCTGGCGTAGTTCTCGTCCCCGCCGTACACCTGAGTCATCTGCACCACATTCGACGCTGTGGGAGCGCCGGCGGCAAGAAGCGTTATGATAAGCAGTAGGCTGCCCTGAGGATGCAGGGAGGCAATTCCGCTGAACCTGAACACCAGAAGCACCACCAGGGGCAGTACCAGCAGCCGCAGGGCTGCTGCAAGCCAGGCCCTCTTATAGGAAAGCAGCTTCTTTAAATCCATTCCTCCGATAAGCATACCGGAGATGAGCATGGCAATTGGACCCACCATGCCGGCCAGAGAGTCAACAGCATCCTGAATGGGGAAGGGAAACCTGATTTCAAATATAAACAGCAGAACGCCGATGTAAATGGCAATCATATTGCTGCTTGTGAGTATCTTTCCGATACCCGGCTTTTCCCCGGTGCTGAGAACCATCCTGCCGTGAGACCATATAAATACGCAGTGTGCGCATATAAAGGCACAGGTGTAGATTATCCATTCCTTGCCCAGAATGAGGCTCACCAGAGGAATAATAAGATTGCCGCAATTACTGTAAATCACTGCCACCCGCTCAAGAGGGCTCAGCTTAAGCGGCTTTTCCAGCAGCTTCACGGCGATTATCATAAAAACCTGAACCGCGAAGGCTGCTGCAAAGGCAAACAGCAGACCCTGCTCTACTTCGGGGCTGCGCTCTACCTGAAAGCTGCTTATTATCGTGCAGGGAACTATCAGGTAAATTGACAGTGTGGAAAGACATTTGCTGTCCTCCGCCTTTAGAATACCCAGCTTGACAATAACAAAGCCTGCCAGCGTTATAAGAAACAGAGAGAGTATTTTCTCTAACAAGAGCAGGCTCATTCTTTGCTTTCCTTCTCCTCTGTTCTGACAAGCACCTTTTCGACCCGGCGTCCGTCCATGCTCAGCACGGTAACGCTGATGTTTTCATAGCTGAAGCTGTCACCCTCCTGGGGAAAGGCGCCAAAGCTCTCCACAGTCCAGCCGCCTACGGTCTCGCTTTCAACCTCAAAGCTCTCCTCATCAAAGCCCATAAGCTCGATAAAGTCGGCAATGACCATGGCGCCGTCCAGCTCAAGCTCGCCGCTGTCATGGCGGACGACCTCCTGCTCAACAACATCTGTCTCATCCCAAATTTCGCCCACTATCTGCTCCAGCACATCCTCCATGGACAGCACGCCCAGAGTTCCGCCGTATTCGTCGGACACTATGGCAAGGTGCTGGCGCGCCTTCTTGAGCTGATTGAGAACGGCAGGCAGCTTCATGGTTTTATATACATAGCAGGGAGGCATAAGGAGCTTGCGGATGTCCACCCTGTCCTCCTCGGTGAGAGCCTTGAGGAAGTGGTTAAGGTACAGTACGCCAATGATATTGTCTATACTGTCTTCATACACAGGCAGGCGGGAGAAGGGCGCTTCCTCGATGACGGCAAGAATATCGTCCCAATCGTCGTCTATGTCTATGGCCTCCATATCAACGCGGGCGGTCATGACCTCGTCGGCGGAGATGTCGGAAAAGTCGATAGCGGCCTGAACCAGCTCCGACTGATCCTCATCCAGAACCTCCTCGTCCTCGGCAGTTTCGATGATGGACTGGAGCTCCTCCACGGCTTCCTCGGCGCTTTCCTCCTGGGGGGCCTTCATGCCTTTGGTGATAAGGTGAATGAGGGTGACCACCAGCCACACCAGGGGCTTAAGGATGACCATGATGGCATTGATGATATAGGCGTGGCGCTCCGCCACGGTGTTGGCGTTTTTCTTGGCGGTGATCTTGGGTATGGTCTCACCGAAGACAATGACCAGTACTGTAACTATCAGGGTGGACAGCCACGCGTGATTATCCCCGCCGGTGAGCATGATAACAAGGACCGAGCCCAGAGAGGAGGCGGCGATATTAGCAAGATTGTTGCCTATGAGAATGGCGCTGAGAGCGTCATCGTAGTTCTCGGTAATGCGCAGGGCAAGAGCTGCGCGCTTTGAACCGTCATCCCTTGAATTTTCAAGGCGCAGACGGTTGCAGGAGGAATAGCTCATTTCTGAGGCGGAGAAGAAATTGGACAGTGCAACGCAGAGGAGTATCCCTGCTATTATAAGGTAAATATTCACTGCTCGCTGCCCCCTTCCCCGTCTGTGGCTTCGAGGGTGACACGGAGCTTGAGTATTCTGTTATGCTCCATCTCTGCCACGCTTATCTTAAGACCGTGGTACTCAAAGCCGTCCCCCTCCCTGGGAATGGAGGAAAACTGCTCGTAGGCCCACTCACCCATAAGGGTATTGACCAGCTCCTCGTCCTCCTCCGGGTCTTCAAAGCCGGTGCGGTCAAACACATCGCTTACGGATTCCTCCGCGTCAACAAGGAAGATGCCCTCGCCAAGCTCAACCACGGTTTCCTCAACCACATCGTCCTCGTCCCAGATTTCGCCCACAAGCTCCTCCAGTATATCCTCAACGGTGACAATACCCAAAGTGCCGCCGTAATTGTCGGTAACCACGGCGATATTCAGCTTGCGCTTGCTCATTATGGGGAGAAGCTCGTCAATATTTGTGCTCTGGTGGACGAAATACACCTCGTCCAGCAAAGGGCGTATATCAAGGTTTTTGCCCAGCTTAAGGTAGGCCTTTATAAACTTGCGTATCTGCAGAATGCCGATAACATTGTCTATACTTCCCTCATACACCGGCAGACGGCTGTGGTTCTGAGCCTTGATGAGAGAGAGTATCTCCTCATGGCTGTCATCAATGTCGATGGAGACAAGGTCCACACGGGGAGTAAGAATGCTCTCAACCGTTACCTCACCAAACTGCAGCGCAGAGGATATAAGCTCGCCCTGCTCCTCGTCCAGAGTGCCCTCCTCGGTCATATCCTCGATAATATCGTATATCTCGTCCTCGGTGACGGATATCTGAGGGTCTGCCTTGGTAAGTCTGGCTGCGCCCTGACCTATGGCGGTAAGCAGCGCCGACAGAGGCGACAGCAGCTTCATAAAGATGCAGAGTATGCCTGCGCAGGCAAGGATGCACCTTTCGCTGTATTTTTTGGCAATGCTCTTGGGCAGCATTTCGCCGGCGAAAAATACTACTATTGTGGTAATTACCGTGCTTACGGACACAACACTCAAATTCTGCCATATACGAACCACCGCAACCGTTACCAGAGATGCAATGGCGATATGTACGATGTTTGTGCATATAAGCAGGGTGCTTATTGCTTTGTCAAAATTATCAAGAAGGTACAGCGCCTTCTTTGCCTTGGGAACGCCCCGTTCTGCGGCGTTTTTTATGCGGACACGGGAAACAGAGGCCATGGCTGTTTCGGTCACCGCGAAAAAGGCGGCGCAAAACAGCAGAATTATTGCGATTATCAGGGACAATCGACTGCCCTCATCCATTTAGGATATCCAACTCCTTATTTTAAAATCAACGCTCAGTATAGCACACAGCACAATTTGCGTCAATATTTTACGCTTTAAAAGTGGAAGGACGGATTGCCACAACCGGTCTGCGGACTGGTTTCGCAATGACAGTAGTTTAGTGTATCTCAACATTTGTCATTGCGAGGAGCTACGAGTACCGACGCGGCAATCCGCCTCCCCAGCAAAAAACAGGGTCGTTCCAGTAGGAACGACCCTGTAACTAAGCTATGTAAGTGCTCAGATAATGATGCACTTCTTGGGGCAGGCCTCGGCGCAGGCGCCGCAGGCAACACACTTGTCCTCGTCAAGAACCCAGGTCTTCTCGGCGCGGTTTACCTCGAGAGCGCCGGCAGGGCACTTTCTTGCACAGAGGGTGCAGAAAACGCACTTGCTGGTATCGTTGACAGGCTTGCCGTCAGCACGGGGAGCAATGGTGCAGGAAGCGGCAGGCTCGGCAGGACTTGCAACAGTCTTGCCGCCGGGAGCTTTCTTCACGGGAGGCTTCTTGATGAAGCTGCCGGAAACCAGAAGATCCTCTTCCTTGGTGGCTATCATGTGATAGTCGGTGCTGAACTCAATGGCCTTCTTGCTGCAGAAATCGGCGCAGGTGGCGCAGAAGGTGCAGGAGCCAAGATTGAAGGTAAGGGTGACCTTATCGCCCTCGCCCTCGGGCAGCTTCTCTACGGTGCGCTCAATGGCGTTGCCGGAGCAGACGCGCTCGCACATGCCGCAGCCGATGCACTTGTCGGCGTGGTAGATAATTCTGCCGCGATAGCCCTCGGCGGCCTCACTGGGAACAGCAGGGTACATAGCGCAGCTTGTCTTGCTGAAGAGCTTGCTTACAGCTTCTTTTATGAACGGAAAATCCATTACATCTGTTCCCTCTTTTCCTTGAGAATTTTGGTAGCCAGAGCCAGACCGTCGATGACGGCCTCGGGCTTGGGAGCGCAGCCTGCAACATCCACATCAACATGGACATACTTGCTGAGAGGGCCTGCTACGGAGTAGCTGCCGCGGAAAACGTTGCCGGACTGGGGGCAGGAGCCCATGGTCACGATGCAGCGGGGTTCGGGAACCTGAGAGATGGCTCTCAGCACGCGGGGCAGGGACTGCTTGGTAACAGGGCCGGTGACAACAACGATGTCAGCATGGCGGGGAGTGCCTGCCAGCTTGAAGCCCAGACGCTCGGCGTCGTAGCGGGGGGTGAGAACGGAGACCAGCTCTATGTCACAGCCGTTGCAGGAGCCGGCATTGATGTGGAAGAGCCAAGGGGACTTGGCGGTGCTTTCTGCAATAATCTTCTTAAACATTTAAGCCCCTCCTTACAGACCGTACCATGCCAGAACCAGACTTACAAGAGCAAGGCCGGAAACTACGGTCCAGTAGAATTTGAATATCTGCTCGATTCTCAGTCTTGCGGTGACGGCGTGTACCAGAGACATGCTGATAACGGTGATAACAACGCACAGAGCGAAGACGATGAGAGCGTCCACCAGAGGGATACCCACGCCTACGCCGCCCAGAAACAGTGCAACGAACAGGGAGGTGAGGGTAAGCATCTTGATGGCATGGGTGAGCTTGAACACACCCAGAGGTGCGCCGCTGTACTCGGCCAGAAGACCTTCGCAAATCTCGGTCTCTGCCTCGGCAGCGTCAAAGGGATGGTTGCCGGTTTCACCGGGGATGACCATCAGCATTGCGATGGCTGCGGGGATCATGCTGGCCTTGCAGATAAGGCTGCCGTTTGCCGCCTGATAGGCGGAAATGTCGGCAAAGGAGAAGGTCAGGCCGCCGCCCATGGCATTGCCGACTGCCTTGCCCACTGCCAGCAGAACAAGAACCAGAGGCAGCTCAACTGCGATGACGGTAACCATCTCGCGGCTGAGACCTACGCCTGCATAGGGGGAGCCGGAGGCGGCGCCGCCTATGATGGTGGCAACTGCGGGGATGAGCAGCAGGTACAGGATAACGATAATGTCAGCGGTGGCAGTGAAGGCGCTGAAGTTGAATATGGGGATGAAGAGCTGGATAACAACCAGAGCTGCAAGACCCACCAGGGGAGCCAGCAGGAAGGTAGTCCTGGAGGCAACTGCGGGGATAATGGTCTCCTTGCCGCAGAGCTTGAAGAAATCATAGAAGGGCTGCAGCACGGGAGGTCCCACGCGCTTCTGCATCTTGGCAACCAGCTTGCGGTCGATACCGCACAGCAGCATGCCTGCAAGGAAGCAGAACAGGAAGCCGGGGAAGATAAGAACATAGCCGAGGTACTGAAGAACGGTCATTACTATACTCATTATTCCCACCTCCTTAAAGAACTATCATAATGAAGAGCATAGCAAGTGCCAGTGCAACGATGGCCCAGAGAGCGTAGTCGTTGACGATACCGCTGTGCAGATCATGCATAAAGCCGAAATACTTTCTCCAGTTATGCTTGAAGCCCCAGAACAGGTCGCCGCCGCCAACCTGAGAGTACACGCTCTCTTCGCCGCCGAAGAACAGCTCGTACTTGGAGTCAGCGGTCTCGCTCTTCTGAACGCTGACGCTGTCATACTTGCCGAGAACGGCAACGATGGTAACGGCAAGCAGGGCAATGCAGAAGATGAGCAGCCAGGAAACGGGCTCCCAGCAGCCGGCCTGAACAAAGGTAATATTCTGAGCGGCAGGGAGATTCTCGCCCATGACGCCTGCAGCGTAGCCGCTGCCCATCATGGAGTCGATGTAATTGGTGACATTAAAGACTGCGTTTGCGGCAGGCTCGGTCAGATACTTTG
>JAZNUQ010000101.1:0-11150 GCA_045592365.1 Candidatus Limivicinus sp. | reverse complement strand
TGGGAGAGTACCCAAAGCGAAAAGCAAACAGATTGGCCGATTACGATTATTCCACCGCCGGAGCATATTTCGTTACGGTATGCACCGCAAACCGTGAGAAAATCTTCTGGAAGGCCGTAGGGGCGGCTATCAGCCGCCCGCAAAATGTGCCCTTATCCGATGCCGGCAAAACAGCGGAGCAGGCTGTATTACAAATTGCAGAGCACTACGAAAATATTTCGGTGGACAAGTATTGCATTATGCCCGACCACATTCATATTATTTTGCGTAGCCTGACGGGAGACGAACCCGTATCGGTTTTATTCGGGCAGATTACCGCCCATACTTTGTTATTGCCCTTGCCAATACGGCAAGTATTGCCTGCGGTCAATGCCTCGTCTGAGCGAAAATCTGCTCCGAAAAAACTGCCCTGCACATTTCAGAGAGAAATGTTTGGATGATTTTGGGTGCGGAGGACGCAGGCTTACTGGCGTAAGTCAAGGACGACAAGCCCAAAAGCGCCGAACAGAGCCGCTGAAATGCTACACGGTTCGACTTCCGTCAGGCTATCCAAGAGAATGCAGACGGGCGGATAATATCCGCCCCTACACTGTCAAGGGTAATTGGGTCGATGAAGCGTTGGGTTTCCCGGCAGCTTGGCAGGGCGGTATGGCAGAAGTCATACTATGACCACGCCATACGCAATATGCAGGATTACGACGAAATCTGGGAATACATAGAAAACAATCCCCTGAAATATATGCTGAAAAAAGCACCGTGAAATCACGGTGCTTTTTTGTACCTTATTTGCGGGTGCGGGCTTTGACCGCCCGAATTTATCTCTTATGAAACAGCTTTTTGGCCTGGTATCTGGGCTCGAAGCTGATGTTCACACCCAGCTTCTTGAAAAGATCCTCGTCCACATGGGACAGTATAACCGAGGAATGAGCCTCGCAGCCCTTGAGCTTGTCAAGCTGGTCTATGGCATAGCCTGCCATGGGGTTTGTCACCGCGCATATACTCAGCGCGATAAGCAGCTCGTCGGTGTGCAGGCGGGGGTTGTGGTTGCCCAGATGCTCCACCTTCAGGTGCTGTATGGGCTCGATAACGCCGGGGGCGATAAGGGGCAGCTTCTTGTCTATGCCTGCCAGTATCTTAAGGGCGTTGAGAAGACAGGCGGAGGATGCGCCCAGCAGGGAGCTTGTCTTGCCGGTTACGATGCGCCCGTCGGGAAGCTCAAGGGCGACGGCGGGGCCGCCGGTCTCCTCTGCCCGCCGGAGAGCGGCGCCTATCACCGGCCTGTCCTCGGCGCTTATGTCCAGAGAGTTCATTATAAGCTCAATGGTCTGCACCTCCTTGGGGTCGGAAAGACCCTTGCGCACGGAGCAGGCTGCGGCATAGTAGCGGCGGATTATCTCCATTTTTGAAGCCTCGCGGCAGGCCTCGTCGTCAATGATGCAGGAGCCTATCATGTTCACGCCCATGTCCGTGGGGCTCTTGTAGGGGCAGCCGCCGTAGATGCGGCGGAACATGGCCTCCAGCACCGGGAATATCTCCACATCGCGGTTGTAGTTTACGGTGGTGACGCCGTAGGCCTCCAGATGGAAGGGGTCTATCATGTTCACATCGTCAAGGTCGGCAGTGGCGGCCTCATAGGCCAGATTGACCGGGTGCTTGAGAGGCAGATTCCAGATGGGGAAGGTCTCAAACTTGGCGTAGCCTGCGGAAATGCCCCGCTTGTGCTCGTGGTAAAGCTGGCTGAGGCAGGTGGCCATCTTGCCGCTGCCGGGGCCGGGAGCGGTGACCACAACCAGAGAGCGCTCAGTCTCAATGTACTCGTTTTTGCCGAAGCCCTCCTCGGATATGACAAAGGACACATTGGAGGGGTAGTCGGGGATTATATAGTGGCGGTAGACACGGATGCCCAGCATCTCAAGGCGCTTTTTGAACTGGTCGGCCACGGCCTGCCCCCGGTAATGGGTCAGCACCACGCTGCCGATGTAAAGCCCAATGCCCCGGAAGGCGTCAATAAGCCTCAGGGTGTCCTCGTCATAGGTTATGCCCAGGTCGCCGCGGCGCTTGGAGCGCTCAATATCGTCTGCGGAGATCGCAATAACTATCTCCGCCTCGTCCTTCATTTCAAGCAGCATTCTCATCTTGCTGTCGGGAGCGAAGCCCGGCAGCACACGGGAGGCGTGGTAATCGTCAAAGAGCTTGCCGCCGAACTCCAGATACAGCTTGCCGCCGAATTTGGAGATACGGTCGCGGATATTCTGAGACTGGAGCTTAAGGTATTTGTCGTTGTCAAAGCCAGGTCTGTTCATTGAAGCTACCCCCATCAAATCAAACGCCCACGCCGACGGCGCAGCCCAGATATCCGCAGGCGCTGAGATATTTCACCGCGCAGCGTACTTTTTCGCTTCTCAGCTCGTAATGGCTGCCGTCGGAGCAGCCGATATACAAAACGCCGCTGCCGCGCATGCTCATGCCGCTTATATCCTCGTTTTTCAGCGTCATGCCGCCGGGCAGCTCAAGCCTGTCGGCATAAAGACTCACATCGCCCTTGGCGACGGCATCCTTGCCCTTGCCGGAGCTGACGGAATAAAGCTCCATTTCGCTGTCCGTGAAAACGGGCTCGGCATCTGCGTTTTCGCAGAGTGCGCGTATCTGCTCCTCCTGCCATGCGTTCCAGTCGCGCACGCTGTCAAAGGGGAGCTCACCGCCGCGGAAAAAGCCGTCCTCACCGTATTCCGTCTCCATACCGCAGGAGAGGCATTTGAACTTGTTGCCGCGGCTTTGCATTTTGTGCATCTCACCGCATTTGGGGCAGGTGAAAAGCAGCGTTTCCAGACCCTCGGCGCGGTTTTTGCCCTTGAATTTTATGGGCTCTGCCTGCTGCTCGGCATAGGCATCCACATACAGGTCACGGGCAATAAGCTCATTTATCTGTGCGGGGCTCATGGCGCGAAGCTCCTCGGGCGTATATACGCCCACGATCTCGCCTTGGAGCCTGCCGCGGCGCAGGCTGCAGCCCGACCAGCGGGGGCTGGAAAAATAGCCGCCGTTTATGCGGTAGGTTATGAGAGAACAGCCGCTTGAGCGGGCCAGCTTGCCCGTGGCCTCGGGGAAGGCCCTTGTCACGCCGTCCCATGTGCGGTTGCCCTCGGGGAAAAAGCACACATTGAAGCCGGCCTTCAGATGGCGCAGTATAGCCTTTACGGTGCCTGCCGCGCTGCCGCCCTTCTGGCGGGTGATGGGTGCCTGCACCCATTGGATCACCTTGGATATAAAGCCCTGACGCATCAGGTGCTCACTGGTCACAAAATACATCTGCTGGGGGAAGGAGGTGCCCACAATGATGGGGTCAAGGTCGGTCACATGGTTCGACAGCACCAGATAAGGGCCTTTACCGCCGTATTTTTTGTTTTTGCAGTTGAAAAGCAGCTTTACCAGCAGCATGGCTATGGGCATAAGTATGTTCCATATCCGTACATGTCTCTTATGGTGCTCCATGAATATCCCTCCTGTCAGCACAATCCCTGTAATTCTACCACACAGCGCCAAAAAGGACAAGAACGGCGGCAAAAATTTTTGCTCTGCGGCGGCATCAACGCAGAATTTACTTTTTTTATTCATATTCTTGTGCTATAATCTACATTTGTATAAATGTGTTTACATGAAAGGCAAATGACAATGGGACTTTTCAGCAAGATATTCGGCAGCTACACCGAGCGTGAGCTTAAAAGAATATATCCGATAGCCGACGCCATAGAAAAGCTGGGGGAGGAATACGCCGCTCTCAGCGACGGGGAGCTTCAGGCCAAGACCGCAGAGTTCAAGGCCCGTCTTGCCGCAGGCGAGACCCCGGACGACATCCTGCCCGAGGCCTTTGCCGCCGTGCGGGAGGCTGCATGGCGCGTTCTGGGCATGAAGCCCTTCTATGTTCAGCTTGTAGGCGGCATCGTTCTCCATCAGGGGCGCATAGCCGAGATGAAAACCGGCGAGGGCAAGACCCTTGTGGCGGTTCTGCCTGCCTATCTTAACGCCCTTACAGGCGAGGGTGTGCATATAGTCACCGTCAACGACTATCTGGCAAGGCGCGACAGTGAGTGGATGGGAAAGGTCCACCGCTTCATGGGGCTGAGCGTTGGGCTTATAGTCCACGGCCTTACAAATGAGCAGCGCCGGGAGGCCTACGCCTGTGACATTACCTACGGCACCAACAACGAGATGGGCTTTGACTATCTGCGTGACAATATGGCGCTGTACAAGCAGGAGATGGTTCAGCGCGGCCACCCCTTCGCCATTGTGGACGAGGTGGACTCCATCCTTATCGACGAGGCCAGAACCCCCCTTATAATCTCCGGTCAGGGGGATGAGAGCACCGACCTTTACCGTCAGGCGGATGATTTTGTCCGCCGCCTGAAGAAGGTGGTCTACGCCAGCGTGGACGAGAAGGAGGAGGAAAGCGAGGATCTTGACGCGGACTTCGTGGTGGACGAGAAGGCCAAGACCGCCACTCTCACCGCCAGAGGCGTAGCCAAGGCCGAACGGGCCTTCGGCCTTGGAAATCTGGCGGATATGGAAAATGCCACCCTCAGCCACCATATAAATCAGGCTCTCAAGGCTCACGGCATAATGAAGCGGGACATTGACTACATCGTAAAAGACGGTGAGGTCATCATTGTTGACGAGTTTACCGGCCGCCTTATGCTGGGCCGCCGCTATTCTGAGGGGCTTCATCAGGCAATCGAGGCCAAGGAGCATGTGGATGTTCAGAAGGAGAACAAGACCCTTGCCACCATCACCTTCCAGAACTACTTCCGTCTCTACGGCAAGCTCTCCGGCATGACCGGCACCGCCCTTACCGAGAGCGAGGAATTTGCCGCCATATACAGGCTGGATATTATCGAGATACCCACCAACAAGCCCATTGCCAGAATTGACCATCCGGATGTGGTATATAAAAACGAAAACGGCAAGAACAAGGCCATCGTGGAGCAGATAGTGCAGTGCCACGCCAAGGGTCAGCCGGTTCTGGTGGGTACGGTTTCAATAGAAAAGAGCGAATACATATCCTCCCTTCTCAAGCGCCGGGGCATCCCCCACACGGTGCTCAACGCCAAGTACCATGAGAAGGAGGCGGAGATAGTGGCTCAGGCCGGCAAGCTGGGCAGCGTCACCATAGCCACCAACATGGCAGGCCGCGGCACCGACATTATGCTGGGCGGCAACGCGGAGTTCATGGCAAAGACCGACCTTCGCAAGGCGGGCTTTGAGGAGGCTGTGATAGCCGAGGCTACCGGCTTTGCCGATACCAAGGACGAAAATATCCTTGCTGCGCGGGAAATGTTTGCCCAGCGCATGGCGCAGCACCGTCAGGTGACCTCCGCCGAGGCGGAGAAGGTCAAGGCCGCAGGCGGCCTGTTTATCCTCGGCACCGAGCGCCACGAGTCCAGACGAATAGACAATCAGCTCCGCGGCCGCGCAGGCCGTCAGGGCGACGCCGGCGAAAGCCGCTTCTATCTGTCCATGACCGACGATGTTATGCGTCTTTTCGGCTCGGAGCGTATTATGGGCATGATGGAAACGCTGGGCGTTGACGATGACACGCCCCTTGACCACAAGATGCTCTCCGGCGCCATCGAGCAGGCGCAGAAGACGGTGGAAAGCCGCAACTTCCAGACCCGTAAGACCGTTCTTGAATATGACGATGTAATGAACAAGCAGCGCGGCATAATCTACGGTGAGCGCAGCAAGGTGCTTGAGGGTCAGGATCTTCAGCAGCAGGTCATGGGCATGATAGACCAGTTTGTGTCCTCCACCGTGGCGGACAATCTGCCCGGCGGCGAGGCGGGCAGCCAGCAGGAGCTGGACGCCGCCCTTCAGAGCTTTGAGAAGTTCTTTATGCTCAGGGGAGCGCTTAAAATAGACAGCTTCGGCGGCAGAGCCACCGTGCAGCAGCTTACCGAGGCCTGCACGCAGCTTGCCCATCAGGTGTACGAGGCAAGGGAAAAGGCCTTCGGCCTCAGCGAAAGCGGCAGCCCCATGATGCGTGAGCTGGAGCGGGTCGTGATGCTTCGCGTGGTGGACGAGTACTGGATGGACCATATCGACGCCATGAGCGAGCTGAAAAGGGGCATCGGGCTTCGGGGCTACGGCGCCGTAAAGCCCATAGACGCCTACAAGCAGGAGGGCTTTGACATGTTCGAGGCCATGGTGCAGGGCATCCGGGAGGAGACGGTGCGCAGGCTATTCACGGTGCGTATCCGCCGTGAGCAGAGCATTGAGCGCAAGGCCGTTGCAAAAGGCACCGCCGCCAATGTAGGCGGGGAGCCGGTGAAAAAGAGCCCGGTGAAGAAGGCTCCCAAGCCCGGACGCAACGACCCCTGCCCCTGCGGTAAAATGAAGGCCGACGGCAGCCGCCGCCTTAAATATAAAGAGTGCTGCGGCCGTAATGAGTAAAACTACTTGCCTCTCCCTGTGGGAGAGGTGTCAGGGCAAATAGGGCCCCCAAATTATGACGGTGTCATCATTTGGGGGAGGCAGAACAATGTTATCCGCCGACTTTCTGCCCCTGTGGGGCTGAAAGTGGTTTGATGGCATTGTTCTGACGAAGCGGAGAGGGAACATTATTATGTTCAAAGAGATAAACGATAACGGGCTCATCCTTATGTGCTCCGATAAAATAAAGGCCCGCCACGGCTTCACCACCCGCTACGGCGGCGTGAGCACCGGGGATTTTGAGAGCCTTAATCTGGCCTCCAACCGGGGCGACGAGCCGCAGGCCGTCCGGGAAAATTACCGCCGCCTCTGCGCCGTTTTCGGCGTGGGGGAGGACGACTGTGCCGTGACAAAGCAGGTTCACGGCGCGCAGGTACGCATCGTCACGGAGAAGGACAGGCACAAGTGCATGAGCAGCGTGCCCTATGAGGCCGACGGCGTGGTGACAAATGTTAAGGGCATGCCCATAATGTGCTTTGTGGCGGACTGCGTGCCGGTGCTGCTGCATGATAATGAGGCAGGCGTTGCAGCCGCCGTCCACTGCGGCTGGCGAAGCTCGGTTGCGGATATTCTGGGCAATGCCGTAGAGAAAATGTGCTCTCTGGGCGCAAGGGCTGAGAATATCAGCGCCGCCATGGGCGCTGCCATCGGTAAGTGCTGCTTTGAAACCGACGGCGATGTGCCCCGTGCCATTGACGCCTATATCGGCGGCGACGAGGCTGCCGAATGCTATACCCTGCGTGCCGACGGCAAGTACATGGTGGATCTGCGCCTTGCCAACAAAAAGCGTCTTCTGCAGCTGGGGCTTCGGGAGGAAAATATTGACATTTCCGAGGAATGCACCTATTGCAGCCATGATAAATACTGGTCTCACCGCTACTGCAAGGGCAAGCGCGGCTCTCAGGGCGCGGTGATAGCACTGGACTGAGGTGAAAGCCATGAACAATATATATAGAAGAATACTGGCTGCGCTGTGTGTGCTGGTGCTGCTGTTTTCCTGCACCGCCTGCTCAGCGCCGGGCACCTCTGCCTCCAAGGACCCTTACAGCCTGATACCCGAATCCACCGGCGGCAAGGATGTTGTCCGCGCAAAGGCGGCAGACGAGGTGTTTTCCCTTAACTCCAATTCCAAATACAGCTTTAACCCCCTTATATCCACCTACCACTGCAACCAGCTTGTCTGCTCCCTTGTGTATGAGAACATGCTGGAGCTGGACGATAATTTTGAGGCCATTCCCAATGTTATCCTCAACTGGTCCTGCAGCGAGGACGGCACGATATGGACCTTCAACATTGACCCCAATTACACCTTCCATGACGGCACCAAGGTCACCGGCAAGGATCTTCGCTATTCCCTTGACCGCTGCATATATTCCGACCGCTACGCCGGGCGCTTTGCCAGCTATCAGGGCGCTGCCTATACAGACACTCAGCTTCAGGTGGTGCTGGGCATAGGTGATACCCAGTTTTATAAGCTGATGAACATTCCCATCATCAAGTCCGGTCAGCATGCGGAAAAGTATCCCATAGGCTGCGGCCCCTACATGTTCAGCGGCCATAACGAGGAGGGCATCCCCACCGAGCTCAAGGCCTACGAGGGACATCCCGACTATGCAAAGCTGCCTGTGGAGACGGTCTATCTGGTGGAGTACCCCACCCCCGACGGCACCATCAGCGCCTTTGAGGACTCCATCATCGATGTGGCCATCAATGACCCCTCCAGCGTTGCAAGCCTTGGCTTTGCCAGCACCAACGAATCCCGCGGCTATGCCACCACAAGGATGCACTATGTGGCCTTCAACGAGGACACCACCCTTGGACGCTACTCAAACTTCCGCTTCGCCATGAACTACGCCTTTGACCGCTCCTATCTGACGGAGCTTCTCAAGGGCTATGCCGAGCCTTCGCCGCTGCCCATGTACCCTACCTGCGAGACCTACCCCCATGCTCTGGCGGACAGTCTCAGATACAATCTGGAGCGCTGCGTCCAGATACTCTATAACGCCGGTATCCGCGACTATAACGGCGACGGGAAAATGGAGATTTCCAGCGACTCCAGCCAGAAGGTGGAGCTGAACTTCCTTGTCTGCTCGGAAAGCTCCGCAAAATCCGGTATCGTTGACCGCTTTGTGCAGGATATGGAGAGCATAGGCATCGCCGTGAATGTGTACCGCCTGGGCTGGGACGATTATCTCAATGTGCTCAAGGAGGGGCAGTATGAGATAAGCGAGAAGAACATTATAAAGTTCGACATGTACTACGGCGAGATAAAGCTGCGCAACAACTTTGACCTGACGGAGCTGCTGGATGTGGAGAGTGAGATGAACTACTCCCACTCCAAGGACAGCACCTATGAGATACTCATAAACGAGTATCTGTCCGCAGGCTCCGATCTGGACCGCTACAATAAATACTATAAGCTCTGCGAATATCTGACCCAGATGGGCGCCTTCGTGACCATCGGCTTTGAAAAGGAGCAGATAGTTACCCACGGCAGCGCCGTCAAGGGTGTGGCGGCGAATCTGGGCAACCCCCTTTACAATTTTGAAAACTGGACCCTTTATCTTACCGAGGACGGGAAGGACAGCCGCGACAGCCGTGAGGCAAGCGTGCCGGTGGTCTATCCCGGACAGGAGCCGGCGGAGCTTCCCGCCGGGGATGAGGAGGATGCCGCCGAAGAGGACGGCGGGGCAGGCTGATATACTATTATAATAATATAACCGCCGGAGGCGGAGAGGGAGAATTGAAATGACTGACAGAGAACTCATGTCCATGGCAAAAAAAGCATCTATGAACGCTTATGTACCCTATTCCCGCTTTCAGGTGGGAGCCGCCCTTGAGTGCGAGGACGGAACCGTGTTTACCGGCTGCAATGTGGAAAATGCGGCTCTGGGCAGCACCATCTGTGCTGAGCGCACCGCATGCTGCAAGGCGGTCAGCGAGGGACATCAGAAATTCCGCCGCATAGCCATCTATGCCGACAGTGAAAACTGGTGCACCCCCTGCGGCGCCTGCCGCCAGTTTCTGTGCGAGTTTTCTCCGGATATGGAGGTGCTCTGCGCTAAGGCCGGCGACCGCTATGTGAGCTATAAGCTCTCCGAGCTGATGCCCTACACATTCAATTACTGATTACTTTGAGGAGACGGATTGCCACGGCGTCAGCACAGCGCTTTGCACCGAAAGTTTGTCATTGCGAAGCCGGTGCGCACACTGGCTGTGGCAATCCGCGACCTGAGCGAAGCGAAAATACCAAATCAAAGCCCAGCGAAGCGGGTTTGATTTGGAGGGGAAGAACAAGGCAATCTGTCGATATGCTGCCGCTTGCGGCAGCATATGACTTTATGGCCTTGTTCTGACCTATCTACCCTGCACAAAAAAATAATAAAAAATTCTGCGGAAAACATAAATTTTCTCTTGACAAGCGTCGCTTCCCTTGGTATAGTAATTGAGCGCGTGTGCGCAAGCACAAGCGTATTATGCGATGAAGCGGGAGATTGCTCGGTTTCGAGGTAACTTCCGTGGAGTATGTCCGGTGTCGAATGCATGTTCGGCGCACAATCGGGCGGCTGAGACCTGTTCGGTACACGCGTATATCGCGCGGACGGGGGCTGACCGGCTTTATGAGCCGGTTTGTTTTTCGGACGCGGTTTGATACGCACGGCAGTGTGTACAGAATTCGGGCTCATCCGTACGCATATTTAAGGCGGAGCCAATGCCGCCGCAAATCGTACGAAAAAGGAGAAAATCACATGGCAAGCACCAACAAGAACATGATCCGTATCCGCCTGAAGGCATACGATCACCAGCTCATCGACAAGGCAGCAGAGACCATCGTTGAGGCAGCAAAGCGCACCGATGCAAAGGTTTCCGGTCCCATCCCCCTGCCCACCAAGACCGAGATCATCACCATCCTCCGTGCAGTTCACAAGTACAAGGACAGCCGTGAGCAGTTCGAGCGCCGCACCCACAAGCGCCTTATCGACATCATGAGCCCCACTCAGAAGACCGTGGAAGCTCTTATGAGCCTGGAAGTCCCCGCAGGCGTTGAGATCGAGATCAAGCTCTGAGACACAGCAAAACCCCGGAAAAGCGCAAGACCCAAAACAAGTAAATGACCCATAGTCCGCATCTTGCGTGTGCGGACGGGTTAAGTTGCCAGCCTCTGGACGGAGCGAAAGCCCGGGCTAAGCGAGGCAACCAATAACCAATAGGAGGAAATATCTAATGAAGAAAGCCATCATCGGCAAGAAGGTCGGCATGACGCAGATCTTCGACGAGACTGGTAAGGTCATTCCCGTAACCGTCATCGAGGCCGGCCCCTGCGTGGTCGTCCAGAAGATGAGCAAGGAGAAGGAAGGATACGAAGCAGTCCAGCTCGGTTACGAGGAAGTTTCCGAGAAGAAGCTCACCAAGCCTGAGCAGGGTCACCTGAAGGCAGCTGGTGTTGCAAACGTTAAGCACCTCAAGGAGTTCAAGCTCGAGGGCGCAGAGAAGCTGGCAGTTGGTGACACCATCAAGGCCGACATGTTCGCCGAGGGCGACAAGGTCGATGTCACCGGTATCAGCAAGGGTAAGGGCTACGCCGGCGTTATCAAGCGCTACGGCCAGGCTCGCGGCCGCATGAGCCACGGCGGCGGTCCCGTTCACCGTCACGCAGGTTCCATGGG
>JAZNUQ010000100.1:0-16887 GCA_045592365.1 Candidatus Limivicinus sp. | reverse complement strand
CGCCGGCAACGCCGTAGGCGCCGGTCTCCGCCTTAGAGCCGGTCAGGGCGTTGAAAAGAGTGGTTTTGCCCACGGTGGGCAGGCCAACGATACCGAGCTTCATATATTTTCATTCTCCTTTTAGCTTCTTATTCATAATAGTTGATTATAGCATAAGACTTATATTCTCTCAAGCCGGATTTGAAAATCTTCCTATTCAAAAGTCAAAAAGTAAAAGGCATGACCTGTGGGGTCACGCCTTTTAGCCTTTCGGGATTTATTCTTCAGTCTGCGGGGGATTTTCCTGTGCCGGCTCCGTTTCGGTCTTTGCCTCCTCGGCTTTTTCCTCGGCGTAGCCGTCCACCATGCTTATTTTGCGGGCGGGACGCTCGATGGTGCTGTCGTTCCTTGCCTGACGCACTGCCTTGGCAGAAACGGGCATAAACTCGCCGTGCTCAAAGTAGTAGTTAAACTCATCGGCCTCCATGGTCTCGTTTTTCAGCAGATATTCGGCAATATCCCTGACCTGAGCACTGTGCTCGGAGAGTATCTTCTCGCAGAGAGCGGAGGCCTCGTCAAAGATGGCCTTCACCTCGGCGTCGATAAGGCCGGCGGTATCCTCGGAATAGCTCTTGGGCTGGCCGAAGTCGCGGCCGATAAAGATGCTGTGGCCTGAGCTGTCATAGGATATGGGGCCCAGCTTTTCGCACATGCCGTAGCGCATGACCATATCTCTGGCAATGGCGCTTGCCTGCTGAATGTCGCCGGAGGCGCCGGTGGATATAACGTCCAGAAACAGCTTTTCGGAAATTCTCCCGCCCAGAGCCATAACGATGCTTTCAAACATCTCGCCGCGGGACTTGAAGTTTTCCAGATCCTCTTGAGGTCTGAACAGGGTGAAGCCGCCTGCCGCGCCTCTGGGAATAATGGTTATATAGTGTACCGGGTCAACATTTTCAAGATACCTGCCTGAGACTGCGTGGCCTGCCTCGTGATAGGCGGTAAGGCGGCGCGCCTTCTCGCTCATTTTGCGGCTCTTCTTCTCGGGACCCATCTGCACCTTCAGTATTGCCTCGTCCACATCCTCCATGGTAATGAAGCGGTGACGGCGGCGCACAGCCAGCAGCGCTGCCTCGTTCATCAGGTTTTCAAGGTCGGCGCCTGCAAAGCCGGGAGTACCCTTGGCAATGCTGTTCAGGTCAACATCCTCGGCAAGCTGCTTGTCACGGGCATGTATTTTCAAAATAGCCTCACGGCCCTTGATGTCGGGCAGGCCAACATAAACCTGACGGTCAAAGCGTCCGGGACGCAGCAGAGCATTGTCCAGAATATCGGCGCGGTTGGTGGCCGCCATAACTATGACGCCCTCGTTGTTGCCGAAACCGTCCATCTCTACCAGCAGCTGGTTAAGGGTCTGCTCACGCTCGTCGTGACCGCCGCCCAGACCGCTGCCGCGCTGACGGCCCACCGCATCTATCTCGTCGATGAAGATAATTGCGGGAGCCAGCTTCTTTGCCTGCTCGAACAGGTCGCGGACACGGCCTGCGCCCACGCCCACATACAGCTCCACAAAGTCGGAGCCGGAAATGGACAGGAACTGCACATTGGCCTCACCTGCAACAGCCTTTGCAAGCAGGGTCTTACCTGTTCCCGGAGGGCCTACCAGCAGCACGCCCTTGGGAATGCGCGCACCCATGGCGGTATATGCCTTGGGGTCCTTGAGAAAGTCAACTATCTCGGCAAGCTCTTCCTTCTCCTCGTCGCAGCCGGCGACATCGTTGAAGGTCTTCTTGTTCTTCTCTTCGCTTCCAAGCCTGGTTCTTGCCTTGCTGAACTTGGCAACTCCGCCGGCACCGCCGCCGCCGGCTCTTGCCATCATAAAGTACCAGACCACCATAAGCACGATCATGATCAGCAGATAGGGCAAAAAGCTCATCCACCAGGGCATCACGAAGCCCTCGTCATAATCGTAGCCCTCAAGAACGCCGCTTTCGTACTGTTCCTTTATAAGCTGGTTAAAGTCTTCATAGAATACAGAGAAGCTGTAAAGCTCATAGATGAGCTCCTCCGTGGGGCGCACCTCGTCTCCGGTTCTGACCTTGAGAATAATGGTATTGCCCTCGGTTCTGAAATACTGCACCTTGCCTTCCTCAAAGAGGTCCACAAGCTCGGAGTAGTCCTCAAGGGTATTGCTCTCCGTGTCCTTGCTCATGGTGAATATCACTGCCACAAGCAGCACAATCAGCAGCACATAAAAGCCAAGGTCTCTTGTTCTCTTGCGATTGGGTTTCAAACTACTGTCACTTCCTTTTCATAAGAAACTCTTATGAATATATTTCGGGTTTAAGCACACCGATATAGGGAAGATTACGGTAGTGCTCGTTATAATCCAGCCCGTAGCCCACGACGAATGCGTCGGGAACTTCAAAGCATGAATAGTCTGCATAAATGTCCGCCTTGCGTCTGGAGGGCTTGTCCATAAGGGTAACGATGCTTATGGAGGCGGGCTTTCTCACAAGCAGATACTGCTTGAGGTAGCTGAGGGTAACGCCGGAGTCCAGAATATCCTCAACGATTATGACATGTCTGCCCTCAATGTCCTCGCTCAGGTCCTTGTTTATCTTCACTGCGCCGGTGGAGCTGGTGCCGTTATAGGAGGACACAGCCATAAAGTCAACTGAGCAATTCACATTGACATGGCGCATAAGATCGGCCATAAAAATAAAACAGCCCTTCAGAACGCCCACAAAAACGGGGTTTTTGCCTTCAAAGTCCCGGCTTATCTGCTCACCCACCCGGGCTACCTTTGCAAGTATCTCGTCCTGAGACATAAGAATACTCTGAATATCTCTCTCCATAGCTTCTCCCTTTATCTCATTTTAAATCTTTTCAATATCAACGCGGAGAACCTTATCTCCGGGCTTTGCACAGCAGCGGCTGTCCACCGCCACGCCCAAAACTGCCATAACGCCCTTATCATCTCTCAAAACCGGCGTCATATTCCTCTGTTCACGGGTGTATTTAAGCTCTGTGAACAGCTTTTTCAGGCTCTTTCCGCAGTCCCTTCCGGCAGGGCGAATACTGTCACCCTCACGGCGGGAAGTGCAGAATATATTACCACATATGCTCTCATATTTGAAGAGCGAAGTTTTGAACTTGTTGTGAATTTCCTGAGTATAATCTGTAAATGTGCTGACAAGCCTTATCCCCGCCTCGGGAATATCAAGGCTTTCGCCGGGTATAAGCCGGCGGCTCTGTATGCGTTTTTCCTCCGGGGGGGCAAAATACAGTCTCCCCTGCTGGCGGCAAAGCCTTCCGCCGGGAATGTCCAGCAAGCCAAAGCCGCTGCCTTCGGCAAAATCCAGCGCCGCCTCCACATGCTCAAAGCTGAGTGAACAGGGCCAGAGCCTGCGCAGCACCCGGGTGGAAACTGCCCTGTCCAGAGCCAGCAGCGCTTTTGTGTCAAGGCTGTTGTCCTTATAGTATTCCCTTATAAAATCCTCCGCCAGCGCCTCAAGAAAGCTCTCATCCCGGCGCAGGAGCTTCCCGCTGCGGCTGACGCTGCGGCAAAGCGCAGGGTTTATTTCCCTGAGCACCGGCATCACCCGGTGGCGGATAAGGTTGCGGCTGTATTCGTCGCCGGCGTTGCTGCTGTCCTGTACGAAATCCAGCCCCTCCCGGCGAAGATAAGCCTCTATCTCGCTGCGGCTCATATCCAGCAGCGGGCGGATAATATTGTCCCTCACCGGCGGAATTCCCGCAAGCCCCTTGGCAGCGCTGCCCCGGCTCAGGTTGAATATGACAGTCTCAACATTGTCGTCGGCATTGTGTGCGGTGGCTATTTTGCCGCAGCCCAGCTCCTTGGCGGCACGCTGCAAAAAGCCGTAGCGCAGCTCCCTTGCAGCCTCCTCAATGCTCATGCCGCATTTTTCCGCGTGGGCCTTCACATCGCCCCGCTCAGCAATAAAGGGAATGCTCCATTTTTTGCAGCAGTCCTCAACAAAGCGCATATCCCGCAGGGCTTCCTCCCCCCGCAGGCCGTGCTCGTAATGGGCGCAGCAGACCTCAATATCAAGCTCCCGCTCAAGGCTTTTAAGCATGTGCAGCATGCATACGGAGTCTGCGCCGCCGGAAACGGCACAAAGCACCTTTGTTCCCGGTGGGAGCATTCCGTATTCGCTGACAATACCGTTTTTATTCATCTTCACGCCGCCCCGAATAGTTCTTGAAGGAGGTAAATTCGGGAGACCACACCAGATTTACGGTGCCTGTCTGACCCTTGCGGTTTTTAAGCACTATGGCCTCCGCCAGATAGGGGTCTGCACATTCCTTGTTATAATACCCCTCTCTGTAAAGGCCTATGACAACGTCTGCGTCCTGCTCAATGGCGCCGGACTCACGAAGGTCGGAGAGCATGGGGCGCTTGTCCTGTCTGCTTTCGTTGGCTCGGGAAAGCTGAGACAGGCAGATAACCGGCACATTCAGCTCCTTGGCCATTATTTTCAGCATACGGCTTATATCGCTGACGGCCTGCGTGCGGCTTTCGTTTGACCAGCCATGTCCGCTGCCTGCCGACTGCATAAGCTGCAGATAGTCTATTACCACCAGCTCCAGATTCTTGACTCTGCGGCACTGGGCATTCATATCCGCAACGGTAAGCGAGGGATTATCGTCAATGCGTATGTCCGCAGCGCTGAGCTCCTGTGCTGCTCCCGTCACCGCGTTCCACTGAAGCTCACTGAGCTGTCCCGTCAAAAGGTTCTGGGAGGGAACATTGGCGGCTGCCGAAAGAAGTCTGGTTACAAGCTGCTCTCTTGACATTTCAAGGGAGAATACGGCAATTGTCCTGTGCTGCTTCAAGCCCGCATCCAGCGCTATATTAAGCGCAATACTTGTTTTGCCCATGCCGGGGCGGGCAGCTATCAGAATAAGCTCGGACTTATTGAGACCCAGGATCTTTTTGTCAAGGTCGTCAAGGCCGGTGGGAATACCGGGTATCTTGCTTCCGGAGCTTGCCGCCTCGTTCATGGTGTCAAAAACATTCTGAACCACAGAGGAAATCGGCACAAGTCCGCCCACATTCCTGCCCTGACGCAGGGCATATATCCTGCGTTCTGCCGCTTCAAGCGCGCTTTCTGCCTCGCCGGTGCCATCATATACGGTTTTGTTTATTTCATCCGCAGCCTCCCCAAGACGGCGCAGCAGTGCTCTGTCCCGGACGATGGCGGCATATTCCAGCACATTTGCCGCCGTGGGAGTGACGCGCATAAGCTCTGCCAGATAGCTTTCACTGTCCTGCTGCCAGACGCCGCGAACGCGCATCTGATCCAGCACCGTCACCGGGTCTATGGTCTGCCCGTAGGAGAACATGGCATACATTGTGTCGTATATATCCCGGTTGAGCTTTAGATAAAACTCGTCGGGTTTGAGCCTTTCAAGCACCTCAGGCACGCACCTGGGGTCTATGAGCATAGAGCCCACAACGGCCTGCTCGGCAGCCGAAGAATGGGGTACTCTCCTGCCAAGAAGCTCTTCCATTCAATTCACCTCTCAGTGATTATTTATCCCTCAACCACCAGCACATTGATGCTGCCGCTTATCTCGTGACCCAGCTTGGCCTTGACGGTAAATGCGCCGTAGGTCTTGATGGGCTCTGCCTGAACTATCTTGTTCTTCTCAATGTCTATATCAAACTGCTCCTTAAGGGCGCGGCTTATCTCCTGAGAGGTAACGGCGCCGAAGAGCTTGCCGCCGTTGCCGGCCTTGGCCTTTATAAGCACCTGTATTGCGCCCAGCTTCTTTGCGTTTTCCTCTGCAAGGGCCTTTTCCTTTGCGATCTGAGCAGCCTTTGCCTTTTCCTTGAGCCTGAGCGCGTTAAGATTGTCCGCCGTAGCCTCGGTAGCCAGCTTACGGGGCAGCAGATAATTCCTTGCGTAGCCGTCGGAAACCTCCTTAAGCTCGCCCTTCTTGCCCTGACCCTTAACATCCGTATTGAATATAACCTTCATATTTTTATCCTCCCAGATAATCGTCGATTGCTGCGTACACACGCTGAACCACCGTGTGTACATCGGTATTTTCAAACTGTGCCGCCGCGGCGCTGCGGTTGCCGCCGCCGCCCAGCATTTCCATTATAAGCTGAACATTAAGCTCGCCTATGCTGCGGGCGGATACCGCCACGCCGCCCTTGTCGTCAGGTACGATAACGATGGATGCCTCAACGCCGGATATGTTCAAAAGCTCATCCGCCGCCTGAGCTGCAACGATGCGGTTTTGCGGCTCCTCGGGCGCCGCGATCGCCACATTGCGGTAAAGCTCCGCGCCCTGCATTATCTTGTAGCGGCTGACGGTGTCGGTCATGTCGGACTGGAGCATCTTCTTGACCTCGGTGGTGTCAGCCCCGGCGCGGCGCAGATATGCAGCCGCGTCAAAGGTACGCTCGCCGGTTCGTATGGTGAAGCTCTTGGTATCCAGCACTATACCTGCAAGCATCGCCTCCGCCTCACAGCGCATAATGTCGGAGGGGTCGGCAAGCTCCTGAATAATCTCCGTCATAAGCTCGCTGACGGAGGAGGCATAGGGCTCGATAAAGGCCAGCGCCGCATTCTGTATATAGGTGGCGCCCACGCGGTGGTGGTCGATAACCGCAACCCTGTTGCAGGAGAAAAGCAGGTTTGAATCCTCCACCTGCTCGGGGCGGTTGGTGTCCACCACAATGAGCAGGGTGTGACTGTCCGCTCTGAGCATAGCGTCCTGCGGGCTTATAAAAAGCTCCTTGTATTCAGGCTCTTTTCTGACCCGCTCAATAAGTGCGCCGGATACATTGCGCTTCATGTCAATGACGATATTGGCCTTTACCCCCAGCTTTCTTGCTATGCAGCAGGCGCCCACGGCGCTGCCCACACTGTCAAGGTCGGCAAAGCGGTGGCCCATAACCAGCACGCGGCTGGAATCCTGTATAAGCTCGGCAAGAGTGTTTGCCATAACGCGGGAGCGAACCTTGGTGCGCTTTTCCACCTCAAAGCCTCTGCCGCCGAAAAATTCAAAATTAAGCCGATTCTTTATAACCGTCTGGTCGCCGCCGCGGGAGAGCGCAAGCTCTATCGCCACATTGGCATATTGCAGCGCATCGGAGAAATTCACCGCGTCCGCACCGAAGCCTATGCTTATGGAGGCTACAATGCCGGAGGGGCTTTCCACCTGATGGACCTCCTCCACCAGAGAGAATTTTTCCTCCTTCATCTGCTCCAGATGGCGTTTTTCAAACAGTGCCAGATAACGGTCGCGCTCAAAGCGCTTAACGATACCGCCGTAATTGTCCGCCCACTGATTCAGCTTATCCTCAATGGCATCACGAAGGTCGTTTTTGATACGGTCGGGCTGGTTTCGCGTCAGCTCGTCAAGATTGTCTATGACCACTATGCCCGCAACCGGCCTTGAGTCCTCGTACTCCACTCGGATGACCTCATAATCGGTAACATCCACCCAGTAGCTTATGCCCATGAAGGCAGCGCTGTCGTCGGCCTCCTCAGAGCGGATAATGCTGCCGTAGAGCTTATATTTCCTGTCGTCGATCTCAAACAGGGAGGGGAACTGGGTCTTGCCCTCCATGAGCCACTTGGCGCTGAACTCCGGTATCAGGTCCACCATGCAGGCGTCAAGCCTTGCGCCGGTGGCGCCGCACATGGCAAAAAACATCTCGTTGCCCCATACGATGCGTGAGTCATCCAGCCGGAAGACCACTATGGGCAGAGGGAAATTCATCAGGGTGTTGTTCTTGGCATTTTCCGTCTCATAGGTCAGCGACTCTATGTATGCGGCAAGCTGCTTTGCCTTGCGGCGGCGGCTTATGGCCGAATACACCAGCAGCAGCAGAATTACCCCCGCCTCCGCCACTGCCAGCTCGTACATTTTGAACAGCAGCGAGGCCACGGCAAAGGCCACGAGGAAGAACAGATACATTTTCGAGCCCGGTTCAGCCAGTCTCTGCAAATTTTTATTCAAAATATGCACCTCCCAAACAACTGTGCATAATTCTCATGGTAAATGCAATAGATAGTACATTATACCAAATCATTCCCTGTTTTACAATAAATAATTTAATTGCGCCCCGACGATACTAAAGATACCAGCCTGACGGATATAGTCCGAAGGCTAACCCAAACAAAATTGGAGGCAGAATATGAAAGCAGTAATAATGGCAGGCGGCGAGGGCAGACGGCTACGGGCCGTCACAGGTGAGCGCCCAAAGCCCCTGGTTCCCCTGCTTGGCAGACCCATAATGGAGCATATTATCCTGCTTTTGAAAAAACACGGCTATACCGATATATGCGCCGCAGTGAAATACCGTGCAGAGGATATAATCTCCGCCTTCGGGGACGGAAGCGCTCTGGGAGTTTCACTCTCTTACCGGGAGGAAACGGAGCCTCTGGGCACTGCCGGAGGAGTTAAAAACTGTGAGGATTTTTACGGCGGCGAGGATTTTCTGGTTATCAGCGGGGATGCGGCCTGCGATTTTGACCTTGCGGAAATGATGCGCCGCCACAAGGAGAAAAAGGCAGCCGTGACCCTTGCCCTGTGCCGGCATTCAAGCCCCTTGAGCTACGGGCTGACCGTAACGGACGAAACGGGGCTTGTGCGGGCCTTTGTGGAAAAGCCCGACTGGGCGCGGGTGGTGTCCGACCGGGTGAATACCGGCATATACATTATATCCCCCGCCGTCATGGAGCTTGTCCCGGAAAATGAGCCCTTTGACTTTGCAAAGGACCTGTTCCCGCTGCTTCTTGAAAAAGGCATGCCCATACAGGGTCTTATGATGGATGGCTACTGGTGCGATGTGGGCGATCCTCTGTCCTATTACCGCTGCTGCGTTGACGCACTGGAGGGCAAGCTGGATATAGATATACCCGAGAGCTTCCGTCCCGGAAGGCCGGTTCGGGAAATGCCCCGCCCCGGCGAGGGCTATACTCTGGAGCAGCCCTGCCGCAGCCGGGCGGCTCTTATGGGCGCACTCTCTCAGGCCATGCTTGAAATGGACGCGGATTATTCCGACGGCATACGCCTGCGGCGGCCCCACTATTCCATGCATTTGTTCCCGGTAAGCAACCGCAGCGCCATTCGCATCGCGGTGCAGTCCCAGAATATGGAATTTGCGTCAAAACTGGCACTTTCCATAAAGGATCTGGCCGAAATATTGGATTTATAATTGCTAAATTCCCGTACAGGTTGTATAATACATACAACCTGTACGGGAATTTGTTTTTTTACACGGAGGTGCAACAATGAACCTTGAGCGCACGATAAAAAACATGGAGGCAAGAGGCTTTAAGGTAAAGCACTTTGCCACCGGCGCTGAAGCCGCCGAATATCTGGTTGAAAATGTTCAGGGCTGCAGCGTTGGTATAGGCGGCTGCCAGACAGCGGAGCAGCTTGGCCTTTTTGACAGGCTCAGTGCCCACAACACGGTTTACTGGCACTGGAAGGTGCCCGGCGCCGAAACCATCGCCAAGGCGAATGCCGCCGATGTGTACATAAGCGGCGCAAACGCCATATCCGAGGACGGCGAGATACTCAATATTGACGGCCGCGGCAACCGCCTTGCAGGTCAGGTCTACGGCGACAAGCGGGTATACATCATTGCCGGCACCAACAAGATATGCCCCGACTTTGAAAGCGCCCTTTTCAGAGCGCGCAACACCGCCTGCGTCCTTAACGGCAGACGCTTCAACTACAAGACCCCCTGCAAGATAGACGACAAGTGCCATGACTGCCTCTCTCCCGATCGCATCTGCCGTGCTCTGCTGGTGCTGTGGGGACCCATGATGGGCATGAGCACCGAGGTCATACTCATTGACGAAGAGCTTGGCTTTTAAAGGAGGGTATTATGAGCTTTGTAAGAACCTTTGAGCAGCTCCCCTGTGGCAGCCAGAAAATGTTCGGCGGCAGCGGTGAGGTCGTAATGCACAAGCTACTGGACGGCGCAGAGGAAATGTACGGCAAGGGCCGTGTCTTCAATTACATCCGTCTTGAGAAGGACTGTGAGGTTGCATGGCACATCCACAAGGGCGACGGGGAAACCTATTTCATCCTCAAGGGTGAGGCCGAATACTCCGATAACGGCAGACCCGTAACCCTCAGAGCCGGCGATGTGGCCTTTGTAGATGACGGTGAGGGTCACAGCATCATAAATAAAAAGGACGAGCCTGTTGAGGCCATCGCCCTGATACTCTATAAGTAACGACATTGAGCCCGGACTTAAAGTCCGGGCTCAATCTTTTTATTGTCTGGGGAAGCTCAGGCAGACCCTGAACAAATCTCCGTCAAGGCTTATATGCATGTCCCCGCCCTGAAGCCGGGCAAGGCTTTCCGCAATGGACAGTCCCAGACCGCTGCCCTCGGTGTTTCTTGAGCTGTCGCCCCGGACAAAGCGCTGACTGAGCTCGTCGGGGCTTATGCTTATGCGCTCCTTTGAGGTGTTTTTCAGCCATATCCGCGCCTGTGTCTCATCGGCCTCAAGGCTAAGCCACACCCGGCTGCCCGGCAGGGAATACTTGTACACATTGCTCATAAGATTATCAAGTATCCGCCACATGTGCCGCCCATCCGCCATTACGGTGACGCTCTCCCGAGCCTTTTCCAGCACCGGCTCAAGTCCGGCGGCCTTAAGGCGCTCGGCATATTCCCCCATTGTCTGCTCAAGCAGCACATTGAGCTCACAGGGCTCGGGCTTTACGGCAATTGCCCCGCTGGAGGCCTTCGAAGCCTCCACCAGATCCTCGGTGAGCTTTTTAAGTCTCTCAGACTGCCGGCTGAGAACATCCACATATTCCCGCATGCGCTCATTCTCCGGCTCCTCCTTTTTCAGCAGGTCAACATAGTTGATTATGGAGGTAAGGGGCGTTTTTATATCGTGGGAAACATTGCTTATAAGCTCGGTTTTAAGCCTTTCGCTTTTCATACGCTCGTCAACGGCCCTTATAAGCCCCGCGCGGATATTGTTAAGGTCCTCCCCGTGGCGCAGAAGCTCGCCCCGCAGATGCTTTGTTTCGATGCGGGTATTTTCCCGGCCTGCGGCAATGTCGGTCGCGCCCCGGCGAAGCTCCTTTGCGCAGATAAGCACATACATCACCGGCACAAACAAAGCTATCCTCTCCAGAAACCACAGCCAGTTTCTGGGCGCGCAGCCGTGGTAGTTAAAGCCGCCCACCAGCGCAATGAGCACAAATTCCGCGAAAACCGCCCCCACAAATATCAGCGCCCCGCGCCATACCAGCGGCAGCTTTTTAAACACAGCCGCCGGGAAAAGCAGCAGCCTTTTAAGCACAGCGAAAAGGGGCTTGAGCAGCTTTTTTACAATTTTAAGGCAAAAGCTCAGCAGCATGAAGCAAAGGCTGTTTTTTATAAGGGTCCTGCTCTTTATGCGCACCGCCGTGCTGAGGCTCCAAAGCAGAACAATTCCTACAAGGCACAGAACAAGTATCGCGCCCAGCACGCAGAAATAAAGCTCCTCATAGGGGAGATTTACCAGCAGGAATATCCCTCCCGGTATGGCAAGCGCACAGACCGCGGTGAAAATATCGTAGGGTATACGGTCAACAAAGCTGAGCTTTATACCTTCGCTGCCCTTTCTGTGTCCGGCGGCGCAGAGCAGAAACACCCACAGCGCAATGAAAAGCACCGTGCAGACTATGGCGGCGCTTAAAAGAAACCAGCGATAGCCAAAGCAGAAATTATAAAGCCGTATCAGCGTACCCAGCTCCCCGCCGTATTCCCCGGCAGGCAGGAAGCACTCCACCCTCATGTGTTTTTCCATGATGGGCGCTTCCCCGTGGACATATCTGTCAAAGGCTCCGTGCCATGCGTATTCTCTGTCCGGGTCATAGTTGCCCCCGTCAAGGAGCTTCCCCTCCCCGTCATATATGCGGTAGATCAGATGCTCGTGTTGGGAAATGTCCATGCCGCTATAATACATCCACTCCACATCGGCAGCATATGAGCGGCTGTAATCTCGCATAAGACTGTCCCAGCCGTTATCGTAATCCGAGGGCAGCGCCCCCAGATCGCCCACAAAAAGAATGCCCAGAGCAGAGAGCGCCATCCCCACGCCGAAGAGCAAAAGCAGCACAAGGGCTGCAAATTTTACGCCTGCACTTTTCCTCATTTCACTTCCCCCTTTCCATCTTATAGCCCTGACCCCACACAGCCTTTATGTATCTGGGCTCGGCGGGGTTTATCTCTATCTTTTCACGCAGATGGCGGATATGCACCGCCACGGTGCTCTCCGCGCCGTAGGGCTCGTCCTTCCAGACGGCTCTGTAAATGTCCCGGGGCGAAAACACCTGCCCCGGATGCTCCATAAGAAACTTCAGTATGTCATACTCGGTGGGTGTGAGGTTTTTTATCTCCCCCTCAAGGCTGACCTCCTTGCTCTTATCGTCCAGCAGCAGCGAGCCTATGCTGAGGCTGCCCTCCCTGACGGCGCCGCCTCCCAGCTGCATATAGCGGCGAAGCTGGGAGCGCACCCGGGCCAGCAGCTCCACCGGGTTGAAGGGCTTTGTAACATAGTCGTCGGCGCCCACGGTAAGCCCCAGTATCTTGTCACTGTCCTCAGCCTTGGCGGTAAGCAGTATCACCGGCACATTGCTGCTTTCACGGATTTTAAGCATGGCGGCAATGCCGTCCATTCCCGGCATCATAATGTCCATCAGCACCAGATGTATCTCATTTTTTCCCAGAAGCTCCAGAGCCTCAAGGCCGCTGTACGCCTCTGTGACGGCGTAGCCCTCGGCCTCAAGGTATATTCTCAGAGCGGAGACTATGTCCCGCTCGTCATCACAAACAAGTATGCTGTACACTTTTCTCACCTCGGGCAATATTTTACCCCATCAGTCTTTAAAAACCAATGGGGTAAGTGTTTAAGAATTATTTAAGATGCGCTTATTTGAAATGTATCTCCGTAAAGCTTTCAAAGCACATGCTGTCAGAGCCCAGATGCTTGCCCCACTCTTCCTCGCTGCCGTTATAATACACATCGCTGAGGGCTGTGCAGTCGTGAAAGGCTCCCATACCGATACGGACTATGTCCTTGGGAATGTTGATTTTCTTAAGGCTCAGGCAGCCCCGGAAGGCAGCGTCGTTTATAATGGTGACGCTCTCCGGCAGCGTAACCGAGCTGAGGGAGCTGCATTCATAGAAGGCATATTTACCTATCTGAAGAAGCGTGCCGGGCAGCTTTATGCTCTCAAGAGCCTCACAGCCGCGGAAGGCAGAGTCATTTATGTACTCAAGCCCCTCCGGCAGCTTGACCTTTTCAAGGGCGGTGCAGCCCTTGAACATATTATCGTGGAGAATGACTACATCTGCAGGTATTGTTATTTCCGTGAGAGATACGCAGTCCTCAAAGGCGCCTCTGTCTATCATCACAATACTGTCGGGCAGCTCTATGCTGCTGAGCTTATCGCAGCTGTAAAAGGCGTCTTTACCTATGCGGGTAACGGTGTCGGGTATGACTATCTCCTCAAGGCTGTTGCATATGAAAAAGGCGGCCTGGCCTATATTGCTGACGCCGGGCTCAATAACGACCTTTTTGAAGTCCAGAGTTCGCCACGGAACGGTATCCGGTGTGTAGCCCTGAACAAAGTCCTCCATATTGCCCATACCGCATATGGTCAGGGTGCGTGTCAGCGGGTCATAATCCCATGTGGGGTCATCCACCGGCTCGGGACTCGGTGTAGGCTCCGGCGTGGGTGTGGGCGCAGGCTCCGGTGTGGGCTCTGCCGTCGCAGGGGCGGCAGTCTCCGTGGGCTGCTCAGGCTCGGGAGGCTGCTTTTCCTTCCCGCCGGCCTTGAATGCCACCGCGCCTACGCCTATGCAGAGGGCAAGCACCAGTGCCGCCGCCATAAGCATCGGCAGCAGCTTTATCTTTTTTGGCTTCGGGGCGGTCGCCTCCGGAGCGGGCCTTGCCGCCGCAGGCTTTGGCAGAGTAATCTCACCCTTCAGGGCTGCGGCAAATTCCCCCATGCCCGAAAATCTGTTTTCCGGCTGGAGGGACAGCGCCTTTAAAAGCGCCGCCTCAAGGCTTGGGCTCAGCCTTGCGCCCAGGGCGGAGGGCGGCACAAGCTCGTCGCACACCGTGCGCTCCACCGCCTCCTGAGGCGCTCTGCCTGTCAGCGCATAGTAAAAGGTGGCGGCCATGGCGTACACATCGGTGAAGGGACCCTGTCTGCCCCGGCGTATGTACTGCTCCACCGGCGCATAGCCGTGCTTTAATACCACATCAAGGCTCATGCTCTGCTCGCCGGTGCTGTAACGGGCGGCGCCGAAGTCTATGAGCTTTGCGGTGCCGTCTGCGGTGACGATTATATTGTCCGGCGCAATGTCCCGGTGGATAAGCCCCTTGGCGTGAATGTCCTCAAGGGCTTCCATAATGGGCATCAGCACGCGCAGCGCCTCCGCCTCACCAAGCCTGCCGCCCATCATGCGGATATAGGACTTGAGGCTTGTGCCCTGAACAAACTCCATCACGAAGTAGGCCGTATTGTTCTGCTGAAAGAAGTCCAGCACATTGACAACATGCTCATTGTCCTCCAATGCGGCAAGGGCGTTGGCCTCCTTCATAAAGTCGGTTTTGCCCTGCTCAAAGCCTGCCGCCTGTGCGCCGAAGGAGCTGAGCCGGCCGGAGGATTCACGGCTTGAAATGGCATTGGGCATGTATTCCTTTATGGCGACCCGCTGCTGCGTGGCAAAATCCTGAGCGGCGTAGGTTATACCGAAGCCCCCCTGACCCAGAACCCGGCCTACGATATAGCGATCCCTGAGTATGCTGCCCTGAGGCAGGGCAGAGGGGTACTTTTCCCTGTCCTCCGCCGGGTCATAGCCGCAGTTGGGGCAGACACCGCCGCCGTTTTTCTGTGTAAAGCAGTTAAAGCACAGTTGCGACAATTAAATCCCTCCGTTTTTGTCTATGCCTTAATTATATTTCCTTCCGCCCATTAGTCAAGAAAAAACAGTAAAAGCCCGGACTAAAAGTCCGGGCTTTTTGCTTGTTTGGCTTTATTGCTTGTAGTTATGAGCCTGCTCCAGCACCATTTCCTTGACCTTCAGCAGACGCACCTTGGTGGCGTTTTCATTCTCCGCCAGCTTCATGGAGATATACTTGATATTTCCTTCAAGCTCGGGGATCATAACATACTCAAGGGCGTTGACGCGGCGGCGGGTCTTTTCTATCTCCTCCGCCAGAAGCTGCATGGTCTTTTCGACCTGTGCCAGCTCCAGCATATCCTCAAACACCCGTGCCATCTTATCCAGCGCGTCATCCAGCTCGCCGGAGGTCTGAGCAAAACCGTAGGGGTATATCTCAGAGGGGTCGTTGTTCTTGGTATGGAAGCTGTACTGAGGAACATTGACGCTCATTATGTTTTTATACTTAAGCCCCAACTCCACGCTCTGGCGCGGGTAAAGCAGAGCCTGCTCCAGCATTTCGGGAGACATGATGGCGCTTGCCACCTGCAGGGATGCAAATGCGCCGGTAAGTCCCTCCTCAACGCGGGTACGAAGCTGCTTGTTGAGCTTTACGATGTCCATAAACTGGCGCATCAGCTCATCGCGCTTGTCCTTGAGCAGCTTGTGGCCGCGGCGTGCGGTTTTCAGTCTGCCCTTGAGCTGGTTGAGCACCATTCTGGTGGGGGTTATCGCAGTACTTGCCAAAAAGCATCACCTCCGTAAAAAATTTAGTGGGTCTTACTTCTTGGGCAGGTACTTTTCGATATACTCGGGCTTGATACGCTTAAGCTCTCTCTTGGGCAGGATGCTCAGCAGCTCCCAGCCGATGGTGAGAGTTTCCTCAATGGAGCGGTTGGTGGTGTTGCCCTGGCTTACATAGACCTTCTCAAACTCCTCGGCAAACTTTGCAAAGAGCTTGTCATCATCGGAGAGGGCGGCCTCGCCCAGAATGGTCATAAGCTCCTTGGCGTCCTTACCGCGGGAGTAGCCTGCAAAGAGCTGGTTCATGGTGCCTGCATGGTCCTGGCGGGTCTTGCCGGCGCCGATGCCCTTATCCTTAAGACGGCTCAGGGAAGGCAGAACATCCACGGGAGGAACTATACCCTTGCGGTGCAGCTCACGGCTGAGGATTATCTGACCCTCGGTGATGTAGCCGGTAAGGTCGGGGATGGGATGGGTCTTGTCGTCTTCGGGCATGGTGAGAATGGGGATCATGGTGATGGAGCCCTTCTTGCCCTGACGGCGGCCTGCGCGCTCATACATGGTTGCAAGGTCGGTGTACAGGTAGCCGGGGTAGCCGCGGCGGCCGGGAACTTCCTTCTTTGCTGCGGAAACCTCACGCAGAGCCTCGGCGTAGTTGGTAATGTCGGTAAGGATGACCAGAACCTGCATGTCCTTTTCAAAGGCCAGGTACTCTGCAGCGGTCAGAGCCATACGGGGAGTTGCAATACGCTCAACTGCGGGGTCGTGTGCAAGGTTGGAGAAAACAACGGTACGCTCGATAGCACCGGTGCGGCGGAAGTCGTTTATGAAGTACTCGGATTCCTCGAAAGTGATACCGATAGCTGCAAAAACAACTGCAAAGGTCTCATCGTCGCCCAGAACTCTTGCCTGACGGGCAATCTGTGCTGCCAGTGCTGCATGGGGCAGACCGGAGCCGGAGAAGATGGGCAGCTTCTGACCGCGGACCAGAGTGTTCAGACCGTCAATGGTGGAAACACCGGTCTGAATAAACTCTGCAGGGTAAGCGCGGGCAGCGGGGTTCATGGGCAGGCCGTTAATGTCCATGTGGGCATCTGCCAGAATGGCGGGGCCGCCGTCAATAGGCTGGCCCATACCGTTGAAGACACGGCCCAGCATGTCCTCGGAAACAGCCAGCTGCTGGGGATGGCCCAGGAAGCGAACCGT
>JAZNUQ010000099.1:0-13938 GCA_045592365.1 Candidatus Limivicinus sp. | reverse complement strand
GGGAACTGCCATACCGATGTTGTCGTAGCCGTTGTTGATCTGATAGATAGCGTCATGCAGGAAGCCTACGCCGATAACACACTCAGCGGGGCCGACGGACTTGGAGGGGCCGCCGCCGCTCTTGGTGTACTGTGCAATGTTCTGGTCAAATGCAACCCAGTATTCCTGTGCCTTCTCATCGCCCCACATCTGGGTGGTAGCGTTCAGGAACAGCTTTGCGGTGGAAGCGGTGTTGGGGTTGGAGAACCAAATCAGACCCTTGTACTCGGGCTTGATGAGGTCGGACCAGTCGGCGGGGTAAGCAAGACCCAGGCGATCCAGCTCTTCCATGTTGTAGAAGATGCCCATAACGCCGGTGTAGATGCCGTACCAGTAGCCGTCAGCATCGCGGTACATGTCGCTTACCAGGTTGACAGCATTGTGTGCTTCGTACTGCATCAGCAGACCCTTGGAGGCGCAGACTGCCTGGGGGTCAGAGGTGCCGCCGAACCAAACGTCGCCGGAGGGATTGCCATTCTCTTCCTCGATCTTGGCCTGTACTTCACCACCGGTGAGGCGCTGCCAGGAGGTCTTTATGCCGTACTTTGCGGTGAAACCGTCAGCAGCAGCGGCAATGTAGGGGTCCTCGCAGGAGCCGTAAATGACCAGCTCGCCTTCCTGCTTTGCAGCAGCAAGGAGCTCATCAAAGTAGGCCTGCTCGGGATCAACTTCAGCGGGAGCTTCTGCGGGAGCCTCAGCGGGAGTCTCTGCAGGAGCGGGTGCGGGGGCTTCAGTCTTGGCGCCGCAGGCTGCCAGAGACAGAACCATCAGCATAGCAAGAAGAAGCGCAAACAGCTTTTTCATTTGTTTTCCTCCTTAAAATTTTGGTGCTTAACAATAAAAGCTGCGACAAGTATAAACCTTTTGTCTGTTTTTTTCAATGCCAGTTTGTTTACAGCATTACAAATTGATAACATTTCGACGCTTTGAACAAAATCCACGCTTCCATTTAGTGGAACTTGACCAATGAAATTTTTCTGCACAGAGAAAAGCCCTGCGCTTGCAGATGCAAGCGCAGGGCCCGGTTTATATTAGATACTCAGACTACCTCGGCAGTGGAAGCCTTGACGGCGCAAAGGCTCCTTCTGCCGTAGACGGCGGCCTTTCCGGTGGTGTGGAACAGGTCCATCTTCTGGCGCATGACCTTCTTCATCTCGTCAATGCAGGGAGGATAGATAACATTGGGCTCAAGCAGGCTTTCGTCCTTAAGCACCTCGCGGCACTTCTTGTAGAAAGCGCTCTTGATGTCGCTGGAGATGTTGAGCTTGGAAACGCCGGTGAGGCAGGCCTGCTCTATCTCGTCATCGGGGTTGTTGCTGCCGCCGTGGAGCACCAGAGGTATGCTGACAGCCTTGCGTATCTCCTTGAGAAGCTCAAGCTCTATCTTGGGGATAAGTCCCTTGGGATACAGGCCGTGACGGGTACCGATGGCGATGGCCAGAGTGTCAACGCCGGTCTCCTCCACAAAGCGCTTTGCGTCTGCAGGGTCGGTGTAGATTATCTGGTTGCCCTCCATGGTGCCTATGGTGCCAAGCTCTGCCTCCACGGAGACATTGGCGGCGTGGGCTATCTGAACAACAGCCTTGGTCTGAGCCACATTTTCCTCAAAGGACAGGTGGGAGCCGTCTATCATTACGGAGGTGAAGCCAAGGGAGATGGCCTTTACTATCTCGTCCATATTTGCGCCGTGGTCCAGATGGATGCATACGGGAACGCTGGCACTGTGTGCCTCGGCCAGAACCGCGGAAACAAAGCTATCCTTAACAAAGGCAAGCTCAGAGGGGTGTATCTCGATGATGACGGGGGCGTTGAGCTCCTCGGCCACCTCAACTGCGGCGGTAAGGGTCATGTTGTTGCTGGTATTGAATGCGGGAATCGCAAAATGGTGCTCAAGAGTAGGGGCAAGCAGCTCCTTCATGTTGTAAAGCATTGGTTTACCTCCGAAATTTTTATATTTGCCGCAAAGCGGTATATTACAGTGCGTAGCGTCTTATGGCCGCCGCCACTCCGTGCTCGTCGTTTGAAAGGGTCACGGCGTCGGCAGCCGCCAGAGCCTCGGGCGTTGCGTTTGCCATGGCAATGCCAAGCCCCGCCGCCTTCAGCATGTCTATGTCGTTTTCCGAGTCGCCGCAGGCCATTACGGCGCTCATAGGTATGCCCAGATGCTCTGCAAGAGCGGACAGCGCCCTGCCCTTGCTTACGCCCAGGGCGTTTATCTCCACATTGCTGTCCAGAGAGGAGCTTATGCTGAGGCTGAAATTCTCCTCCAGCCAGCGGCGAAAGCGCTTAAGCTCCTCCGCCTCGTGAAAAAATATAAGTATTTTCTCCGCGCCGTCCTCGGCGGCCTCAAGCATGGCGTCAAGGTCGTCGGTAAGAGTTCTCATAGCACGGAGAAAGCCGTGCTGATGGGGCGGGAGAAAGCTCAGCTCCTCCTCATCGTCTTCCCGGGCAAGGTACAGCGCGTCATCCAGCGCGGCCTCCCGGACGCAGCTGTATTTTTTAGCCTCCGCCATGATTTTAAGCATATCCTCCCGGCATATATTGTGCCGGTATACCAACCGGCCTGTGAGAATATCGCTTATTCTTGCTCCGTTGCAGGATATGAAGTAGCGAAGCCCCCTAAGCTCAAAAAGCTCGCCGGGCAGGGTGTGCAGTGTCCTGCCGCTGGCAGGCACCACATGTATGCCCCGCTCCACCGCAAGGGAGACGGCTTCCAGCTCCTCGGGGGCGATTTGCTTCATGGAGTTTACAAGAGTGCCGTCCATATCAAGCGCTATAATGTCAAACTCAGTCATTACCGTCCGCCTCCATAGCCCTTATAAGCCTTTTGAGAATTGCCTCATAGGAGAAATTCCTGAAGGAATTGACATTGACGCGGATAAGCCTGCCGCCGGGATAAAAGTCGAACATGCCCCGCTCCCTGAATTTCCTTTCAAATTCCTCAAGGCTCAGCGGCACATACTTCTCCCGCGTTTCACCCTCCGGGTAGCGGGTGTTGAGCACATGTCCCCTGTGGCGGCGGGGGTCTCTGTCCCTTTTCATGAAGCGGCGGTAAATAGCCTCAACATCATCCTCGAAGCGGACGGTTATAAGCCGGCAGCCGTGGCTGCGCACCAGCTTCCTGATGCCCTCGTAGGAGGCCGCCTCAAAATTATTGTCCAGAATTACGGACATGCCCATTTTCAGCAGGCGGCCTGCCTGATCATACATGATATTCATGGCGGCGGTGCCCAGCTTCACCTTTTCCTCGCGGCTTTTAAAGCCTATATCGTCAAAGAGTATCTCTTTATAGCGATCCTTTTCCAGCACAGGCAGACCCAGCTTGTCCCCCGCGTAGGAGGAGAAGCCCGATTTACCCGAAGCGGGAAGGCCGGTAACCAGAATAAGACAGGGCCTCATCTCAGTGCTCAAGTGCGCCCATGCCGGCGCTGCCGAAAAGCTCTATCTTGCCCAGCACTATCTCCCGGCAGGCCTTGCGATTGTCACCCACCAGCTTGCGGATGTCTATCTCGTCGGGCTTGGCTGCCATGCAGGCGCGGGCAGTCTGGCTGCAGGCGTATTTAAGCTCCGTGCCAACATTTATCTTGTTCATGCCGCACTTGACCGCTCTTATAAAGTCAGGCTCGGGGATGCCGGTGCCGCCGTGGAGCACAAGGCCGCAGTCCACCAGAGCACGGATGGCAGCAATGCGGTCAAAGTCCAGCTTGGGAGTGCCCTTGTAGAAGCCGTGGGCATTGCCGATGGCAATGGCCAGAGCGTCGATGCCGGTGCGCTTTACAAACTCCTGCACGGAGGCAGGGTCGGTCATATTGGCGTCACGGTCGGAAACATCCACATTTTCCTCTCTGCCGCCGAGCCTGCCCAGCTCACCCTCAACGGACACGCCGTAGCGCTTGGCATAGTCAACGGCAGCGGCGGTTTTTGCCACATTCTCCTCAAAGCTCAGGGAGGAGGCGTCTATCATAACGGAGGAAAAGCCTGCGTCAACACAGTCCTTTATCATGGCAAGGTCGGTGCAGTGGTCAACATGCAGAACAATGGGTGCGCTGCTTGCCTGAGCAAGGGCCGCAACGAAGGCGGCGCAGGGCTTTGCCCCGCCGAAATACTTCACCGCGCTGGTGCTGGCCATAAGGATGACGGGGGAGTTCTTTTCCTCCGCAGCCTCAATTATGCCTCTTGCATCCTCAATGCCGTTGAAGTTGAATGCGCCCACGGCATAGCCCTTTTCCATGCTGTGGTCAAGTACGGATTTAAGTGTTACCAGTGCCATATTCCATCCTCCAAAATCGTCTCAGATTATCTGGTAGATTATACCACCGGGCAAAAAGACTGTCAACAATCCGACGAAGCCCCTTGCGTAATCGGGTGCCGGGGTATACAATCGTACTATTAACAGTACGGGAGGCGCGTAACAGTGAAAACCAACTTCAAGAAGGACGAAAAATGCCTGAAAATCGGCGTGCTGGGCTGCGGCCTTATCAATCAGGCGGCGCATCTTGTAAGCAGCCTTAAGGCAAGAAACATAAAGCTCCGGGCTCTCTGCGACGTGTCGGTGGAGCTGCTCAATAAGATGGCGGCCATCTACGAGCCGGAGGCCGTTTACACCGACTATGCCGAAATGCTCCGCGACCCGGAGGTGGAGGCGGTGGTTATCGGCATAGGCGACCAGTTCCATGTGCCCTGCGCAAAGCAGGCGGTGCTGGCCGGCAAGCATGTTTTTCTGGAAAAGCCCATGGGCGTCTCCATTGAGGAATGCATGGAGCTTAAGGCTCTTGCCGAAGAAAAGGGAGTTTTCATGCAGATAGGCCACATGAAGCGCTATGACGAGGGATTGCAGTTTGCAAAGCGCTTTAAGGAAGAAAAGCTGGGTGAGGTCACCACCTACAAGGGCTGGTACTGCGACAGCGTGGGCCGCTACACCCTGACGGACAATCTCCAGCCGGTCATCTATTCCTCCGACAGCATGAAAAAGCCCGCCGGCAACCCCAAGGCCATACTGGACCGGTATTACATTCTGGGTCACGGCAGTCACCTGTTTGATATGGCGCTGTTTTTCATGGGCGACATTGAGGAGCTCTCCGCCCGCTATGTACACAGGGAAAAGCTGCATTCCTGGCTTATAGACTGTAATTTTGCAAACGGCGCCATAGGCTGTCTGGATCTGACGGTAGCCATCGCCCAGCTCTGGCATGAGGGCTGTGAAATTTACGGTACCGGCGGCACCGTCTTTGCCAAAACCCCAAACCCCTGGGAGCTACGCTCCTCCACAGTGGAATGCTATGACCGGGAGACGGATATTATCCAGACCCCCGCCGCCTATGACGGCAACAGCTACCGCCGGGAGCTTGAGGCCTTTGCCGACACCATACTTCACGGCACACCCTGCACCGGCGCCATGGCGGAGGACGGCATCAAGGTCATGCAGGCCATGATAGCCTGCTACCAGTCCGTACAGCAGGGTGGGGCTTGGATAAAGCTGCGGGATGTAAAAGGAGGGCTCTGATGGAGCTTGGTATTTTTTCAAGAACCTATGAGTACTCCGACCCCCATCTGAGCTTCGGCAAAATGAGCGGTCACGGGCTTCATCGCTGCCAGCTGAATTTATCCAACGGCGGCATGCCCACGCTGCCGGAGGCAAGGGATGAAAAAAAGCTCGCAGGACTTAAAAGCGCCCTTGAGCTTCATAATATAAAATGCGACGGTCTGTCCGGCACCTTTAACATGATCGACCCGGACAGGGACGCAAAGGAAAGGGGCATACGGCAGTTTCAGCTTCAGTGTGAGCTTGCCGGGGAGCTGGGCATTCCTCTTGTGAGCCTTTGCACCGGCTCCAAAAACCCCAAAAGCAAATGGGAATGGCATGAGGATAATTTGAAGCTCAGCTCATGGGCAGAGCTTCTGCACACAACGGAAAAAATCCTCCGCTTTGCGGAGGGCAGCGGCGTGGTGCTTGGTGTTGAGACCGAGGTAAACAACATTATAAATACGCCTCAGCGGGCTCGCCGCTATCTGGACGAGTTTAAAAGCCCCTGCCTTAAAATCATCATGGACGGGGCAAACCTGCTCAGGGCAGAGCGCCTCGGCAGCATGAGACAGGTGCTGGACGAGGCCTTTGACGCTCTGGGCAGAGACATTGTATCCGCCCACGCCAAGGACCTGTATCCGGATGTCTCCGGCAAGATCCTTTATACCGCGCCGGGAAAGGGCGTTCTGGATTTTGAGTACTATACGCAGAGGCTCAAAAGGGCAGGCTACGAGGGCAGCCTTATCATGCACGGCTTCGCGGAGGCCGAAGTCCCCTCTGCCCGGGATTATCTGAAAAACATAATATAAAAAGGACAGTCTGACGACTGTCCTTTTTAATATTCTTATGCTGCTGCGGTTTTCCTTGCGCTCAGGTACTGATACAGGAACATTGCTGCAAACAGAGCTATGCCCACAATGTCGGTAGCCACGCCGGGGTCCATCATCATTATGCCGGCTGCGGCGATGAGCAGACGCACAACCGGGTGCATGTGCTTGAACAGGAAGCCGTTCATTGCCGCTGCAATTCCGAAGATGCCCACGGAGGAGGTAATGATTATCTGTATCATGGAAAATGCCGTGGTGTCTATAAGCAGCATGGTCGGGTTCATACAGAAAATATAGGGTACAATGAATGCAGCGATTGCCAGCTTCGTGGCGTTTACGCCGGTACGCATGGGGTTGGATTTTGCGATTGCGGAGCCTGCGTAGGCTGCAAGAGCAACAGGGGGAGTAATGTCCGCCACGATGCCGAAGTAGAACACGAAGAAGTGTGCGGCCACCTCGTTTACGCCGATGGTGATAAGGATGGGGGCACAGGTGGAGGCCATAATGCAGTAGTTTGCGGTGGTGGGAACGCCCATACCCAGAACTATGCAGCAGAGCATGGTCAGAAACAGGGCAATGAACACTCGCCCGCCGGAGATGGCAACCACTGCGGTAATGAGCTTGGAGGCAAGGCCGGTGGCGGTGATGCATCCGGCAACCAGTCCTGCCATGGCGCATGCAACCGCCACGGTGATGGCGCTCTTTGCGCCGGCCTCCAGAGCCTCAACTATCTTGCCAAGGGTCAGATTGTCGCTCTTGTCGGGGTTTTTGGTGATGGCGTTAACTCCGTTGTTCACATAGCCCACGAGGATGGTCACAAGAATTGCTATTGCGGCGGAAAACTGCATGGTGCGGGTATTGGTGGATACCAGCCATACCAGTATCACCAGGGGCGCCAGCAGGTAGACCTTGCCCAGCAGGGAGAAAAAGCGGGGACGCTCCTCTCTGGGAATGCCGCGAAGCCCCAGCTTCTTGGCCTCAAGGTGAACCGCAACAAAAATGCCCGCAAAGTAAAGGATGGCGGGGAGGATGGCGCGCAGGGCGACCTCGGAATACTGAACGCCCATGTACTCGGCCATAAGGAAGGCGGCAGCGCCCATAATGGGGGGCATTATCTGGCCGCCGGTGGAGGCCGCCGCCTCAACCGCGCCTGCAAACTCGCCCTTGTAGCCGGTCTTCTTCATCATGGGAATGGTGACGGAGCCGGTGGTGACGGTGTTGCCCACGGAGGAGCCGGAAACCATTCCGCAAAGAGCGGAGGAAATGACCGCTACCTTGGCGGGGCCGCCTGCAAAGCCGCCCACCAGAGAGTTCGCCATATTTATAAACAGGGCCGAAATGCCCGTTCTCTCAAGAAAGGCGCCGAAGATTATAAACACCACAATGTACTTTGCGCAGACATTTATGGGGGTGTTCATAAGACCGGTGGTGGTGTAAAACAGGTCATATATAACCTTGCCGAAGCGCACGGTGGAGAAGGTGTATATCAAAAGAGCGCCCACAACGCAGAGAATGGGGATACCCACACAGCGGCGGCACAGCTCCATGAATGCAAGTATGCCGGCTATGGCCATAATTACCATCATGGGGTCGCGGGTAACGCGGGTGGCAAGTCCGATAATCTCACGGGCGTTGACTGCAAAGTAAAAGAAGGGCAGCGCGCCTGCCAGCATTATGAGTATATCATACCAGGGCATGTAGTTTACTCTTACATGGGCCTTGTTGATGGGGTAGTTAAGATAGCCCATTATGAGTATAAGTCCAAGGAAAATATTCAGCTTCTCCTCGGGCATCATGGTGCTGAAAAGGGTCGACCAGACGCAGTAGATGGAAAACAGGGCGCAGATAGCGCGGATCACCAGCTTGGGGGTACCCTCCCAGATGCGCACATTGGATTCCCTGTCATATTTTCTCATTATTTTTTCCACATCGGCGGCAGTGCCTACCTCGTGGGTCTCTTCTGTATGCTCATGCTTGTGGAAAAGGGACACAAAAAAGCTCCTCTCTGTTTTTACTCGTGCCGTATAACAACGCGCAAAGGCTACGGCGCAATTTGCGCCGTAGCCGCTGCGTAGCCCGCAGATAGCTTACTTAACGGGAACCTCATAGCCTACGCTCTTGAAGAACTCGGCTGCACCGGGGTGGTAGGGAACATCGGTGACAGAGGAGGCAAACTCAAGGCTCAGCTCTGCTGCCTTGTTGTGGGCAAGCTCATTGTTGAATACAGCGGTGAGGAAGTTTACTATGTCCACATTGGCAACATCGTTGCGTGCAATGATGACAGCGCCGATAGCAACAGTGGTCACATCCTCGGGAGTGCCGTAAACATCAGCTGCGATAACATTCTTGCTGTAATAGGGGGAAGAAGCGGTGAGCTGTGCAATGTGCTCATCGTCAAGGCTTACCAGATAAACATCGTTGCTGGCTGCCAGAGTGGTAACTGCGGTGGTGGGAGCACCTGCAACCACGAAGGCTGCGTCAATCTGACCGTCCTGCAGAGCCTCGGTGCTGTCACCGAAGGACTGGTAGGTGGGCTGAATGTCAGCCTCGGTCAGGCCGTATACGCCCAGAATGTCGATGGCGTTAAAGTAAACGCCGGAGCCTGCGGCGCCGATGGAAACGCGCTTGCCCTTAAGGTCGGCAACGCTCTTGATTTCGGGGTCGAGGGTGACTATCTGCACCTGCTCCATGTACATGGCTGCAACGGTGGAGAAATCGGTAATGGCACCGTCTGCCTCAAAGAGACGGGTACCGTTGTAGGCATAGGCCATAACATCGGACTGAACAAAGCCAAGCTGGGCGTCGCCGTCCTGCAGGGCGTAGATGTTGGCCTGAGAGCCGCCGGAGGTGATGGCGGTAACGGTGGTGTCGGTAACCTCGCCCACCTTCTGAGCCATAACGCCGCCGAAGCCAAAGTAGGTGCCCTGGTCGCCGCCGGTGGTGAAGGTCAGCTCGCCGCCCTTTGCTGCGGGGGTATCGGCAGCCTTTGCGCCGCATGCGCACAGGGTCAGCATCATGCAGATAAGTGCAACAACAGCAATAATCTTCTTCATTGGGTAATCCTCCTCTTTTTTATGACGAAAACAAATTTACTCTTGAATTACGCCTTTTATGCGTATATAATACAACCATAAGTTTAATTTTGCAATAGCAAATTGCAGCTTTGTAACATATATCAAAAATCGCGCTTCTCACACAGCCTGTTTTGTGTAAATCATATACATCGTTAAAGTGATTTCTGCAAAAAGTACCTAAATTGTTAAGAAAGCAGCAAAATATCAACTTATCTGCGCCGTTAGTTCATTATTTCGGCTCATTATTTTGACGGCACAGCACTCAGCTTCAAGCCGGGCCGGGGAGTAAACAGCATGGATCTTTCACTTATACAAAGCTTTGTGGCCGTTGCGGAGGAAAAGAGCTTTTCTTCTGCGGCAAGGCACCTTTTTATTTCACAGCAATCCTTAAGCAAGCAGATAGCAAGACTTGAGGAGGAGCTGGGCGCCCCCCTGCTGGTGCGCAGCCGTCCCCTTAATCTGACTGCCGAGGGCAAGCTCTTTTTGCAGACGGCGAAGGGCATGCTCAAGCTCAAGGAGCAGTATGACGAGGCCAGCCAACAGAGCCGCATCAGCGGCAGGATAATTAACCTTGGCATAGAGCACAGCATTGCAAGGGCAATTCTGCCCAGGCTTCTTCCTGAATACATCGGCCGCCACGGCGATACCTTTGTAAAAATAATCGAGGATTCTCCCGAGCGGCTTGAGAAGGCCGTATCCCGGGAGGGTGTTGACATTGTTATAGGCTCCATCAAGAATCCCCCTCCCAGCTACAAGACCATTCACCTTTGCAGGAAAAAGCAGCTTCTTGTGGTGCCTAAGGAAATGCTGCGTGAGCTTGCGGGGGACGATTACGAGCAGGTGAAGGCGGAGTTTGCCAAGCGTGCCGATCTGCGCTATTTTGAAAGCTGTCCCTTTATCCGCCTGTCCCGGGAATCCTCCGGCGGCAGAAGCCTGATAAGCTATATGAAGTATTACGGCATAAGCCCTCGCTTTGTCTGTGAGCTTACCAATGTGGAAAATGCCTTCCAGCTTGCAAACAGCGGTCTGGGCGCCTTTATCTACGCCAGCATCTTCTGGGATATGATAGACCCAGAGCTGAGGGAGGACTATCTGAAGCATGTGGATGTGTTCCGCCTGCCCTATCTGCCGGACATTGACGATGTATGCGCCTACTATCACAAAGATCAGGAGCTGAAGGGCGGCGCACCGGAGCTGCTGGAGATGATAGTTGAATTTTTCAAGGACTACGAGAGTAAAGGCGGTTGACGCGGTGAAATACAAGCTGATTGCCTTCGATCTGGACGGAACCTTTCTGGACAGCCGGAAGCATTTGATCGAGGAAAATGTCCGGGCGCTGGAGAGGGCTTACGAGCTGGGACTGTATATCGTACCTGCCACCGGCAGAACATGGCCGGGCATCCCCGAGGAGCTTCGCGCCCTGCCCTTTATCCGCTACTGCATCGCGGTAAACGGCGCGCAGATATATGACCGGCTGGAGGACAGGGTCCTGCACCGGGAGGAGATACCGGCAGAGCGGGCGCTGGAGATAATGGAGTTTATGGACACGGTGGACGCTCTTTACGACTGCTATCAGGACAGCAAGGGCTGGATGAGCCGCCGCTTTTACGAAAAGCTGGAGGAATATGTGACCGACAAATTCCTCCTTCCCCATGTGCGCCGCCTGCGCCAGCCGGTGGAGGAGCTTAAGGATATGCTGCGCCAAAACGGGCGCAGCGTACAGAAAATGCAGATGCACTTTAAAGACCCGGAGCTTCGGCTCAGGTATCTGGAGCTGCTGCCGGGTATGCTGCCGGACATGGCGGTGACCAGCTCTCTCTATAACAACATAGAGATAAACTGTCTCAAAGCCAACAAGGGCGACGCCCTGACAAGGCTTTGCGGACTTCTGAGCATAGACCCGGCGGAGTGCATCGCCTTCGGAGACGACACCAACGACATGAGCATGCTCCGCGCCGCCGGAATGGGAGTTGCCATGGGCAACGCCAGAGACAGTCTTAAGGCTGCCGCCGATATGGTGACGCTGACAAACGACCAAGCCGGTCTTTCAAAGGCTCTTGAAGGACTTATATGCTGAGCGGCAATGTGATTGCCGGATTTATTCTCAGCGCCCTGTGCGGCGTAGGCTGCTGATGCACAAAAGCGGCTGCTGAGACAGAAAAAACTGAGGTGAAAAATCACCTCAGTTTTTTCTGTATAGCTCAGATTTATTATTTTGCCGCATCCAGCCATGAGCATGCGGCAAGGGCTGCCACCGAGCCGTCCGCTACTGCGGTGGTAAGCTGATGAACGCTCTTTCTGCGGCAGTCACCGGCCACAAACACGCCTGCGCTGCGGGTGAGGCAGTCCTCCCCGGAAGCGGCGTAGCCCGCCCCATCCAGCTCGATAAGCTCTGAAAACAGGCCGTTGTCCGGGGCGTGGCCTATGGCCACGAAAAGCCCCTGAACGGGGATGCGCCGCTGTTCGTCTTTACTGTTCACCACGATGCCGCAAAGCTCGTTTTCACCCTCAAGGGCGGTAATTGAAGCCTCAAGCACAAATTCCACATTGCTCTTATTGCGCAGAAGCTCAACCAGAGCGGCCTCGCCCCGGAAGCTGTCCCTGCGGTGGATAAGATAGACCCTGGAGCACTTTTCACTTAAAAGCACCGCATCCTGCAGGGCGGAGTTGCCGCCGCCGTTGACGGCCACATCGCAGCCCTTGTAAAATGCGCCGTCGCACACCGCACAAAAGCACACGCCGCTGCCAACCAGCTCCTCCTCCCGGGGAAGGCCCAGCATGCGGGGTCTGGCTCCGGTGGCAATTATCAGCGCCTTGCCCTGAAACTCTGCGCCGCTTTCGCAGCGGAGGGTCTTTACCTCCCCCTCCACGCTGACGGAAACCACTTCCTCAAGCTCCACCTCGGCCCCCTGCTCCATAGCCTGCTCCAGCAGCCTGTCGCCAAGCTCCGCGCCGCTTACGGACACCACAGAGGGGAAGTTTTCCACCTTGGGGGACCAGGTTATCTGCCCGCCGAAGGCATTTTTCTCTATAACCAGCACCGTCTTTCCCGCTCTGCGGGCATAGGTGGCGGCGGTAAGGCCGGCAGGGCCTCCGCCAACTATTATAATATCGTACATATATATTCCTCCGAAAAACAGGGCCTTTCTTTACAAAAGACCCTGTTTCAGCTCATTTATGCTCTGTCCTCAAGGAACTTCTTGATTGCGCCGGCGCCGGCGTACTTCACAAAGCCTTCACCGTCGGTGATGACCAGAGTGGGAGCCTGCTTTACGCCGTAGGAAAGGGCAAGCTCTGCATTCTCGTCAGCCATCAGCTTTTCATACTTAAAGCCCGCCTTGTCCATGTAGGAGCAGGCGATACGGCAGTTGGGGCAGGTGGGAGTTGCAAAGAGGATGGCGCGGCTCTCAGCGCTCTGTACGGGGGCTTCGGCGGCTGCGGGCTCAACGGCAGTCTCTGCAAGAGGGCCTTCGTGCTTGAGAACGGAGTTTTCGATCACATACTCGCGGCGCTCCTTGTACTCCTGAGTTTTGCCGGCGTTCCAGTTCTGCACGGGGCGGTAGTAGCCGGTGATACGGCTGTAAACCTCGGCTTCCTCGCCGCAGTCGGGGCACTTGAACTGCTCGCCGTTGAGATAACCATGGTTCTTGCACACGGAGTAGGTGGGAGACAGGGTGTAGTAGGGCAGCTTGTAGTTTTCGGCTATCTTGCGCACCAGATTTGCGGCAGCCTCCCAGCTGGGCAGCTTCTCACCAAGGAAGGCGTGGAAGACGGTGCCGGAGGTGTAACGGGTCTGCAGGTCGTCCTGAATGTCAAGAGCATCGAAGATATCCTCGGTGTAGCTGACGGGCAGGTGAGAGGAGTTGGTGTAATAGGGGGTTGCATCGCCCTTGGAGGCGGTGATGATGCCGGGATAGAGCTCCACATCGTGCTTTGCCAGACGGTAGGAGGTGGACTCTGCGGGGGTAGCCTCCAGATTGTACAGGTCGCCGTACATTTCCTGATAGTCGCTGAGACGCTCGCGCATGTGGTCAAGAACCTGCTTGGTGAAGTTCTGGCACTTTTCGTCCGTCATGTCGGCGCGTATCCACTTGGCATTGAGGCCGGCCTCGTTCATGCCCACCAGACCGATGGTGGAGAAGTGGTTTTCAAAGCTGCCAAGGTAATGCTTGGTGTAGGGGTAGAGGCCTGCGTCAAGGAGCTTGGTGATAACATCGCGCTTGACCTTAAGGCTGCGGGCGGCAATGTCCATCATCTTGTCAAGGCGCTTGTAGAAGTCGGCCTCATCCTTTGCCAGATATGCGATGCGGGGCATGTTGATGGTGACAACGCCGATGGAGCCGGTGCTCTCGCCGGAGCCGAAGAAGCCGCCGGACTTCTTGCGAAGCTCACGCAGGTCAAGGCGCAGACGGCAGCACATGGAGCGGACATCGGAGGGCTCCATGTCGGAGTTGATGTAGTTGGAGAAATAGGG
>JAZNUQ010000098.1:0-79989 GCA_045592365.1 Candidatus Limivicinus sp. | reverse complement strand
TTAATAAAAAAAAAAAAAACAACCCCCCGCCCCTCGATTGGGCAACTGAGTTTCAGTTTACAGGCTCTGGGTAAGAGCCAGATTGCGGTTTTTATATGCCGGGTCTCCGGTAACATCCCGGATTATTCTCAGCTCCGGCGGGATAAGGGCGTAGGCAGAGGGCTTGCCATAGACAAACAGCACCGCCTTGTCTTCGCTGAAGGGATACACATCTATCTCCATACGCCTGTCCATGCAGGCAAAGCAGTACTTGGTTTTTCTCACCGGGCGAAGCTGCATATCTCCCTCCATCAGCAGGGATACATACTCCTTCTCGGATATGGGGCGCTCGGTGACCCACTTCTGCCCATCGTCTCCCAGACGCTTCTCGGTGTAGAAGTAGAGATATTCCCCGCCGCTTTTCTGCTGGCGCACACGGCGCTCTATCTTGGGATTTGTCCGCGTCAGATAGGTCTGCATCATCTCCACCGCCACGGCATTATAGCTTTTCAGTATGCTCTGGCAGTCGGGCATGCGGATAAGATACTTGCTTTTTTCCATCTGGGGCACAGGCTGACCTATAACACGGTATATTGCCGCAACAGCTCTGTTTATCTTATCCTCAAAGTCCACGGAATTGTCTATAACATGCAGGGCGCTGTGGCGGCTCCATGCCCTAAGGGTTTTGTCGTCCTTCTCCCTTGCCACCTCCACGCTCTCATAACGAGCGGCGTTGCCGTAATTATAGGCATATTCCGCGCCCTTCGCGCAGGTCACCAGATGCAGCACCGCGTCGTATCCGGAGAGCACCTGCTCCTCGGTCTTTCCAAAATGAGCAAGCACCGTGCGAAATTCCTCGTCGCTTATGTATGCCTTATCGTCCAGCAGGGCCCGGTCGTATATTACAAGCACCTTTTCCTCGGGCACCATCTGCGCGCCCTTCAGCGCCAGCCTTTCCTTATGGAGCTGATCCTCCACCACAAAATACTGAAAGTCCAGCATGCTGACGCAGTTGCCGAAGGGCTTAATGCCAAAGCCCGAAATCAGGTCGGTGGCGGTTTCCGGTATGGTGATGACCTTCCAGCCGTCCTCCTGCCGAAATTCCTTGAGAATACGGCTGATAAGGGTGGTTTTGCCCCCGGCAGGGCCTCCGGTGAGCACTATTCGGGTTATACTCTTGGCCATGGCTGTTCCTCCCGCTGCTTTTATATACATATTTTAGCACCAATACCGTCTGTTTTCAATACATCTTAGCTCCCGTCATACGGATGAAATCTGTTTTTTGCCTCAGTCTTCAGCCCCTCCGCCAAGGGCATTGTGGGTGCAGGAAGGCGTTTTTCACCGGCTTCAAAAGTCGAAAAAGCTCAAAAAGGCGCGTTTTTTGCGGTCAAGTGGGGAATTTTGACGGAAAAAACGGCATTTTTTTGCTTTTACGGGCTCTATGACACTTGACGAAAATGCTTTGAAGATGTATTATATGTCAGTAGTATGCTATTCTGGTTCTATATGTACATAGAATGGAGGAAAATCGATGAGTATGATACCTGAGGTCAAATGCCGCCGCTGCGGTGAGACCTTTTCCTCTCTTCGCAGCCGCTGCCCCAACTGCGGCACGCGCAGAGTCACCCAGAGCGCTCGTACTCCCGGCGCGACCCCCGGCACCGTCCGCGGTACCGCTTCCTATGAGCGCGCTGCCAGCAACACCAAGTGGCAGATGATATTCGGCCTTATCCTTGTTGTGGCAGTTATCCTGGCAGTTATTGTTATGGTATCCACCAGCCTTGACGGTTCTGCGGGCGGCAAGGTGAAAGCCACCCCCACTCCCGAAGTCAGCGCTGTGCCTACCATAGAAACTCCCCCCACTCCGCCCCCCACGCCTACCCCCAGCGTTGAGCGCGTTGTCATCCGCTACAATCAGGACGAAAGGACCGAGTTTACCATGCAAATGGGTGAAGCTCCCGTCACTCTCAACGCCATCCCCTACCCGCTGACCATTGACAGCTATGACATCAAGTGGAGCTCCGGTGATGAGGATGTTATAAAGATCACCGTCAACGAAGACGGTACCTGCACCTGTGAGAGAATCGGTGATATTGCAGGCGGCGTCAAGATCAAGGCTGAGATATTTGGTGTTGTCGGCGAGTGCATCGTCTACTGTCCCTAACAATTAAGAAGCATACGACATACAGCGGACAGGAAATTTCCTGTCCGCTGTAAAAAACTCTTGACATTTGCTTTTATATGGTTTAGAATACCCCTTGCTTGAAAGAGCTATGGACGATTGGCGCAGCTGGTAGCGCATCCGCTTGACGTGCGGGAGGTCACAAGTTCGAGTCTTGTATCGTCCACCATAAAGAAAAGAACAGGCCTTTGGGTCTGTTCTTTTCTTTTTGCGCATAAACAGGAGGCTCGAACTTGTGACCTCACAGCCGGAGGCTGTTTGAGCCGCGCTTGCGCGGCGGATAAGTGACGGATGTCAGCTCCGCAGGAGCAGGCATCCGCAAGTTCGAGTCTTGTATCGTCCACCATAAACCTGCAACTTTTATGAGTTGCAGGTTTTTTGTTTTGTAGCGGTGTACGCAGGGCAGTTCACAACGGCCTTGGCTCTCCCTATGGGAGAGCTGTCAGCGTAGCTGACTGAGAGGGTTCACGGATTAACAGCAGGGGGCAAGCCCCTGCCCTGCAACACATGTAACGGCTGTTTTATCCGGCAAGCGCAGACAGCCCCGCAGGGTCAAGCCCTGCGGGGGTGTACCATTTATTCCGTTCAGATATTTTCTCCGGGGCAAAGCGCCTCCATTGCCGCATAAAGCTGCCGGTACTGCTTGTCTATATCCCCGCCCTTTATGCAGCCCTCCACCAGCGTCCGCCCTATGGTCTGGCAAAGCATGCGTCTGTTCCAGCCCTCGTTATAGTCCTTGCCCTCATCCAGCTCAAGCTCATAGTGGAAGTCCGCAAACTCCTGCATTATCTCCTTGGGCGTCATCCCGGTGAACAGCTCCGGACACTGTCCGTATACATATTCCAAGGCGGAAGTGCTAAACTGCAAATAATCCCGTCTGCGCCTGATGCGCCAGAATTCCTGCAAGGCATACCACAAATGGCGCTTCTCTCTCGCCGTCATCTTATAGCCTGCGCTCTGCTGCTCCTGCACAATTATCTCAAGCTGAGTCTTAAGAGGCTCACAGGCCGCCGTCACAGAGCGCCGGTTTAACTCCTCGTCGGAGAGCTTTGCTATCTCGCGTACCTCCTTTACCGTGCCGGCCACTTCCTTTGCCGCAAAGCCGCCAAGCCCGATAAGCGTACCCAGCGCGGTATCCCTGAGGGAATTGCCTCCCTTGCGGGGAGAGAGGGGCAAAATGCACTCCAGCAAATTTTCCGCCAGTACCTCCAGAGCCGTCACAAGCAGCAGCACGCCGCCCTCTGCAAAGGGCATACAAATAATGAAAAGCACCGCCATAAAATGGTCGGCTATTCTGCGCTCAAACATGGGAGGCAAAACAAAAATCCATGCCAGTATAAGATTTATCACGCAGAGCACCGGAAGCACTATCCTCCACGCGGCAACAATAGCTATCCACAAATTGACGGTAACGCAGTTGAGCACTCCGCCCTGCTTCACTTCATTTTTCATACTGCCGCCCCCCCTCACTTAATCCCGTGGCCTATGCGGCGGGCAGCCTCATCGAGAGCCGATTCGGCGTTGCCGCTGCCCACGGAGCTGCGAAATTGCCTCAGTTCCTCTTTCACATTGCCGTTTTGGGACTCGTGGATTATTTCCTCGGCGCGCTGTACCCTTTCCTCATGCAGATGCAAAACTGCCGATGCGCCCACCGCAAAGCTGCCCAAAATAAGTGCGGCGCAGATAACAGCCGCTATCACAACGCCCAGCTTGAACACTATTTTTGCAATGAGCCCAAAAATCCCACGACAGAGCCAGCCTCCCAAAAATGCGCCAAGCAGGGTTTCCGCCAGAAGCAGCAGAGACGGCGATTTGACGCCGCTTGCAATATGGACCGCGCTTGCGCCAAGAGCAGCGCCCAGAAGCATCTGTATAAGTATAAAATACTCTCTTATCAGCTCCGCCGTGGAATAGTGATGCTTAAATATCCACGAGCCTATAATAAACGCCGGAACGCCCACTGCAATTGCCAGCTTTATGATGCCTCGCAGCAGTCTTGCTGTACCGTTTTTCATATTCCACCTCTTTTATTTGTTCTTCCCAGAATATAGTCCGTGCTGGTGTGGTAAAAGTCTGCCAGCTTAATCAAAATATGGGTTGGAATATCATTCTCCCCGGTTTCATATTTGGAATAGCCGGTCTGGGACATACCCAAAATCTCGGCAAGCTGCTTTTGTGTAAGGTCCCTGTCCTCTCTAAGGTCGCGCAGTCTGGTATACATACAATCACCTCGTAAGCATATTACACTAATCTGAAACAGGTTATTGACTTTTAACCTGTTTCAGATTAATATTGTTTTGAGGTGATTAAAATGCTCAGCGTACTTGACGACTTATGGTATGGAAACATTGCGCCTTTTGAGACTTGCGGCGTTGGAAACCGCGAGATTGAGAATGTAAATATCTTGATGGAACAGTACAAAACTCAGCTTCTTGAAGAGCTTAACATGCATGACCGAGCCAGCTTTAAAAAATACGCTGAGTGCGCAAGGGAATACTGTGCTTTACTTTCCAAGGCTGCCTTTGAGGATGGATTTTTGCTTGCATTAAGAATTATGACAGAAATAACGGGGCAGGGATAAATGTATAAATATTGCTTATTCTCCGTTTTTGATATATTATTGTGGCACAGCACGCGAAAGGAGCACACCCATGTCCGTTACAACTGTTATGTTTGACCTTGACGGCACTCTGCTGCCCATGGATCTGGAGGCCTTTGTAAAGGATTATTTCGGCAGGCTTGCCCGTAAGATGGCGCCCCACGGCTACGAGCCCAAAAAGCTCACGGACACCATTATGAACGGCATAGGCGCCATGGTCAAAAACGACGGAAGCTGCACCAATGAGGAGGCCTTCTGGAAAACCGCCGTCGCCATGAACGGAGAAAAGATAGTCCGGGACAAGCCCCTTTTTGACGATTTCTACGAAAACGATTTTGACGCTGTAAAGAGCTCCTGCGGCTTTGCGCCGGAGGCGTCCCGGATAGTGCGCTCACTTAAGGCGAGAGGGCTGCGGGTGGTGCTTGCAACAAACCCCATCTTCCCCGCCCGTGCCACCAAGTGGCGCATACAGTGGACAGGGCTTGAGTATGAGGATTTTGAGCTTGTTACCGCCTATGAAAATTCCCGCCACTGTAAGCCAAACCCGGACTATTATCGTGACATTCTTCAGGAGCTTGACCTCAGAGCCGAGGAGTGCGTGATGGTGGGCAACGATGTTCAGGAGGATATGATAGCCCGGACGCTGGGCATGAAGGTGTTTCTGCTGACCCCCTGCATGATAAACCGCAGCGGTGAGGACATTTCAGCCTACCCCCACGGCGGCTTTAAGGAGCTTGCGGAATTTCTGGAGAATATATAAAGAGAGAGAGAGAGCGTGACCGAAAAAGTCACGCTCTCTCTTTATATCATCCGAACCAGTAGGCGCGCTCCTCGTCCGTCAGGTCGAGGATGCTGCACACCTGGTCTATGCAGAAATTATTGTAGTCGTTATTGATGATATAGCCCCGAAGCTCCTCAACACGGGAATACCACGCATCCGTGGACAGCCACCAGCGCTCACGGTCTCTTGCCACCTCGGGCTCAATCTCCGCCGCCATGCGGTCTATTCTTGCAAGGACGCTTTCATCCGACAGAAGGGTTCTGCTCAGCTCGCTGTACCGGGCAAGGAATTTTGTGCGGAACTGCTCGTTTTCAAGCAGGCTCACCATTATCTCCGGCAGCTCTATACCGGCGTTGCCCCAGGCATAAACCATCAGATTAAAGGCGCAGTTGGGATAATAGAAGGCCCAGTCCAGATCGTAGAACGCCACCTGCCACTTATAGCCGTTTTCCGGTGAGCGGTAGAACCTTGTGTTGCCGCGTACATCGGTGTTGGCGGAATAGCCCTGTAAAATGAACCAGTCAAGCATGGCGTCCACATCAATGCGGCTGCATACAGTCTCGTAGCACTCCGGGTCTGAAAGGTCATTGTACAGACAGTACTTATACACATTCTCCCTGAAGTCGTCATTTATCTCAAAGTGTGCCTTGTAAGCCTCCACGCTGTCCTTGCTGACGCCTGCATGACTTGCGTAGTAGCTGCGGGAAATGTCCTCCTTAAGGCAGTAAAGCCCGCGGTATTCGCCGTTTATGTACAGCACCGAATACTTGCTCTCCTGCGTAAGCACGGGAGTATCCATATCCAGACATATCTCCTGAAACAGCTCGTTTCTTATGTAGGCAAAGGTGTAGTCCTGTCCGGCGCGGATGGACAGCGACGAATAGCTGCTGATGCCGTTATCGAACACATCGTATTCAAGGTCACCGCCCAGAGCGCTTTTAAAGGACACACCAAAGCTCTTTTTGGGCAGAGAAAGGCTCGTCCAGCCCTTCAGGCTCACAAGGCAGGGAATATTAAAGCTGCCATCGGACTCATAAAAGGCGATGTTGGCGGTGCATTCCACGCCCTTGCGGCTGTTATTGTACATGCGGTTAAAATCGGACATGCTGTCCACCACAAGGCTGAGAACAGGCAGAGTATGCCCCTCGTTCATTATATAGCTGAGGGTCAGCACCCGGCTGGGCAAAGCCCCCTCCTCCACAGCGATTGCACGGACAACGGAGGTTTCGCTTATTTCGAGAGCTCCGCTGTAAAGCGCGGAGCTTTCGGTGGGTACGGTGCCGTCGGTGGTGTAGTAAATGCTGCCGGGAGCATCAAGCTCAAGGATAACCGAGGAAACATCGTTAAACACGCCGTCTGCCGTCAAGGCCACAGGCTGGGCAGACACACGGCGCAAGCCCGGGACATTGGCACTGCCGGGGCTCTTTTCCTCAAGGTAGAAGAAGCCCTGCTGCCCCTCATTTCTGCCCATGCTGCCGCCAAGGGCAATGTCATGGAGGGAGACAAAATCCACCAGTGTACCGTCAGCGGAGGACAGATAAAGTCCCTCGCGGCCTCCGTCAAGGGAGAAGCAGGCAAGAGAGCCGTCAAGGGCGGCGTCCTCCTTGTCGCAGCGGATAATGGTATACTCCCCAGCTGCAAGCGTCTGCTGAGGAAGCTGCCACAGCGCCCGGTTTTCATGGTCGTCGGACAGATAGAAGCCGCTGAGCTCCACCGGCTGCGACGATACATTTTTAAGCTCCACCCAGTCATATTCCCCGTCAAGGTCATAGACGGATACCTCGTTTATAACAAGGGCCTGCGCTGCGGCTCTGCCTGAGCAAAAGGCCTCGTAGCCTGCCGCAGTATTCTCATAGCCGGGCGTAGGCCATCGGCTTATTTCAGCCACGCCGCCGGCAAAAAGCTCCGAGCAGTCCGCCTCATTTTCAGCCAGCAGCACAGTGTCCACAACAAGCCCTGCGGGGCTTTTAAGGCTGAGGGTCTCCCCTGCGGAAAGGGAGAAGTCCGTGTGAAGCTCGCCTTCACGAATATCCTTCCCGTCGGCGCGGAGAACAAGATATGCGCCGGGCTCAAGGCTCACCGCGGGAATGCTCCAGCCGCCCTCGCCCTCCTTGTCGGAAATCAGCAGCCCTTCAAGCTGCAGGATCTCGGCGCTTATGTTTTCAAGCTCAAGCCAGTCCGAAAAGCCGCCGTCCTCTCCGGGGAGGGTGGCGCGGTTTTTCACCATTACCTCGGAAATCCTGAGCTTACCCGCGTAGCCCTCAAAGGGGTCGGGCGTGGGCGTAGGCGCAGGGGTGAGCGCAGGCTCGGCCTGCTCTGCCCTGCCGCAGCCTGCCGCAAGCAGCAGCGCCGCTGCCAGCAGCAGAAGCAGCATTATTCTCTTGTACGAAATCTTGGCTGTTTTCATGTGTTCCCTGTTCTTCGGGGTCCTATTCCCCCACGATGAATTGATACATTTTTTCAAGCCTCTGTTCAAAAAGGCCTCTCTTGTCATAGTCTTTGGCTATGCTGCTGACGCAGCGCCGCCTCAGCTCCCTGTCCTCCAGGGCACGGCGGATGGCAGATTTAAGCTGTTCCCTTTCCATCCCCGCAAGGATGCCGAAGTTCTCGCTCATGCTCTCCCTTATAGCGGGGCAGGCGCAGGCAATGACCGGCACACCCAGAATAAGCGCCTCCTGCACGGTAAGGCCGTAGCTCTCGGTTTCCGATGCGCTTATGAGCCAGTCGGAGCAGGCGATGTAGGGATATGGGTTTTCCTGAGTGCCCAGCATTTTAACGCAGTCAATGCCCCTGCCCTCTATCCTGCGGGAAAGCTCTCCCTCCAGCTCGCCTCCGCCCACTATCCACAGCTCAAGGGGAAATTCCGCCGAGAGCTCGTGGCAAATGTCAATAAGCATGGCCTGCCGCTTTTCGCGGCTCAGCCTGCCCACGGTTATAAGCAGGGTCTTGTCCTTAGGTCTTTCGGGGCTTGATTTCTGCGCCTTTTTTTCAATGGCGGCAGCGTCTATGGGATTATACACCACCGACACATTCCCCGGGTCGCCTATGGCCTGCCGCAGTCCCTGAGCCGCAGCCTCGGAAACAGCCGCCACAGCGTCAAAGCCTGCCATGCAGCGGCGCTCGGCCTCATTGTCATCGCCAAAGCAGTAGGTCGTCCAGTGAAAATGGGCATAGTCGGTATGCACCCATGCCACCTTCCGCCGGGCCCGAAGCCCGGAGGCAAGCAGCATGTCCTCCCCCTCCTTGAAGGCCAGCACCAGCTCCCAGCGCTTAAGGCGCAGCAGCAGCTTTTCAAACAGCAGTCGGCAGGCGCGGCTGAAAAGCCACTTGGGGCTGAAGCGCCTGCAATCCATGTTCCAGAAGGGGTATTTTCTGAATTTCAGGGCGGGGTATTTTTTTCGTATGATGCGTCTGTCACCGTTTGAGGCCCAGAGCGTAATTTTATAGCCCCTGTCCGAAAAGCGCCGCACAAGCATTTGCAGCACGATCTCAACGCCGCCGGTGTCCAGATTGTTGTTGATTATCAGTATTTCCTTGCTCATTCAGGCTCTCCTTGCCCCCAGCTTGGATTTTACCCTGGTGTACAGCTCTATCTTTTCGTCCCGGTTAAGAACAATAACAAAATTTGCCGCAAAGCCCAGCACCGCGGTAAGGGCAGCGCCTGCAAACCAGCTTATCCAGCCGGCGGATACATCCACCACCAGCTTCACGGCGTAGCCCACAAGGATGACCACCGCAAGGGATATTACGCTTTTGAGAATTTCCGGAAAGAATGAGGTTTTCGGAAGCCCCGCGTATTTTGCGATAAAGGGCAGATGATAGCAGAAGGCCACAATCAGAGCCCCCGTCAGGCTGATGCCGCAAACTGCATAAACGCCCCAGTTTGTAAGGCGCAGGGCAATATACACGCAGATAATGTTCACAACACCGTAAACTATCATGACGATGGAATTTTCCTTCACGCGGTTTGTAATGGTGAATATCTGGTACAGCGGCTGCATGGGGCCGGATATGCAGGAGTTTATAATGGTCAGTACAGCAAGGATATGCAGCATGCGCGTAGGCTCGCCAGGTACCCAGTGGCCGAAGAATTCGCCGCCCAGCGCAAACACGATGGCGTTGGGGATGGACACAAACAGGCACATAAAGCGCATGGCGGATTTTGCCGCCTTTTTAAGCCCCTCGGTGTCCCCCTCGGCATAAAGGCGCATAAGGTTAGGGCAGAAAACATTACCCACGGTGGAGTTAAAGGAGATAATAACATTGGGCACCGTCTTTGCAACGGACATATAGCCCATCATAACCGGGCCCAGCAGCACATTGGTAATGAGCAGGTCAAGGCCGGAGGTCAGAATCTGGCTCAGCTGGGTTATGCTGTTCCATATACCCGAGGCCAGTATCTCCAGAACCTTTTTGCCCCGAAAGCCGGAAATGCTGAATTTAAGGTCCGGGGTCAGGCGGCGGGAATAGTAGTAATTCATGCCGCATGTAAACACCGTCGCCGCCAGAGTGCCCAGCACCACATAGGATATTCTGGCCTCAAACAGGAAGAACAGCCCCAGAACCAGCGCCACATTCAGTATGCTGGCCTGAGCGGTTCTCAAAGACCTGATATACAGGGTATTGGTAATGTAGTAGCAGTTTGAAAAAATCGAGAAAACAAGCTGAATAATGAAGTTTGCAAAGGTCAGGGCAAAGGTGAGCTTCACCTCAAAGACCATTGCACCGGGTATCACAAACAGCGTGTCCAGAAAATACACGCACAGTGCCGAGGGCAGCATGAAGACTGCCGCAAGGATGATGTTTGCAATGCCGACGGAGGAAAAATACTCACTGGCGGCAGCTGCATTGCCCCGGGTGCGCTCCAGCATGATGAAGCGGCTTGCCATGGAATTGAGAGCAATGGAAAAGAGCGCTGCATAGTTTGCAAAGTCGTTTGCCATCTTCACATAGCCGTAAATATCACTGCCGAAGCGGTTGGTGATACGCGGAGTTATAAAAAAGCTGATGACCATATTCAGTGCAAAGGCCACTACGCTGAATATTATATTTTTCCCAAGGGCGTTGCTGTCAAAACCCACCGCTTTGTTCTTTTGCATCAGATTGTCCTTTCGCTTCCTATCAACTGCGCTATTTTTTTCTTTTAATTATTTTAAGAACTTCATTCAGGTTTATGCCAAAATACTCATACACACGGAAAAACAGCTTGTATTTAAGCCCTACTCCCATATTCAGATATTTCTCCATACGTTTTTCACATATTAGCTCGCGTGCCAATTCTTCACCACTTCCCGCAGCATACACAAGTCCAAGAATTAACTGTTCAGCAGCATAGGTATAGAGTCCATTTTCTCCGTCGGCAAGAAAGTATTCACAGCGCTCCTCCATTGCCCGAAGCGTGTGCTCCTGATTTTTACGGGTTTTTGTATGGGTTATGCTCTGGCTGTTCTGGTAATAACCGTAAATTTCCTTTGTGCCCAGGACGGTTTTTTCTCCGTTGTAATAATACTTATAAGTACAGGCTTCATCCTCATGCAGCCTGCCTACCGGGAAAGGATTCCCCTTTACAATGTTCGCAGGAAAAAGTTTTCCCCATGCAGTCACAAGACTCATATGATAATCGCCCAGATATGCCCTGCAGGCACTTATCTTATCAAAACATACAATGTTCTCTTCCGGCTGATTTTCAAAAGATTCCGGTTCATCATGTACGATTCTGAAGCTTCCGCAGGCAATGTCCGCCGAGTTTTCCCGCAGAAGATTCAGCAAATATTCCGCGTAATATACCGAGACATAATCATCGGAGTCAACAAAGCTTATATATTCGCCTTGAGCTATCTCCATGCCCTTGTTTCTTGCGTCGGAAAGACCGCCGTTTTCCTTATGTAGCACTTTTATGCGGCTGTCCTTCTTCGCCCAGGCATCGCACATGACGCCGCAGCTGTCGGGTGAACCGTCGTCCACCAAAATTATCTCGATATTTTCATAGCTCTGGTTTACAAGGCTCTCAACACAGCGGTCAAGAAAGCGCTCCACCTTATACACCGGCACAACTATGGAAACAAGGGGATTATCGGTCATGGCTCAGCCTCCTGCAACAGTTTTTCATTATATTATACCGCGAAAGCCCGCCCATTTCAACACAAACGAAAAAATCCCGGCTTCATTTGTATGAAGCCGGGATTTGGGATATTCACTTGAGCTTTATTGCCTCTCTTACCTTGGCGGCGATACCGTCGGGGGTAAGGCCGAAGTATTCAAGCACCGCATTTGCGCTGCCGCTGCGTCCGAACTCATCGTTTATGCCCATGCGTACAACGGGAGTGGGACAGGCGCCGCTGAGAAGCTCGCACACAGCGCCGCCCAGACCGCCGATAACGCTGTGCTCCTCGACGGTGACGATGCAGCCGGTTTCCCTTGCGGCCTTCAGCACCAGCTCCTCGTCCAGAGGCTTTATGGTGTGCATATCGATAACGCGAAGGGATATGCCCTCCTCCTTGAGCTTGTCCGCCGCCTTGAGAGCGCTGCCCACCATGATGCCGGTGGCAATAACGGTAACATCGCTTCCCTCTCTCAGTGTTATACCCTTGCCAAGCTCAAACCTGTAGCCCTCAAGCTCGTCGGTGAAAATCTCCGTGGCGGGGCGCTGCAGACGCAGATATGCAGGGCCCTCATAGTTTATAAGAGCCTCAACCGCCAGCTTCATCTCGTGACCGTCACAGGGGCAGCACACAAGCATGCCGGGCAGGGTACGCATCAGGGCAAAGTCCTCGATGCACTGATGGGTGGCGCCGTCCTCACCTACGGATACGCCGCCGTGAGAGCCAACCACGGTGACATTCAGCCCCGGGTAGGCAATGGAGTTTCTGACCTGCTCAAAGGCTCTGCCCGCTGCAAACACCGCAAAGGTATTGGTAAAGGGCTTAAAGCCGCAGGTGGACATACCGGCAGCGATGCCGGTCATATTGCACTCGGCAATACCGCAGTCAAAGAAGCGCTGGGGATAGGCTGCGGCAAAGCCCTTGGTCATGGTTGCGCCTGCAAGGTCGGCGTCAAGCACCACAAGCTGAGGATACTTTGCGCCCAGCTCAACAAGAGCCTCTCCGTATGCGCCGCGGGTAGCTATTTTACCTGCCATATCACATGCCCTCCAGTTCTGCAATAATCGCTTCAAGCTCAGCCTTTGCCTGAGCATACTGCTCGGCATTGGGCGCTTTGCCGTGCCAGCCGGCCTGATTTTCCATAAAGGACACATCCTTGCCCTTGGTAGTCTTCATAAGAATAACGCTGGGCTTGCCGCTGCACTGCTTTGCTTCGGCAAGGGCGGAGAGTATCTGCTCAAAGTCATGACCGTCGATGGAGATAACATTCCAGTTAAAGGCCTCAAACTTCTTGTTCAGAGGCTCAGTGGGCATAACATCGCAGGTGCGCCCGTCTATCTGCAGGCCGTTCACATCCACAAAGGCGCAGAGATTATCCAGCTTCCACTTGGCAGCGGCCATTGCAGCCTCCCAAATCTGACCCTCTGCCAGCTCGCCGTCACCGCAGACGGCGTAGCAGCGGTATTTCTGCCCCTTGAGCTTTGCGGCAATAGCCATACCCACTGCGGCGCTGAGCCCCTGACCCAGAGAGCCGGTGGACATATCCACACCGGGGACATGGCGCATGTCGGGATGGCCGGAATAGTGAGCCTTGATGGAGCGGAATAGCTTCATATCCTCAATAGGGAAATAGCCCCGCAGAGCAAGCACCGCATAAAGTGCAGGAGACCAGTGGCCCTTGGAGAGGACAAAGCGGTCCCTTTCCTCCCAGTCGGGTCTGCCGGGGTCTATATTCATCTCCGCAAAGTAAAGCGCAGTCAGCGCGTCAATGCAGGAGAGGGACCCGCCGGGGTGCCCGGAGGCTGCGGTGTACACCGCGTCCACTGCCAGCAGCCTTGCCTTAGCCGCCGTCAGTGCCAGTTCCTTGTGTTTCATGTCCGTTCCTCCTTGTTTGTTGCCGTTATTGTATAACGGGAATGCCGCTGTTTGCAAGTACCAATCGCTTTTTTATTCCGCTATTGATTATAACTCGGTTTTGCAGTAAAATCTATACAAATCGAAAGTTTTTGCACGCCGTGCGGAAGGGAGACGCCAATGCCCATAAGTCTTGCCGATATTGAACGCGCCGCCGAAAGGCTGCGCCCCGTGCTGCACCACACGGAGCTGGATCTGTCCTCCACATTTTCCAAAATGGCCGGAGGCAAGGTGTATCTCAAATGCGAAAACCGCCAGAAGACCGGCTCCTTTAAGATACGCGGCGCCAGCAACAAGATCGCCGCCATGGTGGAAAGGGGCGAGAGTGCGCCGGTAGTGGCCTCCTCCGCAGGCAACCACGCTCAGGGCGTGGCCTGCGCCGCAGCCAAATTCGGCATTCCCGCCACCATAGTCATGCCCAAGGCCGCCCCCATCGCCAAGGTGCAGGCCACCGCAGGCTACGGCGCTAAGGTAGTGCTCCACGGCGACTGCTATGACGACGCCTATGAACAGGCTCTGCGCATCTGCAAGGATGAGGGCGCGGTGTTCCTGCACCCCTACAACGACCCGGAGGTAATTGCGGGGCAGGGCACACTGGGGCTTGAAATTCTGGGGGATCTGCCCGGGGTGGACATTGTTATTGTCCCGGCAGGCGGCGGAGGACTGCTGGCAGGCGTGGCCTTTGCGGTAAAGCAGATAAACCCAAGAGTAAAGGTCTACGGCGTACAGGCAGAGGGAGCCGACGCCATTGCCCGCAGCTACGCCTCAGGTAAGCTCATAAGCACCGCCAGCGCCTCCACCATAGCAGACGGTATTGCCGTAAAGTCCCCCGGTGACATCACCGTGGAGATGATAAACCACTGGGCCGACGGTGTTGTTACCGTATCCGACGCGGAGATCGCAAACGCCATTTTGCTTCTCATAGAGCGCTGCAAGCAGATAGTGGAGCCCGCCGGGGCAACGCCCCTTGCGGCGGTTTTAAGCGGCAAGCTGGACATAAAGGGCAAAAAAGCCGTGTGCGTAATGAGCGGCGGCAATATTGATGTGAGCTTTGTTCAGGGCATTATAGAGCGCGGTCTTGCAGCCAGAGGCCGCCGGATACGCTTTATCGTGCGCCTGCTTGACCGTCCGGGCAGCCTTGTGCAGATGCTGGGTGTGCTTGCGGAGCTGGGCGCAAATGTGCTGACAGTGGAGCATGACAAGCTGAGCCCCGGCCTTAACCCCAACGAAACCAGTGTCCATGTGGCCTGTGAGGTAGGCGGCAGGGAGCATGCCGACGCCGTGCTCTCCCAGCTTAAGCAGCTGGGCTACATGGTTGAGCTTGACTGAAATACATTTGAAAGGAACAACACTATGAAAACCGTATCCACCGACAAAGCCCCCGCAGCCATCGGCCCCTATTCCCAGGCTCAGATAGTTGGAAACCTTGTGTACACCTCCGGTCAGATACCCATTGACCCTGCCACCGGCCTTATTGCCGAGGGTCTGGAGGCTCAGGCAAATCAGGTGTTTAAAAACATTGCAAAGCTCCTTGAAGCTGCCGGCAGTGACATGAGCAGGGTCGTGAAAACCACCGTGTTCATTAAGGATATGAACGATTTTGCCGCCATCAACGCCGTTTATGCAAATTACTTCAGCGCCCCCTACCCCGCCCGCTCCTGCGTGGAGGTTGCACGCCTTCCCAAGGATGTGCTTCTCGAGTGCGAGGTCATCGCCGAGGTATAAGCCGAAGCATACAGAATAACATAAGGAGGATTTTCAAATGGGTTCTTACGGTCGCAGAAAGGGTCAGGCATGGGCAAGAAGGCACCCCAAGGGTTCAGCCATTCTCGGAACCGTTTTCGGTTTGCTGCTCACCATAGGTCTGTTTGCAGCCAAGTACACTGTGCCCGCCGTGCTGGCAGGCTGCTACACCGTGTACTGCCTCTATCTTCTCTTTGCAAAGTCCTGAGGTCGGCACTGAAGATTTACCATCCGTCCCTATATGAAAAAATGAGCTGTCCTGTGGGACAGCTCATTTTTATCATCAATATACTCTGGGAACCCGCTTTGACACCGCACACAAAAGCTCGTAGGGTATGGTCTGAGCCGCGTCGGAGAGCTTATAGATGCTGTTTTTCTCACCGAAAAGCTCCACCTCGCTGCCCACATCCACCTGATTAAGGCCGCTGAGATCCACCATGCACATATCCATGCAGATACTGCCAAGCTGCGGGGCAAAGCCGCCCTCAACATAGAAGCTGCACTTATTGGAGCAGAGCCGGGGCAGACCGTCGGCATAGCCTATGGCAAGCACTCCCATGCGTGTGCGTTTTTCGGTGACAAAGCGCCTGCCGTAGCTGACGCCGGTGCCGCCTTCGTGGAACTTTATGGTGCTGACGGTGGTGACAAGGCGCATACAGGGCTTGAGAGCAAGTCTGCCGCTTCCATCCCCGTAGCCGTAGAGCAAAAGCCCCGGGCGCACCATATCAAGGTTCATTTCCGGATAGTTTACCACGGCGCCGCTGTTTGCACAGTGGCGGATGGCAAATTCTATGCCGCTTTTTTCCCTGACGGCAGCTATAACGCCCATGAAAAGCTCAAACTGCGACCTTGTGTATTCCTCCGCAGCCTCCCCCGCCTCGTCCGAAACGGCAAAATGGGTATAAATCCCCTCCGTTTCAAGTCCGGGCAGAGTGCAGGAGCGTATCACATTGTCAACGCCCTCGTCAAAAAGCTCCCCTCCGCAGAGAAAGCCCAGCCGGGACATGCCGGTGTCCAGCTTGATGTGGGTTTTAAGCACAGCCCCCTGTGCCTGAGCCGCCGCTGAATACTCCAGCGCCTTGGCAAGACAGGTGACGGTTTGGGTAATGTTATTGTTAATAAGCATATCGGTGTATTCCGCCGGAGTATGCCCAAGGATGAGAATGGGCATTGTAATGCCGCCCTCTCTCAGCTCCATGGCCTCGTCAAGGCAGGACACCGCCAGATAATCCGCCCCCTCCTGCTGCAAAAGCCGGGATACGGGCAAGGCACCGTGGCCGTAGGCGTCGGCCTTCACCACGCCCAGAAAGCGGCAGCCGGGTTTAAGCTCTGCGCGGATGCTGCGGTAGTTATGGCGGATATTTTCAAGGCTTATTTCAGCCCAGCTTCTCTTTTGCAGGTCTTTCATTTCTCTTTAGCTCCAATCCCTCAAATCGCAATAGACGGCCACCCGTCCGCCGCTTGCTATCTCCGCATGGACAGGGGTCATGGTATCCTCCTCAAGCCAGACAGTCACCGTCAGATGATCGTCGGGCTTAAGCTCCACCACTGTCCTGTCATTTTCGCTGCGTATGCTTTCAAGATGCCCGGTCTGCATGGCGCGAACCAGCGCAGGCAGGGCGGACATAGGCGTAAGGCCGTATTCGTCCAGCGGCCCCACATCCAGTATTACCCCGCTGAACTCAAGCTGGGTCTTGCCGTCGGCCATGTGAGCGCTGACGCCCCTTATAAGCTCCGGCTCCACCACAGTAACGGTGCAGCCGCCCTCATAGCGTATGTAATCAATGGTAAACTCTGCCGTTTTATCCTGATACTCAGCCCGAACATCTGCGGTAAAGCTCAGGTCGGTTTTCCCTGCCAGCTCCTGAGAAAACTGCTGGTAGCGGCTTTTGGCTCCGCTGCCGCAGGCACTGAGCAGCAGGCAGAACGAAAGTAACAGCGGCACAAATACTCGTCTCATAGCAACCTCCCAAAATCGTGTTGCTATAAGATATGCGCCTTGGCACTATTATAATGACCATTAGCAGAATAGTCAAATAAATGCTTGCCATTTTGGGCAAGTTGTGGTAGTCTTAGGTGGCTATGAACGGGAAAATAGCGTTCAAGCGTTCATCAGAGAGCGGGGGTCACCGGCTGCAAGCCCCTGTGGAACGCCGCGCTTGGTTCGCCCGGGAGCTCCGGCCAATCACCGGCGCGTGGAATGCGTTATCCTTCCTCTGAGTGCGGCAATCGTTGCCGAACATGGGTGGTACCGCGGAACTGTGCTTTCGTCCCATTGTGTGGGGCGGAGGCTTATTTTTTTGTTTTAGGAGACAGTAAGATGAAACAACTGATGCAGAACCTGAGAGAGGCCTCCATACAGGCCATCGTTGACTGCGGCAGCAGCGAAGAGCTGGAAGGGCTGAGAGTTAAATATCTGGGCAAAAAGGGTGAGCTTACCGGCATACTCCGCCAGATGGGTCAGCTTTCCGCCGAGGAGAGGCCCGTTATGGGTCAGCTTGCAAACCAGCTTCGCGGCGATATTGAAGCCGCCATCGAAAAGCGCAAGGGCCAGCTCTCCGCCGCCATGCTGGAAAAGAAGCTGCTGGACGAGGCAATTGATGTTACCATGCCCGCAGTAAAGCAGAAGCTGGGTCACAAGCACCCCATGTACAATGTGCTTGACCAGATAAAGGACATCTTTATCGGCATGGGCTTTGAGATAATAGACGGTCCGGAGGTTGAGTTTGCAGACTATAACTTTACCAAGCTGAATATCGAGGAGGGCCACCCCTCCCGCGAGTGGACGGACACCTTCTATTTCACCGAGGACAGCAAAATCCTCCTTCGCACCCAGACCTCTCCCATGCAGATTCACGCCATGGAAAACCGGGAGCTGCCCATCCGCATCCTTGCCCCGGGCCGTGTCTACCGCAAGGACGAGGTGGACGGCACCCACTCCCGCATGTTCCACCAGATAGAGGGTATGGTCATTGACAAGGGCGTTACCATGTCCGACCTTAAGGCCACACTTAACCTTGTTGTTGAGAAGATATACGGCAAGGGCACCGTCACCCGCTTCCGCCCCCACCACTTCCCCTTTACCGAGCCCAGCTGCGAGATGGACATTCAGTGCCACAAGTGCGGCGGCAAGGGCTGCCCCACCTGCAAGGGCGAGGGCTGGATAGAGGTTCTGGGCGCCGGCATGGTGCACCCCAAGGTGCTCTCCGGCTGCGGCATCGACCCGGATGTGTACTCCGGCTGGGCCTTCGGTATGGGTCTTGAGCGTCTTGCAATGGGCGAATACAAGATAACCGACCTGCGCCTGATATTTGAAAACGATGTGCGCTTCCTTGAGCAGTTCTGATAGGGAGGTAAAGTAGAATGAAGCTGTCAAGAAAATGGCTCAACGAGTTTGTTGACCTGAGTATAGAAGAATGTGACGACAGAGCCTTTGCAGAGGCCATGACCGTGTCCGGCTCGAAGGTTGAGGTCACCGAGGATCTGAGCAAATCCATAGTCAATGTTAAGGCGGGCAGAATTGTCTCCCTTGAAAAGCACCCCAACTCCGACCACATGCTGGTCTGTCAGCTTGATGTGGGCGCTGAGGAGCCGGTTCAGATATGTACCGGCGCATGGAATGTGCATGTGGGTGACATGGTTCCCGCAGCGCTTCACAATTCCCAGCTTCCCAACGGCGTGAAAATCACCAAGGGCAAGCTGCGCGGCGTTGTTTCCAACGGCATGCTCTGCTCCCTCAAGGAGCTGGAGCTGACTGCCCATGACTTCCCCTACGCCGAGATAAAGGCCGCCGCCATTCTGGGCGACTACCACCCCATCGACCCCAGCAAGCCCTCCATCTCAGCTGACATCAAGGCCGGGGACAAAATTTACGGCAAGGTCATCGCCGCAGAGGTAAGCGCCGTTGAAAACGCAGGCGTGAACCTGTGGAAGTGCACCCTCATCCCCGAGGCTGAGCTTATCACCGACTGCATGAACATCCATGAGGGCGACCTTGTGGCCTACGATACCGGCAAAAACATTATCTGCAGCCTTTCCGACCTGCATGCAAAGCAGGAGGAGTTCCCCCACTGCATTTCAGACGGTATTTTCATCATGCACGAGGACTGCAAGCCCGGTGACGACATGGCCGCCGTGCTGGGCATGGATGACCATGTGGTTGAGTTTGAGATAACCCCCAACCGCCCGGACTGCCTGTGCATGATAGGTCTTGCAAGAGAGGCTGCCGTTACCTTCAATAAGGAGCTTAAGCTCCACGAGCCTCAGGTAAAGGCTCTTGCCGGCGGCAATATCAATGACATGGCAAAGATAGTCATTGAGGACGGCAAGCTCTGCTCCCGCTACACCGCCCGCATGGTAAAGAATGTAAAGATTGCCCCCTCTCCCGAATGGATGCGTGAGCGTATCCGAAACGCCGGCATGCGCCCCATCAACAATATTGTTGACATTACCAACTATGTAATGCTGGAGTACGGTCAGCCCATGCACGCCTTTGACTTCAGCTGCGTGGACGAGGGTGAGATCCGCGTGCGCCGCGCCTACCCCGGGGAGACCATTCGCACTCTGGACGGCAACGAGCGCAAGCTCAGCCCCGACATGCTCTGCATCTGCGATACCCACAAGCCCGTTGCCGTGGCAGGCGTTATGGGCGGCGAAAACAGCGAGATCGTAGGCGACACCGCCATGGTTCTCTTTGAAAGCGCCACCTTCAACGGCACCTCCGTGCGCCGCACTGCCACCGCTCTGGGCATGCGCACTGACGCCTCCGCCCGCTTTGAAAAGGGTCTGGACAGCCAGAACACTCTCCGCGCCGTGAACCGTGCCTGCGAGCTCATCGAGCTTCTGGGCGCAGGTGAGGTTGTGGAGGGCGTCATTGATGTGGTGGCAGAGCCCTTTGAACAGACCATCGTAAAGCTGGAGCCTGATAAGATAAACGGCCTGCTGGGAACCGACATTTCCGCCGAGGCCATGAAGGACATTCTGCTGCGTCTGGGCTTCACTCTGGACGGCGACATGATAGCCGTTCCCTCCTGGCGCGGCGATGTGGAGCACTACTCCGACATTGCCGAGGAGGTTGCCCGCTTCTACGGCTACAACGAGATCCCCGTGCGCTTCACCGGCGCCATCAGCACCTGCGGCGGCTTCACTCCCCTGCAGCAGTGCGAGCGTGACATCGGTCAGGCCTGCCGCAGCATGGGCATGGACGAGATAATCACCTACTCCTTCATAAGCCCCTCCTATTACGACAAGATAAGAATGCCCGCCGACAGTCCTCTGAGAGACAGTCTGCGCATACTCAATCCTCTGGGTGAGGATACCTCCATCATGCGCACCACCGTTCTGCCCTCCATGCTGGAGATACTCAGCCGCAACTACAATTACCGCAACAAGTCTGCCGCTCTTTACGAGATAGGCAAAATCTACCTCAAGAAGGAAGACGGCACCGCCAACGAGCCCAAGATAGTCTCCATCGGCGCGTACGGCGCGGATATGAGCTTTTTCGTGCTCAAGGGCTGGGTTGAGGAGCTGTGCGCCTCTATCGGCATGGGCGCTCTCAGCTTCGAGGCTGAGAAGGAACACGCCTCCTACCACCCCGGCCGCTGCGCCAAAGCCTACTGCGGCGAAACCTATATCGGCGTTCTGGGTCAGATACATCCGGAGGTTGCAAAGACCTACGGCGTGGAAGCCGAGCTTTACTGCGCAGAGCTGAGCTTTGAGGCCCTCTACGCTCTCAAGGGCGGCATCCCCGTCTATAAGCCCCTGCCCAAGTTCCCCGCCTCTACCCGTGACATTGCCGTTGTCTGCGATAAGGACATCCCCGTGGGCAAGCTCATGGACTGCATAAGCAAAAACGGCGGCAAGTACCTCTGCGGCTGCCAGCTCTTTGATGTGTACACCGGCCATCACATTGCCGAAGGCAAGAAGTCCGTGGCCTTCTCCCTGACCATGAGGGCGGAGGATCAGACCCTTACCGACGAGCACGCCGAGGCCACCGTCAAGGCCGTACTGAACGCGCTTGAAACCAACTGCGGCGCTGTAATCCGCTGAGCTTGAAAATTTAATAATTCTTAACCGCTTTCAGCCAATTTTCGACTTTACTTGACAGATTAATCTGCTATAATAAAGCCAAGAATTTTGATAAAAGGAGGGACATCATGGGAGATGCAACAAGAAAATTCACAGCGCTGGACAGCAAGGCGGAAATGAGAGAGATTTTGTCATCCGTGTATAACTCCCTCAAGGTTAAGGGCTATAACCCCATAAACCAGATAGTCGGTTATATTCTCTCCGAGGATCCCACATATATCACCAACTATGATAACGCAAGGACCCTCATCTGCCACATTGACAGGGACGAGCTGCTTCAGGAGCTGCTGAGAAATTATCTGGAAAGATAAAAGTAAAAATCCCGTTTTTACAAATGTGAAAACCCGATTTTTTTATTTCCTTACAGGGAGCTTGAAGGAGAGCTTTTTCTTCGCCCCGCTTGCCTTGGGCAAGGCGCAGAGGGCAAGGGCAATGGCTATAATCGCAAGGCGCGCAAGCAGCAAAAGCGTGAAGCGTATCCTTACGCCGTAAATCCAGTCATACATCAAATTGGAGTATGGGTCGAAGGAAGCGCCGGACCAAATTCTGTATCTGCGCAGAGCCGCAAAGGCAAAGGCCATATGCACAAGCTGGGGCAGAGCTGCAGCGATAAAGAGCTTACTGGGCTTTTTACTGCACAGCATAAGCAGCATAAAGATTGCGGAGAGGAAGGCCGCCAGCCATGCCGCCCAAAAGATTCCGATGGATTTAAAGGCATAAATGCTCCTTGTGCCCTGCAAAGCAATGAGCAGCCCGCACACAAGCAGCATTACGGGAAAGGGTAGAACAAAGCGTCTGCTTTTGCGTATAAAGCCAATGAGCAGCAGCGGCAGAGACAGCGCAAAAAGAATGTTCGCTATGTAAAACAGCGACCGTACGCCGTACCTTATATAAGTCCGCTCAATGCACTCGAGGGCGTCATATGCCGCAAAGAGGCTAAGCAGAAACAGTACCAGCGCTGCAGCGGCGCCAATGAGCAACAGCTTCCGCTTTTCGGCGAAAATGCCGGTTTCCCCGGGAGGCGTGAGCTTTTCGCCCTCGCTTGCCTTTTCGGGCTTGTTTTCCTTTTCCGGCTTTGTGCCTTTTATCTCGGGCTTGTTCTCCGGGGCTTTTTCAGGCTCTGTCTGCCCCTTCAGCGCCTGCATAAACTCGCCCATGCTCTGGTATCGGTCGGCATGCTGCACCTCAAGGGCCTTCATAAGCGCCGCCTCCGTATCCCGGGCAAGCTCAATGCCCAGAGTGCTTGGTGCAATCAGGCTCTCCTCCTCGGTCCTGTCTATGGCGTCCGGGGGAACTCTGCCGGTAACGGCAAAGTAATAGGTGGCAGCCATGGCGTAAACATCGGTAAAGGGTCCCTGCTTGCCGCGGCGGGTATACTGCTCCTTGGGAGCATAGCCGTGCTTGAGGATAACATCAAGGCTCTGGCTCTTTTCACCGGTGCTGTATCGGGCAGCGCCAAAGTCAATGAGCTTTGCCGAGCCCTGAGCGGTGACTATAATATTGTCCGGAGCAATGTCCCTGTGGATAATGCCCTTGGCGTGAACCTCACAAAGCGCATTCATAATGGGCAGGAGTATGCGGTTTGCCTCCTCCTCGCCAAGTCTGCCGCCCATGCTTTTCACATATTTTTTAAGGCTCATTCCCCGCACAAACTCCATGACGAAATAGGCTGTGCCGTTTTCCTCAAAGAAGTCGTGAATATTCACTATGTAGGAATTTTCCTTGAAGTCCACAAGGGTGTTGGCCTCGTCAAGAAAGCCCAGCTTGCCCTGATCGAAGTCCTCGCTGCGCTGAGCGGAATGGGTCCTTACGCTGCCGGTACTGTCACGGCCTGCCAGCACCTCCGGCAGATATTCCTTTATGGCCACCAGCTTTTTCGTAGCAAAGTCCAGCGCCGCATAGGTTATGCCGAAGCCTCCCTGACCCAGAACGCGCCCCACAATGTAGCGCTCCTTGAGTATGCTGCCGTGAGGCAGGGAATTAGGGAATTTGCCCGCGTCGATAGACGGCTCGTAGCCGCATATGGGGCAGGGTCCCTTGTTTTCATTTTCGGTAAAGCAGCCGAAGCACAGCTCTGCCATATTATTCTCTCCTTGCGTCCCCTCAGACTTACAGGGGCTGTTTTTTTATCTGCGCCCAGCGGCGGGGGTATTTTTTCGGTGTGTCGGCCACTTTTTTGATAATCACCGCGCTGTGGCTGATGTCCGTTCCCGGGATGGTATAGTCCAGCTTCTTAAGAAGCCTGCCCCCCAGAAGGGCAACGCCCTTTTCCGCTTCCTTTATCTCGTCGGCACAGTCGGTGCCCTTCATGGCAATGAACAGTCCGCCCTTTTTAACCATAGGCAGGCACAGCTCACACAGGAGATTGAGCCTTGCTACCGCCCTTGAAACGGCAATGTCAAAGCCGCCTCTGTAACCCTCGGGGGCTTCCTCGGCGCGGCTGTGTATGCAGGTAACATCCCGAAGCTCCATTTTCTCACAGCAGTCCTTCAGGAATTTCACCCGCTTATCCAGACTGTCAAGCAGCGTCAACTCCATGTCCGGGCAGGCGATTTTAAGCGGCAGACCGGGGAAGCCCGCGCCGCTGCCCACATCTATGACCCTTTTGCCCCTGAAATCCGCCGCAGTCAGCAGCGCCGCGCAGTCAAGAAAATGAAGCTGCGCCACATCCCGCTCACCGCTTATAGCGGTAAGGTTCATAACGGCGTTAATCTCCTCAAGGTATTCGTAATATGTTCTGTATCGGCTCAAAGCCTGAGCGTCGCATTCAAGCTCCAGCTTTTCAAAGCCCTGCTTCAATAAGGTTTCCAGCATCGTATCATCCGTCCACATAAAAATCGTGCAGCCCAACGGTGGTGTAATACACCTTGTTGCTTCTGAACCATGAGCTGTCCCCGGCGTTGGGGTTTACAAAGTACAGGCTGTCCCCCACAAGGTCGTAGCCCTCATAGCACATGTAGGCAGCCACCTTCGCAAGCTCCGAGGGCTCGTAAAAAACGCTGCCCTCCTGCACCGGGGTAAACTGCTGCCCGCCCTCACGGTCAAACACCACATCAAACACGGTGTTGGGGTAGCGTGGGTCTGCCATGCGGTTAAAAACCACCTGACCTACGGCAAGCATTCCCTCCAGACCCTGAAGCCCGGCCTCAGCGTAGAGTATGCGCGCAAGCCAGAAAATATCCTCAGCGTCAGCAAGGCTCATGTAATGGTCAAGGCCGCCTGTGACTATCGCCAGCTCCGAGGTGTCAATATCCACGCGGCCGCCCTCCCTGTCCACCTGAGCACGGCAGGAAAATATCCTTGCCGCCGTGTCCGCCGGAAGGCAGAGCCTGCCGTCAATTTCCACGGCTCCGCCGGGGGCGTAAAAATAGCGCCCGTTTGCGCTCACATATTCGTCCTTGCCGTAAATCTCCAGCCTGAGCCTGCTGCCGCTGTAATAGAGTACATCCTCAGGCGTTCCGCCCTCAAAGCCGATGCTTGTTCCGGCAAAGCGGCAGAGAGCCTGCACGGGAATGTAAATCTCCCCGTTTCGCTCATAGCCCCGGCAGCTTAACAGCCCGTCGAAATAGACCTTCACCCGGTCGCTGTCCTCCTCTGCCGCGGCAGTCAGGCACAGCGCCGCACAGAGAGCAAGGCACAGCAGCAGCGAAAGGGCAGAACGCAGGGCTTTCACTGTGCTTCCTTAAGCTGCTTGAGAGCCTGAGCAAGCTGGTCGGGACAGGAGGTATTCTTCCGGCCGCAGCGGATACCCTCCATGCGGGAAATAGCCTCGTCCACATCCATGCCCACAAGCAGTCTGGAAATGCCCTGCAGATTGCCGCTGCAGCCGCCCATTATCTCAACATTGACTATTTTGCCGTTTTCGGTCTCAACATCCATAAGCTGGGAGCACACTCCCTTGGGCCTGTATGTAATCTTCATAACAGCTTTTCCTTTCACAATTACATTACAATACAATAGGATAAAGCCCCGTCGGCACCTTGTCAAGAGTGCATTTGAGAGATATTTGCCCCGGCGTCTGCATAAAGAATAAACAGACAGCTTGAGGGGGTGCCTGATGGACAAAGTAATACGCTGCGCCGCATTTCTGCTTACGCTGCTTATGCTGCTGTGCATGCTTATTATCGAAAGCAGCGAGGAAAGCAGCAGGCTGTTCATGGACAGAATAGCCGGGCTTCGGATGAAAAATGTTGTGGTCACCGAGTCCTTCCCCAGCCCCAGCCCCATCGCTCCCGCAGCAACGGCCACGGTGCCGCCTCTCATCACGGAGCCTGCCGGCGCCGGCAGCCCTGCCCCCACCGCCACGCCGCTTCCGGTGCTTGGACATGAGGACATCAAGGAAACCACAATAACAGGCGGGCTTACCATAAAAAACGAGACCTCTTATACTGTTGATGTTCCGGCGCTGCTTTCCTCCGGCACTGATATTGTTCTGTCCTCCGGTGCGCCCCAGATACTTATAATACACACCCACTCCAGCGAGGCCTACACTCAGGCCGGACTTGACCGCTATGAGCCCAGCGACACCCACCGCACCGAGGACAAGGAATACAATATAATAAGAGTGGGTGACGAGCTTACGGAGATTTATCAGCAGGCAGGGCTGAATGTTATCCATGACCGGGGCATATACGATTCCCCCAGCTACACCGGCTCCTACAACCGCTCCGGCGCCGCCATAGAGGAATACCTGTCCCGCTACCCGGACATTTCCATAGTAATCGACATGCACCGCGACGCCCTCGGCTCCAACGGCATCGTCTACAAAACCATGGCCGAGGAGGACGGGGTATGTGCAAGCCAGCTCATGCTGCTGACAGGTAGCGACGAAAGCGGCCTTGCTCATCCCAACTGGCGTTCAAACCTTTCGCTGGCGCTGTATCTGCAAAAGGCCGTAAATTCGGCTTACCCCACCCTTATGCGCCCTGTGGCGCTGGTGCCGCAGCGCTATAATCAGCACCTCACAAGAGGCTCGCTTATTCTTGAGGTGGGCAGCGACGGCAATACTTTGCAGGAAGCACTTGCAGCCATCAGGCTTTTCGGCAAGGCCACCGCCCCGGCGCTCTCAGAGCTCGTGGCACAGCCCCCTGCCGACGAGAATATATGAAAAACAGCTTCCTCGGGCGGAGCGCCCAGGGAAGCTGTTTTCATCAGTCGGTATAGCTGTTTATAAACTCCGGCCGGAGCTTGGAGTACATAATTTTCTGCTTGCTGTATAGTCCGTAGTTTTCAGACAGCATAAAGCTGACCGCAGCAGCAATGGCGTAAAAGGGAAGGTTTGCACCGCCGAAAAGCTCAAGCCCAAGAAAGATGCTGCTGAGAGGGCAGTTAAGAGAGCCGCAGAACATGCTGAGAAGCCCCACCGCCGCACCAAGTCCCGCAGGCAGACCCATAAGCTGCCCCAGCACACAGCCCAGTGTTGCGCCTATGAACATGGCAGGCACAATTTCGCCGCCCTTGAAGCCGCAGGCCATGGTTATCACCGTGAACAGGAATTTCAGCGCAAAGGCCTCCGCCGCCGCCTCTCCGTGCAGCGCCTTATGTATAATGTGCATGCCCGCGCCGTTATAATCCCCGCTGCCCACGACAAAGCTCAGCAGAGCCACCAGCGTTCCGGCAACTGCAATGCGAATATAGGGATTTGGCAGATATTTCTTTGCCAGACGGTGGGTCCCGCTGAGGCTTATGCAGTAGAGCATGCTTACAACGGCACATACCACCGCAATAAGCACACAGCCTCCAAGATTGCCCCATGCAAAATCAAAGCCCGTCAGTATAATACTCTCAGAGGGCACGCCCAGCCATTGGGCAACAATTGACGCAGTCAGCGCCGAGGCCAGACAGGGCACAATGGCGGAAAAATGCAGTATGCCAACGCTTATGACCTCCATTGCAAATACCGCCGCCGTTACGGGAGTGCCGAACAGGGCCGCAAACACCGCACTCATACCGGCCATAACCAGAAGATGGCTGTCCTTTTCGTCCTGCCTGAAGAGCCTTGCCAGATGCCAGCCCAAAACACCGCCAAGCTGTAAAGCAGCACCCTCACGGCCCGCCGAGCCGCCGAAAAGATGGGTTATCACCGTACCGCCGAAAATAAGCGGCCCGGTGGAGGCGCTTATGGCCTTGGGCTTTCGTACCGCCACAAGGACACCGTTTGTATCTGTGGGGTGTATGCCGTGCAGACTGTAAAAGAACACTATTACAAGACCGCCCAGAGGCAGCAGCCATATAAGCCATGAGTTTTCTGTCCTGAGCCCCGTCGCCCAGGCGATGGCATAGCAAAATGCCGTTCCCACAAGCCCTCCGGCAATTCCCGTAAGTGCGCCGAAGAAAAGATCACGGAGAAAATAAGCGGAATAATCAATATATCGTTTAAAAGCTGTTTTTAATCTGTCCATTTCAGCCTCCAAAGCTCTTCAATAACAACCGTTCCTATAATATTCTCAATTTTCCCTTTGTCAATAGAAAACTGCTTAACGGAAAACTCCCGGTGATATGTATTTTACCATATCACCGGGATTTTTTGCCGCTCAAGAACGGAGTGAAAAATATTCCACGCTTTAATTACTGTGACACTCCACTCTTTAAGCCTGTCTTTTTAATTACCTTCGGCATTTGAAGTCATTGCTTCAAGCGCCTCTATAATTTCGGTTGAATTGTCACTGCCTGAATTAGTATAGTATTCAGACAAAGCTTGGCATATATACAGGTATTCCTGCCTCTCCTCTTTCAATAGGAAAGAAAATTTAACAGCAGCAAGGCAATCATACGCTTCATCGAAGCTGCCGGAAGACAGTTTTTCCGACGCCAGTTTTACAAGCGCCCTGCTCTTCATAACATCCGCCGCATCATAATCAATAATTTTTCCAAAAGCCTCAACAGCAGCCTCTATATTCCCATCCTGATATAAAACGCCGGCCTCAATAAATGCCTTGGTATCAGGTTTATATTTTTCCATCCACGCGGGTGAAATCATCAGCTTTTCAGCAAGTCGAAACTGCTCACGGGCTGCAAATAACTGAGAAATTAAGCCTGAAAGCAAAAGAACGTAGATACTTAAAATGATGCCAAGTACAATGCGCCACCAGCTCATTTTACCTAAAGTACGATAGGTTCTCTGATAACGGATATCGCGGTAAATACTATATTTATTATCCATAGGAATACTCCAAAAGGGATTAATCTTAATTGCTTATAATATACACAAAAGCGAAGCCGAAGCCTCGCTTTTGTGTACTTGCTTTGTCTTATGCGGGACCAAGCAGCAGATTGGGCAGCCAAGTAACAAACTCCGGGAAGAGAGCGACAAGCAGAACGACGAAAATGTCCACTGCTATCATAACCATCATCCATGGGACAAGCTTTGTAACACTGGCCTTAACAACAGTAACAGTAACAAACAGGTAGCTGCCAACGGGAGGAGTGAGACCGCCGATAATAGTGCAGATGGAGAAAAGGAGACCGAACTGAACCAAATCGCAGCCGAGGCTCTGAAGCAGAGGATAAACCAGAGGCAGAATAACGGGCATAACCGCAACGGGCTCCATAAAACAGCCAATGATAAGAACAAAGCCTGCAATAAGAAGCATAATAATCAGCGCGCTGCCGGAGGAAACTGCCATAAGCCAGTTCTGGAACTTGGGGCCAACACCCTCAACAGTAAATATGTATGCAAACACGGTGGATGCAGCGTACAGGGAAAGAACCTGACCGGTACCCTCAGCAGCCTTGAAAAGAACCGTCATAAACTTCTTGAGGTTAAGGTCCTTGTAAATGAGGAAGCCAACAACCAGACCGTAAACACAAGCAAGAGCACCTGCCTCAGTAGGAGTGCAAATACCGCCGGTAATGCCCACAATGATTATAAGAGGCATCAGCATTGCCCAGAAGCTCTTCTTCAGAGCGTGCCAAACACCCTTAAGACTGAACTTTCCGCCATAGTCAATGTTATGTCTTTTTGCATAGATGTGGCAAATAATCATCAAAATCAGACCGATTGCCAGACCGGGAGTATAGCCTGCAAGGAACATACGGGTGATGGACAGGCCAGTGATGGATGCAAATATAATCATAACATTGCTGGGGGGAATAATTGGTGCAGTAGACGCTGCGCCGGCAATTAGAGCGCCGGTAAATTCCTTTGGATATCCAATCTTTCTCATGTCAGGAGCGGTAATGGAACCGATAGCAGCAACAGCAGAGGTACCGGAACCGGAAACCGCACCAAATACCATGTTAGCGGCAATGGTAATAATACCGACACCGCCGCGAAGCCAGGAAAACAGAGATGCGCAGAAGTCAATGATACGCCTGGAAAGACCGCCCTGGTTCATGATAGAGCCGGAAATCATGAAGAAAGGAATTGCCATAAGAGTAAAGGAGTTAACGCCGGAAATAAAGCCACGGCAGTTCATATACATCTGGAGATTGCCTTCCCCCAGAAAAACAGCCATAAAACCTGCGCCCATGAGTGAGAAAGTAATGGGAACGCCAAAAAGCATCAGCGCAAGAAGGGAAACACAAGCAATTATTAACATTACTCAATCACTCCTTCGTTAATCAAATCAAACTCGGTCTTTTCAACCGTATCAGTCCATATCTTCTTGACTTTGGGAGGAACAATTCTCAGATAGCCAAGAACCATCGCAATGTTGCCAATGGGGTAGGAAATATAGAGAACCCACTGAGGCATATGTGCACCAGTAGAGAATGCAGACTTATAAATGTTAACCATCTCAAATGCGGCAGGCATAAGTGCCAAAAGGAAAGCACAGGCAATAGCCCGGGTCATAGCATAGCAAACAGCCTTGACCTTTGGATTTTTAATAGTCTCCTGAAGGATATCCATTGCAACATGGTCATCAATCCTTGCAGTGAGAGAAGCGCCGACACATGTGACCCAAACTGCTGCATATCGCACAATTTCCTCAGACCATTTGAAAGAGAAGCCAAGGAAGTAACGGCAAATAGTGTTGCCAAAGCAAACAACAATCATAACACACAGCAGAAGAGCGCACAAATACTTAATGACTGTTTCAATCAGGTCATCAACTTTATAGTAAATTGATAAGAATTTATTCATGTTCGCTCTCTTTCTCATTCCGTTAAATCATTAACAGAAAAATAACGAGGATAAAAATCCTAATTTCCGGAGAGCCCAGAAAGGGCTCTCCGGAAACAGATTAAACCAAATAATTAACTCCGGGTAATCGATTACTTTGCATTTGCTGCAATGTAAGCCATTGCCTCGTCAACGTATGCCTGAACGCCTTCCTTCTCGATCTGAGCAGCGGAGAATGCGTATGCGGAAGCTCTGAACTCTTCGAATACTTCGGGAGCAAGAGTGACAACCTCAACACCGGCGTCGATCATAACCTGAGTGAGCTCGTTATTGAAGTCAACACGGTCATAGCACTGCTTGACGCAGATGTCTTTGAAGACAGCCTTGATGACTTCCTGATACTCAGCAGGCAGGGACTCCAGCTTCTGCTTGTTGATCATGAGCAGGTTCAGAGATGCAATGTGGTTGGTCTCGGTGTAGTAGTTGAAGGATTCCTGCTGGCCACGGGGGATGATGGAACCGGGGTCAGACTCGAAGCCGTCGATGGTCTGGTTTGCCAGACCGGTGATAACCTGAGAGGAGCTCATTGCGGTGGGGGAGCAGCCGAATGCGGCAACGGTGGACTCATAAACATTGGAGGTCGGTACGCGGATCTTCAGACCTGCGCAGTCAGCCATGGTGTCGATACGGTCGATGGTGCACAGGCAGCGGATACCCTGGCTCATTGCGCCAAGGCAGTACAGCTGTTCAACACCCAGTGCCTCGAGCTGCTTGTTGGTGATCTCGGGGAGAATCTCGCCAAGAGCGTTCATCTCGGAATAGTTGGTTACAACATAGGGATACTCAGACCAGTCAAGGGCAGTGATGCCTGCATTGGTGCCCCATACGGAAGGACCGGACAGAGACATGTCCAGAGCGCCTGCCATAACCTGAGGAATGGTCTCATCCTCGCCGCCCATGGTGCCATCGGGAACGACTTCGATAATAACCTTACCGTTGGTCTTGGCAGAGATCTCTTCAGCGGCCTTCAGAATCCACTCCTGCTCCTGGCCGGTGCCTGCGAAGGTGTGGTAGAAGTTCAGGGTGTAGACGGTATCGTCTGCAGCGGGAGCCTCTGCGGGAGCCTCGGTCTTGGCGCCGCATGCGCACAGTGCCAGTACCATGCACAAAACGAGAAGCATAGAGATAACTTTCTTCATTTCAATTTCCTCCATTTTTCTGCTCATAAATTTTTAGTATCAATATTTCATATAAAAATACCGATACCCCGATGTTTGCGAGCCACAAACTGATGTACGGATAATAACATTTTTTTAAAATTCTTGCAATATATGTGAAAAAAAACACATTCTTCTTTTCGGTATTTTCTTTTTTCCAATAATTAAAACAGGAAATTTTGCCGTATTATTGCGTGTTTATTGGTTATTTCTCATAATTTCCCACAAAAAATATTGTTAACATTACCGTATTCGCAGTACTGAAGTATTATTTAAAATTTTTTAGTTATTATTCTAAAACACACTAAATTATAGAAAAACAGGATGTATCCAAACAGATACATCCCGATAAATCAATATCATGCTTCAATTATTTTGGTAAACATTGCAAAACTCTCCGTAAGATGATTACCGGATTTACAGGTAATCAGGCCATCGCATGATTTAAGGCTTGTTATGTGTGCTACTGCAGTCTTCCCGATTTTAGATGAATCACACAGAATAAATTTACGCTTGGCACTGAAAAGTATCTTTCTTTCAGCCGTTGCCACTGAAAGATTGTCGCTGTATACCTCGCCTTTACTGTCAATAGCATCGCAGCCGATAAACGCATAATCGATCTGTTTCAACCCGCTGAAGCACTCAACCACATCGGTACCGATTATCGTGCCGGTGCGCCCGCGGATTATTCCTCCGCTGATGTGAACCTCCAGACCTGCATATCTTGCAAGATACTCTGCAGTCTGCATGGAGTTTGTATAAATGGTCCCGCGTGTCATGTCATCCAGAAGATTGCCAAGGCAAAATACCGTACTGCCGCTTCCCAAAGCTACGGTAGAACCGTTGGCAATTAAAGCTCTCGCTTTTGCGGCAATGCGTCTTTTTTCAGATATATTCTTCTGCATCTTACTGTCAAAGGTTTCATCAGGCACCCGGTTCACCGACATTGCACCGCCATAGGTGCGTATAACAAGACCATTTTCCTGCATAACTGCAAGCTGCTTTCTAAGCGTGGAAACAGAAACATTAAGAATACTGCTAAGCTCATTAACAGAGATTTCGCCTCTGCTTTCAAGAAGGCTGATTATAGTCTGCTCTCTCTTTGCAACTTTCAAGCTTGAACCTCCATTCGTGAAATCTGCTTATAATGGTTTGCTGCACTAAATGTGCTGATTATAATATAAAAAACATAATTTGTACAGAAAAATATTCACTGTTCAGGGAATTCTACATGACATTTTTTTGGCGAAATTTCCGATGTCATATTTATAATCAAAAATAATGTCCCTCCTAAAAAAGGCTTGGTTATACGACATTTATAGGCTGTTTATCCCCGGCATAGCTTCTGTTCTTGGCAAAAAAGGCAAATATGTGGTGCGACACGCCGGCAGCATGTGCTGTTTCCGTTGTCCTTTTGTCCTCTGCGATTATTATCAAAAGCTATCGGCAGTTGCTTGACGAGCAATCAGAAATCAACTGCCAAAAACATAAAGGGATTTTTTAAAAAAACTCTTTACAAATCGCATTGGCTGTGTTATATTAATTTCAGTAATAAGAATTATTATTGATTTTGAGGTGCTAATGGAAGTCAAACGGAAAAACAGTAAAAAAAGAACCGCCATTCTTGAGGCTCTTGCTTCCGTGACCGAGCACCCCACCGCCGAGATGCTGTACAATGCCCTGAAGAGCGACTATCCGGAGCTCAGTCTTGGCACCGTGTACCGCAACCTGACGGTTCTTGCGGATGAGGGTCTGGTCGTGCGGGTCGCCCATGTGGGCGGACAGGAGCGCTATGACGCAAGGACCGAACCCCATGCGCATTTTATCTGCCGCAAGTGCCGTAAGGTGCTTGACATCGCTCTGCCGGACACGGTGAGCCGGATGTACGGGCAGATAGACGATATTCTGGGCTGTACAGCCGAAGCACATTCCCTGAGCATCACCGGTCTGTGCGAAAGCTGCAAGCAATAAATTTACTTAATAATAAAAATAATATTCAGGAGGAAAAAGTTATGAAGAAGTGGGTTTGCCCCGTATGCGGTTTTGTTCACGAGGGAGAGACTGCTCCCGATTTCTGCCCCCAGTGCAAGGTCCCCGGTTCCAAGTTTACCGAGCAGAAGGCCGGTATGGCATGGGCCGCTGAGCATATAGTAGGTGTTGGCAAGCAGTTTGGCGCCGATGTTCCCGAAGAAGTAAGAGACGAGATCATCTGCGGCCTGAGAGCCAATTTTGAAGGCGAGTGCACCGAGGTTGGTATGTATCTGGCCATGAGCCGCGTTGCTCACCGTGAAGGCTATCCCGAAATCGGCCTTTACTGGGAGAAGGCAGCTCTTGAGGAGGCCGAGCACGCAGCAAAGTTTGCCGAGCTTCTGGGCGAGGTCGTTACCGACAGCACCAAGAAGAACCTGGCAATGCGCGTAGATGCCGAGAACGGCGCCACCGCAGGCAAGTTTGAACTGGCAAAGCTGGCAAAGAAGTACAATCTGGACGCTATCCACGACACCGTCCATGAGATGGCCCGTGACGAGGCTCGCCACGGCAAGGCATTTGAAGGCCTGCTGGAGCGTTACTTCAAGTAATACGCCCCTTTCTGCTACCGGCCGGTGTTGATGTCGGCCGGCAGCTTCTCTGTAAATTATCAAAAAGGAGGACTCGCTATGAATGAAAAAATAATCGCTCTGCTCAACCAGCAGATCACCAAAGAGTTTTACAGCGCATACCTTTATCTGGATATGTCAAACTACTACGATTCTCTGGACCTTGACGGCTACGCCAATTATTACATGATCCAGGCTCAGGAGGAGCGGGACCACGCCCTTCTGTTTATGAAGTATATGCAGAGCAACGGCCTTAAGGTCACTCTTGAAGCCATTGACAAGCCCGACAAGGTGTTTAACAGCATCCTTGATCCGCTGACCGCCGCTGCCGAGCATGAGCGCTATGTAACCGCGCTTATAAACGACATCTATCACGAGTGCCACGAGGCAAGAGATTACCGCACCATGAAGTTTCTTGACTGGTTTGTGGATGAGCAGATGGAGGAAGAGGACAATGCCGACTCCATGATCAGCCGCTACAAGCTCTTCGGCAGCGACCCCAAGGGGCTCTACGCCCTTGACCAGGAATATGCCGGCAGAGTTTACACCGCCCCCAGTCTGGTACTTTGATATTTACAGACGGCGGAAAAAGTATTATACTTATAATCAGCTTTATTACGGAGGTAGCAATATGAAATATGTATGCAATCTTTGCGGTTGGGTCTATGACGAGGAGGAAGCCGGCGTAAAGTGGGAGGATCTCCCCGAAGATTTCGCCTGCGAGCTCTGCGGCGTAGGTAAGGACGAATTCTCCCCCGAGGAGTAATCACCAACAAAAAAGGGAACGGCTTGGGCCGTTCCCTTTTTTGTTGTCTTGACAGTCATAGCCTGTGCGCCATATAATCAAAACAAATAAAAAAAAAGCGGTGACAGACATGAAAAAAGCAATTATCCTGTTTTTAGTTCCCGTTTTGATTCTCACACTGATGCTCTCCGGCTGCGGAAAAAGCACCGCTGCGCAGGAAAGCAGCACCGCTGCCTCGGCGCAGCCCCCAAGTGTAAATGTTACTGTGGAGCTGCCGGACGGCAGCGGCACAGAGGCCGACCCCTATCGTATCTCCACAGCGGCTCAGCTTGAAGGCATAGCGCAGCTGCTAAACACAAAGGAAAGCTACGAGGACTATTCCTCAGCCTTTTATCTGCTGACGGCAGACATTGACCTTGGCGGAGCCGACTTAAGCCCCATAGGTACTTACAGCAGCGGCTTCAGAGGCGTTTTTGACGGCGGCGGATACACGGTGCAGAATTTCCGTATTCACGGCGGTCAGGAAGATAACAAGCTGGCTCTGTTCGCTCAGGTCAATGAAGGAACCGTCAAAAACCTGACTGTCAGCAATGCGGAAATTCAGGCGCTCTCCGAGTCGGCAGAGATTGCCGCCGTGATTGCGCACGCTTTCCATCCAACGGTGGAAAATTGTCACACCACCGCCTCCGTTACCGTTAGGGGCGGTTATAAAGCCGCCGGCATCTGCGCGTGGTACAGTGGCGGAAATCCCATCCGGGACTGCAGCAACGCCGCCTCCGTCAGCGTAAGCGGCCCGGTCTCCACCGCCGCCGGCATAAGCGCTTACATTTCGGCGCCTGTCATAAACTGCTCCAATTCCGGTACCATTGTAAGCGAGCAGGAAGATGCCGCCGGCATTGCCGTCCAGGCCAGCGCCGGTCTCTCCGGCTGTGTAAACACCGGTGATGTAAGTGCCGCCAACGACGCTGCAGGTATTGTGTGCAGCTTTAGCGACGGCGCTCTCAACAGCAGCATGAATGACGCCTGTGTCACTCTGGAAAACTGCAGCAACAGCGGCAATATTACAGCCACCGAGCACTATGCAGGCGGCATTGCCGCTTCCTGCCGCACCGGCATAGTAAAGGACTGCGTCAACTCCGGCAATGTTACGGCTCCCGACATAGTCGGCGGTATATTCGGATATTTCCAGCCCAGCGCTTTCGGCATCCCGGCAGAAAAATTTACCGTTTCCGGCTGCCGTAACTCCGGCGCAGTTACCTGCGCGGCAATTTACGGCAACGGTGAAAGCGGGGGTATCGCAGGCTCCGTTGACGGCGGTAGCACAACCGAATTTTTGTTTGAAAACTGCGAAAACAGCGGCTCAGTCTTATCAAGCGGTATGACCGGCGTTGCAGACTCAAACGGTCCTGCCGGGGGTATTATCGGCTTTGGCACAGCCAAGGGCATTAGCCTGACAAACTGCATCAATACCGGCTCCGTCCGGGGCGCACACTATGCCGGAGGCATGATCGGCCAGATCTACCCCAATGACATAAAGAATACCGCGGGGACCTATCTGCGTCTGTACAAGTGCAGCAACAGAGGCAGCATCTATGCCGTGGACACCGGAGGCTATACCGTTGAGCTCTTTGCCGGCGGCATGATAGCATACAGCGGGAAATACATACAGGAGCAAAAGCAGATAATCAGCTTTGAGCTTCAGGAGTTCAACAACTGCGTCAACACCGGCAAGCTGGGCGGCGACACAGGCCGCGTTCCCCTTTGCACGGACGAGCTTTGCGCAAGCCTTAAAAGCGCCCTTGCATAGCCCCAGGGGAACGGCTCGGGCCGTTCCCTTTTTTCATTGACATAAACGGAATAGATGGTAGAATAATGTTAAGGGAGCATCCTGTAAATCTATATAATTAAAGGAGAAATAAAAATGGGATTTAGCGAAGCCGTTGCCTCCGTATTCAAAAACTACGCCAATTTCAAGGGTCGCGCCAGAAGAAGTGAGTACTGGTTCTTTGTGCTTTTCAACATGATAGCCTCCGGCCTTCTTACCGGAATAAGCACCGCATCCGAAAACCGCGTTTTTCTCATCCTTTCCAGCATCTACTCTCTTGCCGTGATCATCCCCTCCCTCGCCGTTATATGGAGACGCCTCCATGACATCGGCAAGTCCGGCGCCAGCTATTTTGTGGCGCTTATCCCTCTGGTGGGTGCCATCATCCTGCTGGTGTGGCTGTGCAAGGACAGTCAGCCCGGTGATAACCAGTACGGCCCCAGCCCCAAGGCTCCTCCCGTACAGCCCGGCTGGAACTACGGCGGCTACAACAACTACTGATAAAAAACTGAGCCTTTGGCTGAGGCCAAAGGGTCAGTTTTTTATAATTCGAGGCTCATAAACACCGTCTCACTGACAGGGCTTTCAAGGTGCGGCGGGCTTTGCCTGAAGCCCAGCCGCTCATACAATCGCATTGCCTCCGCCAGCACCGGCAGGGTATCCAGCAGCATGCGCCTGTATCCCATTTCTCCTGCCTCGGCAATGAGTTTTTTTACCAGCGTCTCACCGATGCCCCGCCCCCGGTACTCCGGGCGCACATACAGCCGCTTCATTTCGCAGCTTTCAGCGTCAAAGCGGCGAAGAGCAATGCAGCCTACCGGCTCACCCTTCCACAAGGCAAGGAAAAGCCTGCCGTCCGGCAGAGCGTATTTTTCACCGGGGTTTAAATATTCATCGTCATATTTCTGAAGCTCCAGATAATAGTCAAAGCCGGGCTGACTTTCCACAAGCAGGCGTGTATAGTCGCCAAACAGCCGCCGAAGCTCCGCTACCCTGTCATAGGCGTAAACTATACTAAGCTCAGTGCTCATAGTTTCTCAAGAACTGTCTGGTCCTTTCCTTCATGGGATTGTCTATAACCTGCCAGGGCTCGCCCTGCTCAACAATGACGCCCTCATCCATAAATATGACCTGGTCGGCCACATCACGGGCAAAGCTCATCTCGTGGGTAACGATTATCATGGTGGTGTTCTGCTGGGCAAGACCGCGTATAACCTTCAAAACCTCACCGGTAAGCTCCGGGTCAAGGGCGGAGGTAGGCTCGTCAAAGCAGAGTATATCTGGCTTCATTGCAAGAGCCCTTGCAATGGCCACACGCTGCTGCTGACCGCCGGAAAGCTGGTGAGGGTAGTTTGACATACGGTCGGCAAGACCCATGCGATCCAGCAGCGCCCTGCCCTCCTCCAGTATGCTCTCCCTGCTTTCCCCGGTCTTGTTTGTCTTTGCCAGAAGCTGCCTTGCAAGGGTCACATTTTCAAGGGCGGTGTACTGGGGGAAAAGATTGAAGTTCTGGAACACAAGGCCGAAATGCAGCCGCTTCTGGCGAATATCCGCCTCACGGCGGGTGTCGGGCTTATTTGCGTCAAAAAGGAGCTTTCCACCTACGCTTATGCTGCCGCCGTCGGGAGTTTCAAGGAAATTGAGGCAGCGCAGAAGGGTAGTTTTGCCGCTGCCGGAGGAGCCGATTATGCTCAGAGCCTGTCCTTCCTCAAGGGAGAAGCTGATGTCCTTCAAAACCTTTACCGGGCCGAAGCTCTTTTCAATATTTCTTACATCAAGCAGTGCCATAGCTTCCCCTCCTTATCTGAAGTAGCTGAGCTTGCGCTCTATGTAGTTAAAGAGAATTGTAAGCACGCCCACCAGCAGCAGGTAAAACGCGCCTGTGTAGAACAGAGGCCACACCAGACCGTCGGTCTTCATAAACTTCTCACCGGCCTTTATAAGCTCGGTAATGGCGATGATACGGGCAAGGGAGGTGTCCTTTACGAGAGTGATTATCTCGTTTGACATAGGCGGCACAATGCGCTTTACCATCTGCAGCAGGGTCACCTTGAAGAAAATCTGGGTCTTTGTCATGCCCAGAACCTCGCCGGCCTCATACTGACCCACCGGCACACCCTCTATGCCGCCGCGGTAAATGACGGCAAAATAGCAGGCATAGTTTATCACAAAGGCCACAACGCAGGCCAGCATTCTCTCATTGCCCCAGATATTGTTGTCAAGCCACAGTCCGGGACCGTAGTATATGATTATAAGCTGAAGCATAAGCGGCGTGCCGCGGATTATCCATACCAGCAGATTGAACAGGCCGCTTACGGGCTTGAGCTTGCTCATGCAGCCGAAGGCTATCAGCAAGCCCAGCGGCAGAGAGAACAGAAGCGTCAGACAGAAGAGCTTCATAGCCTCTCCAAGTCCGCTTAAAAGCGCCAGATTAACAGTCCAGAACATGTGATTTCTCCTTTTTCCGAAAGGTATTTAACAGTCTCAAAGGCAGAGAGCTTTAAGGCTCTCTGCCTTCAATATTGATTTTTCTTTAAATCTTACTTTGCGGGAACAACCACAACCTGTGCATTCTGGCAGTAGGGGTTGGAGCACTCCATTGCAGCCATGACAGCCTCGGTAAGGGTCATGCCGTTCCAGACAACGTCAATGTTCTTGGCATCCAGCTCAAGGATCTTGTTGTTCCAGTCGATCTCAACAAACTCAATCTCAACGCCCAGCTTGTCTGCTACGATGCGGGCCATGTCAGCGTCAAAGCCGATCCACTCGTTGTCTGCATCCTTGTAGTCCATGGGAGCAAAGTCGGTGATACCCACAATCAGAACGCCCTTTTCCTTGATGTAGGCAACATCGCCGTCGGCACTCTCGGTAAACTCCGCTGCGGGCATCTCAATGAGGGTCTCCTGTACGCCGTAGGTCTTTGCTATCTCAAGCATGCTGCCGTCGGTGTAGCACTCGTTGAACACCACATTGATGAAGGCTGCAAGGTCGCTGCCCTTGCGGCAGCCAACGCCGTACTGCTCGGAGGTGAGGGAGTCGGTGTACTTAAGGTCGGGGTAGCTGGTGCCCTCGCCTATCATGGCGCCTGCCATCAGCAGGTCAATGATAGCGGCGCCGGAGGTACCGGCCTGAACCTCCATCAGGGCTGCTGCCTGAGACTCAACGGAGTTGACCTCCCAGCCCTTTTCCAGAGCAATCTCCTCACCGGCAGAGCCGGCCTCAACCGCATACACGACTTTCTCCTCCGCCTTTTTACCGCAGGCGCAAAGAGCAAACAGCATAGTCAGAACGAGTATCATGCAAAGTATCTTTTTCATTTTTAAGTCCTCCCGGTGGGTTGTTTTTTTATTACGCTATCATTTTACCACATTAGCACGCTAAATCAAGTGTGAGTATATACAAAATATGCACAGTTTTATCCCTTATATTTTGTGCAATATTTCTGTAATAAGCTCTTTAATTCCTACTAAAACTATGGTATATTAAAATCGTAGGAATTAATATAAATCAAACAGTAAAGGAGGCTTCTGTTGAATATTACAAGCAAGGGGCGCTACGCCCTTCAGGTTATGATAGACCTTGCTCAGCACCCGGATGAGGGATATATCTCCCTTAAGACCATTGCCGACCGTCAGGGCTATTCCATGAAGTATCTTGAAATGATAGTGGGAAGCCTTAAAAAGGCTCAGCTTCTGGAGAGCACCCGGGGCAAAGAGGGTGGCTACAAGCTGTGCCGCCCGGCGGAGGAATATTCCGTAGGCGAAATTCTCCGCTCCATTGAGGATAATCTGGCTCCCGTAGCCTGCATCAAGGCCGGCGGCATAGACTGCAAGCAGGCGGCTGCCTGCATGACGGTACCAATGTGGGTGGAGCTTGACAATATTACCAATGCCTATCTTGACACGGTTTCCCTTGCCGACCTTCTCTCAGGTGAAAAGTGGAAGAAAAACTGAAAGAAAGGAAATTCAAATATGTTCGTATATGCAGACAACGCAGCCACCACCAGCGTAAGCAAGACCGCGCTTGACGCCATGCTGCCCTTCCTTACCGAAAATTACGGCAACCCCTCCAGTCTTTACAGCTTTGCACAGAAGGTCACCGAGGCCGTGGCCGAGGCCAGAGCCACCGTAGCACAGTGCATAGGAGCCGAGCCCAAGGAGATTTACTTCACCTCCGGCGGCAGCGAGGCAGACAATCAGGCGATTTTCTCCGCCGCAAGAGTTGGGGCAAGAAAGGGCAAGAAGCACATTATCTCCTCAAAGTTTGAGCACCATGCTGTTCTCCACGCTCTCAAGCGTCTTGAAAAAGAGGGCTACGAGATAACTCTCCTTGATGTACACGAGGACGGTATCGTGCGCCTTGAGGAGCTTGAGGCCGCCCTTCGGGAGGATACCTGCCTTGTAACCATCATGTTTGCAAACAATGAGATAGGCACCGTGCAGCCCATAAAGGAAATAGGCGCTCTCTGCCGCGAGAGGAAGATACCCTTCCACACCGATGCGGTTCAGGCAGCAGGCCACATGCCCATTGATGTTAACGAAATGAACATAGACATGCTCTCCCTTTCCGGCCACAAGTTCCACGCCCCCAAGGGCATCGGCGTTCTTTATGTAAAGAAGAACATCCCCCTGTTCAATCTCATAGAGGGCGGCGGTCAGGAGCGTGGCAAGCGCGCAGGCACCGAGAATGTTGCAGGCATGGCAGCTCTGGCTGCCGCCCTGAAGGAGTCCTGCGAGAACATGGAGGAGAACAACGCCCGCATTATCCCCATGCGCGACAGGCTCTTTGAGGAGCTTGGCAAGATACCCCACAGCAAAATCAACGGCAGCCTTGAGCACCATGTTCCCGGCACGGTGAATATGTGCTTTGAGGGCATCGAGGGTGAGAGCCTGCTGCTGATGCTGGACGCCAATGGCATCTGCGCCTCCTCCGGAAGCGCCTGCACCTCCGGCTCTCTCGACCCCAGCCATGTGCTTTTGAGCCTTGGTCTTCCCCATGAGGTGGCACACGGCTCCCTGAGGCTCTCCATCGGTGAATATAACACCATGGAGGAGATCGAGCACATCTGTCAGGTGGTCCCCAAGGTGGTAAGCTACCTTCGCAACATGTCCCCCGTCTGGGACGAGCTGGAAAGCGGCAAGCGTCCCCACATTATATAATCACGATTTTACAGGAGGAAATATCATGGCTCTTTATAGCGAAAAAGTAATGGACCATTTCCAGAATCCCCGCAATGTGGGTGAAATTGCCGACGCCAGCGGCGTGGGCGAGGTCGGCAACGCCAAGTGCGGCGATATTATGCGTATGTATATCAAGGTGGAAAACGATGTGATCACCGACTGCAAGTTTAAGACCTTCGGCTGCGGCAGCGCCATTGCCACCAGCTCCATGGCCACCGAGCTTATCAAGGGCAAGCCCCTTGCCGAGGCTCTCACCCTTTCCAACAAGGCCGTGGTTGAGGCTCTGGACGGTCTGCCCCCCGCAAAGATACACTGCTCCGTGCTGGCTGAGGAAGCCGTGCGCGCCGCCATCAAGGATTATTACGACAAAAACGGCATTGAATACAACGCCGAGGAGTTTAAAATCCACGACTGCGAGCATTGCCACAACTGAGCAAATGAATAACAAAAAATCTCCGTATGCGCTGCATACGGAGATTTTTTTACCAGCCCATGGTGTTGGATATGGAGTCGGCCACATCGCTCATGGTTCTCAGGGTCTTGCCCAGCACGGTTTTGGCGCAGCGGCGCTTGGGACGCATAGCCATGACTGCGGCGCTGCCCACCACCAGACCCATGCCCATGCCTACATAAAAATTGGTCTTATTCATCATATTGCTACCTCCAGTTCGATGTACGCTTATTATGTGCATGATTGGCGTTGCTACATCTATGTAAAATGTGGTATAATTACATATATAATACAAACTTTCCTTAAGGAGGCGCGGCTTATGAGCGTCAGGATTTTGGCGGTAGGCGACATCTGCGGTGAACCGGGGCTTGAGTTTCTGGAAAAAAGGCTTCGCAATTACCGCCGGGACAATAATATAGACTTTGTTGTTGTCAACGGTGAAAACGCCAATGTGGTGGGCATCACTCCCCGCCAGGCGGACGCGATTTTCCGTGCGGGCGCGGATGTTATAACCCTTGGCAACCACACATGGACGCGCACCGAGCTTCAGCCCTATCTGGAGGAGCGCAGGAAGATACTGCGCCCGGCAAACTTTGCACCTCAGTGCCCGGGTCGGGGCATAAATGTATACAAGACCCCCTTTGGCGATGTGTGCGTTTTGAACCTTATGGGGCGCTTCACGCTGGACAGCAATACCGACAATCCCTTCGTAATAGCCGACGGCTACATGGAGGAGATACGGGAAAAGATAATTCTTGTGGATTTTCACGCCGAGGCCACCAGTGAAAAGCTGGCCATGGGCTATCTGCTTGACGGCAGAGCCAGCGCAGTCTGGGGCACCCACACCCATGTGCAGACCTCCGACGCCTGCGTGCTGCCCGGCGGCACAGGCTATATAAGCGACCTTGGCATGACCGGCCCCATACACTCTGTTCTGGGCATCGCCGTTGAGCAGAGCATAGGCAAATTCATGGGTGATCCTCCCCGGCGTTACGATTCGGCCTCCGGCGCCTGCAAGCTGGAGGGCTGCATATTCGAGATAGACCCGGACAGCGGCAAATGCCTCAGGGCGGAAGGAATAAGACTTACATGAGCGGTATAAAAATACTTCACGCGGCAGATCTGCATCTGGACTCCCCCTTTGAGGGGCTTGGCGCAGGCAAGGCCTCCATACGCCGTGCCGAGCAGCGGGAGCTTCTTGGGAGGATCGCGGATATATGCCGCAGTGAAAGGGTGGATCTGCTGCTTCTCAGCGGCGATCTGCTGGACAGTGAGCATACATATTTTGAAACGGGAGAGGAGCTTGTCAAAAGCCTCTCCTCCATTGACACGCCTGTTTTCATTTCTCCCGGCAATCACGACTATTATTCGGAAAAATCCGTGTACGCAAGGCTGCAGTTTCCCGACAATGTACACATTTTCAAAAGCTCCGAAATAAGCTGCGTTGAGCTTCAGGGGCTCGGGGTGCGTGTTTACGGCGCCGCCTTTACCGACAAGCGCAGTGCCCCATTGCTTGAGGGCTTTCACGCCCGGCGCAGTGAGGGTATATATAATATAATGTGCATCCACGGCGATACGGAAACGAAAGACAGCGCCTACAATCCCATAAGCCGCGCCCAGCTTGAGGAAAGCGGCCTTGATTATGCGGCGCTGGGCCACATCCACAAAAGCGGCGGGCTTAAAAGGGCAGGCTCCACATGGTATTTCTGGCCGGGCTGCCCCGAGGGCAGAGGCTTTGACGAAACAGGGGAAAAGAGCATAGCCCTTGTTAGCTTAAGTGAGGACGGCGCCTGCACGGTGGAAAGCCGCCTTATCTCAAGCCGCCGCTACGAGCTTTTGACGGTGGATATAAGCGACACAGACCCGCTTCTTGCCATACACGCCGCCATACCGGACGATACCGTGCGTGACATTTACCGCATAGTTCTTACCGGGGAAACCGAGCTTGCCCCGGATATCGACAGGCTGCAGCGCAATCTGGAGGAGCTGTTTTTCCACCTTCAGCTGAGAGATGAAACAAGGCTTCGCCGCAGCGTGTGGGAAAAAGCCGGGGAGGACAGTCTCCGCGGGCTTTTCCTGACCCGGCTTCGCGCCATGTTTGATTCCGCCCGGGACGAAGACGGCAGGCGCAGAATTGAGCAGGCTGCCCGTTGGGGGCTTGCCGCCCTTGACAACATGGAGGAGGTAGTACGGCATGAAAATCAATAAGCTCACCGCCTCCTTCGGTAAGCTGCAAAACGAAAGCCTCAGCTTTCACGAGGGTCTGAATGTTATTTACGCCCCCAACGAAAGCGGCAAATCCACATGGTGCGCCTTTATCCGCGCCATGCTCTACGGGGTGGACAGTGCAGAGCGCGCAAAGTCCGGCCACCTGCCGGACAAGCTGCGCTATGCACCCTGGAGCGGTGCGCCCATGGAGGGCAGCATGGAGCTTACGGCTGAGCGCTGCGACATTACAATCGTGCGCAGCACCAAGTCCAAAAACGCCCCCATGCGCGAGTTTTCCGCCACCTACACAGGCAGCAATGTGAAGGTTGAGGGCTTGAACGCCCAAAACGCCGGGGAAATGCTTACCGGCGTTTCAAAGGATGTTTTCCGCCGCAGCGCCTTTATTGCACAGGGCAGCGTGGCGGTATCGGGAAGTCCCGAGCTTGAAAGGCGCATAAGCGCCATTGTTTCCACCGGCGAGGAGCACACCTCATACAGTGAGGCGGACGAGAGGCTGCGCACATGGCAGCGCAAGCGCCGCTACAACCGTCGGGGCATGCTGCCGGAGCTTGAAAGCAGCATGGCGGAGACACGCCGCAGGCTTGAGGACATGAGCGGCTCCATAGAGGATGTCAAGCAGCTCGAGCAGAGGCTGGAGCAGGCCCGCCAAAGCTGCGCACAGCTGGAGCGGGAGGTCACGGAAAGCCGCAAGAAGCAGCGCAAGCTGGCTCTTGACAGGCTTAACGCCGGGCGCATGACCCTCAGGCACCGCAGTGAGGAGCATGACGCGGCAATGACCCGGCTTTCCGAAGCGCGGCAGGCCTTGAGAGAGGGCCCCTTCGGAACCGAAAGCCCCGGAGAGCTGGAGCCCCGGCTCAGAGAGGATTTGGAAGCTCTGCATGAGCTTAAGGAAAGGGGCAGCGCAAAGCATTCACCGCTGCTTGCCATAATTCTTTTTGTGCTGGCAGTGGCGGCGGCTGCCGCCTACACCCTGCTGGACGCATGGCCCTTCATAGCGGTGGCGGCGCTGCTTACAGCAGCAGCCTGCTTTATGTTCATGCGCTTCAGCCGGCGGCGAAATGACGCCAGACAGGCCCTGGACGACAGGATGCGGCTTCTGAAGGGGTATAAGGTAAGCTCCGCCACGGAGCTGAGGGCTGCATATAAAAAGCACCTTGAGCTCTGGCTTCAGGTGCAGCAGGCAGAGGAAAATGAGCGCAGCACCCGCGCCGACTTTGAAAGCGCCCGTATGCGGCAGAATGAGCTTGAAGAAAGCGCCCTCAGCGACCTTGATTTTACAGGCGGCAGCACCGAGGCTGCACGCCTTGGCAGAGAGCTCAGCGCCATGCGCAGCGAGGCTGAGCGTCTTTCCGCCCGGATAGCCTCCGCCAACGGCAGGCTTGCCGCCATGGGTGACCCTCTGGTGCTGTCAAGCAGCCTTGGCTGCATGGCTCAGGAGCACGCTCTGCTTCAGGAGGAATATGACGCCATCTCTCTGGCCCTTGACGCCCTGCGGGAAGCGGACGCGGAGCTTCAAAGCCGTTTTTCTCCGGAGCTTGGCAGAGTGGCGGCAGAGTATATGTCCCTTGTCACCGACGGACGCTATTCCAATGTGTTCATTAACCGGGATTTCAGCGCCCGGATACGCACCAGCGACGATGCCGTTGCCCGGGATGCGGAATATCTCAGCGCCGGGACCCTTGACCTTATGTATCTGGCTGTTCGCCTTGCGGTGTGTCAGCTTGCCCTGCCCGAGGGGGAGAGCTGCCCGCTCATCATAGACGACGCCCTTGTAAATCTGGACGAGGACAGGCTGGAGCAGGCAATGAAGCTGCTGCGGGAGATTGCCAAAAAGCGGCAGGTAATACTTTTCTCCTGCCGCAAAAGCGTTACGGAAGCATAAAAATCGCGTCACGGTTTTTCGTGACGCGATTTTTCAGATTTTCACATAACTGAACACCGAATCGTCGTTCTCTATCCAGTCGCTGACGGGAATCGTGCGGTACTCAGTCTCCGTTATGCGGATAACCACCCGGTCAATGCCTGCGTTTATTATCTGGCGCTTGCACATGGAGCAGCTCATTGCATCGTGCAGCAGCTCATTTGTGCGAGCGTCCCTGCCCACAAGGTAGATGGTTGCACCTATCATATCCCGGCGGGAGGCGGAGATTATTGCGTTTGCCTCTGCATGAACACTGCGGCAGAGCTCATAGCGTTCGCCGGAGGGTATCTTGAGGTTTTCCCTTGTGCAGTAGCCAAGGTCGGAGCAGTTTTTCCTGCCCCGGGGCGCGCCGTTATAGCCGGTGGAGATTATCTCATCACTTCTGACGATGATGGCGCCGTATTTCCTGCGCAGGCAGGTTGAGCGCTCCAAAACCGCATCCGCTATGTCCAGATAGTAATTCTGCTTGTTGGTTCTGTTGTCCATGTGCGCCTCCCATGTGTTTGTTTTACTGTAATATACATCATAATCTGCCCTTTCGTCAATAATGTGTGGATTTTCCCGCTCCTGTGTGCTACAATAATTGCTATGAACAGAAGAAACTATCGGAAAGAGCTTGAGCGCATAATACAAAAGCTGGGCAAGCGCCGCCCAAGACTGCTGCTGCATGCCTGCTGCGCCCCCTGCTCAAGCTCCGTGCTTGAATACCTAATTCAATATTTTGACATTTCCATACTCTGGTATAATCCCAACATCTACCCCGAGGCCGAGTATGAAAAGCGCTTCAAAACCCTTATAGAGCTTGTGGAAAAGATGGGTCTTGCCGACAGAGTGGATATTCTGGCAGAGCCATGGAAAAGCGAGGACTACTACCGGCGCGTAAAGGGTCTTGAGGACGAGCCGGAGGGAGGGCTTCGCTGCGGCGAATGCTTCCGTCTGAGGCTTCTGGAGACTGCAAGGCTTGCAAAGCATTACGGCTACGATTATTTTTGCAGCACGCTGAGCCTTTCCCGCCACAAGGACGCAGAGCTTATAAACAGCATCGGAGAGGAGCTTGCAAAGGCCACCGGGGTAAGCTGGCTGCCCTCCGACTTCAAAAAGCAAAACGGGGAAAACCGCTCCATCGAGCTCAGCGAGCAATATGAGCTTTACCGTCAGCTGTACTGCGGCTGCGAGTTTTCTCTGCGCCGCCGTCAGCAGGAGGGGGAAAGACTTGCAATGGAGGCTCAGAGCCATGAGGAATGATACCCGCAGCATTGCAGCAGCAGCCGTTGTGGGGGCGCTCTACGCAGTTCTTACCATGGCGCTTGCCCCCATCAGCTACGGGGCGATACAGTTTCGCATTTCGGAGGCGCTGTGCGTGCTGCCCTATTTCCTGCCCTCCACCGCCTGGGGACTTTTCATAGGCTGCGCCGTGGCCAATATGCTTACCGGCAATGTTCTGGACATAGTCTTCGGCTCCCTTGCAACGCTGCTGGCCGGACTTTGCACCGCGTACTTCGGCCGTAAGCCGTCAACGGCGTTTCGGCGCATCGCCGGCTGCATGATGCCGGTCATATTCAACGCCCTTATTGTAGGCGCTGTTATAACACGGGCATATAACGGCATGGGTATTTTCTCAAACCTGCCGGTTTTTGCCCTCAACTGCGCCCAGGTGGGCTTGGGCGAGGCCGCCGTTATGCTGCTGCTTGGCCTTCCTCTTATGCACTATCTGCCGACGCGGCAGTTTTTCCGTGAGTTTGTCAGCAAAACCTCTCATGCTTCTAAAGGAGGAGAAAAATGAAAGTCAGAAAAGCCATTATCCCCGCAGCGGGACTGGGAACCCGACTTTTGCCCAATACCAAGAGCATCCCCAAGGAGATGCTGCCTCTGGTGGACAAGCCCGTTATCCAGTATATCGTTGAAGAAGCCGTATCCGCCGGCGTTGAGGAAATCCTCATTATAACCAACAGGGGTAAGTCCCCCATCGAGGATTATTTTGACTACGCTCCCGACCTTGAGGACAGGCTGATTATGGACGGCAAGCGCAAGGAGGCCGACATTGTACGCTCCGTTGCAGACATGGCGGATGTGTTCTTCCTGCGCCAGAAGGAAACCAAGGGTCTGGGTCACGCCGTGTGGCGCGCCAAGAGCTTTGTGGGTAACGAGCCCTTTGCCGTGCTTCTGGGCGACGATGTCATGCTCAGTGAAACGCCGGTGCTCAGGCAGCTTGTTACGGCGGCTGAGGAGCACAGCTGCAGCGCCGTTGCCGTGCGTCAGGTGCCGGACGAGCTGATAGTCAAGTATTCCTCCGTGAAGCTGGAGCAGCAGCTCAGCGACAGGGTCTACCGCATCGGAGACATGAACGAAAAGCCCACTCTGGAGGAGAAGTTTTCAAACTTTGCCATTCTGGGCCGCTATGTGCTTACTCCCGCCATCTTTGACATTCTGGAGCATACCCCTCCCGGACGCAACAATGAGATCCAGCTCACCGACGGCATGAAGGAGCTTTGCCGCCATGAGCCCATGTGTGCCGTTGACTTTGAGGGCCGCCGCTACGACACCGGCAACCTTAAGGGTTATCTTGAGTCCATTATCGACTTCGCCCTTAAGAATGAAGAGGCCGGCGACTGGCTGAGAGAATTTATTATAAAGAAGGCAGACAGTTTTCGTTGACATTGGCATGTTTTCGCGCTAAAATAAAGGTACAATTTAAGGGGTGCTGGGTTTTCCCGGCTGAGACGCGGTTAATTGAGACTGCGGTACCCTGGAACCTGATCCGGGTAATGCCGGCGTAGGAAACAGAGATGTGCTACAAACCGCAGGTTCAAAATCCGAACCTGCGGTTTTTTCGCTTTCTGCTTCCAAAATCAAAAATTGGAGGAAATTGTATGAAACAGAAATCCCGTCTCACTCTCCGCGCCCTCTGCGAGGGGGCAGTATTTGTAGCCATGGCACAGGTTTTAGGCTACATCAAGCTCTTTTCCCTGCCAAACGGCGGCTCCATCACGCTGAACATGCTGCCTATTTTCATTTTCTGCGCCCGCTGGGGCTTCGGGCCCGGCATGCTGGCAAGCACCGCCCTGAGCCTGCTGCAGCTTCTGCTGGACGGCGCCTATGCCTGGGGCTGGCAGTCCATTATCGGCGACTACATAATTGCCTATTCCGTCCTCGGCCTTGCAGGCCTGTTTCACAAGTACAGAAACGGCTTTTTCATCGGCACCGTTGTGGGCAGCCTTGCCCGCTTCGTGGCTGCATGGATCGTGGGCGCCACGGTCTGGGGCGAATACATGCCGGACAGCTTTTTCGGCATGACCATGACCAGCCCCTGGTTCTACTCCGCCCTTTATAACGGCAGCTATCTGCTGGTAAACATGCTGCTTTGCCTTATTGTGGGCGCTCTTGTCTGGAAAAGCATGGGCAAATACATCCGCGGCGAGGATTTGCGGTAATACAGCAAATTTTTGTTGACAGACTGCAATTATTTAGTATATAATAGCCACTCGGCGGCTGTCCTTTTTTAAGGCGGCTTTGCCAAGTGGCTATTATTTTACCAACTACTTCGGGATTTCCCGATGTTGAGTATTAACCTGAAAGGAGTGCACCAAATGCTTCGTACCTATCAGCCCAAGAAGCTCCAGCGCAAGAAAGAGCACGGCTTCCGCAAGAGAATGAAGACCGCTAACGGCCGCAAGGTTCTTGCCCGCCGCAGAGCAAAAGGCAGAGCAAAGCTCAGCTACTGATCCACTCATGAGCAGGTCAAGAGTAAATAATTTTTAGGGCGGAGAGATCCGCCCTTTAGGTGTTTGTGTAGTTAGTCCAAGGGGAGGCATTCGCTTGAATATCAGATGTACTTTGAAGAAGAACAGCGATTTCAGGCGGCTGTATTCCAAGGGGAAAAGTGCCGTCAATCCCTACATGGTGGTTTACTGCCGGCGCAACAGCGCCCATGTTAACCGCCTTGGCTACACCGTGTCCACCAAGCTGGGTCATGCCGTGCAGCGCAACCGCGTGCGCCGCAGGCTCAGGGAGATATACCGGCTGAACGCCCCGGCGCTCAAATCCGGATGGGACATTGTGATTGTGGCCCGCAGCCGCTGCGTCAACGCGGAATACCGGGATATGGACAAGGCCTTTCTCTCCGCCTGCGGGAAGCTGTCTCTTATAAAGGAGGATGTCAGGTGAAGCGCTTTATGCTCGCGGCCATCCGCTTTTACAGGAAATATATTTCCCCAGCCCGTCCCCCCTGCTGCCGTTTTATTCCCACCTGCTCACAATACGCGCTTGAAGCCATTGAAAAATATGGCGCCCTCAAGGGCGGCTGGCTGGCCTTTAAGCGCATCTGCCGCTGTCACCCCTTCCACGGGCCCGACTGCGACATTTATGACCCTGTGCCCTGAGGCGCAGCGTCGGTAAGCAAGAAATAAATATTTGAGGAGTTTCCTATGTGGGCAACAATCACTAAACCCTTTGCATGGCTCATGGTCTGGCTTTACAACCTGACCGGCAACTACGGTTTGTCCCTGATACTTTTTGCTCTGGTCGTGAACCTTGTCCTGACCCCCTTTATGGCCAAGAGCAAAAAGAGCATGATGCGCACCTCCCGCCTCCAGCCCAAAATTCAGGAGCTGCAGAGACGGCATGAGGGCAACCAGCAGAAGCTCAACCAGGAGATGCAGAAGCTGTATCAGGAAGAGGGCGTAAACCCCATGTCCGGCTGCCTCTGGTCCCTGATCCCCTTCCCCATTCTCATCGCACTTTACAGCGTTATCCGTCAGCCCCTGACCCGTATGATGTTCGTGGCTCAGGATGTGGTGGATACTCTGAGAGAGTATTTTGCCCCCCTTATGGGCACCCTTGGCGCCCGTGAAGAGGGCTACATCGAAATCCGTCTGGCCGACATGGCTCACCAGCACTGGGACGAAATTCAGACCGCCCTTGCCGGCAAGCTGGACGGTCTTATCGATATGGACTTTGGCTTCCTCGGCCTTAATCTGGGCGAGCAGCCTGCCTGGAATTTCTTCCTGAAGGTAGACTGGAGCAACAGTGCCGACTGGCTTCCCGCCCTCGGTCTGTTCCTTATCCCCTTTATTTCCGCATTCTTCTCCTGGGTAAGCATGAAGATAAGCTCCGCTTCCCAGCCCCAGCAGGACAATCAGGCTCAGGCCTCCATGAAGACCATGAACCTGATGATGCCTCTCATGAGCATCTGGTTCTGCTTTATCATGCCTGCCGCTATGGGTATCTACTGGATCGCCTCCAGCGTTTTCGGCATGAGCCGCGACTATGTTCTCACCAAGGTCTACAAGAAGAAGCTGGACGCTGAGGATGCCGAGCGCAACGCCGCCCGCAACGCCCGTGAAAGAGAGCTTGAGGAGCGCCGCCTTGAGACCGAGCGTCTGCGCGCCGAGGGCAAGACCGAGCAGAACGCCAACACCAGCAAGAAAAAGCTCCAGGCCAGCGAAAAGCAGAAGAACGACGAGCGCAGGGCCGCAGCCGAAAGAGCAGAGCGCGCCGCACGCCGTGAGCGTCTTGGCATAAAGGAGACCGAAAAACCCGCATCCCAGGTAGGCACCCGCCGCTATGCAAGGGGCCGCGCCTATGTTGAGGACCGCTTCACAAATCCCGAAGAGGCAGAGGCCGCCACTCTGGCCGCCGCAGCCGAGTCTGAATTTGCAGCCGCCATTGACGAGAGCGTTGCTGACGATGTTTTCGTCCCTGTGGCAGCCGAAGCGGAAGAGACCAACGAAAACTAAACAGGAGTACCGTTGAGTATGATTAAAACTTTGGAAATGACCGGTCGCACTGAGGATGAAGCCCTGGCTGCCGCTCTGGCCAAGCTGGGCATGGACCGTGACGATGTTTCCGTTGAGATCGTAGAGCGCGCCAAGTACGGTTTTCTGGGCATAGGCGCATCCCCCGCAGTTATCCGCGTCAGCTACGAGGCTGAGGATGAGATCGTTCCCGCTCCCGTTGCGGAGGCTGAGAGCGAGGCTCCCATCGACGAGCCGGCCGAATTTGCGGCAATCCGCAAGTTCCTTGCAGGCCTGCTTGAGAGAATGGGCGTAAAGGCCGAAATCGGCATCGCCTACCGTGATAACGGCGGCATCAATGTAAATCTCAGCGGCAACGCAATGGGCGCCATTATAGGCCGCCGCGGCGAGACCCTTGATGCGATACAGCACCTTACCAACTATGTTGTTAACCGCGGCAGTGACAAGCATCTGCACATCAGCGTGGATGCGGAGAGCTACCGCAGCAAGCGCGAGGAATCCCTGACCCATCTGGCAGAGAAGATGGCTGAAAAGGCCATCAAGTACAAGCGCAGCATGGCTCTGGAGCCTATGAACTCCTACGAGCGCCATGTTATCCACACCGCACTGCAGAACTACGAGGGCGTCACTACCAGCTCCACCGGCGTTGAGCCCAACCGCCGCGTCGTAGTCTCCTATGTAAAAAGCGAGCACGGCAGCAACAAGCCTCAGAGCCGCGAATGGGCCTGAGAAACTTACACATTGGAGGTATAACCATGATTTTTGAGCAGATAAGAGATGTTCTTGCAAAGCAGTTTGAAATCGACCCCGAAACCGTCACCATGGAGACCAATCTTATTGATGACATCGGCGCCGACTCTCTGGATGTAGTCGAGCTCATCATGTCCCTTGAGGACAGTTACGGCATCAGCATTTCCGATGAGGAAGCAGCCGAGCTCTACACCGTCCGCCGCATAGTTGAGTATCTGGAAAAGCTCCAGTAATCACGAAGCACTGTCCGCCCCATATTCCTATGGGGCGGATTTTTTTATTTGTTCAGGGAACAATAAACAAAATACCTCGTCTATTGCTACGGTAACGGGAGCATGTTGCAATTGCCTGCCGTTTCTGATATATTCGGTTTAATCGAAATAAAGTACTTTGAGGAGTTAAATACATTATGAAAAAGATCATTGCACTTATCCTTGTTCTCACCATGAGCCTTTGCTTTGCCGCCTGCGGCAGCAAGGGCAGCGAGCAGCCCGCCGGAGAAGACACCGTTATCGTCCTGCCTGAAACCGACCCCGGTGCCGGTGAGCCTGCCGCCCCCGACACCCCCGCCGAGGCTCTGCCCGAAATGGGCGTGGACGCAGACGCCACTCAGGGCGAGGCTCCCTCCGGTGACACCACAGGCCAGACCCTGCTGAATGATTTCCGCGCTCAGCTCGAAGCTGACAGCAGCGCATCGGCTCAGCAGATAGCCGACACTCTGCTCTCTAACCCCGTTATCCAGTTTGCAGGCGCTTCCATGCCTGTTGAGCCCGGTCTTCTCATGGGCTTTGGTAATGCGGAGATACAGGGCTTCAAGGAGGGCGTGATGTTCGCCCCCGCCATCGGCTCCATTGCCTTTGTAGGCTATGTTTTTGTCCTTGAGGACGGAATTGACGCTGCGTCCTTTGTCCAGACCCTTCTGGACAATGCCGACCCCAGATGGAACATCTGCGTTGAGGCAGAGGAGACTGTGGCAGACTATGTGGGCAGCACCGTATTCTTCCTTATGTGTCCGTAAGACGCCCGGTTCACATTCCGAAAGGCGGCGAATAAATGAGAAAAAGAATAATCATCGCCTGTCTGGTCTTTGCCTTGCTGCTGGCTGTTTTCGTCTTCTGCTGTTTTAAAATCGAAGGTCTTTCCGGCATAAAGTCCGCCTTTGCCTACTTTGGAATCGGTCAGCTTGAGGATGGCGACTATTATATGGCTCAGGGGCATATATCCAGGCTGGATTATCCCATTAATGACAGAATGCTGGAGCATGCAGCGGACAGATTTACTTATGTCTATGAGAATTATTTAAAGGACAGCAGGACGGAGGTCTATTTCTCCATCATACCGGACAAGAATTATTTCCTGGCCGCCGAAAGCGGCTATCAAAGCTACGATTACGGTGAGCTTGTGTCCGGTATGCGGGAAAAAACCCACTTCATGCAGTATATTGACATTTTTCCTCTGCTGTCGTCAGATGACTACTACCGCACAGACTCCCACTGGCGGCAGGAGAAGATATTGCCTGTTGCCGACGCTCTGCTGGAGGCCATGGGCAGCGAAGGCAACGCTGATGGCTATATAAGCAATGCCCTGCCGCAAGCCTTCAAGGGCGTGTACGCCGGGGAAATTGCCCTGCCCGTCAAGGCCGAAACCCTGTATTATCTCACAAGCCCTGTCCTTGATGAATGTATAGTCACAAGCTACAACACCGGCATGCCTCAGCCTGCCGAAATGTACAGCATGGAAAAGGCCGCCGGCAGTGACGCCTATGAGCTGTTCCTCTCCGGCAACGACGCCCTTATTACCGTGGAAAACCCCAATGCCGCAAGCGACCGGGAGCTCGTTATCTTCCGGGATTCCTTCGGCAGCAGCATTGCCCCGCTTCTTGTGCAGAGCTATGCCAAAATCACCCTTGTTGACCTGCGCTATTTAAATCCCGACATGCTGAGCCGCTTCCTTGAGTTTGACAGTCAGGATGTGCTGTTTCTTTACAGCACCATGCTTCTAAACAATTCACTTACACTCAGATAAAAAACCGCGTCTATGCCCTTACGCATAGACGCGGTTTTTTTTATTCCTTATTCGGCTTTGCCTTGGGCTTATTGCCGTAGTATCTGCGGCGGTGGCTGCCGCTTTTTTTTGGTGCGGCTGCACCCTCGGGCTTCTGCTGCTGTGAGTGGGAATTTTTTTCGCTCTTTTCACTTTTTTCGCCCTTGGGTCGGGCTTCCACCTTCACGGTCTTGTGCTGGCCGGACTTGTTCTCGCCCTTGGCATTTGCCTTGTGTGCCTCGTTATTCTTGCCGCTCTCGGGCTTTTTGCCGCCGTGGGGCTTATTCCTCTGAGGCTGCTTTTTCTTCTCGCTGTGCTTTTCAGGCTGCTCGGCCTTCTGGGGCTGCTCTGCCTTGGGAGCCTTTTCCTTCTGCTCCGCCTTGGGCTTGTTGGAGCGGTGGCGGCGGTTTCTGGAGCTTTTTTTCTTCTCCTCGCCGCTTTTTTCTGCCGCCTGAGGCTCCTCAGCGTCGGCTGCGTAGAGGATGGGGATGTTCCACTGATTTTCCTCCTCTTCCTCCTCTTCCTCGGGCTCGGGAATATAGTTGAGCACGGAGGGAGGCGCCTCGCCGTCCTTGGGTCTGCCGCCGGGCACCGCGCAAAGCTCGTTGGACTTATATATACGCAGGGTATCGTCTCCGTCCTCATCCAGCTTCACCTTGACACGCTGCTTGAGCAGATCCACCTGCACAGCGGTGCCGTAGCCGTCCTTGGTTTCAACAAAGGCTCCCTGCTTGGGGACGCGCTTTATCAGATCCTCGTAAGCCTCCTGCTCATAGCGCAGACAGCACATGAGTCTGCCGCAGCTACCGGAGATTTTTGTGGGATTAAGGGAGAGCGACTGTACCTTTGCCATCTTGGTGGATACCGGCTGGAACTCATCCAGAAATTGGCTGCAGCAATAGGGCCTGCCGCATATACCGATACCGCCTATCATCTTGGCCTCATCTCTGACGCCGATCTGTCTCAGCTCGATACGGTTGCGGAAAATGCCCGCCAGATCCTTTACCAGCTCTCTGAAGTCCACTCTGCCGTCGGAGGTAAAGAAGAACATGGTCTTGTTGCCCTCAAAATTGCACTCCACATCCACCAGCTTCATATCCAGCCCATGCTCGGCTATCTTCTTCTGGCAAATCTCAAAGGCTTCCTTTTCACGCTGCTTGTTGATTTGCGCAACGCGCAGATCGTCAGGCGTTGCAATGCGGATAACCGGGCGCAGTGGCTGCACCACGGCAGTATCCTCAACCGGATGGTTTCCGCGGCAGCAGTCGGCTATCTCAAGGCCCTTGGAGGTCTCCACTATAACCTTGTCGCCGCTGTTTATCTGCAGGCCGTTGGGGGAAAAGAAATAGCTTTTGCCCCGGTTTTTGAATTTGATACTAACTACATCTGTCAATTGTCTGTCCTCTTGTTTCTGCCCGCATCAGGCGCTTTAACCGCCAGCAGGCCAAATATATGCTTTACTCCTGTGCCGCGGCGAAGATAGCCACGGCAGCGCTCACAGAGCTCGAGAAGCCCCATCAGCCTTTGCCTGTCCATACCCTCGTCATGCTGCCTGCTGCACATAATGTCAGCAAGGTACTGGTGCAGGCAGCTGAAAAATTCCTCCGCCTGTCTGTTGTCCATGGCTTCGTTTTTTATGCACCAGGCCAGTATTTTGGCTCTGTCGCCGGTGGCTGCCGTCCGGACAAAGTCCTTTACCCTCTTTGCACTCTCCTCATCTTCCTCCTGAGGCCTGGTGCCGCAGCTTATCTCAGCGCAGCGGGAGCGTACCGTTGGAAGCAATGCCGCCGCAGACGGCAGGCAAAGCACAAACACCACCCATGCCGGCGGCTCCTCAAATATCTTGAGGGCTGCGTTCTGGGCATTGTCGTTCATATACTCCGCTTCCTCGATTACATAGACCTTGCAGGCAGCCTCGTTGGGCAGTATGCTGGCGTCCGCCGCCATCTGCCGTATCTGCTGTACGCTTACATCCCGCTTGGGCTTGCCGGTCTTTTCGTCAACAAGCCTGCGTATAGCCGTAATATCCGGGTGTATGCCCGCCTGTGCCTTGCGGCAGTGGCGGCAAAGTCCGCAAGGGCGTGTCCCCTCAGCTTCGCACAAAGCAGCGGCTGCTACACGCCGGGCGGCAGCAAGCCGTTCCTGTTCGGAGGCGGCGCTGATTATATAGGCCTGGGAAAGCCGGCTTTTTTTGTCAAAGCTGAGCTGTGCCATGGTTCCTCCGCACTTCATTGAGCATTCATTATATTTTACATTTTTAGCGCCGCATAGTCAACTGTCAGACCGATTTTATTCTCTTTTTCCTCTTTGGAAAATTTTCTGAGAAAATTCAAAAAAGCTATTGCATTTTTTGAAAAGCTGTGCTAGTATATCAAGGCTTGAGAAATGCGCCGTTAGCTCAGCTGGATAGAGCGTCTGGCTACGGACCAGAAGGTCAGGAGTTCGAATCTCTTACGGCGTGCCAGTAAAAGCCTTGGAACCACCGGTTTCAAGGCTTTTCTGTTTATTGGAGGCTGCTATGAAAAAAGTTGACATGAGCACATGGAAGCGCAGGGAAATATTTGATTTCTTTTCCTCGGTTGCATATCCCTACTACTCCCTTACCTTTTCCGTGGATGTGAGCCGTGTTTACGGCTTTGCAAAGGAGCATGGCGTCTCCTTTTACTACTGCATGTGCTGGCTCTGCACTCAGGCGGTAAACCGGGTGGAGGCCTTCAGCTATTTTCTTAAGGACGGGGAGCTTTACAGGCTTGACAGGCGTCACCCCAGCTTCACCGACATGAAAAAGGGTGAGGAGCTTTTTTACATAGTCACCATGCCCATTGAGGAGGATATTTTATCCTTCTGCCGTGCCGCCGCCGAAAAAAGCGCCGCGCAGGATTATTTTATAAACCTCAATTCCGAGACGGATGAGCTTTTATATCTCTCCTGCACACCCGCGCTGCATATAAGCTCCCTGACCAATGAGCATGACAGCGGCAGCGATGACGCCATTCCCCGTATAGCGTGGGGAAAATACCGCGATATAAACGGCAAAAAGGAGCTTGGCCTCTCCGTGGAGGTCAACCACCGCTTTATCGACGGCTATCATATAGGCAAATTTGCCGAGGAGCTTGAAAAGCTCATTGCGGCCTTATAAAAAATCCTGAACCCTTGGGCGTAAGGCCACAGGGTTCAGGTTTTTTGTTCAGTATCTGCGTCTTCTTCTGCGGCGGCGCCGCCGGTCACGCTGTATTTTGTCCACTATAAGCAGCACAATGGTCAGTGCCACAAGGCCAAGGAGCACACCGATAACGATTTTAAGGATTGTGCCGCCTTCCTCCCCGGCGGCGCTGTCCTCATAATAAAGGGCTCTGCTTTCCGTATAGCCGCAGACGCTGCATTTTCCCTGCTCCTCGCCGTCGGCCTTCTTTGTGGGGGCGGAAAGCTCCGTCCACTGCATGCTGTGAGCCTCTGCCTCCGAGCTTTCTCCGCAGTCACAGAGCTTCCAATGTGCGGCGGCGTCATACTGCCAAGCGGAGTTAAAGGCGTGGCTGTGCTCCGTCTCAGGTGCATTTTCCTCTGCTGCCTCTGTCTCCGCTTCCACCTCCGGCTCAGGCTCCGGTGTGGGCTCGGGACTTGGCGTGGGCTCGGGTATGCCCTTCACCGTTATTTTAGCGCCGTTTGACACCACAGAGCCTCCGGGGCCGGAGAAGGTGCAGCGTATTTTCCAGCCGTCAAGCTCGGCGGGGATATTGTACAGGTTCATTTTGGTGCTGCCGTCAGGGTCGGTGGTGACGCCGGGAAATTTTGCCGGCACATCGGCGATCTTAACCGTCGTCTTCCCGTCGGGGCTTACAAGGCTCCACTCATATTTGTTGCAGTATGTAGCCGTTGCCACAAAGGAGGCCCAGCCTCCCACTTCAACGGTTTCTCCGCCGGGATGCTTTGCTATGCTGGGCACCCACACATCCGGCACATAGCTGCGGCTGATGGTAATAAAGCTGCCGGAGGGGTCGCGCTGCACATCGCACTGGTTGTTATTGAGATAAGCCGTTACATTTTCCGCAAAATAGTAGCCCTGAGCCGCATCCACCCGGAGAGTTACCGTGTTGGCGTTTGCATCCTGAAAGCTGTCGCTCACGGCATTGCCGGCAGAGTCCGTCCAGCTCATGCTGCTGATATAGCAGCCGTCGCTGCTGGTGTTGGCGATTATCTCCACCACCGGCATAAGCAGCACAGGGGTTTTTGATATGGTGGTGAGCACCTTTTCCACGGCTATGCCGTTAAACTGCTCCACCTCCGCCGCTCTTGCCTGAGTTTTACCCGTAAGGGTCATGCAAAGCAGCAGACACAGGCACAGCGTCAGGCTTACAAGCCCTTTGAATTTCTTCATGGCGTGGCCTCCTTCCCTTTTTTCTAATTATATTATCCCCGTAAATACGGGTCAAGTTTAAAAATCTTAATATTCCCTCAGCTCCCGGCGGTGTTGACGGCGGCGGCGGGGCAGAGTATAATTTATTGGTTAATACCGTCTAAGGAGCTGTAACATTGAGCAGATACGACGCAGGAAAATGTGATATAGCCGTTATCGGCGCCGGTCATGCAGGTATTGAGGCTGCGCTGGCGGCAGCACGCCTGGGGCTTGATACGGTATGCTTTACCGTGAATATGGACAGCGTAGGCAATATGCCCTGCAACCCCGCCATTGGCGGCACAGGCAAGGGTCACCTTGTGCGGGAGCTGGACGCACTGGGCGGTGAGATGGCAAGGGCGGCGGACAAGGCCTGCATACAGTACCGCATGCTTAATCTGGGCAAGGGGCCCGCCGTACACTCTCTGAGAGCTCAGGCTGACAGGCGGCGCTATCAGGAAGTGATGAAGCACAGCCTTGAACAGCAGGAAAATCTTCGTCTCAAGCAGGCGGAGATAGTTGACATAGAGCTTGAAGACGGCAGAGTGGCCGCGGTTATTACCCACACGGGGGCGGTGTACCGCTGCAGGGCAGCCATTATTGCCTCAGGCACCTATCTGGACAGCCGCACCATTGTCGGTGAGGTTCTGCGCTGCTCCGGCCCCGACGGACTGGCTGCCGCCGTGCCTCTGGCGGAAAGACTGAGGGACATGGGGCTTTCCATGCGCCGCTTCAAAACCGGCACTCCCCCCAGAGTTAACCGCCGCAGTGTGGATTTTTCAAAAATGGAGATACAGTACGGAGACACTGAGCCGGAGGCCTTCTCCTTTTCCACCCATACGCCGCTTCATAACAGTGAGGTCTGTTACCTGACCTACACCAATGAGCGCACCCACGGGATAATAAAGGCAAATATGCACCGCAGCCCGCTTTACTCCGGGCTTATTGAGGGCATAGGCCCACGCTACTGCCCCAGCATAGAGACAAAAATCGTCAGCTTTCCCGACAAGCCCCGGCATCAGCTTTTTATTGAACCCATGGGACTTGAGACGGAGGAGCTGTATATTCAGGGGCTGTCCTCCTCCCTGCCGGAGGATGTGCAGCTTGAGATGCTCCACAGCATAGCAGGCCTTGAAAATGCGGAGATGACCCGCTGCGCCTACGCCATTGAATATGACTGCCTTGACCCCACCGAGCTTTACCCCAGCCTTGAGAGCAAAAAGATACCGGGGCTCTACGGCGCAGGCCAGTTTAACGGCTCCTCCGGCTATGAGGAGGCGGCGGTGCAGGGCTTTCTGGCCGGTGTAAACGCCGCCCGCGCCATACAGGGCAAGCCTCCCTTTATTCTGCGCCGCAGCGACGGTTATATAGGCACCCTTATAGACGACCTTGTGACCAAGGGCACCAACGAGCCCTACCGCATGATGACCTCCCGCAGCGAATACAGGCTTCTGCACCGGCAGGACAATGCGGATATACGCCTGAGCCGTATGGGGCTTGACATCGGCCTTGTCTCCCACGAGCAGCACAGCAGGGTGCTTGAAAAATACGCCCTTGTGGACAGGGAGATACAGCGCCTTGAGAAAACCCATCTGCATCCCTCCCAGGCTCTTAATGAGCTGCTGAGCGCCAGAGGCACCACAGCGGTTTCCACCGGGGTTTCCCTTGCCGACCTTATACGCAGACCCCAGATAAGCTATCAGGATCTGAGCCCCTACGACGCTCAGCGTCCCCAGCTTGACCGGGCAGTTTACGCCCAGGCGGAGATAAGGCTCAAGTACGAGGGCTATATAAGGCGCCAGCTCAGACAGGTGGAGGAATTTACCCGGCTTGAAAGCCGCAGCCTCCCCCTTGACCTTGACTATGACAGCATAGGCGGGCTTCGCCTTGAGGCAAGGGAAAAGCTCAAAAAAATACGCCCTGCCAGCTTCGGGCAGGCAAGCCGCATTTCCGGGGTGTCCCCGGCAGATATTTCGGTGCTTATGATATACATGGAGGGCAGGAAATGAGCAGGGTGGTACTTGGCTTTTCCGGCGGGGTGGATTCCGCGGTGTGCGCAAAGCTCCTTATGCAGAGCGGATACGAGCTCATCGGCCTCTATCTTGACAATGCGGAGGCTGCGGAGCGCGAATACGCCATTCGCGCCGCAGAGCAGATGGGCATTGAGCTTATTGTTCAGGATGTAAAGCAGGAGCTGGAGGAGAAGGTGTGCAAGCCCTTTACCGCCTGCTACATGCGTGGAGAAACCCCCAACCCCTGCATTATATGCAATCCGGGGCTAAAATTCAAAAGCCTCCTTGATACAGCCGACAGGCTGGGCGCGGATTATATCGCCACCGGCCACTACGCCGGGGCGGAAAACGGCGCCATATTCAAGGGTCAGCCCTCCAATGACCAGAGCTATATGCTCTGCCGCCTTAGCCGGCAGCAGGCCTCCCGTCTCATTCTGCCGTTGGGCGGCTATGAAAAGGCGCAGGTTCGCGCCATGGCGGAAGAGCTGGGTCTGGTTTCCGCCAACAAGCCCGACAGCATGGAGATATGCTTCATCCCCGACAAGGACTATATCGGCTGGCTTTCAAGGCGCACGGAGCTGCCCCCTCCCGGAAATTTCATTTTCCACGGTCAGGTGCTTGGGCAGCACGAGGGCATTTACCGCTATACCGTCGGTCAGCGCCGGGCAGGTCTGGTAGACGGGCGGAAGGTGTACATTTCCCGCATCGACGCGGAGAATAATCAGATAGAGCTCTCGCTCTGGGAGGAGCTTTTCAAAACGGAGGTTCGGGCAAGGGACTTTAACTGGCTTATTGACAAGCCCTCTGAGCCCTTCCGGGCAAGCGTCCGGGTGCGCCACACCAAGTGGGAAAATCCCGACTGCACCGTGTATGTGGAGGGCGACGGGGTGAAAATCCTGTGCGACGAGCCGGTACGCGCCCCGGCAGCCGGGCAGTCTGCGGTGCTCTATATCGGAAATCAGCTTATCGGCGGCGGCTTTATAATATAAAAAAGGAGTCCTTTGGACTCCTTTTTTATTACGGAATTTCTACATCGTTTAATTCTATACGGTCAATATATTCTCCGTCCTCGCTGTAAAGGTACAGTATAAGATTGAGCACCACATGCATCTCTTCACTGATGGTCAGCCGCTCATCTTCCTTACTCATGTACATGTCAGCACACATCTGTGTCCCTGTCCTGCAAATGCCGAACATGTACATCACATCCTCTTTGGTGATAAGCTCTCCGTCTACCCTTGCATCCTTGTGGAGCAGCTCCACATTGTTTTCGTTCATGTTTTCTATGTAGAAAATCAGGTTTCCGCCGGAGATACCCTTATATACCAGCTTAATGCCCCTGTCGTCGTAAAGCAGCACGCCACTGTCATCAAGGTTTCCGGTTTCAATGGGCGCGTTGGAAATATTGATTACCGCCGGCTCACCCATTTCCTCTTCGTAGGTTTCGGGGTCATAGACGCTGAGCTTTATTTCCAGAGTGGACAGCTCCGAAATGCCGGCCTCTCTTATTTCATCAAGGTTTATATACGCGCTGAGCTCCTGTTCCCCCGGTGTAATATCGCTGTACAGGGAGGCATTCCCCAGAGAGAGGCAGTCATTTGCCACAAAATACTCACTCATCAGCCACAGATCCTTACCGGTGGTGTTACGGACAGACATAACAAGTGAGGCCGTACTTTCATGGGGGATATACTCGGTGGCGCTTATGCTTATGCCCCCGGCATCATACAGCAGTGTAGGTTCAAATATCAGCGATGCCTCGGGCACATTCTCAGGCTCAGGCGTATTTTCCGGCTGGGGCAGCTCCTCCGGCTCCGGGGTATTGGCCGCTGCACCTATGAGGCTTCCCCCGGGCTTTTCCGTGGGGCGGGCTGCCCCTGATATGGCATTTCCACCCTTTGAGCCGGGGATAAATATGAACAGCGCCGCCACGGCAGCAACAGCCAGCGCCGCCGCAGTCAGTGCAATGGCCTTTCCCTTGCCCTTTCCGGGCTTTGTTCCTTCGGTTTTGGGCAGAGCCTCGCCCTTAAGAGCTTTGAGAAAGTCGCTCATATTTGCAAATCTGTCCTCCGCCTGCACGGAAAGCGCCTTCATAACCGCAGCCTCCGCAGCGGGGCTCAGCTTTGCACCCAGAGCAGAGGGCGGCACCAGACTGTCCACCCCGGTTCTTTCTATGGCGTCGGGAGGAACCTTGCCCGTCACGGTGTAGTAGTATGTGGCAGCCATGGCATAAACATCGGTATAGGGCCCCTGACGGCTGTGCTTTGAGTACTGCTCCTTGGGGGCATAGCCGTGCTTGAGCACCACATCAAGGCTCATGCTCTTTTCTCCGGTGCTGTAACGGGCCGCGCCAAAGTCAATAAGGGTGGCGGAGCCCTCGGCGTTTACTATGATATTGTCCGGGGCAATGTCCCTGTGGACTATGCCCTTGGAATGCACATGGCTGAGCGCCTCCATTATGGGCATAAGAATGCGGTTTGCGGCCTCCTCGCCAAGCCTGCCGCCCATGATCTTAACATAGGCTTTCAGGTTTTGCCCCTGAACAAAGTCCATGACGAAATAGGCCGTGCCGTTTTCCTCAAAATAATCCAGCACATTGACCGTATGGGCATTGTCCCTGAACTGCTCGAGAGTATGCGCCTCCTCAAGAAAGCCCGCCTTACCCTGAGTGAAATACTCATCCATCTGTCCGCCGTAGGAGCTTACCCTTCCGTTGCTGCGGCTGGCAATGGCCGTGGGAAGAAATTCCTTAATGGCAACTCTCTGCTGTGTGGCAAAGTCCATGGCCGCATAGGTTATGCCAAAGCCGCCCTGCCCCAGAACACGCCCCACTATGTAGCGCTCTCTGAGTATGCTTCCCTGCTCCAGTGCCGCGGTGTATTTTCCCGCGTCGCTTCGCGGGTCGTAGCCGCAGTCAGGGCAGGCGCCGGTATTATTTTTTTCTTTAAAGCAGTTAAAACACAGAGTACTCATAATTTCCCCTCCTGTTTTCTTCCTTTTTATTATAATACCCCAGAAAAATTAGTCAACAAAAAATCCGCAGTCCCAAGACTGCGGATTTCTTTGTATCTTATTCGTCCAGCTTGAGAACCGCCAGAAATGCCTCCGTGGGTATCTGTACCGTACCCAACTGACGCATCTTCTTTTTTCCTTCTTTCTGCTTCTCCAGCAGCTTCTTTTTGCGGGTAATGTCACCGCCGTAGCACTTGGCAAGCACATCCTTGCGCATGGCCTTTACCGTCTCGCGGGCGATTATCTTGCCGCCGATTGCCGCCTGCACAGGCACCTCAAAGAGCTGGCGGGGAATATTCTCCTTGAGCTTTTCGCAGAGCTTCCTTGCCCTGCCGTAGGCCTTTTCCTTATGTGCGATAAAGCTCAGAGCGTCCACCTGGTCGCCGTTTAAGAGCATGTCCACCTTCACAAGCTCGGAGAGCTTATACTCGCTGAACTCATAGTCCAGAGATGCATAGCCCTTGGTGCGCGCCTTGAGGGTGTCAAAGAAATCGTAAATTATCTCATTGAGGGGCATTTCATAATGCAGCTCCACGAGGCGGGTGTCAAGATACTGCATATTTTTGTAATCACCCCGCCTGTCCTGACACAGGGGCATGATATTGCCCACATACTCGTTGGGGCTTATGATGCTGACCTTCACATAGGGCTCGTAGGCCTCCATTATGCTTACAACATCGGGATAGTTATGGGGATTGTCAACCATGACGGTGCTGCCGTCGGTCTTTATGACCTTGTAGATAACCGAGGGCAGAGTGGTGACAAGCTCAAGGTCAAATTCGCGCTCAAGCCTTTCCTGAATGACCTCCATATGAAGCATTCCAAGGAAGCCGCAGCGGAAGCCGAAGCCCAGAGCCACGGAGCTTTCCGGCTCGAAGGACAGGGATGCGTCGTTGAGCTTCAGCTTTTCCAGCGCATCACGAAGGTCGGGATACTTGGAGCCGTCCTCGGTGTATATACCGCAGTAGACCATGGGTCTTGCGGGACGGTAGCCGGGCAGAGGCTGTGCCGCAGGGTTCATCGCCTCGGTGACGGTGTCGCCCACCTGAGTATCTGCCACATTCTTTATGCTGGCGGTAAAATAGCCAACATCGCCTGCCGCCAGCTCCTCACAGGGCTCAAGGCCGATGGGACGCAGATGCCCCACCTCCAGCACCTTGTACCTTGCGCCGGTGGACATGAGCAGAACCTCAGTATCCTTGCGTATTCTGCCGTCCATCACGCGCATGAAGACGATAACGCCCCGGTAGTTGTCATACTGGCTGTCAAATATCAGCGCCTTCAGAGGTGCGTCAGGGTCACCGTCGGGGGCGGGAACGCCTCTGACTATGTCCTCAAGCACGGCCTCAATATTAATACCTGCCTTGGCGCTTATTTCCGGCGCTTCCTGGGCGGGTATGCCGATAATTTCCTCTATCTCGTCCTTTACGCGCTGGGGCTGAGCCGCAGGCAGGTCGATTTTGTTAATCACCGGCAGTATTTCCAGGTTATTGTCCAGCGCAAGATAGGTGTTGGAAAGGGTCTGAGCCTCAACGCCCTGAGATGCGTCCACCACCAGAATTGCGCCCTCGCAGGCGGCAAGAGAGCGGCTGACCTCGTAGTTAAAGTCCACATGGCCCGGAGTGTCGATAAGGTTCAGGGTGTAGGTGTTGCCGTCCTTTGCCTTGTACTGGAGGCCTGCGGCTCTGGCCTTGATGGTTATGCCGCGCTCCTTTTCAAGGTCCATATTGTCCAGTATCTGATCCTCCATGACACGCTGCTCCACCGCGCCGCACTGCTCGATTATCCTGTCGGACAGGGTGGATTTGCCGTGGTCAATATGTGCAATTATGGAAAAATTCCTTATGAGCTTCTGTTGTGTCATTTGCTGCCCTCTCTGTCATATTCGTTAAGCGCCTTTTCGGCCCCGTCTGCCATATCACGGAGCCTTGATAAAAACTCCCGTCCCATGTCCGCAATTTTTGCCGCGCCCTCCGGCTCCTCGCTGCGGCACAGCAGATAATCCGCCGTTACACCGTAGTAGTCGCACACGCGGCATATAAAGGCAAGCCCCGGCTCTCTGGCGCCGTTTTCGTAGTGGCTCAGCAGCGCCTGGCTTATATTAAGTTCCGCCGCGGCGGTGCGCTGGCTGATATTTTTCTGTCTGCGAAGGGCAGACAGGGTTTCGGGAAATGTTCTGTCCATATCATCCGTCCCTCAGGCTATCTTGATAACATTGAGTATTATAACGGGGAATTATATCTTTGTAAACAACAAAATTGCCTCCCCTTATTGAAAAAAAACAGGATTAGTGGTACATTATCAATGTTATACGGTATACCATTCCAAATAATCCGGAGGTAAATAAAATGTTTGAAAATCTGGTAGAGCTTCTTAAGGCCAATCCCCGCAAGATAGTTTACACCGAGGGTCACGACCCCCGCATCCTGGAAAGTGCCGCACGCCTGAAGCAGGGCGGCTTCCTGACCCCCATTCTGGTGGGCAATGTCGATGAGGTCAAGGCCAAGGCTGCCGAGTGCGGCTTTGACATTGAGGGTCTTGAAAGTCTTGATCCCCTGACCTACGAGGGCATGGACGCTATGGTTGAGACCATGGTTGCTCTGCGTAAGGGCAAGATGAGCGCAGAGGACTGCCGCGCAGCTCTCTCCAAGGGCAACTACTTTGGCACCATGCTGGTTAAGATGGGCTACGCCGACGCTCTGCTGGGCGGCGCAACCTACTCCACCGCAGACACTGTCCGCCCCGCACTGCAGCTTGTCAAGACCAAGAAGGGTGCAAACCTTGTAAGCTCCTGCTTTATCATGGTTCGCGGCGATGAGATGCTGGCAATGGGCGACTGCGCCATCAACATCTCCTACGAGGATAAGCTGGACAAGGAGGGTAACGTTGTTCTCTCCGCTGCAGCTCAGCTTGCAGAGGTAGCTGTGGAGACCGCAAAGACCGCAAAGGTCTTCGGCATTGGGCCCAAGGTCGCAATGCTGTCCTACTCCACCAAGGGCTCCGGCAAGGGCGCAAATGTTGACATGGTCCGTGAGGCCACCGCAATCGCCAAGGCCGCCGCTCCCGAGTTTGCCATTGACGGTGAGATGCAGTTTGACGCTGCCGTTTCCCCCACCGTGGGTCAGCTCAAGTTCCCCGGCAGCAAGGTTGCAGGCTACGCCAACACCTTCGTTTTCCCCGAAATTCAGTCCGGCAACATCGGCTACAAGATAGCTCAGCGTCTGGGCGGCTTCGCTGCCTACGGCCCCATCCTGCAGGGTCTGAACGCTCCCATCAACGACCTTTCCCGCGGCTGTGACGCAGAAGAGGTCTACCAGATGTCCATAATCACCGCAGCACTTGCATAAAGTGAAACGCCCTGCCCGCTGCATATGCAGCGGGCAGTTTTTTAAAAGGAGAAGCAATGGACAGAGAAGCATATATGTCTCTTGCCCTTGAGCTTGCAAAAAAGGCCGCCGAAGCAGGCGAGGTGCCTGTTGGCTGCGTCATTGCGGACAGGGACGGGAACATCATAGGCCGGGGCCACAACCGGCGGCATGAGCTTAAGGACGCCACCGCCCACGCGGAGCTTGAGGCAATACGGCAGGCCTGTGAGACGGCGGGAGACTGGCGGCTTGAGGGCTGCAGCATATTTGTAAGCCTCGAGCCCTGCCCCATGTGCGCCGGCGCCATAATAAACGCCCGCATACCCACCGTGGTCTACGGGGCAAGGGAGGAGCTTTCCGGCTCCTGCGGCAGCGTTATTAATCTTTTTGAGGAGCGCTACGGGCATAAGCCGGCGGTATACGGCGGCGTACTCAAAGATGAAAGCGCAGAGCTTTTAAAGAGCTTTTTCAAGGACAAAAGATAATCCGGTGTTTCAAAAGAAACACCGGATTGTTTGCGTTTATGCCTTTATGCTGCCGTCGGGATTGAAAAGAGGGAGAGGTGCAAGGCAGATAATATCATCTCTGTCCTGAGCGTCACCCTCGGCGAGAACCGCCATGCGCCCGGCCACTATGCCGCCGGCCTGAGTGACCAGCGCTTCCATTGCGGCGAGAGATTCGCCGGTGGAGATTACATCGTCCACAATAAGCATGCGCTTGCCGCGGATAAGCTCGGCGTCGGCAGTGTCAATAATGAGCTTTTGCACCCTGTCGGTGGTGATGGACTTTACCTCCACCTCGAAAACACCGCTCATATAGGCCTTTGCGCCCTTGCGGGCAAGGAAATACCTGTCCGCCCCGCTCTGGCGTGCCATTTCATAAAGCAGAGGAATTGCCTTTGCCTCGGGAGCTATGATGTAATCATAGTCCGGGGCCAGCTTCAGCAGCTCCGCGGCGCAGTGCACAGTCAGTTCCACATCGCCGAACATGACAAATGCGCCAATGTACAGATCCTCTGTCACCTTGCACAGAGGAAGCTGACGCTTCAAGCCGGCAATATCCATCTCGTAAGTCATTCTTTGTACCCTCCTGAGAGTTTTTATAACACTGCTATTTTACAGTAAATACCGGAAAAATCAAGTATAAAACAAAGAACCGCAGCTTTTTACACTGCGGTCCTTCGTTTTGGGAGAAAAGAGAGGATTTATAGGAGTAGAAAAGTAGCAAATTTAAGTTTCGGGCCTGTACTCGTCAAACACAAGGCTGAGAGTTTGTTCCTTGCCGGCCCGGAAGATAACAAGCTCCACGCTGTCGCCTGCACGGTACTGCTTTATAAGGCGGGACAGGTCATTATGACCCTCCACCGTTTCGCCGCCAAGTTGAGTGATTATATCACCTGCGCGGATGCCGGCCTCATCGGAGCAGCTGCCCGCTTCCACATAGTACACATAAGCGCCAAGGGGCAGGCTGTAATACTGGCTGTACATGGCGTTGTAGCGCTGGTCTATCTGGACGCCCATATAGGCCTTGCCGGTGACATAGCCCTTGGTAATAAGATCGTCCGCTATGCTGACAGCATCGTTTATGGGAATTGCAAAGCCCAGACCCTCAACGCCGGTGGAGGCGTATTTCGCGGTCACTATGCCCACCACATGCCCCTTGTCATTGTACACGGGGCCGCCGGAGTTGCCGGAGTTAACGGCAGCGTCCATCTGGAACATATTGATGGCGTCTCCGCTTTCGTCGGTGCTGATATAGCGGTCAAGGGCGCTGACATGGCCTGTGCTCATGGAGAATTCCAGCTCACCCAGAGGATTGCCCACAGGGTAGACGGTCTCACCCACCTGCAGGGCGTCACTGTCACCGAAGCTGACAGGCTTAAGGCCGGAGGCCTCTATCTTAAGCACGGCAATATCGTTGCCGGCCTCAACGCCTACAACCTCAGCCTCGTAGCGGGTACCGTCATGCATGATGACTGTTGCCACGGAGCTTCCCTCATAGGCATGGGAGATAACATGGTAATTTGTGAGGATATACCCGTCATCGGAGATGACAAAGCCGGAGCCGCTGACAGCGGAGGAGCTGGTCATACCGAAGAAGTTCGTATAGGTGACCTCGGTGGTTATGCCCACCACCTGAGTGCAGGCAAGCTCATAGATCTCATGGGGCAGCATGCCGCCGGCGCTGTTCACCACGGTGCCGATCACGGGGCTGGCCTGAGGCACTTCCGCCTGAGCCATTTCCTCAAGGCTGCTTTCAAGCGCCGCCATTCTGGAGTTTAAGCGTCCGGACACTATCGCAGCGCCGCCGATGGCGCCCAGAAGCGCACACACAAGGCTCAGGCACACCGTCAGCACGACGGCGCCGCCTCTTTTCCGCTGGGGCGCGGCAGGCTCCTTCACCGCCTTTTCCGGCGGGGTGTAATAGCGGGGCGGAACGGTATTCTCCTCTGCCGGTACATAATGGGCGTCGGAATAGATCTGCTGGGTATATCCGTTTTTGTAGTGATACTCCCCGGTGCTTCTGTCGGTCTCTCCGGTAAAGCCGCCGGGGGCGGAGCTTTCATTCGCAGCCCCGTCGTTTATATTTCTGTTTTCAAAATCGTCGGAATTGAACATTCCACAAACCTCTTGTTTCTTCTCTTGTGAGTATAATATATCTTTTATTTATGTCCATGTAATGAACAAAGATACAAAAATTTTTAAACAAAGAGCGGAATTTATTAACAAAGCCGGAAGTCAAAGGCTTCCGGCTTTGCTTTTCATTTGAAAATATAGTCTCTGTCCTCGGCTTTGCCAAGGGTCATGGGGATTATATCCGTATTCTCCTCCAGCCATCTGAGACAGTTGACGGCGTCCATATTAAGGTTGAAGGTAAAGTATTCGGTGCCGTAGTTGGTCTTATAGTTTTCGTCCAGCCCGCGCTCGGACAGGTTAAGCTCAAAGCGCACATTGGCCTGAGTTTCGTAGTGCTGGGCATTGTGCATAAACCAGTAGCGTCCCATAGTGCCTGCCTTTATATCCGGCAGCAGGTAATTATAGTAAAAGTCCACAGCCTCCTGAGGAGTAAACTGCTCATAGCTGTCGTGGTAATTACCCTCATTGTCATAGTACCATGTGCTGACGCCAAAGCCCATTATATGCTCCGCCGTAACGGGAATTTCCGTGGCGCAGCGGCGGTCAACGGCCTCCTGCAGGTTACACAGCGCCTGAAAACGCATAAGCTCCCCATCCGGCTCGTCAATGCGGCTCGTGAGCACGCGGTAGGAGCGACTTATATACTTGCCGTCGGTCATGTTGTAGACAAAGTATATAAGGCTGCTGTCCCCTTCGGTTTCGTTTATGGCCTTATTGTCGATTATCTGCTGATGGAGCTCCCGCACACGCTGAATATTCTCAGGCTGGGAGAGAACGGTTTCTCCCTGCCATATCTCCACCTGCTCAATCTTTTCCGCCTCGGGAATGTAGCGCTCATAGCCGAACACATCCAGCTCAAAGGCTGCCACAAGTGCTATTATTGCGCAGCAGGTAATTGCAAAGCCCTTCCATTTAAGGGTTTTGAACACGGCCACCCGCTTTTTTATAAGCATTTCGGCAGCCACATAGCCTATAAGCGCACCGACAAACATCAAAAGCAGCATCACCGCCGGGGCCTTCCAGCCCGTAAAGTGATTGTAGTACAGGTTTTCATACACCACCGGGGCAAACACCAAAGCGCAGCCTGCGGTGAGGCAGTATTTGAAAACGGGCTTGAGTATGGGCAGAGCCACCGTATCGGAGGCCACCTCCATATTTCTCCTGCGCAGTATGAGCAGCGCCGCTGCCGCAAGAGCAAGCCCCGCCGCACAGTAGATGCAGAGCATGGGCAGTCCACTCAGCGCATATTCCACAGTTCCGTTTTCGTGATGTATGGGAGAGACGGAGACATTGGCCATGGTATAGACAAGGGGTGAAAAGGCCTGCAGCGCAGAGCCCGTATTCTCCATGCCGTAGACGAAGGAGGAAAGCATGGCTCTCACACAGCTCTCCGCCACGAAAACGCAGCAGTTGAGCACCAGAAATACCACCGGCATGATAATTATGCTGCCGGTAAGCATGGCGCAGAACACCGCAAAGCAGTAGAAGGAGAAATTCATGGTCACAAGCACGGCAAGAGCGTCCATGTAGGCAGGGAGGCTGAAATAGCCGCTGCCCACGGTAAGCGCCGCCGCCAGCAGCACCGCTGCGGCGTCGGCCAGCAGCATGGGCACAAGGCCGGTGAGAAAGGCCGTGCCGAAAAGGGTCTCGCGGCGCAGAGGCAGAGAGCACATCATGCCGCTGCCCTTTGAGGTGTAAAGCCAGCCGAAAACCATCATCACACCCAGAACCGACACCGCCACGGACACATAGCCCATGCTTAGACCCATGCGCATAACGCTCCTGTCAAAGCCGGTGGTATATACGCTCACATCCCGCAGCTTGTCCACCATGTTCACGGGAAAGCACATCAGCAGCAGCGCGAAATAGCCGCACCACAGAGGCCAGCAGCGCCGCAGGAAATTGGCGGCAAGGCCGCGGTTAAACCACGATATTCTTGATTTCATCATCCGCACCTCCCAGCTCGTAAATAAATATTTCCTCAAGGCTCAGGGGAACCACATCCAGAAACAGAGGCTTTGACGCCATTATTCTGGCGGAGAGCTCCTCGGCCTTGCCCCGCAGGATAAGCTGCTGCAGTCTTCCCGTGGAGCTCTGATGCAGTATCTCAAGCCCCTCGGGCAGGCTGCCCTTATCGTCAAAGGCAAGCTGTATCTTCACTATATTGTCCTGAAGCTGGTCAAGACTGCGCTCCACCAGCATTTTGCCCCGGTTCATAATACCCACATGGTCGCACACATCCTCAAGCTCCCTCAGGTTGTGGGAGGACACAAGCACCGTGGTGCCGTGCTCCGCCACATCACCCAGCAGTATGCTCCATACCTGTCGGCGCATCACCGGGTCAAGGCCGTCCACCGGCTCGTCAAGGAGTATTAGCTCCGGGCACATGGACATGGTGAGCCAGAAGGCCGCCTGCTTCTGCATACCCTTGCTGAGACGGCGCATAAGATGCCTTCTGTCCAGCTTGAATATCTCCCCCAGCTTCTCAAAGCGCTCGTCGCTGAAATTGGGGTAGATGCTGCTGTAAAAATTCTTCATGTCATTTATGCTTGCCTGAGTGTAATAAAAAATATCGTCGGGTATATAGGCCATGCGGCTTTTTACCGCCACATTCTCATAAACCGGCTCTCCGTCCACAAGCACCTGTCCCGCGTTCTGACGGTAGATGCCCGCTATATGCCGTATCACCGTTGATTTACCGGCACCGTTGGGGCCTACAAGGCCGTAGACCGCGCCCTTCGGCACATTTATGTCCAGATTATCCAGAGCCCTGAAGCCGTCAAAGCTCTTGCACAGCTGTTTTACCTTTATCATTCGCCGTTTCCTCCTTTCAGCATGCCGATAAGCTCCTCTTCCCCAAGCCCCAGCGCCTTAAGCTCCGCCGCCAGCTTCAGAAAGTCTGCCTTCAGCTCCTCACGCCTTGCGATTACAGCCTGATCCATGTCGCAGACGAAGCTGCCCTTGCCCGGCACGGAGCATATACAGCCCTCGGCTTCAAGCTCACGGTATGCGCGCTGTATGGTGTTGGGGTTTATGGCAAGGCTGGCTGCAAGCTCCCTCACCGAGGGCATTTTGTAGCCTGCGGGCAGCACGCCAAGCAAAATGTGCTGCCGGAAACCGTCCCTTACCTGCTCGTAAATGGGTCTTGAGTCGCGGAAATTGATATTTATCATCCTATCACCTCCGTGTACCAACTGTATTAATTTGCTTAGTACAGTTAATATACAATCAAAGCGCAGCCCTGTCAACGGCTGCGCTTTAATCTTAAGATATTAATTAAGAAATTACATTACCGGAAGCCCGGTCACATAGCGGCGTATCATATCGAAGGCGTGATTGCCGGCCATCTGACGGATATAGCCTCTTGTGTGGTGAGGGCCAAGGTCAAGGCGCTTTATCCAGCTCTGACCCTCCACCGCCATGGACACATACACCGTGCCCACAGGGTTTACTCCGTCCCCATCGGGGCCGGCAAGACCGGTGACGCCAACTCCGATGTCGGTACCGATTATCACTCTGACCCGCTCGGCCATCTCCTTTGCCACCTCGTAGCTGACAGCGCCCTTTTCCTCGATAAGCTGGGGGTCAATGCCAAGGAGCTTTGCCTTGGCGCCGTTTGTATAGGTCACAAGTCCGCCGAGAAAATAGGAGCTTGCCCCGGGCACATCGGTAAAGCGCTTTGCAATATCGCCGCCGGTGCAGCTTTCCGCTGCGGAAAAGCTCATGCCCTTTTCCTTGAGAAGCTGCAAAACCCGCTGCTCAAGGTTTTCAACATCGGTGCCGTAGACCACATCCCCCAGCTTTTCCTGCACACGGGCCATAACGGGGGCGATAAGCTCCTCCGCCTTCTCGGCGCTTTCAGCCTTGGCGGTTATCTTCACGAAGCAGTCGCACTCCTTGGCATAGGGCGCCATGCTGGGGTTTTGCATACTGTTCATTTCCTCGCGGAAGATGCTGTCCACCTTGCCTTCGCCTATGCCGAAAACCTGAATCGTGTGGGAAACTATCTGCTCATGGGAAAGTCCCCTGAGATAGGGCAGCACGCTCTCCTTAAGCATGGCGCGGCACTCCTTGGGAGGGCCGGGCAGCATGATAACGATTTTGCCGTCCCTTTCGAAGGCGCAGCCGGGGGCTGTGCCGCAGGTATTGTGAAACACCGTGCAGCCCTCAGGCATCATAAGCTCCTGAAGGTTATTAAGCTCGCCGCTTCGGCTGTACGCTCTGCGCTGCAGGTAGGCCTCATGCTCTGCCGCATCAAGCTTAAGCTCAAGACCGAAGACCTCTGCAAGGCTCTGCTTTGTAATATCGTCGCAGGTGGGGCCAAGGCCGCCGGTGGAGATTATTATATCGGCACGGCTTTTTGCAAGCTCAATGCATTCCTTGAGGCGCCGGGGATTATCCCCCACCACGGTATGGTAGAGTACATTTACACCAAGCCCGGACAGCATTTCCGACACATCCCTTGCGTCGGTATTGGTCACATGCCCCAGAAGAAGCTCGGTGCCTACGGAGAGTATTTCGGTATTCCAAACCTTAGTCATGGTCAACACTTATCCTTTCGATGCCGCGGAGTGCTTCCTCCACAAGAGCGTCTATGTCCAGCACGGCCTCCACCTGTGCAACCTCTGCCAGATCGGGGCGGGTTTTGGGATGGCGGGGGGTAAACACGGTGCAGCAATCCTCATAGGGGAGTATGGAGGTATCAAAGGTGCCTATCTTCCTTGCAAGGCACACGATCTCCTCCTTGTCCATGCCGATAAGGGGCTGGAGCACCGGCAGATGGGTAACGGCCTGGGTGGAGGCCATGGCCTCCATGGTCTGGCTTGCCACCTGACCCAGATTTTCTCCGGTAACTATGGCCTTTGCGCCGTTTGCCTCGGCAATGCGCTGGGAAATGCGCATCATAAAGCGGCGCATGATAAGGGTAAAGTATTCCTCGGGGCACTTGTCCCTTATTTCCTCCTGAATGTGGGTAAAGGGCACGACCTCAATGGTCATTTTGCCGCAGTACTCGGTGAGAAGACGGGCAAGCTCCACCACCTTGTCCTTTGCCTGCTGGGAGGTATAGGGGAAGGAGAAGAAATGTATGGGGATAAGGCGCACACCGCGCTTGGCAATCATGTAGGTGGACACGGGACTGTCAATACCGCCGGAGAGCAGGGTGACCGCAACGCCGTTGGAGCCCACGGGCATGCCGCCGGCGCCGGGCACGGGGCTTGCATGCACATAGGCTGCAAGGTCGCGCACCTCGACATGTACGGTAAGCTCGGGATTGTGCACATCCACCTCAACATCCGGGTATGCGTCGGCAAGCTCGCCGCCCACATACTGGCTGAGCTGGATGCTGTTGAGGGGGAAGCGCTTGTCGCTGCGCTTGGACTCCACCTTGAAGCTCTTAACGCTCTCCATCTCGTCCTTAAGATATTCAACCGCCAGCTTCACTATGGCATCCTTGTCCTTTTCACAGGCGGCGGCACGGCTGAGATTTATAACGCCGAACACCTTTTTAAGCGCCTCAAAGGCAGCGTCCATATCGGCGCCGTCCTCCTCAGCCTCCACATAGACGGTGGACTGCATGCAGTAGACCTTGAATTTGCCGATGGAGGCAAGTCTGCGGCGCACATTGCTCAGCAGCTTCTGCTCAAAGCTGCGGCGGTTAAGACCCTTAAGGACAATTTCGCCCAGCTTAAGGAGTATAATATCATTCATATAAATTACCTCAATTCTCCCTGAAATCGTAGCTGCGGTACTGCACCGCCTCGGCCACATGCTCAGGCTCTATATTCTCACTGCCCTCAAGGTCGGCTATTGTGCGGGCAACTCTCAGTATTCTGTCATAGCTTCGGGCGGAAAGTCCCATGCTGTCAAAGGCGGCTCGCATAAGCTCCTCCCCCTCCGGGTTCAAGGCGCAGTAGCGGCGAAGCTGGCCGCTGCCTATACGGGCGTTGCAGGTAATACTGTCGCCGTAGCGCGCTCTCTGCACCTGCCGGGCCTTGTCCACCCGCTGCTTTATGCTTTCTGAGCTTTCGGCGGGCTTTCTGCGCTTAAGCTCCTCAAAATCCAGCGCGGCGGCTTCGATTATAATATCTATCCTGTCAAGGAGAGGCCCCGATATTCTGCTGTGATAGCGGCGAACCTCGTTTTCGCGGCAGCGGCAGCGTCCCGAGGGGTGACCGTACCAGCCGCATTTACAGGGGTTCATGGCGCACACCAGCATAAACCGGCTGGGAAAGCTCACCGTACCGGACACTCTGGATACGGTCACCTGACCGTCCTCAAGGGGCTGGCGCAGCACCTCAAGCACATCGGAGCGAAACTCCGGCAGCTCGTCGAGAAACAGCACTCCGTTATGGGCAAGGCTTATTTCCCCCGGCCGCGGCAGGCTGCCGCCGCCGGAAAGCCCCGCCGGGGACACGGTGTGGTGAGGTGAGCGGAAGGGCGGCTCACATATAAGGGGGTGGTTTTTCCCGGTAAGCCCGGCTACGGAGTGTATCTCCGTAGTCTCTATTATTTCCTCCCTGCTCATATCCGGCAGGATGGAGGGCAGGCGCATTGCCATCATGGACTTGCCGGAGCCGGGAGGCCCCACCAGCAGCACATTGTGTCCGCCGGCCGCGGCAATTTCAAGGGCGCGCTTCACATTCTCCTGACCCTTCACATCGCTGAAGTCCGGCAGGCTGAGGCGGCTGCCGTCAACGGATGGGACCGTGGCAGGCTCAATGGGCTCCTCCCCGCGAAGATGGCGCACAAGCCGGGCAATATCCTTTACCGGGTAGACCCTGATGCCGTCGGCAAAGGCTGCCTCGGAGGCATTCTCCTCCGGGACAAACAGCTCCTTTATACCGTCGCGCATGGCAGAAATTGCCATAGGCAGCGCGCCGCTTACACCGCGAAGCTCACCCGTCAGGGAAAGCTCACCGAAAAAGGCGCAGCTTGCCGGGATCTTGGGCAAATCACCCTGAGCGGAGAGTATGCCAATGAGAATGGGCAGGTCGTAGACCGTGCCCGCCTTTTTTGTATCCGCCGGGGCAAGGTTCACCGTCATGCGGCTCACCGGGAACTTAAAGCCGCTGTTTTTTATGGCGGCGCGTACCCGCTCCCTTGCCTCCTTGACGGCGGCATCCGGAAGCCCCACCAGCTCAAAGCCGGGAAGCCCGTTTGATATGAAGACCTCAACGCTGACGCCGTAGCCGCCTACGCCGCTGACGCCGCAGCTTTTTATGCTGGAAAACATCCCTTGTCCTCCCTAGCCTGACGGGAGTCGAACCCGTATCGGTTTTATTCGGGCAGATTTCCGCCCATACTTTGTTATTGCCCTTGCCAATACGGCAAGTATTGCCTTCGGTCAATGCCTCGTCTGAACGAAAATCTGCTCCGAAAAAACTGCCATGCACATTTCAGCGAGAAATGTTTGGATGATTTTGGGTGCGGAGGACGCAGGCTTACTGACCTAAGTCAAGGACGACAAGCCCAAAAGCGCCGAACATAGCCGCTGAAATGCGATACGGTTCAACTTCCGTCAGGCTAGCCTACCGTCAGGCTAGCATATTTCAGAAAGCACCCGCAGAGAGCGTGCCCCGCGGGTGCTTATTTCATCATTCCTCGATGGTAAAGGCCAGATGCAGCTCGTCAAGCTGCTTCTGCTCCACGGTGGAGGGAGCGCCCATCATAATGTCCTGAGCGTTCTTGTTCATGGGGAAGGCAATAACCTCGCGGATGCTCTCCTCGCCGGAGAGAAGCATCACCATGCGGTCAACGCCCGGGGCGATGCCTGCGTGGGGAGGAGCACCGTAGCAGAAGGCATTGTACATGGCGGGGAACTTGCTGATAACATCCTGCTCGCCCAGACGCACCATCTCAAAGGCCTTTATCATGATCTCCGGGTCATGGTTACGCACAGCACCGGAGGAAAGCTCAACGCCGTTGCAGACCAGGTCGTACTGGTCGGCGGTGATGCTCAAGGGGTCGATCTCGCCCCGCTCCGCCTTGAGCAGCACCTCAAGGCCGCCGGAGGGCATGGAGAAGGGATTGTGGCAGAACTCAAGCTCGCCGGACTCGTCGCCTATCTCGTACATGGGGAAGTCCACTATCCAGCAGAACTCGTAGCGCTCCCTGTCCATGTGGTTGGGGCAGGCATTTCCCAGCATCTTGCGCATAACGCCTGCGGTCTTTACGGCCTGCTCCTTCTTGCCGGCTGCAATGCCCACAAGGGTATTGGGCTTGAGGGAAAGCGCCTCAACGATGCTGTCCTTACGGTCGGCAAGGAACTTTGCAACGCCGCCTGCAAGCTCGCCCTTCTCGTCCAGCCTGAACCAGTAGGGCTTGCTGCCGGACTGAACCTCAGCCTCGGTGCAGAGCTTGTCTATATTCTTGCGGGTAAGGGCGCAGTCGGAAACCACGATCGCCTTGACGGTATTGCCCTCGGCAAAGGGGCCAAACTCGGTGCCCTGAACAAGAGCGGTAATATCGCATACGGTAAGGTCAATGCGAAGGTCGGGCTTGTCGGAGCCGTAATTCTCCATGGCCTCAAGGTAGGGGATGCGCCTGAAGGGGGCGGAGGAGGCAACATTATAGGTGCCGTACTGGGCAAAAATGGGAGGCAGCACATCCTCAAGAACGGCAAAAACATCGTCCTGAGTGGCAAAGGCCATTTCCATATCAAGCTGATAGAACTCACCGGGGCTGCGGTCGCCGCGGGCGTCCTCATCGCGGAAGCAGGGAGCTATCTGGAAATAGCGGTCAAAGCCGGAGGTCATAAGCAGCTGCTTGAACTGCTGGGGAGCCTGAGGCAGAGCGTAGAACTTGCCGGGGTGCTTTCTTGCGGGAACCAGATAGTCTCTTGCGCCCTCGGGAGAGGATGCGGTGAGAATGGGGGTTGTTATCTCAAGGAAGCCGTGCCGGGTCATGGCCTGACGCAGAGCCGCCACCACATTGCAGCGGAGGATGATGTTCTTCTTCACTGCGGGATTTCTCAGGTCAAGATAGCGGTACTTGAGGCGCTGCGTCTCGTCGGCTTCGCGGCTGCGGTTTATCTCAAAGGGCAGCTCATTGTAGCGGCACTTGCCCAGAATTTCGTTCTTCTCAGGGCTGATCTCGATATCGCCGGTGGCCTGCTTGGGGTTCTTGCTGGCGCGCTCACGGACTGTGCCCTCAACGGAGATGGTGGACTCCTTGTTGACGGACTTGACAATCTCCATCATCTCGGCGCTCTCAACGACAACCTGAGTGGTGCCGTAAAAGTCACGCAGAACTACGAAGGCAAAGTTATTGCCAACCTCGCGGACGTTTTCCATCCAACCGACTATTTTGACCTTTTCGCCTGCGTTGGCAAGGCGAAGCTCATTACAGGTATGTGTACGGGACTGAAACATATTTATCCTCTTTTCCTATATAAAATAAGCTTATTTGAT
>JAZNUQ010000097.1:0-4471 GCA_045592365.1 Candidatus Limivicinus sp. | reverse complement strand
TTCCTGAACAAGTGCGACCAGGTTGACGACGAAGAGCTCCTCGAGCTCGTCGAGATGGAAGTTCGCGAGCTGCTTGACTTCTACGGCTTCCCCGGGGATGACACCCCCATCGTTCGCGGCTCCGCTCTGAACGCTCTCGTTTGCGAGTCCACCGATCCCTCTCACCCCGACTACGCCTGCATCAAGGAGCTCATGGACGCTGTTGACAGCTGGATCCCCACTCCCGACCGCAAGGCTGACATGCCCTTCCTTATGCCCGTTGAGGACGTCTTCACCATCTCTGGCCGTGGTACCGTTGTTACCGGTCGTGTTGAGCGTGGCCGCGTCAAGATCGGCGACAAGGTTGAGATCGTTGGTCTGAAGGAAGAGTCCACCGAGACCACCGTTACCGGCACCGAGATGTTCCACAAGACCCTCGAGTACGCCGAGGCTGGCGACAATGTCGGCTGCCTGCTGCGTGGTATCGACAAGAAGAGCGTTGAGCGTGGTCAGGTTCTGGCTGCACCCAAGTCCATCCAGCCCCACACCGCTTTCAAGGGCCAGGTTTACGTCCTGTCCAAGGAAGAGGGCGGCCGTCACACTCCCTTCTTCAACAACTACCGTCCCCAGTTCTACTTCCGTACCACCGACGTTACCGGCGTTATCTCCCTGCCCGAAGGCGTTGAGATGTGCATGCCCGGCGACAACGTTGACATGGACGTTGAGCTGATCACCCCCATCGCAATCGAGAACGGTCTGCGTTTCGCTATCCGTGAGGGTGGCCGCACTGTCGGTTCCGGCGTTGTTATCGGCATCAACGAGTAATTAATACTCCGCTGTAACAAAGCGATAAAGTGATTTTTAAAGCAGAGGCTTCGGCCTCTGCTTTTTTATATGTGTAATATGCAAAACCACGCGAACTTCGCATGGTTCGAAATAGCATAAGCGCAGAGAAAAAACAATCCCCCAGTCACTGCGTGACAGCCCCCTTTACACAAGGGGGCCTTTAAAATGTGCGGACTTGCTTGTTATGGGAGGCTATACGCATACAGCAGGCTTGCCGGCCTTTCTTCCACATTTTTAAAATATTAAATTCCGCTTTGCTTCTTGTAACATCGGCGGGAATATGGTAAAATACCGTGATGTATTTTGGACTGCTGTGTCCGGATGCAGAAATACTTTGATATACAGGTGTTATAATGCTTCTTAAAGAGAAAACCGTGAAGAGCCCGGAGACCAATCCGGAGCTTGAGGCAATAAAGAAAAAGAAAAAGGCAAAGCAGAGGAAGGTCATGCGCGTCGTTGACCGCATTTTTGGCTTTTTCCTTGCTACCGGCATCGTTTTCGGCTGTGCCGGTCTTGCCCTTGAGTATGTGCTGGTAAAGGGTCCCTCTCCCGCGCTTAAGAATACCTTTATAATGACCATGCAGGAGACAAGGCGCTTTAACTTCATATCCAACATTTTCCTTTCTCAGGAGGAAGTGGACGAGATCGTGGATGCCAACAAGGGCGAGGAGCTGGAGGATTTTGACTCCTCACTTATCAAGATTGCAAGTCAGCAGAGCGAGGATGGCGGCAATGTCAACCCCGACGGCAGCGACGAATACGGCCTTGTGGATGAGGACGGCGACGGCATCATAACTCTTGACATCAAGGGCAACGGCTATGTGGGCTATATGATAGTGGTGCTTGACCCCTCCCGCGTTATCTGCGGCAAGCCCGACAGCTACGGCGGTGTTGGCCTTACCCTTGAGGAAATGGTAAACAAGTATGATGCCATAGGCGGCATAAACGGCGGCGGCTTCCTTGACTACGGCGGCAGCGGTCTGGGCGGTGTGCCTCAGGGCATTACCATCATTGACGGCGTCTGCTATCAGGAGCACTCCCACGGGCAATCCTTTGTGGGCTTTGACAGCAGCAACATTCTTCACATAGGCGAAAAGGACTACCATGAGATTACCGACCTTGAGCTTCGTGACGCAGTCAGCTTCGGACCCATTCTTGTTATGAACGGGGAAATTGCCTCCGGCAAGTTTGTAAACAGCGGACTTAATCCCCGCACTGCCATCGGCCAGCGTGCAGACGGAGCTGTGATCATGCTTGCAATTGACGGCCGCCAGACCCACAGCCTTGGAGCTACATACGGCGATGTGGCGGAAATTATGCTCTCCTACGGTGCGGTGAACGCCATCAACCTTGACGGCGGCTCCTCCACCTGCATGTATCTTGACGGGGAGTATGTGAACAAATGCTCCGCGGCAGGCGGCAAGCCCCGTCCGCTGCCCACCGCTTTTCTTATAAAAGGGGAGGGCTGAGACTATGGCTAAGAGAAGAAGAAAAGGAATGAGCGGCAAGGTCTACGCCCTGCTTCTCACGGTTTACATAATTATTCTTGCAGGGGCTGCGATCTTTGCCCTGACAAAGGTTTGGGATTACGCCGAGGAATATGAGCTGGCGCAGCCCACCAATGTGATGGACGAATATGTTGCCCAGCTTAACGCAAACCTTTCCAATATGTCCATCCGTGATACCGTGGCCGCTATGGAGCACGAGATGCAGACAGATGAGGAGTGCGTGGAAATTATAGAGAGCATGCTCTCCGGCGGTGTTACATACACCAGAGCCCCCTCTCCCGGAGACGGGAGCATCTGCTATGCCCTTAAATGCGACGCAGGCAGCTTCGGCAAGGTCTACCTCAGTGAGGACAAGTCCTACGAGGATGAAAGCAAGTTCGGCATGCTGCCCTGGAAGATAGTCAGAGAGGAATTTGACTTTACCGGCCTTTACACCGGCGTTGAGATAACCGTGCCGGAAAGCTATTATGTTTTCCTCAACGGCAACAAGCTGGGTGAGGAATACATCGTGGAGAGGGACATTCCCTACGATGTACTCAGCGAGTATTACGACGATTATCAGGGACTTCCCACCAAGGTGACCTACCGCTTTGAAAATCTTATCGGCCTTGTCGAGCCGGTCATCAAGAACGAGGACGGTCAGGTGACCGCCATTGACAGCAGCCGGGACGATTCCCAGTATCTGCGTCAGTGCTCGGAAAAGGAGAGAGCCGACCTTCAGCGCTTCGGTGAAGGCTTCTGTAAGGAGTATTACATATTCCTTGCCGGTCTTTACGACCCCACCTATGCCTACACCCGGGTGCAGCCCTATGTGAAGCTGGGCAGCGACCTTGACCAGCGTCTGAAAATGGCCTTTGACGGACTGTACTTTGCCCACACAAGGGATGTGACCACCGACAGTGTGGTGCTCAACGATGCGCTGTGGCTTGCCGACGGACTGTATCTTGCCATGTATACCGGCACCTACACCACTGTTACCGCTGACGGTACCGTGGAGCAGAAAAGTGAAAATATGAAGCTCATCATTGTGGAGGCCGCAGGGGAATACCGGGCCGTAAGCCATGAGCTTTACTGATTGTAATGCCCACCCGGGCTGTTGCGGAGGATAGTATGAGTGAAATTATAAAGGATTGCAGAGCAAGACTTGCCATAGTCCTGCCCTCCCTGAACCCTGACTATAAGTTCAGCGCCGTGGTTGACGGCCTTATAGAAAAGGGCTTTGAGCATATCGTTATAGTGGACGACGGCAGCACCGACGAGGAGCAGAGCTTTTTTGAAAGAGCCGCCCGGTACAGTCAGTGCCATGTGCTGCACCACGGGGTGAACAAGGGCAAGGGCAGAGCGCTGAAGACCGCCTTTGAGTTTGTGCTTGCCAACATCCCTCAGGCAGAGGGCGTTATCACCATTGACGGTGACGGGCAGCATCTGGCGGACGACATCATTGCCTGCGGCAACAGGATGCTTGAGCTTGAAAATCAGGTGGTTCTGGGCAGCCGTGACTTTAATCAGCCCGGTGTGCCGCCCCGCTCCGTTGCAGGCAACAAGACCACGGCAAGGCTTTTCCGCCTCTGCTACGGCATAAAGATAAATGATACACAGACGGGGCTCAGAGCAATTCCCGGCAAGTATCTTGAGCGCTTCTGCGCCGTCGAGGGTGAGCGCTTCGAGTACGAGACCAACATGCTTCTTAATATGAAGCGTATGCGTATTGCCTTTTATGAGCAGCCTATTGAGACTGTTTATGACCCGGATGACTACAGCTCCCATTATGATGCTATAAAGGATTCGTGGCGTATCTTTAAAGTAATGATAAAGTTTATGCTCAGTTCTTTTGCGTCCTTGCTCATAGATCTGGGGATATTCTACCTGTTCATGCGCTTTTTTGGCGCAGCAGCCGGAAAATATGCCGAGCTTTTGGCTACTGTTGTAGCCCGTGCCATATCCTCTTTCTTCAATTTCAATGCCAACAACTCTATGGTGTTTGAAAATAAGAAAGGCTATAAGAGGGCCCTTTTCCGCTATTATTGCCTGTGCATTCCCCAGATGCTGGTGTCGGCAGGGCTTGTAACCATGATAGACGCCCTTTTTGCAAACAGCTTGCCCATCGTTGCGACGCTTATAAAATTTGGCGTGGATAC
>JAZNUQ010000096.1:0-3463 GCA_045592365.1 Candidatus Limivicinus sp. | reverse complement strand
CCGCCACAAACAAAGCGATGATAAACGGGGTCAGAGCGCTCAGCAGATATTTGACTACCAGCAGAACCACAAGGCCTATGGCAGCCCAGTAACCAAAGCACAGCAGAAAATCCTTGTACTTTTCACGGTTTGCAGTAATCTCAAGCATCTCCTTTCATAAAAAAGAGACTTTTACAGCTGTGGCCGTAAAAGTCTCGCCAAATACATAAGTACCCGATATGCCGAACCCGCGTGGGGCTGTGATGACGACATATCAACGCCTTGCGGCGCAAGCTACTCCCTTATTTACCCAATCAGCCTAACACACACGAAGCGCAAAGTCAAGGCGAATAAGGAAATGTTTTCACTTATGTCACATTATCCGCCTCGGCAGAAGTCCACTTCTTTTTTTCCACCACTGCACGAATCAGCTGGTGATCCTCTATTTCTTCAAGGCTGATAATAAGTTCATCTGTCTCGAAGCTGAGCCTCTGTCCGTCCACAGGCACGGTGCCGAGCAGACCAAAAACATAGCCGCCGAAAGTTTCGCAGTCACAGTCACTGATATGCAGACCCAGAGTCTTTTGAACTTCCTTGATGTCGGCAGTGCCGGATATATGCCAGAGAGTCCGGCCGTCAAGCTCCTGCTTTTCGATTCGCGCCTGCCGCGCCTCCTGCTGGGACTCTGCCTCAAAGTCGCCTACCAGCTGCTCAAGCAGATCGTTCATGGTAACAATACCGGCAACTCCGCCGTATTCGTCCAGAACCACCGCAAAGAAGCTGTGGCTTTTCTTCATGTTTCTGAAAAGAACATCGGCCTTGACATTTTCAGGCACAAAGTATGCCGGCTCCACTGCATTTGCCATAACAGTGTCCCTGTCATACTCCTTGAGGCGGAAATAACGCTTCGCTTTCAGCACGCCAATGACATTGTCCACCGTTTCGCTGCACACAGGATACACACTGCGCTCGCCCTGGCGTATAGTCTCGTCCCACTGTTCGGGGCTGTCCTCCATCCAGAGAAGCTCCATGTCGGTGCGATGAACGGCTATCTCGCCGGCGTTCAGATCGTCAAACTCAAATACATTCTGTATGATCTCTTTCTCCTGCGGGTCTATGGTGCCCTTCTGGCTGCCCACATCAACCATCATGCGTATTTCTTCCTCACTGACCCTTTCATCCTCCGCATTGGGGTCTATACCTATAAGGTGGAGCACCAGATTGGTGGAGGCGGTGAGAAACCACACTACCGGCTTAAACACAACGGATATGCCGCCTATAAGTCCGGATACACCCAATGCGATACCCTCAGCCTTGCGCATAGCCACCCGTTTGGGCACAAGTTCGCCAAAAACCAGCGTGAAATAGGACAAGATAAGAGTGATAAACACCACAGCTGCCGTGTCAAGGACGGAACGGGGAATACTAACGCCGAGAGAGATCAACCAGTCAACCACAACATCTGAGAAATTATCTGCTGCCAGCGCGCTGCCCAGAAACCCGGACAAGGTAATAGCCACCTGTATGGTTGCCAAAAATCTTGCGGGCTGGCTGGTAAGGCGCACAAGGCGCTGTGCCCTTTTATTGCCGTTTGCGGCAAGCTTCTCGAGCTTTACATCGCTCATTGATATGACTGCTATCTCCGCACTTGCAAAAACAGCGTTGAGCGCTATAAGGCCAAGCTGTACCAGCAGCAGTAAGCCTAAGTGAGAGTCCATTAAATAATAATACCTCTTTCTTGATTAAATAATTATTTAACCTTGGGCAGGTTCCATTTGTATACCGTGGCCAGAATACGCAGAGAGAAAATAAGCAGCATAGCCACTGCTGCACCTATGGCCCGGTTCACATTAAGGCTCAGCAGAGCGTAGTAAAGCAGAGCCCCGGCCATTGATGCAACAGCATAAACACGCTTTCTCAGCACTGCCGGCATACAGTTTGTGAGCACATCGCGAAGCATACCGCCGCCCACGCCTGTGGTAACGCCCATCATCACCGCAAGCACCAGCTTGCCCATGCCGTACTGCTCAATGGCAAGCTCCATGCCGGTGACGGTAAACACCGCAAGGCCCACCGCATCAAAAATGTTTACTATATTGTCCAGCTTGTCCTTATGATGCTGGTAGTCTTCCCTTCTTGCATAGGCGTCCAGAAACACAAGCCCCGCACAGACAAGTGCCAGCACTATATACACATAGCTGGTAAACATCCTAGGCGGAAGCCAGCCCAGCAGAATATCTCGGATAATGCCGCCGCCCAGTGCGGTTATAACCGCCAGAAACAGCACGCCGAAAATATCCGCCTTTTTGTCTATGGCAGCCATGGCGCCGGACACGGCGAAGGCTGCAACTCCTATATATTCCAGAACCTGCATATCACACATTAAAGCGGAACATGGTCAGGTCTCCGTCCTGCATCACATATTCCTTGCCCTCTACGCGCACAAGTCCCTTTTCCTTGGCAAGAGCCATGGTGCCGCAGGCCTTGAGGTCCTCAAAGGCCACCACCTCGGCACGGATGAAGCCGCGCTCAATATCACTGTGTATCTTGCCTGCGGCTCTGGGAGCCTTGGTTCCCTTTACGATGGTCCATGCACGAACCTCGTCCTCACCGCCGGTAAGGAAGGATATGTAGCCCAGCAGATCGTAGGAGGTGCGGATGAGCCTGTCAAGTCCGGTTTCGGTGAGTCCAAGATCCTCCATGAATATCTGAGCTTCCTCGGCGTCCATTTCGGAAATGTCCTCCTCAAACTTGGCAGCCACCGGCAGCACCGCCGCGCCCTGAGCCTGAGCCAGTGTGCAAAGAGCCTGATAATTTGCATCGGACGCATAGTCTGCCATGCCGCTTTCGTCCAGATTTGCAACATAGATAAGGGGCTTTATGCTGAGAAGACCGCCGTCAGCCAGAATGTCGGTATCCTCCTCGGTGAAGGCGAAGGTTCTGGCGCTGCCGCCGTCGCTGAGGTGCTCAATAAGCTCCTCGCACATGACGCATTCCCGCTTATACTTCTTGTCGCCGCTCTTGGCGTTTTTCTTCGCACGCTCCAGACGGCGCTCGACTATCTCAAGGTCAGCCAGTATCATTTCCAGATTGAAGGCCTCCGCATCTCTTGCGGCATCCGCCTTCTCAAGGAAAATGTCATCATTGTCAAAGCATCTGACCACATGCACCAGCGCATCGGTCTGGCGGATGGCCTGAAACACCTCTCGGCCCTTGCCGCCGCTGACGCCGGGGACATCAACAAACTCAATGGTAGCGGGGGTGTACTTCTTGGGATTATAGTACTCTGCCAGCCAGTCCAGCCTCTCGTCGGGAACCTTGGCAGTACCGATATTGGGTCTGGCGCCGGCAACGCCGTAGGCGCCGGTCTCCGCCTTAGAGCCGGTCAGGGCGTTGAAAAGAGTGGTTTTGCCCACGGTGGGCAGGCCAACGATACCGAGCTTCATATATTTTCATTCTCCTTTTAGCTTCTTATTCATAATAG
>JAZNUQ010000095.1:0-12970 GCA_045592365.1 Candidatus Limivicinus sp. | reverse complement strand
ATCTGCTCCACTCTTTCAAGAGCCTTGGGGTTGGAATTTACAAGGTTGTCGATGACTACAACATCCATGCCCTGCTCTAAAAGCTCAACGCAGGTATGGCTTCCGATGTAGCCGGCGCCGCCGGTGACCAGAACTTTCATTTTGTCTCCTCCCTAATGAATTTCAGTCCAGAAGTGTTTCGGGGTAAAGGCCGTTTTCTCTCATTTCGGCAATGGCCTGCTTAACTGCGGGCATATCCTCCCGATAGGTTATGCCGTGCCAGCTTTCGGCGCATTCAAGCACCTCCACCGTGCCGCTGCCGTCATTTATAACGCTGTTTGCCACAAAGGGCAGGAAGTATTCGCATTTGAGGGGGTTTTTCGGCAAATTCTCATCCAGCCAGGCAGGGAAGCGCTTTACAAGCTGGCGCAGCATGTCGCTGCCAAAGCCCCAGCAGTTCATGGATACCCGGGACAGACCGGAGAGACTGACAAGCTCGCCGGCTTCGTTGGGATACGCGGCGTCCTCGCCCTGCTTTACTATGCCAAGCCTCTCCACCACATCGGTGAGAAGGCCGATTTCAACCTGACAGATGCCGCGGGCCACGGAGCCGTTTTCCGTCACGGTGTTTTTCAGCAGATATGCCACCATCGCGTGCTGATTTCCCGGCCTGTCGGCGCTGAGAAAGTCGTACAGCACCTTGTAGGCGCTTCTGCCGTAAAAATCGTCGGCGTTTATAACGGCGATGGGGCCGTCAAGCTCCCCGGCGCAGCACATTACCGCGTGAGCCGTACCCCAGGGCTTTACACGCCCTTCGGGTATGCCGTAGCCCTCGGGCAGTATGTCAAGGGACTGGTAGATGTACTTTACATCAAAGTACTTTTCCATCCGTCTGCCCACGGCCTTTTTGAAGTCCTCCTCTATTTCACGCTTTATGATGAAGGCCACCTTGCGAAAGCCTGCTCTGTAAGCGTCAAAAAGGGAAAAATCTATTATTGCGTGGCCATTGTCGTCCACGGCGCTGATCTGCTTGAGCCCACCGAAGCGGCTGCCCATGCCTGCGGCAAGAATTACAAGTGTAGGTTCCATGGCCGCACCTCACATTGCGCTGCGGCAATAGTAGTTGAAATTACGCTCTCGCTCAAGGCTGGACTGCTCCATGTGACCGGGGTAGACCTCGTAATCTCCGGGAAGCTCACAGAGCTTTTTCAGCGAACGCAGGATTTCCTCGGTGCTGCCGCCGGGCAGGTCCATTCTGCCGCAGGTGCCGCGAAACAGCGTGTCACCGGTGAAGAGGGCTTCCCCGCAGCGAATGCATACGCCGCCGGGGGTGTGGCCGGGAGTGCCTATTATGTGAAAGCTCATACCGCAAAGCTCCACGCAGTCACCGTCAGAATAGTAAATGCCGCCCTGTGGCAGGGTGAAATTTGTATAGGCGTTCTTTGCGTATTTTGCATCGTCAAGGCGGTTCATGTATACCACGGCGCCGGTTTCCACCCGGATGGCCTCCACCGCACCGGTGTGGTCAAAGTGGCTGTGGGTAAGAAAAATTGCCTTGCATGTGAGCTTATTATCCTCAAGATAGTCCATGATGGTGTTGCTCTCATCGCCGGGGTCAATCACCACGCATTCCAGCGTGTCCTCGTTGGTGACGATGTAGCAGTTGGTATCAAGATGTCCCACGGGAATGGTTTTTACAAGCATGCTTACAGCTCCTTCGTATCCAGAATTATGGTCACGGGACCGTCGTTTTCGGAGCGGACCATCATTTCGGCGGCAAATATGCCGGTATCGACTTTGAAGCCCTGCTCACGGCAGAGGCTTACCACCTGCTCATAGAGGGGGATTGCGGTTTCGGGCCGGGCGGCCTTGGAAAAGCCGGGGCGGCGGGATTTGCAGTCGGCATAAAGGGTGAACTGGCTTACAATGAGCATTTCCGCTCCCGCACCGGCGGGGTTCAGGTTCATTTTGCCGTTTTCGTCCTCAAAGATGCGCAGACCGCATATCTTGTCTGCTATCCTGCGCGCCTCTGCCTCGGTATCGTCCTGATGGACGCCCAGCAGCACAAGAAAGCCCTTGCCGATTTTGCCGTGGATTTTACCCTCTATCTCTACCTCAGCCCAGTTTACCCGGGTCAGTACTGCTCTCATATATTATGCTCCGTTTCTTGTAACTGAGCTGACGCCCGGTATGCTTGAGAGTCTGCCCATAATGTATTTAAGCTCCACTGCGTTCTTGACCTCAAGGGTGACCGTGGTAAGAGCCTTGCCGCCCACATTGTCTCTGGCACTGAGTGTGCGAACCTTGGCGTTGAGGGCGTTGAGCACGGTGGCAATGTCCATTACCAGACCGGAGCGGTCGCGGGAGGCTATCATCAGGGTGGTCAGATAGCTGTCGCTTATCTGGTTTGCCCAGCCTACCTTTATCCAGCGGGCGTCACCGTCGGGCTGGCTGAGCCGCTTGTGGTAGTTTTCGCAGTCGGTGCGGTGGATGGACACGCCCTGACCGCGGGTAATAAAGCCTATTATACTGTCGCCCGGCACAGGGGTGCAGCAGCGGGAGAACTTCACAAGGCAATTATCAAGCCCCTCCACCAGTATGCCGTTTATGGCCTTGCCCTTGGTCTTTGCCTGAAGCTCCCTGCGCTCGGCAGCCTCGGATACCTTGTCAAAGGCTGTTTTCCTGTCGGGCTTTGAATTGCGGACAAGCTCGTCCTTCAGGCGGTTTGCAGATCTTGTGGCGGTGATGCCGCCGTAGCCGATGGCGGCGTACAGGTCATCCACGCTGTTAAGGGAAAGCCGACGCAGCAGGGGCGCGACTATCTCCTCATCCAGTACATCGTCCAGAGTGAGGTTGTTGTGCTTGAGGGCGTCCTCCAGCATTTCTCTGCCGCGGATAATGTTTTCCTCCCGGCGCTCCTTCTTGAACCACTGCTTTATCTTGGTGCGCGCCGAGCCGCTTTTTGCCATGTTCAGCCAGTCACGGCTGGGGCCGGGGGCGGACTTGGAGGTGCGTATTTCCACGATGTCGCCGTTTTGCAGCACATAGTCAAAGGTGACTATGCGCCCGTTTACGCTGGCGCCCATCATGTGGTTGCCTACATCCGAGTGGATATTGTAGGCAAAGTCTATGGGAGTTGCGCCGGCGGGGAGGTTTATTACATCTCCCTTGGGTGAGAAAACAAAGACCTCGTCGGCAAACATGTCTATCTTAAGATTGTGGACAAAGTCCTGGGCGTCAGACTCCTGCTGGCTTTCAAGCAGCTGGCGCACCCACGCGAATTTATCCTCATCGCCGCTGCGGAGATTGTTGCCGCCGTCGTTCATCTTGTATTTCCAGTGGGCGGCAACGCCGTATTCGGCGGTGTGGTGCATGTCCCATGTGCGTATCTGAACCTCAAAGGGAATGCCCTCGGAGCCGATAACCGTGGTGTGCACGCTCTGGTACATGTTGGGCTTGGGGGAGGATATATAATCCTTGAAGCGGCCGGGCACGGGCTTGAACATATCGTGGATAATGCCCAGCACATTGTAGCAGTCGGGGATGGTGTTTACTATGACGCGAAAGGCGCACAGGTCAAAAATGCCGTTAATGTCCAGCTTCTGGGCGTACATCTTCCTGTATATGCTGTAAACATGCTTTATCCGACAGAACACCGAGGCGTCCAGCCCCTCTGCGTTGAGGCGTGACTGGATGCGCTGCTTCATGCTGTCCATGAAGGCGTCCATCTGAGGCATTTTTTCCTCAAGAGTTTCGGTAATGTGCTTGTAGCCTGTGGGGTCAAGGTACTGAAGGGACAGATCCTCCAGCTCCCATTTTGCCCGCTGCATACCGAGGCGGTGGGCTATGGGGGCGTAGATTTCCATTGTCTCAAGTGACTTGCTGCGCTGCTTGTCCTCCGTCTGGTAGGCCATCGTGCGCATATTGTGAAGCCTGTCCGCTATCTTGATAAGGATAACGCGGATGTCCTTCGCCATTGCCATGAGCATTTTGCGAAGGTTCTCCATCTGCTCGTCTTCCTTGCTGGTGTACTGCACACGGGTGAGCTTAGTGACACCCTCAACAATGTCCGCAACAGGGATGCCGAACTGGTGGGCAATGTCCGCATGGCTCAGGTTCGTGTCCTCTATCACATCGTGCAGCAGAGCCGACACTATGGAGTCCTCATCCAGACCCATATCGACGGTGATCTCCGCTGCGGCCACGCAATGGGTCACATAAGGTGAGCCGTCCTTGCGAAGCTGCCCGGAGTGAGCCAGCTTTGCAAGATCGTAGGCAGCACGGATGCGCCCCGCTTCCACATTGTAGCTGAGGCTTTGTATCTTTTTCTCCAGACTGCGGAACATCTCGTCCGGGTCAAGAGGCTTATGGAGTTTTCTGTTATCTTCAGACATATCCGTGCTCTCCACAGTCAAATGTTTTTTATCAGGCGCATAAGCTCTGTGGCCTCAAGGTCGGTTTTACCCCGAGTCCTGACTGCCGCAGCGCCGAAAATACCGCCATCCCTGCCGCCGGCAATAAGTCCGGCCTCATAGAATACTCTCAGGCACAGGCAGAAGCATTCCTCCGTCATACACTGAGGCGTCTGCTTCAAAAGCTCCTCAAGGCAGTCTCCCAGAATAAAGCCCCTTCTTTCAAGCATACGCCATACCCGCACAAAATCCGTTCTGGCGGGGAAGCAGTTCATCAGCGCCCAAAGCTCCTCTCTGGAGCCGGAAAGCACTGCGGCACAGGACTCCTCCGGCCGGTGATGCCTCAGCGCGCTTACAAGGAGCTGAACCGTTGCAGGCTTTCTGAAATCGTTGAGCTGGGGAGAGAAGGCCAGATCAATCCTGTCGTTCTCCCGCAGATTAAGCTCTCTGGCAGTATGGGAAAAGAAAATGCAGTCGAAGCTCTTTTCACCCAGCCTTATACGCATGCTCAGATGCTTGCCCTCTTTGCCCACACCGCGCATGCTCTCCAGCACCGCGCCGCTTATGCACATAAGGGGCTTGGGGTTTGCGTTGCCGTAGGGCTCCAGCAGGTCAAGGGAGGCCACATTATCAACCGTAAGAAGGTCTGCGTCGCCGATAAGCAGGTCGCACTGTACCTCCGGCTGGGGCAGAGGCTTGTTGAGCCGGTAATACTCAGCCATGGCCTTGCGGAAATCCTCCAGCTTATCCTGACGGATATTAAGCCCCGCTGCCAGCGCGTGGCCGCCAAAGCCAAGCAAATGCTCCGAGCAGGCGGACAGCGCCTCAAAGAGATTGAAGCCGCCGTAGCTGCGGCAGGAGCCCTTGCCCACACCTTCGCTGAGACATATCATTATAGCGGGCAGGGAGTACTGCTCGGAAAGCCTGGACGCGGCAATGCCGATAACGCCCTGATGCCAGCTTTCACTGGCAAGGACTATGGGACTGTCGGGGGAAGAGCCTTCAATAAGGGCGCTGGCTTCCTTCCATATCTCGGTTTCTATGGTCTGACGCTGCCGGTTAAGGCGGCAAAGCTCCTCGGCAAGCTCCTCCGAGGAAACATCGTCCCGGCTCATCAGCAGATCTGCCGCTATTTTGGCCTGACCCAGACGCCCGGCGGCATTGAGCCTTGGCGCTATGCTGTATCCGATGCTTGTGGCGCTGAGCTTTTTGGCGTCAAGGCCGGAAAGACGAAGCATGGCCGAGATGCCCGGGCGGGGCGAGCGGCTCAGCTTCTTAAGACCTCTGATAACAAGGTATCTGTTTTCTCCGATAAGGGGCATTACATCGGCAACCGTGCCTATTGCCACAAGGTCACAGTAGCGCTCAAGCATCTGCTCGGCGTCGCCGCTGCAGGCGCAAACCAGCTTCAGAGCCACACCTACGCCTGCAAGACTGTCGTTAGGGTAGCTGTTTCCCGGCTGCTTGCAGTCAATGACCGCAACGGCTGCGGGGAGGGCGCCGCTTTTGCACTCATGGTGGTCGGTTATTATCATATCAAGGCCGATGGAGGCGGCGTAGCTTACCTCCTCCACGGCGGTTATTCCGCAGTCAACGCTTATAACAAGGCTTACGCCGCTGCTTCTGAGGCTTTCAAGGGCGGCGCAGTTGAGGCCGTAGCCCTCCTCGTTGCGGTCGGGGATATAGGGGGTACACTCAAGCCCAAGGCTGCGTATATAGTCCGTAACAAGGCAGGTGGCAGTAATACCGTCCACATCGTAGTCGCCGTATACAGCCAGCTTTTCACCCTGCTTCACGGCAGCTTGTATACGCCTGCATGCAGCCTCCATGCCCTGCATCAGCATGGGGTCGTGCAGAGCCTCGGCGCCGGCGTTTAAAAGCTGCCGCGCCTGCCCGGCGGTCCTTATGCCACGCAGGGACATGACCGCGGCAAGCAGCGGAGGATAACCCGCCTTCAAAAGCTCCGACGGAAGCTCCGGCCGACAGTATGGAATTTTCCATTCCTTGTGTTTCATATCGTTCTCTCTTGTATGGTCGCTCACTTATTATTTGTATAAAGATAATAATAACAAATTACGCCGGGCAATTCAATAGTCAGCCCCCACGGTTTTCAAAACGGTAAATGCTGCCGCTGAGCGCCTCAGCTATGCCTGCATGCTCAATGGCCTCAAGGGGACTGCTGCAAAGGGAGAAAAGCTCAAGGCACTTTTCGCTCATAAAGCGCTGCTTTGCGGTATGCCGCAGCATGGCGAGCATCGGTTCGTAATAGCCTGCGGTATTCAGTACCGCGATGGGCTTTGCGTGTCTGCCCAGCTGCTTGAGGGTAAGTATCTCAAAAAACTCCTCAAAGGTGCCAATGCCGCCGGGGAGCATTACAAAGGCATCGGCCATTTCCTCCATAAGCTGCTTTCTCTGACGCATGGTGTCGGTATAGATAAACTCACTGCATTTTTCATACAGCACGCCCGGCTCGTCAAAAAAGCGGGGAGCAATGCCAATGATGCTGCCTCCCTCCGAGGCTGCACCCTCTGCGCAGGCACCCATTAGACCCTCCTTGCCGCCGCCGAAAACAAGCCTGTGCCCACCGAGGGCAATAAGCCTGCCAAGCTCACGGGCTTCATGGAAATATACGGCGTCAAGCTCCCTGCCGGAAGCAGCATATACACAGATGTTCATGGTACACCAGCCTTACTATATATTAGTATAAGTATAGCACCGAAGCCTCACAATGAAAAGAAAAAGATTTCAAAAGCCGATGATTGACAAAAGGACAAGCCGGGGATAAAATAAATTGTTTATAATAATGTGACAGGGAGATATTATTTTGCTTCATATACTATTACACTGTGCAGAGCATGCCCTGAAGGACAGCGTCCTCAGCGTCCCGGTACTGTTTCTGGCCTATCTGCTGATGGAGCTGCTTGAGCGCAGCCGCAGGCTTGACGAAAGCGTGCTGCACAGCTATTCAAAAAAAGCGGGCCCCGCTCTGGGCGGGCTTTTGGGCGTAATACCCCAATGCGGCATATCCGGTGCTGCCGCCACGCTGTTTTCCACCGGCTCCATAAGCGCAGGCACCATGCTGGCGGTGTTTTTTGCCACAAGTGACGAGATGCTTCCTATATTGCTGTCCTCTCTGGGGGAGTGCGCTGCAATAAGCATAGGGCTTATACTTGCGCTGATTGCAGGCAAGGCTCTGCTGGGGCTTGGTCTTGGCTATCTGGTGGATGCTGTCTTCGGAGGCTTTTTTGCCAGGGGTAAGGATATTCACAGCTTCTGCGAAAGGGAAAACTGCGAATGTGACGATGAGGGCAGCGTGTGGTTTTCGGCGCTTCGCCACACGGTGAAAATTTTCCTTATGCTGGCGGCGGTGAATTTTGCTCTTAATCTGCTGCTGGAGCTGGTGGGTATGGAAAAGCTCAGCGGCAGCATTATTTCGCGACCCGTTATAGGGGAGATACTGCTGGCGCTTATCGGGCTTATTCCCAATTGCTCGGTATCCGTTGTAATTACCGAGGCCTATGTGTCCGGCCTTGTGGGACTGGGCGGACTGTTTGCCGGGCTTCTCAGTAACGCCGGCATCGGTCTGCTGGTGCTGTTTCGCACTAACCGCTCTCTGAAAGAAAATCTTGCGGTGATGGCGCTGCTGTTTTCATTGGGTGCTATCAGCGGTATTCTCATAGGCTTTCTTTTCTGAAATGTGAAATGCTTTATGCCGAAGGAAGACTTTTACCGTCTTTCTTCGGCATTTTTCATAAAAAAGATAATGAAAGAAAAAGCGAATATTCATTTTATACCGTATAAAAAATTGTATAAAAGGCATAAAATGAATAAAAACTATTATATTATAAAAAATCACGAATATTTTTTCAAAAAAGTGTTGACAATGGCTTGCTGTGGTGCTATTATTACAACTGTCCAAAGGACACAGACAAAAATTGTTTAATATTTATAATTTGAGAGGTAATAAAAATGAAAAAGATTCTTGCTCTTATCCTTGCTCTGACAATGGTCTTTGCACTTTGCGCATGCGGCGCAAAGACTGAGGCACCCGCTGCCGCACCTGCAGCACCGGCGGATACTCCCGCTGAAGCTCCTGCCGAGGCTCCCGCAGCTCCTGCAAACGCCCTTGAGAAGATCAAGGCAGACGGCGTTCTTACCGTTGCTCTTTCTCCCGACTTTGCTCCCATGGAGTTCGTTGACTCCTCCAAGAGCGATCAGGAGCAGTATGTTGGCTTTGATGTAGAGCTGGCAAAGTTCATTGCTTCCGAGCTTGGCGTTGAGCTGGTCATTGAGCCCATGGGCTTTGACGCATGCCAGACCGCAGTTTACACCGGCTCTGTTCCCATGTCCATCTCCGGCTACTCCTGGACTGAGGAGCGCGCAGAGAACTACGAGCTGTCCGACTACTACTACGCCGGCGAAAATGAGACCGAGCAGGTCCTGCTGATCCGCGCTGAGGATGCTGAGAAGTACACCGCCCCCGAGAATTTTGCAGGTCTTGATGTTGGCGCACAGAACGCATCCCTCCAGATGATGCTGGTCGAGGAACAGCTTGCAGACGCAAATCCCATCACCATCGGTGACATCGGCGTAGGCGTTCTTGAGCTCAAGAGCGGCAACATCGAAGCTCTGGCAGTTGCATACGGCAATGCAGAGATGATCATCGAGTCCAACCCCGATCTGGTTATGTGCTCCTGGCAGTTTGATGTCAAGGCTGAGTACGAAGCCAATGTAATCATGATAGGCAAGGGCGAGGTTGAGCTGCTTGCAGCCGTCAACGAGGCACTGGCAAAGGCTTACGAGGCCGGCTGCTACGGTCAGTGGTACGACGATGCCGTAGCTCTGGCAAAGTCCATGGGTCTGGATGTCTGATAACAGGCAGACGAAAATAATTTGAACAGTTAACAGCGATTTACCTATGCCCGCAAGGTCATAGGTAAATCGTCGGTTAGGAGACAAGTATGACTTTTATCAGCTTTCAGAATATAATCAAAATAATGGCCAAATATTGGGATAAATTCCTGATAGACGGCGTTTCCTATACTCTGGCACTGTCGGCCATTACCGTTTCCTGCGGTGCGATTTTTGCCGTTATCCTTGCCTGGATGAAAATGGCGGATATCCGCCCCGTTAAGCTGCTGCTGGGCTGCTTCGGCCTTGACTGCGAGTTTATGGACAGAGGTAAGCTGGGCAAGCTGTTTCAGGTTCGCCCCCTCAGGCTTATCTCCACTGCCTATATAGAAATAATCCGCGGCACACCCATGCTGCTGCAGCTTTACTTCTTCTACTTTGCTCTGCCCATGCTGGTACCCATTCTCAACAAGCAGAAGTTTGCCTGCGTTGCCATAGCTCTTGTGTGCAACAGTGCCGCCTACCTCTCTGAGGTCGTCCGCTCCGGTATTCAGGCGGTGGACGGAGGGCAGACCGAGGCCGCAAAGTCTCTGGGTCTCAGTAACGGCAAGACCATGCGCTTTATCGTGCTGCCCCAGGCAATCAAGAACATTCTCCCCGCTTTGGGCAATGAGTTCATCATGGTCATCAAGGATACCTCCCTTGCCTCCACCTTCTTCATCGGTGACATTATGACCCAGTATCTGCTGGTCAAGGGAACTACATATCTGCCCATTGAGCCGCTGGTAATTGTGGGCGTTATCTACTTTGTAATGACATTCATACTGAGCAAGCTGTTTGGCTTTGCTGAAAGGAAGATGAGCCGTGGCGATAAACGATAAGATTATAGAGGTCAAGAACCTTAAAAAGCATTACAACAAGGGCGCCATCAAGGCTCTGGACGGCGTAAGTGTGGACATTAACAAGGGCGAGGTGGTTGTTATTATCGGCCCCTCCGGCTCCGGTAAATCCACCCTCCTGCGCTCCCTTAACCTGCTTGAGCAGCCCACCGAGGGCAGCATCATTTTTGAGGGCGTGGACATAACCAAAAAGCGGGATGCAAACGGCAAGAAGCTGAATGTTGACCTGCACCGCCAGAAAATGGGCATGGTGTTCCAGCACTTCAACCTCTTCCCCCATATGACCGTCCTTAACAACATGACCCTTGCTCCCGTTCAGGTAAAGGGTATCAGCAAGGCTGCCGCCGAGGCCAAGGCTCTGGAGCTTTTGAAGACAGTCGGCCTTTCCGACAGAGCCGACGCCTATCCCATCCAGCTTTCCGGCGGTCAGAAACAGCGTGTGGCAATAGTCCGCGCCCTTGCTATGGAGCCTGAGGTTATGCTCTTTGACGAGCCTACCTCTGCTCTCGACCCGGAAATGGTGGGCGAGGTGCTTGAGGTTATGAAAAGTCTTGCAAAAGAGGGCATGACCATGGTGGTCGTCACCCACGAAATGGGCTTTGCCAAGGAAGTTGGCAGCCGTGTTCTCTTTATGGACGAGGGCCATCTGGTGGAGCAGGGCAGCCCCGACGATATTTTCAACCATCCTCAGAGCGCAAGACTTAAGGATTTTCTTTCAAAGGTGCTGTACTGATATGAGCAATAAAACAAAAGCGATAAGCTTCATAGATGAAAAGGCCGGTTTCTTTACCGGCCTTTCCGATAAAATATGGGATAAGCCGGAGCTGTCTCTCAAGGAGTTTGAGGCAACGGAGCATTACTGCGCTGCCCTTGCGGAGCTGGGCTTTACGGTTCGGCGCGGCATAAGCGGCATGGCCACGGCCTTTTCCGGCACTTGGGGCAGCGGCAGACCATATATCGGAATACTGGGGGAATATGACGCCCTGTCAGGCCTTTCCCAGAAGGCGGACAGCCTCAGTGAGCAGGCTTTAAGCCCCGGTGGCTGCGGTCACGGCTGCGGCCACAATCTGCTGGGCGCCGGCGCTCTTGCGGCGGCTGCCGCCGTAAAGAGCTATCTGGAAAACAGCGGCAGACCCGGCACCGTTATCTTCTACGGCTGCCCCGGTGAGGAGGGCGGCAGCGGCAAGGCCTTTATGGCAAGAGACGGGCTTTGGAAGGAGCTTGACGCAGCATTGAGCTGGCATCCCTCCGATGTAAATCAGGTCACCACCGGCACCAACAATTCCTGCATTCAGGTGCTTTATAAGTTCAGCGGCGTTGCAGCCCACGCAGCGGGAGATCCCCACAACGGACGAAGCGCCCTTGACGCGGTGGAGCTTATGAACATAGGCGCCCAGTTTCTCAGAGAGCATATGACCGACGACTGCCGTATCCACTATGCCATAACCGACGCCGGCGGCGTGTCACCCAATGTGGTGCAGGCCAATGCCTCGGTTCTGTACATGGTCCGCGCCAATATGGTAAAGGACAGCGTGGCTCTTTTAAAGCGTGTGGATGATATTGCAAAGGGCGCAGCCCTGATGACAGGCACGGAATTTGAGCGGCTGTTCATTGACGGTACGGCGGAGCTTCTGCCGAACTTTACTCTGGAAAAGCTGCTGTACGATAACTTCGCCCGGATAGGCGCCGTCAGCTATACCGAGGAAGAAAAGGCCTTTGCCGCAAAGCTGAAGGAGGGCTTCCCGCCCTGCACCAGGGCTCCCGGCACAGGCGCGCAGTATGATATTGACATTGCCATGCAGGTGGAAAAGCTCAGTGAAAACATGAGCAAGCCTTTTAACGATTTTTTGATGCCCCTATATTCCGGCACCTGCTTTGTACCCGGAAGCACCGATGTGGGCGATGTAAGCTGGCTCACACCCACCGCCCAGATAGAGACTGCCACATGGCCCGCCGGAGTACCCGGCCACTCATGGCAGGTGGTCTCCTGCGGCAAAAGCAGCTTTGCCCATAAAGCAATGCTATGTGCCGCCAAGGTTCTTGCGGCGGCAGCCATAGACCTTTTTGAATGCCCGGAGCTTCTTGAAAATGCAAAGGCCGAATTTCTCAGGCGCTCCCGGGGCGGCTATGTTTGCCCCATTGAGGATGGCGCACAGCCCACAGCCTTATAACAAGGAATTAATTAGCACTCGTTTTAGACGAGTGCTAATTTTAATATTTTGTTCATAAATTAATATATAAAAATTCATATTTGTGTTGTATTTTATATACAGCAACAAACAAAAGATTTGAAGTTGCTGACGAAAATTAGTTAATAAAATTATGGAGGTATATATTATGTTTGAACTTATTCCTTTTGAGCGCAGCATGAGACGCATGATGAACTATGACCCCTTCCGCAGCTTTAATGAGCTGGAGCGCAGCTTTTTCGGAAATGGAGCAGCCGTGTCCGCTTTCCGTACCGACATAAAGGACATGGGCGAAAGCTACCGTCTTGAAGCGGAGCTTCCCGGCTTTGCAAGGGAAGACATCAGCGTGGATATTGAAAATGAGCTTCTCACCATCAGCGCAGAGCGCAGGCACGACAGTGAGGAGAAGAAGGACAGCTTTGTAAAGCGTGAGCGCTTCTACGGCTCCTTTAAGCGCAGCTTTGACATCAGCGGCATTGACGCTGATAAGATAAGCGCCGCCTACTCCGACGGTATTCTCAGCCTGGATATGCCCAAGAAGCAGGAGCTTCTGCCCCAGAGCCGCAGGCTGGAGATACAGTAAAGTGAACAATAAGCCCCCACCGCGAGGTGGGGGCTTATTTCAGCTTGTCAAAAAAGT
>JAZNUQ010000094.1:0-18708 GCA_045592365.1 Candidatus Limivicinus sp. | reverse complement strand
TTTCAGCTTGTCAAAAAAGTCATTTATGACTTTTTTGACTGCGCTTCAACCGCCAAGCATTTTGCATAACGCAAAATGCTGCTTCGCCCAAAAAGCTTGTGAATACAAGCTTTTCTGTGGCGGGTTATTGTACTGCGAGGCGGGCCTTGCCCCCTCGCGCTCCCCCGCGGCTCTATACTTTACGGCTTGTAGCGTAGTTTTTTGACAGTCTCAAAAATGGTCTGTGGATTTCTCCACAGACCATTTTTATTTTGGATTTGATTTTTATTTTGCAGCTTCCATGCCGGCAAAGAGAGCGGCCTTGTTGCCTTCAAGGAACCTGAGCTTTTTCTCGCCCAGCTCTATGCGGATAGCTTCCACCATCTTGTCGGTGTCAACAATGGGGCAGCCCTGAAGCATTGCGCCCAGAATTGCCACATTGGCGCCCTTGGGGTTCTTGACCTGCTCGGCAAGGCCGTTTGCATCGCAGTAGATAACAGTGATGTCGTCACGGACGCTCTTGCGGTCAATGATGGAGCTGTTGATGACCAGCAGTCCGCCGGGCTTGACAATGTTCTCGAACTTATCCAGAGAGGGGCCGTTCATCGCAACAACCACATCGGCAACATCCACCATGGGGGAGCCCACATCATCATCGCTTACGATAACGGAGCAGTTTGCGGTGCCGCCGCGCATTTCGGGGCCGTAGGAGGGAAGCCAGGACACATGCTTGCCGTCAAGCATGCAGGCCATTGCCAGAAACTTGCCTATAAGCAGCATGCCCTGGCCGCCGAAGCCGGCGAATATAAACTGTTTCATCATAATTATTTTGCCCCCTTATCTTTGTACACACCCAGAGGATAGTAGGGCATCATGTTCTCTTCCAGCCACTTTACAGCCTCAACAGGGCTGAGACCCCAGTTGGTGGGGCAGGTGGAAAGAACCTCTATCATGCAGAAGCCCTTGCCTTCCATCTGATACTGGAATGCCTTCTTAATGGCGCGCTTGGTCTTCAGGATATTGGCGTTGTTGTTCACGGCGCAGCGCTCTATGTAGTAGCTGCCGGGAACCTGAGCCAGCATTTCGGACACCTTGATGGGTGCGCCGCACCAGTCCTCGTCACGGCCGTAGGGAGAGGTGGAGGTCTTCTGGCCTACCAGAGAGGTGGGGGCCATCTGGCCGCCGGTCATGCCGTAAATGGCGTTGTTGACGAAGATGGTGCAAATCTTCTCGCCGCGGTGTGCAGCGTGGACTATCTCGGCGGTACCGATGGAGGCAAGGTCACCGTCGCCCTGATAGGTAAATACCAGAGAGTCGGGCTTAACGCGCTTGATGCCGGTTGCAACTGCGGGGGCGCGGCCGTGAGCGGCTTCCATCATGTCAACATTGAAGTAATCGTATGCAAAAACAGAGCAGCCGACAGGTGCGACACCGACTATGTTGCCTCCCATGCCGCTTTCCTCCAGAGCCTCAGCCACCAGACGGTGGATGATGCCGTGGTTGCAGCCGGGGCAGTAGTGGAACTGTTTGTCGGTCAGGTAAGGGGTTTTTTCAAATACTACGGACATTTATTTACCCTCCTTTATTTCGAGGATCTTTGCCTTGATCTCGTCAACGGTAGGCATAAGGCTGCCGCAGTGACCAAGATACTCCACGGGGACTGCGCCTTCAACAGCCAGTCTTACATCTTCCATCATCTGGCCCTCATTGGCCTCAACATCCAGTATAGCCTTCTTGCCCTTGGCGCATTCTGCCAGCTGCTCATAGGGGAAGGGCCACACGGTGATGGGACGGAAAAGACCGACCTTCACGCCCTGTGCGCGAAGCTCATTGACGGCGGATCTTGCAATACGGGCAACGGTACCGAAGGCGGTGATGATAATATCTGCATCCTCGGTCAGGTATTCCTCGTACATGACTTCATTCTTCTTGACTTCATTGTACATTGCCTGCAGACGCAGGTTATGCTCGGTCAGCTCCTCGGTGCTGATGAACAGAGAGTTGATGACGGCGCGCTTTGCGGGGTCATCGCCGGGCTTCCAGCCGGTGGCTGCCCAGGGCTTCTTCTCCGGGTCGAACTTGAAGTCGATCATTTCGGGCATCTCAACAGGCTCCATCATCTGAGCCATGATACCGTCGGCAAGGAACATGACGGGGATGCGGTACTGCTCGGCCTTGTCAAAGGCGAAGCTGAAAATATCAATTGCTTCCTGAATGGATGCGGGAGCGTAGGTCAGCAGATGGTAGTCACCGTTGCCGCCGCCCTTGGTGGTCTGGAAATAGTCGCCCTGAGAGGCCTGGATGCTGCCCAGACCGGGGCCGCCGCGCATTACATTGAGGATAACGCAGGGCAGCATTGCGCCTGCGCAGTAGGAGATACCCTCCTGCTTAAGGCTGACGCCGGGGCTGGAGGAGGAAGTGATAACGCGGGCACCGGTACCGGCTGCGCCGTATACCATGTTGATTGCTGCAACTTCGCTCTCTGCCTGCAGGTAGCAGCCGCCTACCTCGGGCATACGGGCGGACATGTATTCGGGGATCTCAGTCTGCGGGGTGATAGGATAGCCGAAGAAGAAGCGTGCGCCGGCACGAATGGCGGCCTCAGCTATTGCTTCGCTACCCTTCATAAGAGTCAATGCCATTTTCTTTTCCTCCTTAATCCTTTTCAATGCCTATCGCCACATCGGGGCAGGTGCGGGCGCAGGATGCGCATGCAATGCATGCCTCCGGTGCCACGACCTCGGCGGGGTGATAGCCTTTTGCGTTGAGCTTGGTCTTGGAAAGGGCCAGTACGTTCTTGGGGCAGGCTCTGACACACAGACCGCAGCCCTTACAAACAAGCTCGTTGATTGTGACCTTTACCATGATTTTACCTCTTTTCTTTTATGATTTTGCAATTTACCGACTATATTATGACCGCAGGCGCGGCCGGATGTACATTTAAAGACTCTTTACCCAGCTGTCCCAGTCACGCTGCATATAGGTATCGATCACCAGCGGCTCACCGATATACTTGGGGTCGTGACCCTCGGCAAGGAAAATATCCAGAAGCTCCTTCTTGCCGGAGGTATATTTCACAGGTATGCCCGTTATTTCCGACACCTGCTTTATCATCTCGTAACCGTCACGCAGCTCATCCGGCCCTGTCATCTGAGCAAGATTTGTGTTGTTTATCATGCCGGTTATCTTAAGTCTTGAGTAGCGCTGCATGTCCTCCTGCAGGCGCACAATCTTCTCCACCGTTCCCGCAAGAGGGCGTCGGATGTTAACTACATTCAGAACCTCCAGTGAGCCGGGCTCCAGAGCCATAAAGTCCTGATTGTAGCGGCCCAGGGCGTTTGCACCGGCGGAATCGCCGCCCACATCAAACACCACCGTATCCCAGTCCATGGCAAAGGCGGAGGCCACCTCTGCCGGAAGTGACAGGGTCTCCACACCGGAGCAGGCATAGTTGGGAGACACCAGCCGTATTTCCTTCATCTTGGTCATCTTGCCCCGCTCGGTAAGGCGGAAATAGGTGTTCACCATATCAAGGTCAAGAAGCTCCGTGCGCCCGGTCTCCGCCGCGCGGAATGCAAAGTTCAGCGCCAGCTCCGTCTTGCCGCTGCCGTAATTGCCTATCAGAACATAAACCTTTTTCACGGTGTACCACCTCTTATTTCATATTCATCCGCTTATAATTCTATCATTGCCCACCCCACTCAGTCAATGAACATAATGACGATATTCAGCATGCAATAAGCGGCAATTTGACGAAGCTCTTTTTATTATTACTTTAATTAAGTGCAAATTCTTGAGGTTTTGAGTTATTCTGCATTTATATCAGTCAACGGTTTGTGTCATTTTTCAGACAAGGCCGCGGGGAGAAATTCCCGCGGCCCTGTTATCACATATCCTGTTTTACTTCGGCAGAGGTGCAAAGCACCGTCACCGTATTATTCTCCACCTGGGCTGCGCCCTCGCCTGTAAGGAGCTCATACTGCCTGCCGCTGTCATCCCTGCATCTGATTAGGCCCTGAGAAACGGCGCAAAGCATGGGAGCATGATTTGAGAGTATACCGATACTCCCCCCGGGAATAGGCAGCGACACATAGCTCACAGAGCGGTCAAAGCAGAGCCCCGCGGCAGTCTCAACTCGAAGCTGAATACTATTTGCCATGGCGCGACCTCAGTACATGCCGCGCTTGGCGATAACATCGTCTATGGAGCCGCAGAACATAAAGGCCTGCTCCGGCAGATCGTCCACCTCGCCGCCCAGAATAGCCTGAAAGCTCCTGACAGTGTCATCTATGCTTACATATTTGCCCTGCATGCCGGTAAAGTTCTCCGCCACATGGAAGGGCTGGGACAAAAAGCGCTGGATGCGTCTTGCCCGGTTTACGGTGGCTCTGTCCTCCGCGCCCAGCTCGTCCAGACCCAGAACGGCAATAATATCCTGAAGCTGGCGGTACTTTTCCAGCACCTTCTGCACAGCTCTTGCCGTCTCATAGTGGGCCTTGCCCACCACGGAGGGCTCAAGAATACGGGAGCTGGAATCCAGCGGGTCGACCGCAGGATATATGCCAAGCTCCGATATTGCACGGGAAAGAACCGTGGTCGCATCCAGATGGGCAAAGGTAGTGGCGGGCGCCGGGTCGGTAAGATCGTCCGCCGGCACATAGATGGCCTGTACGGAGGTTACGGAGCCGCGCGCCGTGGAGCTTATACGCTCCTGCAAGGCACCCATCTCCGTCGCCAGCGTGGGCTGATAGCCCACAGCAGAGGGCATGTGTCCCAGAAGCGCGGAAACCTCGGAGCCTGCCTGAGTGAAGCGGAAAATATTGTCTATGAACAGCAGCACATCCTGTCCGCTGTCATCGCGGAAATTCTCCGCAATGGTAAGGCCGGAAAGGGCCACTCTCAGTCTGGCCCCGGGCGGCTCGTTCATCTGACCAAAAACCAGCGCAGTTTTGTTTATGACCCCGGACTCCTTCATTTCGTTCCAAAGGTCATTGCCCTCACGGCTGCGCTCGCCAACGCCTGCAAACACGGAATAGCCGCCGTGCTCGTAGGCGATATTGCGTATAAGCTCCATGATAAGCACGGTCTTTCCAACACCTGCGCCGCCGAAAAGTCCGATTTTGCCGCCCCGTGCATAGGGTGCCAGCAGGTCGACCACCTTAATGCCCGTCTCCATCAGCTCGTTTGCGGGTCTGACCTCGGTAAAAGGAGGCGGGTCACGGTGGATAGGCAGATACTTTTCCGTCTGAACCGGAGCGCCGCCGTCAATGGGCTCACCCACCACATTGAACATGCGCCCCAGAGTGGCCTCACCCACAGGCATTTTTATGGGTGCGCCGGTGTCGAAGGCCTCAAGCCCTCTGGACATACCGTCGGTGGATGAGAGGGCTATGCAGCGTACAACGCCTCCGCCAAGCTGCTGTACCACCTCAAGCACAATTCTGCGCCCCTGAATGTACAGCTCAACCGCATTGTAAAGCTCCGGCAGCTTCCCCTTGGGGAAGACGATGTCCACCACCGGGCCTATTATCTTGATTACAGTTCCTTTTTCCATAGCCTGCTCCTTTATAGTCCGGCTTCCTTATTGCGCAAAGCCGCCGCACCGCCTACGATCTCGCTTATTTCGGTGGTTATACCGGCCTGTCGGGCATGGTTGAGCTGCAGTTCAAGCTCCTTGAGCAGCTCATCGGTATTGTCTGCCGCAGCGGTCATGGCCGCCATGCGGGCTGCGTGCTCTCCCTTTCTGGCTTCAAGCGCCGTGGAGTACACACTGTTTTCAATATACATTTTCTCAAGCTGACGCCTGATGCTGTCCTCATCCGGTTCAAGGATATATTTCGGGCTGCCGTCCTCACCGTTTTCAAGGCTAAGAGGCAGAAGCTGCTTTTCTGCGGGCTGCTGCTTGAGAACCGTCAGATATTCCTGATACACAAGCCTTATGCCGTCTGCCTGTCCGCTCATGTAAAGCTCCAGCAGATAATCTGTCAGAGCGCGTATTTCCTCCGTCGTGGGCGTATCGCTGAGCTGGTCAAAATACCTGTCCACCGGTATGTTCAGCGTGTTAAAAAGCTCTCTGCCCCAGCGACCGCAGACTATCAGCATACGCTCACCAGGCTCTTTTTCAAAAAGCGCCTGAAGATATTTCACCAGCGCGATATTATACACGCCGCACATACCTCTGTTGCCCACAAACAGCACATAGCAGTTTTTTCCGCTGCTGCCGGGTGCTTTCACATAGGGGCTTTCCCCGCCGCTGCCGGTGGATAAGAGCTTTGTCAGCATGCTCCTTGCGCTTTGCTCAAAGCTATCAAGGCTTGACTGCATGGTCTGCACACGGCGGAGCTTGGCCGCCGCTATCATCTTCATGGAGGCGGTGATCTGCCTTGTGCTCTCCACGCTCTTTATCCTGGCTCTTATTGCCCGGATATTTGCCATATGCCCGCCTCCTTTTCCTGTTACAGCTTATTTACAAACTGCTCTTCGTAGCTTTTTACCGCGGCTCTGAGGGCGCTGAGCATGCTCTCATCCAGCTTCTTGCCGCTGCGTATGCATTCGTATGCCGCAGGCTCCGTGCTTGCCACAAAGGCTGCAATACCCGCCTTAAACTCTGCCACCCGGTTAAGCTCAATGCCGTCCATGCAGCCCTCGTTTGCGGCAAATATGGCCACCACCTGATCGGCAGCCTCCATGGGCTGATACTGGGGCTGCTTAAGCAGCTCCGTCATCCTGTCGCCCCGGTGGAGACTGGCTCTTGTGGCCTTGTCAAGGTCGGAGCCAAGCTGGGAGAAGGCCTGCAGCTCTCTGTACTGAGCCAGATCCATTCTCAGCCTGCCCGCCACCTGCTTCATGGCTGCAATCTGCGCGCTGCCGCCTACGCGGGAAACGGAAAGTCCCACATTCACCGCCGGGCGTATGCCTGAGTGGAACAGGTCGGACTCAAGGAATATCTGACCGTCGGTGATGGAAATAACATTGGTTGGTATGTAGGCGGAAATGTCGCCGGCCTGAGTTTCTATAATTGGCAGCGCGGTTATGCTGCCGCCGCCCCGCTCGGGGCTGAGCTTTGCTGCACGCTCAAGCAGCCTTGAGTGCAGGTAGAACACATCGCCCGGATAGGCCTCCCGTCCGGGAGGTCTGTGCAGCAGCAGGGAAATCTCTCTGTAAGCCACGGCCTGCTTTGAAAGGTCGTCGTAGACTATCAGAACATCCTTGCCCTGATACATGAAATGCTCCGCCATTGCAACGCCGGAATAGGGCGCAATATAGAGCATGGGCGCAGGCTCAAAGGCATTGGCGCAGAGGACTACGGTATAGTCCATGGCGCCGTGCTTTCTGAGCCTGTCCACCACAGCAGCCACAGTGGATTCCTTTTGGCCTATGGCAACATAGATGCAGATAAGGTTCTTGCCCTTCTGGTTTATGATGGTGTCAACGGCAATGGCTGTCTTGCCTGTCTGCCTGTCGCCTATAATAAGCTCACGCTGACCACGGCCTATGGGCACCAGAGCATCGATGGCCATAATGCCGGTCTGCATGGGAGTGTTGACGGGGGCTCTGTCCACAACGCCGGGAGCGGGGCCTTCAACGGCACGGTAGCCCTCTGCCACAATGCCGCCCAAACCGTCCACAGGTCGGCCAAGGGCGTCCACCACGCGGCCCAGAAGCGCACTTCCCACCGGAACCTGCAGCACCTTGCCGGTGCGCTGCACCGGGTCGCCCTCCTGCACATTATCGTAATTGCCCAGCAATACGACGCCCACATTGTCATGCTCAAGATCCATTACAAGGCCGCGAAGCTCATCTCCGAAGCTGAGCATCTCGCCCGCCATTACATTTGAAAGGCCGGATACACGGCATATCCCGTCAAACAGGCTCATAACCCTGCCTGTCTGGTGACGCTGAGTTATTACACGGACACCGTCAACACGCTCGTCAAGAAGTCCGGCAAACTCTCCGGGCTCGCAGCATATTTCCGTCTCCAGAGCAAATTCCTTCAGCACCTGACGGGCGCTGGCCTCATATATACTGTCACCCACCTCAAGGCAGAGACCGGCTATAAGGCTTTCATCCACGGCAAATTCCAGCTCGCTGCCGCAGCCGGGGAAATCCCTTTCCACAAGAGCCCGAAGCGCTGCCATGAAGTCCTCCTTCAGGGGCTCGGCGCTGATAAGCCTTGTCTTTACCTTTTCTCCCGCACGAAGAAGTCTCTCATCGTCAACGGTGGGTCTGAGGTATGTGGATATTTTGCGAAACGCAATCTGTGCAAACTCTTCCCTTTCCACCGCCTTCTCCGCAGAGGCTATTTCTGCCGCAGCCTCCTCAGCCACGGTTTTAGACATTCGGGAATTAAGTCTCTTGTATATTTCCTCCCGCTTAAGGCACAGCGCCCTGCGGGTCTCCTCCTCGACAAGTGAAAGCGCCTTCTGCCGCTCTGCCGCGGCTCCGTGACTGTTCTCTCTCGCTTTGTCGGAAGCCTCACGGACAATGGCCTCTGTCTTTTGCTGCTCATCTTCGTGAGCCCTGTCAAGGTAGGCCATTATCTCTCCGGCCTCTGTTTTTGCCTTTTCGGAAGCCGCAAGAGCATCGGCAATGCTTTGCCGGTGTCCCTTGTAAGCCTTTATCACCAGCTTTTTCCCGATGAGATAAAGCCCCAGAGCCAAAATCGCAAAATTAATAAGCCCATAGAGAATATTCCAACCACCCACGGTCCTTTCACCCTCCTTTCAGATAGATATGGAGACTCAGCCTCTGAGTATCCTTTCGCTGAGCTTATGAGCCAGCGTTTTTCTTTCCGCTTCAAGCTGACGCCAGATTTCCTCGCAAAGCTCCTCCGCGTCCGCGTCAAAACGCTCAAGCTCCTCTGCGGCACCCGCTCTTGCATTGGCAACGAGCTCCCGTTCAAGGCGCTTATCCTCCTCGGCAGCAGCTTCAATCAGCTTTACGGCCCGGGTACGCCCCTCCTCACGGACGGCACGCAGCCCATCCGCCTGTTTTTCCTCGGCGGCCAAGGCCATTTCCTTTGCCTCAAGTCCCTGGCGTATGCGCGCATTCCTGTTGTCCATAAAGCTGAGCAGAGGCTTGAACAGGAAGCGCTTGAGCAGGAAATACAGCAGTACAAAGTTGATGATACCCCATATGAGCTCAGATATATTTATACTAAGCATAATGGTGCTTCCTCCAAATAAGTCTTTCTCAGATCTTGCCCACCAGCATAAAGGCTATAAGCAGACCGTAGATGGTCAGAGCCTCAATAAGACCCAGCGCAAGTATCATGGTGGAGCGAAGCTGGCCTGCAGCCTCAGGCTGACGGGAAATGGCGTCCATGGTCTTGCTTGCAACTATACCCTGCGCGGTTGCAGGGCCTATAACACAAAGGCTCATCATAATTGCTACTGCGATTGCTATTGTTCCGGTCATAATTCTTTCCTCCTGAAATTATATTGTTGTTATTTATTCCTCTTCCTCTATTGCCTCGGACACATATATTGCCAGAAGCATGGTAAACACCATGGCCTGCAGCATGCAGAACAGCAGGCTCAGTACATTCATGATAAGGGGCAGCACCAGGGGGAATATCTCATAGAGATTCTCCAGCACCATTTCCTCACCGTAGATATTGCCGTAAAGACGCAGCGCCAGAGAGAAAGGGCGCACCAGCTGCTCAAGCAGCGTCAGCGGCAGCAGCAGCGCCACGGGCTTGAGAAAGCCCTTCAGGTAATGCTTGAGGCCCCGCTCCTTTATACCCAGACCCTGAGTAGTGCAAAAAGCAATAACTCCAAGCGCCGCCGTTACGGAAAGGCTGGCCGTGGGTACCTTGAAGGCATCGTAATGCCCTGCGCCGGGCAGCTGCCCGGAGTAGTTTGACACCACGATAAAAATGAAGAATGTTGCAAAAATGGGTAAGTATTTCTTTGTGTCCTTTTCGCCGAGAGTGCCCGCAAAGAAATTGTGCAGCGCATTGACAGCCATTTCCGCCGCAGTCTGCAGCGGGCCGGGGATGTCAGTGAGCTTTCTCGTTGCAAGTATGGAAATAAGCGTAAGAACAAGGATTATCGCCCAGCTTGTCACCACCGTTCCCGTGACCTCAAGAGGTCCTATGTGAAACAGCGCACCGCCTGCGTGCTCCATAATATCACCTGCCTGTCGTGATTGTATATTTCGTATCAAGCCTCATTATCGCACATAAGGAGCTATTTTTCAATAAATTGTTTTACACTTTTCCGGTTGTCAAAAGCAAAAAACAATGCCCCTGTCAAAGCAGACAGAGGCATTGCCTTTAGGAGTGAACGCGTATTATTTCTTTTTGTAAACCCTGGGAATTACTCCTCGGCTTCTCAGCACGGGCCATATAATCACCAGAGGTACGATGCATACGGTCATGCCGATGTAGCCCAGATACTGATACCACTGAGCAACTATGGTTCTCAGCCCCAGCAGGCTCATTGCGATGCACAGAGCCACGCAGAAGCCGGCAAGCAGAATGTCAACCAGTCTGCGGTTTTTGAATTTGCCGGTGGCGGGGAAGAGCTTGCCGAAGCGGCGTGCAAACACGAACAGTGCGGGGCCGCCGGTGGAAACAAGCGCAAGCACCAGCAGTATATAGTAGAGTGCGGCAAGCGCGGGAGCGCTGGAGCGCATAAGCTCAACTATGGTAACAATGGGGGCTGCATCCTTGAGGACATCGGGGCAGAAGGGCATAACGATGAAGGCGGTTGAAACCATCATTATAACCGCGCCTATGCCGGCGGTAAGAGCAGCCGCCACAGCGTGAGAGCGCTTGGTCATCTTCTGAGCCACTGCGCCTATACCGATGGACCATGCGGTGCTGGCACAGGTAAGAGTAAACATCTTGAACACGCCTGCGCCGAAGCCCGGGTCGGGATCGGGGTTCCAGTTCTCTGTCAGCATCTTGCCGATAATATCTCCCTTTTCGCGGAAAATAATGAAAAGGAAAAGGAATATCACAACAAAGAATGCAACGGAAAGACCTGTGGATGCGCGGCGAACCACTTCCTCACCGAAAATGGCCAGAAGCAGAATTACAGTGCCGAAGATTATTGCCGCCAGAAGCGTGGGAATGGGAACAAAGGTCTGCAGCACGGTGACACCGGAGGCGATAACGCCTGCGCCGGTGACGACCACGGTCAGCAGCTGCCAAAGCTCATACAGAGGCAAAAGCACCGGTGAGTATTTGCCGTAAAGAGCACTTGCCAGAGAGGAATAGTCATATACTCTCTCACCTTCGGGCAGATTCTCATTTACGCTGCGTATATGAGAGAACCCGGAGAAGAAAAAGATGAACAGAAACAGTGCCTGAAACAGGCCCAGAAACAGGCCCTTCACACCGTATGCCATGTAGTAGTTGGTGCCGTAGGAGCCGGTAGCCAAAGCTGCACTGGCCTGAATTCCTACGAACACGGCGCCTATGGGAATGCCAACCTTCAGGGCATCTTTTAGCTTACTCATATTGTCACCTCTTTTCAGATTTGCGGAGAATTACTCCTCTGCGAAAATGTCCTTCACCTTGTAGCTGGGACGAACAGGGCAGGTGCCGTTCTTAACATTGAGGCCGGCCTGAGTATTGGCGTCATAGTTGCCGTACCAGCCCATGTGATTGATCTTGATGCGCACTATACGCCAGCCCTTCTCGGTGCGTGCATACTCATTGGTGTAGTAGGAGAAGCACTCGCTCCAGGAATCGCCGTTGAGGTTGGGCAGATAGTGCAGCCCCTTCAGGTAGCAGCGGCACATTGCCTTGTCGCCGTTTATATCGACCTTGAAATTGCTCATCAGGTGGTGGGTACCCACATAGCCTCTGACGATCTTGCTGAAACGCTCTGCGATCTCATCCGGAGTGCAGGGGCCGACCATAGTGGGATCTCTGTGGGAGAAGTCGTAAATAAAGTTATCTGCAAAGCAGGTCTTGAAGGTATCAAAATCCAGAGTGTCGATGCACCATGCATACTTTATCTGATTCTGGATGATTTCCTCGCGGTCCTTCCACTCCTGCTGCTTTTTTTCAAGCTCTTCCACTTTCTGCTGAAGCTGCACAAGCAGCTCGCTGTTCAGTTCGCTCATATTTATTCTCCTTTCTAAAGTGCGTTGTATATCAGCTAAGCAGCACTCTGCCGCCGCTGTGTGCTATGCAATGACCTGTCATGAAGCGGGCGTGAACCAGATAACTCATGGCCTCGCTCAGCTCTTCCGGCTGGCCTACGCGCCCCATGGGAATTGCTGCCAGAGAGTTTTTGAAATTCTCCGGGTCTCTTGCCGCAAACTCTCTGACCATCTGAGTGGCATGCTGACCGGGAGCAATGGCATTTACCCTGATATTATAGGGAGCCAGCTCAAGAGCCAGACACTTTGTCAGCCCCAAAAGGGCAGCCTTTGCGGTGCCATAGGCCTCGTTTTTGATGGACTGAGCATATGCCGCGGATGAGGAAATGTTGACTATGGCGCCCTCACCCTGCTCGATCATATCGCCAACTACGGCGTGGCACATATTTGTGGCGCCTACCAGGTCCACATTAATGACCCATGAGTAAGTCTCCGGAGCCACATCCTCAAAATTGCCGCCTCTGTGGATACCGGCATTGTTTACCAGCACACCAACATTGCAGCCGAAGGCGTCCTTACCGGCCTGAACCATTCTTTTGCAGGCCTCGGGGTCAGATACATCGGCATGAACCATGACTACTCCGGTGCCGAAATCCTTTTCTATCTGCTCCTTGACCTCCCGGCAGACATCGGCGGAGCCGGCATTGCAGTAATTGAGCACCACATCGTAGCCCTCAGATGCCAGTCTGTAAGCAAAGTTTGCGCCCAAGCCGCGGGAGGAGCCGGTGACTATGGCAAAGCCGGGGACTCTCTCTTTTTTGAACAGAACTTCCATATCACTGTCTCCTTTCTCAGAGCACGGGCTTTCCGCCTGCGAAGCTGAGGTTCTGGCCGGAAAGCTTGGGGTGAGCCACAAGATAGGCGCAGGCATCAGCCACATCCTCAGCATCAGCACTGAGCTGTCCGGGTGCGCACAGGAATGCGTCATCATACTGGCAGGCGGTGACAGTGTTGGTGCTTATGCCAAGACCGGTGTAGTCCACCGCCAGGAGCTTTGTCAGGCCGTTGAGCCCGGCCATGGTAGCGCCGAAAATGGCATTTTTCTTGTCGCCGAACGAAGAAACATCGGAAACATTTATAATGCTGCCGCTTTTGCGCTCCAGCATGAGCGGCAGTACAAAGTGAACCATATGCATGCTTCCCAGCACATTTACAGCCACAGCGTCGCTGATATGCTGAGAAGTGGCCTCGGTAAACTGTCTCGGAGGAAGTATGCGCTGGGCATTGACCAAAACCGCTACATCCCGGCCGAGCTGATCGACACAAAGGTCGATCAGCTCTTTGACGGAATCAGCGCTGCGCAAATCCTGAGAGACTGCCAAGGCTTTGACGCCTGCGGAGGAAAGCTCTTCCGCCAGGGAAGCGTCGTGGACGGAGCATTGGGCCAGAATATCATAGCCCTCTGCCGCCAATCTGATTGCAACCGTGCGGCCTATGGGAGCATCGGCACCGGTAACAATTGCTATGCCTTTTTTGTTAGTCATAGTCGCAGCAACCTCTTTTCTACTATGTAAACGCTATTACTTTGCGATGTTCCACTCGCACTTCTTGGTCTTGTTCCACAGCACCCAGATAAGGATAAGTGCTACGGTGAAGGCAGCAACTGCGATGTAGAGGATGGTTGCGTAGGTGTTGTTGATGTCGTACACAAGACCGAAGAGGGCACTGGCAGTAGCGCCGATAACGGTGCTGACGCTGGACACATAGCTCTGGATGGTACCCAGATCCTTACGGCCGAAGATACGGGGAATAAGCAGTGCAGAGCCGACGGTGATCATGGAGAAGTAGTTACCGAAGAGGAATGCGCCGATGAATACGAGGATGGGGCTGACGGCAGAGCTGAGCACCAGAATGAAGGCCACAATGCCGCAGATGATGCCGTAGCTGAAGCCCACCGCTACGCCGAACTTGTCAGACAGGTAGCCGATAAGGAAGCGTCCGGGAATGTTGCCAAGGAAGACCAGAGCGGAAACGGTGGTGGCGCTGGTGATGGAGAAGCCGATGGAGTATGCAAGGTTGGTCATCTGGGTCTGCATGTTGCAGCCGAGCCAGATAATGATCAGAGCAATGATCATTACATAGAAAGTGCCGGTCTTGAGGGTATCCTTGAAGAACATGCCGGGGAGATTTGCGACGGAGTTCTCTCTGTTGGAGCTTTCCAGCTCCTCCTGAGAGTTGATGCCGTAGGGGAACAGGCCCTTCTCGGAGGGGTCACGACGCCACAGCAGAGTGCCGGCGCCGCCGATAACCAGAGAGCATGCACCGATGATCAGGTAGCAGGCCTTGTAGCCCATGGTGGGCAGAAGCTGACCCATAAGCATGGTCCAGAAGAAGCCGCCCAGGCCCTGTGCGCAGGCAGCAATACCAACGGCAGTGCTGTACTTGAAGCGGAACCAGTTGTTCATCAGCAGGGGGATCATCAGGTAAGCGGTGAAGGAGACGCCGATACCGATGATAACGCCGGATACCCACCAGCCCCAGACTGCGGGCCATGCAGCAAAGAGCATGTAACCGACAGACATAAGTGCTATGGAGGTGAAGCCTATGACGCGTGCGTCAAGCTTGTAATACAGCTTTCTTATAACAGGCTGCATAAGGGTCATAACACCGGACTGGAAGGTGTAGTACAGACCGAGAGCTGCCATTGAGAAGCCTCTCTCCTGATTGAGCACGGTAAAGTAAATACCGATGGTGTTTGCCACACCGGCCTGAGTTGCGAACATAACCATTGCCGCACCCAGAACGATGATCCACGAATAGTGGAGCTTCTTTCTTTCCATTTTTTTACATCCTTTCTCTTCTTTTCTTTTTTATTATTGCCGGTTCCCGGCTTATTCCATAAGTCTTACCGCATGGTAGCCCTCGTGTACTGCGTAGTACACCTTTCTGGAAGATACCGCGTCGCCAATAACCTTAAGGTCTTCAACTCTTTCTTCCAGTGCTTCCTGCAGTTTTCCGTCGGGTCTGAAGCCGGCGGCTATTATCACGGCGTCTGCCTCAAGCTCAAAGCGCTGTCCGTCCTTTTCGTAGCTAAGGCCGTTTTCGCTGATGGAGCAGACCCTTGCGGAGGTGATGACATTTATTCCGCTGTCCCTGACAAGGGCTCTGAGAGCCTGATTATTGTTGCGGCTGTGCTTTGCCGTCATCAGCACATCCTTCATCATTTCGATAACATAGACCTCATCTGCGGTCTGCGCGAAATGGCAGGCTGCTTCAAGGCCGACTTCTCCACCGCCTATAACGACTACCTTTCTGCCAAGAGCCTTGCCGTCCTTCAGTGCCTTCACAGCATTAACGACTATGGAGCTGTCAACGCCGGGGATGGGAGGAATGATGGGCTCGGAGCCGCAGGCCAGTATTACATGGTCAAAGTTGCCGGCAGCCACATTTTCCGCAGTTGCTTCCTTCAGCAGCTTAATATCTACTCCGGCCTTCAGTATCTGTCTTTCAAGATACCTTACGAAGCTCATGACATCCTGCTTGAAGCTGGGCGCACCGGCAGCCAGCAGCAGGCCGCCGAGACGGTCGCTCTTTTCCCAGAGACTTACCTTGAACCCACGCTGAGCTGCGCAGAGCGCTGCATTCATACCACCGGGGCCGCCGCCTATAACCAGAACAGAGCCGCCCTTCTCGCTCTTTGTGAGCTTGTACTCCTGCTCGTGATAGCAGCATACATTTACAGCGCAGGTCTTATCTCTGTGGCTGAAGGAGGAATAGAGGCACTCATTGCAGCCGATACAGGGACGCACATCAAGAAGCCTGCCCTGCTTGACCTTGTTTGCATAGTGTGGGTCTGCCAGGCTCTGGTGACCCATAAGGATAACATCTGCCAGATTTTCCTGAAGCACCTGCTCTGCAAGGGCGGGGTCATTGAGCTTACCGTGTATCATAATGGGCATCTTTACCGCTTCTCGTACCGCTCTTGCAGCGTGAAGCTGGCAGCCGTGCTCCTCATATACGGTGGTTATCTGCTTGTTCCATACCTCGTAGCAGCCGGTGTCCAGATGCAGGAAGTCCAGACCGGACTTCTCAAATATTTTAGCCATCTCCACGCCCTCGGGGATCTTGCGTGTGCCGGGCAGATCCATCTCATGGGTAACCGTGTACTTTACACCGATGACGAAATCCTTCCCGCAGGCATTGCGTATGGCTTCGATTATACGCAGGCAAAAACGCATGCGGTTTTCAAGGCTGCCGCCGTATTCGTCGGTACGCTTGTTCCAGCACTCAGAGAAAAACTGGTCGATAAGATAGCCGCCGTAGCCGTGTATCTCAACGCCGTCTGCGCCGGTCTCCTGACAGAGCTTTGCGGTGCGTGCCATGCGCTCCACGAGAAAATCTATATCCTCCACGCTCAGCACCTTGCAGTATCTGCCGGGGAAGAAGAAGCGTTCATTCTCGCTGCAGGAATATGCCTCACTAAAGGGATCCGAGCACAGCCGCCCCAGACCGGGACCGATCTGCACAATGAGCTTTGAGCCTGCGAAATGGACCTTATCCACCAGCTCGCTGAGAGGAACCGCATCGTGTACGGACTGCATCAGGTTTTTCGGCACGGCTTCATACTTGTCGGTGCAGGAGTTCATGCCCGTAATTATAAGCCCCAGGCCCCCCTTGGCCCTTTCCGCAAAGTAGTTTATTGCGGCAGGCGTGTAGCGGCAGGCAGCATCACCGTTTGTTCCCATAGGGGACATACCCAGACGGTTCTTAAGGGTAATATTTCCGATTTGCACCTTACTGAACATTTTCAAGCTGACCACATCCTTCCTTATATCTGTTTTTTCATAATGTTAAACATTTATCACATCTTGCTATTAACATTACCAGCAAAATACTTAAAATCATAGGTGCAATTAGTCAAAAAATAAACAGACCACTTGTGCAGTTGCACAAGTGGGCTGTTTATGTTATCATACATTATGTCTAAAATAGCTCGGACAAGAAAGCGGGTATATATATGAACAGTAATATGAATGCAGACGCCTTTATGAAGGAGCTGTTTCGGATATGCTCTTCCCCGAACGGCAGCATTGCTGAAATCAGCTCCTGCATATACAAATTCTTCCGGCGCCCGGTAATAGTGATGGACGCATCCTACAATGTTCTTTCTCAGTTTCCCGGCAAGCAGATAGGCGATCCCATCTGGGATTATCAGTACAAAAACCGCTGCCTTGACGCCAACACCATTTCGGAATACTACACAAACCGTATGATCGATGCGCTGTTTGCCTCGGAGGGTGCGGTGCTTGTGGACTGGGGTCCTGTGAGCAGCTGTCCCCGTATCGCCTGTGCCATCAGGCTTGAAGGCAGCGTTCTGGGCTCCATGGGCGTGCTGTGTCCCGGCGGGGTATATGACAACTCGGATTTTGAATACATATCCGTGTCCGCCTGGGCCCTTGGAATAATAATGGGCAGAGAAGCCAGTCGCTCTTCCGCCAACGCCGCGCTGCACAGTGAGAACAATCTGCTCGATGTTATGATGTCGGTGCTTTTTCAGGGCAAGGTGCGCAGTATGCATGACCTTGAGCTGTGGGAAAAGCATGTCGGTATTTCATTGTCTCCCAGCTATCGCGTGCTTGCACTGGTTCCCGAAAAGACCTCTGCCAGCCAGACCTTTCTTATGGCAAATCTTCAAAAGCAGATCCGGCTGCAGAAAATCAATATGTATTCCACCTTATGTGACGGCGTGTTCTATATTCTCTTCACCTCTCAGAAGGCAGACTCAAAGGACAGGCTGATGCTCAATGATGTGCTTAATGTCATACAGCTTGCCAACAAATACCATCTCCCCTTTGGAATAAGCAACAGCTTTGACTCGCTGCTTGATTTGAATATATACAAGTATCAAGCCGTGCGCGCCGCCCAGCTTTGCAGCGACAAGCCGGAGGATGTCCTGTCCCATTTTTACAGCAGCGTTGTTCTTAAGGATATACTCCTTGGCGGTGTTGACAATATCCCCTCCGGAAGTCACAGGCATCCCGCCCTTGATATGCTCATAGAAATAGACAGAACCCAGAGCACGGACTATTATCCCACGCTTGTTGCCTATGTTGTTTCTCTGGGCAGTACGAAGGACACCTGCGCAAAGCTCTATATCCACCGCAACACACTTACATACAGGCTTAACCGAATTGAAGAGATAACCGGAATTTCCCTTTCGGACCCGGCCACATTTCTTCATATTTTATGCTGCATTTACATTCAGTCCCCGCCGCTTCTTCACAGTATAAATCCGGAAAACCGTGTTAAGCCCTCCGGGCAATAGGGGCGAGTCCCCGCGCTGCATTGTGGATAATGGGCGGCGTGGTTTCCGTCGGAAATACGGATTCCCGCGTCGGCACTTTGTGCCTCCTCGGAATGACAGATTTTTGCATTACCCCAAGCATTGTCATTGCGAAGCCCCGCAGGGGCTGTGGCAATCCGTTTTCCTTGCGGTAGGGGCAGCCCCTGCGCCACATCGCTATTCCCACATATTCTCCCCCCGCCCGCCCCCCACAAATAAAAAAAGACAGGCAAAAGCCTTTTTTTTTTCATTGGTGGAGCCCGACGGACTCGAACCGTCGACCTTCCGCGTGTGAGGCGGACGCTCTAACCAGCTGAGCTAGCCCTCCA
>JAZNUQ010000093.1:0-54803 GCA_045592365.1 Candidatus Limivicinus sp. | reverse complement strand
CGCCGCGGCAATCCGCTTCCCCACAACATAACAAAAAAGCAGCACACATATGTGTGCTGCTTTTTGTAAGCATTTATTAGTAGTAACGCTTATTCTTGTTCTTACGGGCTGCCTCGGACTTTTTACGGCGCTTGACGCTGGGGCTCTGATAGTACTCCTTCTTTCTCAGATCGGCCAGAACACCGGACTTTGCGCAGCTGCGCTTAAATCTCTTAAGAGCATTGTCCAGAGATTCGTTTTCCTTGACATAGATTTCAGACATGTATTTCCCTCCCTCCAAATACGCCTTGCGGCGCTTCAAGGGCCAACTAATTGGCTTTTAACGGCAGTATTATAACTGCTTGAGCCGCGATTGTCAATAATCACTTTTGAGGCTTAAGAATTAAATTTATCAGCTTGTTCTTTACCACAATAGTCTTGACTATCTGCATGCCCTCCATGTGGCGCTTTATCTTCTCGTCGGCGCAGGCGGCGGCAATGACAGTCTCCTCGTCAGCGTCGGAAGCAACGATTACGGTGCTTCTCAGCTTGCCGTTAACCTGAACTGCCATCTCGCGGGTAGCATCCACGGTCTTGGCCTCGTCATACTTGGGCCAGCTCATCTGCATTGCCATCCTGCCGTACTTTTCGGCAAAGCCAAGAAGCTCCCACATTTCCTCAACCATGTGAGGTGCAAAGGGGCTGAGCAGCAGCATCAGGTATTCAAGGTCGCCGCGAGTCACGCCGTTTGCGTAGAACTCGTTGACCATGGTCATAAGAGCGGCAATGGCGGTATTGAGCTTGAGCGCTTCAATATCATCGCCAACCTTCTTGATGGTCTTGTGGATGATGGCCTCGTTCTTCCTGCTTACCTCAAAGCTGTCCTGTGCCATGTCCATCAGGTTCCAGCAGCGGTCAAGAAAGCGCTTGGAGCCCTTGACTGCATCATCGGACCAGGTGGCGGTCTTTTCAAAGTCGCCGATGAACATGATGTAAAGACGCATGGTGTCGGCGCCGTAGAGCTTGATAACATCGTCGGGGTTTACAACATTGCCGAGGGACTTGCTCATCTTGACGGAGGGGCGCTGGGCGTTGCTGCCGTACTTTTCGATGAGAGCCTGCTTTTCCTCCTCGGTCTCGGCATAGCCCACATAGTGGGGATTACGGCCCAGAATCATGCCGTGGGAGGTGCGCTTTGCGTAGGGTTCGGGAGTGTGCACAACGCCGATATCGTACAGGAACTTATGCCAGAAGCGGCTGTAAAGCAGGTGCAGTGTGGTATGCTCCATACCGCCGTTATACCAGTCAACGGGGCCCCAGTATTCCTCGGCCTCCTTGCTGACTATCTCATTATCGTTGTGGGGATCCATGTAGCGCAGGAAGTACCAGCTGGAGCCGGCCCACTGAGGCATGGTGTCAGTCTCGCGCTTGGCAGGTGCGCCGCAGCAGGGGCAGGTGGTATTGACCCAGTCGGTCATCTTGCTCAGGGGGCTTTCGCCGTCGTCGGTGAGCTCGTAGGAATCCACCTGAGGCAGCACCAGAGGGAGCTGGCTTTCATCCAGAGGCACCCAGCCGCACTTGTCGCAATGGACAAGGGGAATGGGCTCGCCCCAATAGCGCTGACGGGAGAATACCCAGTCACGCAGCTTGTAGTTGACCTTTTCCTCGCCCCAGCCCTGCTCTACAACATACTTCTTCATAGCGGGGATGGCTTCTCTGACGGTCATGCCGTTCATAAAGCCGGAATTGACCATAATGGCGCTGTCATCCTTGGCAACAAAGGCTTCCTTGCTGATGTCGCCGCCGGAGACCACCTCAACGATGGGCAGACCGAACTTGGTGGCAAACTCCCAGTCACGCTGGTCATGGCCGGGAACGCCCATGACTATGCCGGTGCCGTAGCCCATAAGCACATAGTCGGAGACGAACATGGGCACAGCCTGCTCTGTGGCGGGATTGATGACCTCGATGCCCTTGAGGCAGACGCCGGTCTTGTCCTTGTTAAGCTCGCCGCGCTCAAAGTCGGACTTGCGGGAGGCGGCTTCCTTGTAGGCCTCAACCTCGGCCCAGTTTTCAATCCTGTCCTTCCACTTCATCAGCAGAGGATGCTCGGGGGAAATGACAACATAGCTTACGCCGAAAAGGGTATCGGGTCTGGTGGTGTAGACGGTGATGCTGTCCTCGGTGTTGGTTTTGAAGGTCAGCTCTGCGCCGGTGGAGCGGCCTATCCAGTTTTTCTGCTGGGTCTTGACGCGCTCGATAAAGTCCAGATCGTCCAGATCGTCGATAAGGCGCTGGGCGTACTTGGTGATGGCAAGCATCCACTGGCTCTTTTCCTTGCGGACAACGGGAGCTCCGCAGCGCTCGCAGACGCCCTCGACCACTTCCTCGTTTGCCAGCACGCACTTGCAGCTGGTGCACCAGTTGACGGGCATGGTGGTCTTATATGCAAGACCCTTCTTGAAAAGCTGCAGGAATATCCACTGGGTCCACTTGTAGTACTTGGGGTCGGTGGTGTCCACCACGCGGTCCCAGTCAAAGCCGTAGCCCAGCATCTTAAGCTGGCGGGTAAAGTTTTCGATATTTCTCTTGGTTACGATGGCGGGATGGATGTGGTTTTTGATGGCATAGTTCTCGGTGGGCAGACCAAAAGCGTCAAAGCCCATGGGAAAAAGGACATTGTAGCCCTCCATTCTCTTTTTGCGGGAGACTATGTCGATAGCGGTGAAGGGTCTGGGGTGGCCCACATGCAGACCCGCTGCGCTGGGGTAAGGAAACTCGATAAGCCCGTAGAACTTGGGCTTGTCGCTGCCGGTAACCGCGGCGTAGGGCTTAAGCTCCTCCCATTTATCCTGCCATTTTTTCTCTATTGCTGTAAAATCGTATTTCATGTTGATCAATCCCTTTCAATAATATTTTTGTCCGTCAGCCCCTGTAATCAGGGGCAGGGAAGGGATGAGGGCTCAACCACCTCAGAGTCGCTCCAAAGGCGCTCAAGATTGTAAAATCTTCTGGCGTCGTCGGTAAAGACATGGACGATAACGCTGCCAAAGTCCATAAGCACCCATATATCGGAGCGCAGACCCTCGCGGCGGATAGGCGGCTCACCTGCCATGGAAAGCTGCTTGTCCACTTCGTCCACCAGAGCCTTGATGTGGGGAGCAGAGGTGCCGTTGCAGATAACAAAGTAGTCTGCAAGCACGGTCTGCTCGGTGGTTCTGAGAACCTTTATATCCTTTGCCTTTTTGTCATCCAGAGCTCTTACGGCAATGCCGGCTATCTGGTCGGGTGTAAGCATTTATATTCCTCCGTTTCAGTTGCGCTCCAGGGTATTGTACCACTGGCAGGCTTCAATCGTATCCTTATAAGGCTCTGCGCCTTTCATGCGGATATTCTCAATACTTCTTTCAAGGGCTGCGGCCATGGCCTTGTCCAGATTTTCGTAGGCAAGCTCGCGCAGCTCCTCCACTCCCTCAAAGTCTCTTGAGGGCTCGATAGCATCCGCAAGGTAGATAATCTTTTCCAGCGTGCTCATATCGCTTTTGCCGGTGGTGTGCCAGCGGATGGCGCTGCTTATCTCCTCAGACACGCCGAAGCGCTCCGCCGCCATGGCGGCGCCGGTGACGGCATGGATTATCCGGGGACTTTCAAGCATTGCGTTATCGAGGATAATACCATATTCCCCGCATAATATCAACTGCTGTTCAAGACTTAGTTTTTTTGTTATATCGTGAAGGATGCCCGCTGTGGCGGCGGCCTCCGGATCCTCGCCCCAATGCATGGCAAGCATCACCGCCTCACTTTCGCACCCGGCGGCATGGGCGACTCTGGTGCTGCTCATAAGCTCATAGGCTTCGTTTCGAAGCCATGTAAGCTCAGGCAGAGCCTCGTAATAGCCACGGCGTATTATAAGGCTGTACACCTCCTCGTCCAGAAGCTCCGCCCCCATACGCAGACGCAGCTTTGCCCGGATGTCGCTGGAGCTCATGGGCAGAGGCTCGTGGGAGAGTATCTCAATTTTGCCGCCGTAAAGCTCCTCCAGCTTCCGCTTGTGGCAAAGAAGCTCGTCATGGTCATCGTCCTCCCTTGCCAGAACCGCAAGCGTGCAGCTTTCCAGCAAATACTGGAAGCGGTACCACTCCTCAAAGCTCAGGAGCATATCCGTGCCCATGACAAGATATATATCCTCCGCGCCCTCGGCCTTCAGCTGAGCCACGGTGTCGGCGGTGTAGCTTTTGCCCTCACGCTTAAGCTCCATATCGGTAACGGTGCAGCCGGGGATGCTGCGGAAATTCAATTCACACAGCTCAAGGCGCTCATAGGGCGCGGGGCTTCCCACGGCAAGCTCCTTATGGGGCGGCACCCTGTCGGGTATTATAAGAAAGCTGTCGGGCTTAAGGCTCTCATACACGGTTCTTGCCGCTTCAAGATGCCCCAGATGGGGCGGATTGAAGCTGCCGCCGTAGATGGCAGTTTTCATTTTTTCTTATCCTTCACCAGAACTATTTTGGGTTCCTTTTCGTTTCTTTTGTACAGCACGAACTTGGTGCCGATAACCTGTATCTGCTCTGCCCTGCATGCCTCGCTGAGAGCATCGCAGGCCTCACGGGCACTGAGCATGGAATTTTCCAGTACCTTGCCCTTTACAAGCTCTCTTGCTCTGAGAGCGTCGTTTACGGAGGCTATCACGGTATCGGTGATGCCGCCCTTGCCTATCTGGATTATTGTGTCCTCGCTCATCGCAAGACCGCGAAGCTGGGCACGCTGTTTGCTTGTTATTGCCATTGCTTTTCTCCGTTCCGCGCCTTAGCCGCGCATGTATTCGTCAAAGAGCTGCGCAAATTTCACCATTGCGTTGGCTCTGTGGGATATTCTGTTTTTCTCCTCGGGGCTTATCTCCGCCATGCTTCTGTCACAGCAGTGGGGCTTGAAAATGGGGTCGTAGCCAAAGCCGTTTTCCCCGGCGGGGCCGTAAAGTATCTCGCCCTCGCACTCGCCTCTGGCGCTTAAAACATCGCCGTTGGGGAAGGTGCAGCAAATGCAGCACACAAAGCGGGCGCTGCGGTTTTTTTCGTCCCCCAGCTTATCAAGCAGGTATCTGTAACGGGCCTCGTCACTGGCCTCATGGCCAAGACCGTAGCGGGCAGAGTAAATGCCCGGCTCGCCGTTCAATGCGTCCACCACAAGGCCGGAATCGTCCGCAATTGCGGCGCAGCCGGTGGCTCCGGTGACGGCTATGGCCTTGAGATAGGAGTTTTCCTCAAAGGTGCTGCCGTTTTCGTCCACCTCAAAGGTGCAGCCCGCCTGTCGCTGGCTTATAAGCTCCACGCCGCCCAGCTTCTCGAAAAGCCGGGAAAACTCGGTGAGCTTGTGTGTATTGTTGCTTGCAAGTATCAGCTTCATCATTTGAAAAGTGCCTCCGAAAAGCTCTTTGCGTCAAAGGGTATAAGATCGTCCATACCCTCGCCCACGCCCACGAATTTAACCGGCAGCTTAAGCTCTCTGGCAATTGCAAAGACTATGCCGCCCTTGGCGGTGCCGTCCAGCTTTGTAAGGACAATGCCGGTAAGTCCCGCGGTTTCAAGAAACTGCTTTGCCTGAATGAGCCCGTTCTGACCGGTGGTGGCGTCAAGCACCATAAGGGTCTCCACATCGGCTTCGGGAAGCTCACGGTCTATGATGCGGCGTATCTTGTTAAGCTCGTTCATCAGATTCTGCTTGTTGTGAAGCCTGCCCGCAGTGTCGATAATTATAACATCCCGGTCTCTGGCCTTGGCTGCCGAGAGACTGTCAAACACCACGGCTGCAGGGTCGCTGCCCTCCTCCTGGCGTACAATGTCGCTGCCGGAGCGCTCTGCCCAGATTGAAAGCTGCTCGGCTGCGGCGGCGCGGAAGGTATCCCCGGCACAGAGCAGAACGCTCTTGCCCTGCTGGCGAAGCTGATTTGCCAGCTTGCCTATGGTGGTGGTCTTGCCTACGCCGTTTACGCCCACCATAAGAATAACCGAGGGTCTGGTGTCCAGCTTAAGGGAGCTGTCCTCCACCTGAAGAAAGCTTGAAAGTATCTCTATAAGCCCCTCCCGGGCCTCGTCTCCCCGGCGGAAGCGTCTCTCCCAGGTCATCTTTTTAAGCTCCCACACCACCTTTTCGGCAGTGGCGGCGCCCACATCGCTTATTACCAGAAGCTCCTCCAGCTCCTCGTAAAAGTCCTCGTTGTCGGGCTTGAAGTCCCGGAAGATCTCCTCCAGCTCCTCAAGATTCTTTCTGGTCTTGCTGAGACCGGCAAACATTTTATCAAAAAGTCCCATTCACTTACTCCTCTATCGTCTTTTCCGCTGTGGCAAGGTCAAGCTCTATAACCGTGGAAACGCCTTTTTCCTGCATGGTCACGCCGTAGAGCATGTCCGCCTCCTCCATGGTGCCGCGGCGGTGGGTAATAACGAGAAACTGGGTCTTATCCGCCATGCGGCGCATGTATGCTGCGTAGCGGCTCACATTTTCCTCGTCCAGCGCAGCCTCTATCTCGTCCATCACGCAGAAGGGCGTGGGGCGCACCTTCAAAATGGCAAAATACAGGGCAATGGCAACAAAGGCCATTTCGCCGCCGGAGAGAAGGCTGATGGTGGAAAGCTTCTTGCCGGGCGGCTGCACCCTAATGTCAATGCCGCACTCCAGCACATTGCTCTCATCCTCAAGCACAAGTGAGGCCTTGCCGCCGCCGAAAAGCTCAAGGAAGGTACGGCGGAAGCTCTCGTCTATCTCACGGAAGCGCTCAAGGAACACTTCCTTCATCTGGCCGGTAATGTCGTTTATTATGCCCTCAAGCTCAGCCTTTGCCTTGTTTACATCGTCACGCTGGGAGGAGAGGAACTCATAGCGGCTGTTTACCCGCTCAAACTCCTCTATCGCGCCTATGTTGGGATTTCCCAGCGCGCTTATCTGACGGCGAAGCTCTGCTATCTCACGGTTTTCCCTTGAGAGGCTTTCCACCGGACGGCGTATTTCCATGGCGGCGCTGTGGCTCAGCTCGTAATTTTCCCAGAGCTTGTCCAGAAGCTGCTTTTCCTCCATGTCGGCGGTGAGCTTCTTCTGCTCTATGCGGGCGCTGCGGCGCTCAAGCTCAAGAATATGGGCATTCTTCTGCTGTGCCTCCCGCTCGGCGCGGGTGCGCTTTGCCTCCAGCTCCAGCTTGGAGGAGCTGATGCTGTTTATTTCGTCCCTTACGGCTTTAATTCTGCCCTTTATCTCCGCCTGCTTCGCCTCACGCTCTCTCAGGCTCCGGCGGATGCTCTCCATCTGCCCTTCGGCAGCCTCAACAGCCTGCCGTCTGGCCTCACTGTCTCCGCTGAGGCTTACAAGCAGCATTTCAAGCTGTTCAAGAGAGCTCTGCATGGTGCGCTTTTCCGCCTCAAGGGAGGATTGCTGCGCTCTCAGCCCGCTCTGGTCTTCAAGAGCCATATCAAGCTGGTATCTGACCGAGGCAAGGGCGCTCTTTGCCCGCTCAAAGCGCTGAGCACATTCCTTTTCCTGCCCGTCAAGGCTCAGGCGCTGCTTTTTCAGCTTTTCAAGCTCGTTGCCTCTGGAAAGTGTCCCGGTGCCTCTTGCGGCGCTGCCGCCGGCCATGGAGCCGCCGGGGTTAACAAGCTGACCGTCAAGGGTCACTATCCGCAGGCTGTGTCCGCTCTGTCTTGCCATGCGCATGGCGTCGCTCAATGTCTCGGCAACCACGGTTCTCCCCAGATAGCTTGCTATCACCTGAGAGAACTTATCCTCACAGCTTACAAGCTCGCTGGCAAGACCCATATAACCCGGGTCATTGACCGGACAGTTTTTGAGAATGCTGCCTTTGGTAATATCAAGAGGCACGAAGGTTGCTCTGCCTGCGTCCTGGCGCTTGAGAAGCTCTATGCCCTGCTTGCCAACGGCGGCATTTTCCACCACGATGTTCTGGGCGTTTGCGCCCAGAGCGGTTTCTATTGCAAGGGCAAATTCGCCCTCGGTTTTTATCAGGTTCACAACAGGAGCGTAAACTCCCCTGAGCACTCCCCTGCCGGTTTCACGCATAACGGTCTTTACAGCCTTGCTGTAACCCTCGTAGTCACGCTGCATATCCTCCAGCATTTTGATGCGCCCATCCATACTGCGGGCGTCCACAGTAATGGCGTTAAGCTGCTGGGAAGCGATATTTACGCTGTCCTCCCGGTTTTTCAGCTTCATGCGGCAGCCCTCCAGCACATTGCCGTTGGAAACCAGCCGGGTCTGAAGCTCGGAGAGCTCTGCGTCAACTTTTTCAAGCTGAGCCCTGCCCTCGTCGATGCGGCTGCGAAGCTCCCCGGAGCGGCTTTCCTGCCGGCTTATATCGCCAAGCATGCGCTCCATAGACCGGCGGCTGTTTTCAAGGTTTGCCTCCAGAACGGCTATTGCCGCCTCGCACTCTGAAAGTGCGCCTTCCTCGGCGGAAAGACACTCTCTGGCCTTTTCGCTCTCCACATCCTTGCGGTGCATGCGCTCGCTTATATTGCCGGTGGAGGCATAGAGCGCCTCCAGCTCCGCCTTTGCGCCTTCAAGCTCGCGGAGGGTCTGACCGTATTCAAGCTCTACGGCCTGAGCCTGAGCATGGAGCTTGTCCAGCGTTTCCATCCATACGGAAATCTCCCGTACGCGAAGCTCGTCCCGGAGCACAAGATAGCGCTTTGCAGTCTCCGCCTGCTTTTTAAGCGGCCCCACCTGCATTTCAAGCTCTTCTATCTTGTCGTTTATCCTAAGCAGATTGTCCTCGGTTTTTTCCAGCTTCCTCTCCGCCTCTTCCTTGCGGTAACGAAAACGGGATATGCCCGCAGCCTCCTCAAAGACCTCCCGGCGGTCGGTGCTGCGGCTGGAAACTATCTCGGCTATCCTGCCCTGACCGATGATGGAATAACCGTCACGGCCAAGCCCGGTATCCATAAGCAGGGAGTGGATGTCCTTGAGGCGCACTGCCTCCTTGTTTATATAGTATTCACTCTCACCGCTGCGGTAATAGCGGCGGGTGAGCATTATCTCGCTGCTGTCATACTGAAAAATATGATTTGAATTGTCTATTATAAGCGTCACCTGTGCAAAGCCCAGCTTGCTGCGCTTTTCGGTGCCGCCGAATATAACATCCTCCATCTTGCTGCCGCGCAGCGCCTTTGAGCGCTGCTCGCCCATGACCCAGAGCACGGCGTCGGATATATTGGACTTACCCGAGCCGTTGGGGCCTACGATGGCGGTTATGTCTTTTTCAAAGGTGAGACGGGTCTTGTCCGCGAAGGACTTGAAGCCCTGTATCTCCAATGCTTTTAAGTACAAGTGAAAAACCTCATCTATCCTGAAACCAGTTCAAAAATTTAACCGACATATTATATCACGCTTATATCTGCTTTTCAACGGAAACTATGCCGATTTCGTCCTTTTCTCCCTGATGCCCGGTAATTTTCAGCTCCTTCAGGCCAAATTCGGCGCAAAGAGCCCTTATATTGCAGCGGTGCTGCCCCACAGTCTGGGAAATGCGGCTTGAATGCACGGCCAAAACAACGCGGCTGCCCGGCTCAACGCCGCGGAGCCTCTCCCGCACACGCTTATACATTATCCGACTCTTTACAAGCTCGCCCAGCGCCGGGTGATATGCGCCCCCTGCGGCGGCGCCGCCGGAGAGCTCCTCCGTGGGATTAAGCCCCAGGCGGATAACGGCTATGCCCGCCTTTTCAAACATGGGCAGAAGCTCCGAGCAGAGCTCCACCGCGTCCTCCACGCTGTGCTCGCTGTAAAGCCCCGCCTGCCACAGCTCATAAAGCGCCGTGTCCCGGACTATCACCGTGGGATAGATGCGTACCGCGTCAGGCTCAAGGGAGATTATCCTGCGGGCGGTTTCAAGGCTTTTTTCACGGCTGTCGCCGGTAAGCCCCGTCATCATCTGCAATACCAGTCTGAAGCCGGACTGCTTTATAAGCCGGGAGGCCTTTTCCACATCAAGGGCGGTATGGCCTCTGCCGGAAAGCAGCAGCACCTCATCGTCCATGGACTGGGCGCCCAGCTCTATCGTCTCAACGCCGTAGCGGCTGAGCCTTTTAAGCACCGCTTCGTCTATGGCGTCGGGGCGGGTGGAAAGGCGTATGCTGTGCAGAAGCCCCCTGTCCATGTACTCCTTTGTACTGTCAAGAAGCTCATTTTGCATCTCAACAGGTATGGCGGTGAAGCTGCCCCCATAAAACGCCAGTTGCCGCTTTGCCCCATTAAGGGGCAAGGCGGCTGCATTTTCCATTGCCTGTTTTACTGTATGTGCGGTAGCGGCCTGAGTGCTGCCGGAAATGCGTCTCTGGTTGCAGAAAACGCAGTCGTTGGGGCAGCCCAGATGGGGCACGAATACCGGTACAATACTCTCTCTTGCGCTCATTTCTCAATTGCCTCCAAAGCCCGGCAGGCGGCCATCTGCTCGGCCTCCTTCTTGGTGCGTCCGCTGCCCTGACCGGCAACGCTGCCGTTTACCAGCACGCAGAAGGTAAATACCTTGTTGTGATCCGGGCCGCTTTCGCTTACAAGCTCGTAGCTTACACTGCCGTCGCTCTTTTTCTGCACCAGCTCCTGCAGGGCAGTCTTATAGTCTGCGCTGCGGTGTCCCTCTGTAAGCTGGGCGTCCTTGAGAATTTTCTCCATAATAAAGGCTCTGGCCTCGTCCATGCCGCTGTCAAGATATATGGCGGCGATTATGGACTCCACCATGTCCGCAAGAATGGAGGGGCGCTCCCTGCCGCCGCTGTGCTCCTCGCCCTTGCCAAGACGCATGCAGCGGCCTATGCCAAGCTGCTTTGCGGTGCCGTGCAGGCTTTGCTCGCACACAAGCTCCGCTCTGAGCCTTGTCATGCGTCCCTCGGGCAGCGCAGGACTGTGACTGTACAGAAACTCCGCAGTCACAAGGCTCAGTATGGAGTCGCCCAGAAACTCAAGGCGCTCATAGCTGACACAGGCGCTGTCATGGCGCTCGTTTGCGTAGGAGCTGTGGGTAAGGGCGGTTTGCAGCAGGGCTTTGTTTTTAAAGCTGTGGCCTATTTTGCTCTCAAGCTCTCTCATGCCTGTTCAGCGCTCTCCTGACGCAGCTTCATGTACTCTATGTTATTCTCGATGTCGGAAACAATATCAGCCTCCACAAAGGCCACCGCCTGACGCACGGCGGAAAATATGCTGGCTGCGTTGGAGGAGCCGTGAGCCTTGATGACGGGCTTGCTGATACCGATAAGGGCGGTGCCGCCAACCTCGTTTACATCCATGGACTTTTTCATTTCGCCAAGGTCGTTTTTAAGCACGGCGGCTGCCAGCTTGTTGACTGTATTCTTGTAAAATACGCCCTTAAGGGACTTCATCATGTACTTGATTACGCCCTCGGTGGTCTTAAGCAGCACATTGCCGGTAAAGCCGTCGGTAACGATAATATCCGCCTGACCTGCAAACACACCGGTGCCCTCAACATTGCCCACGAAGTTTATGCGGCCCTCCTCATGCGCCTTTTTAAGCAGCGCAAAGGCCTGATGCTGAAGCTCGCCGCCCTTGCTGTCCTCGGTGCCTACATTCAGAAGACCCACTCTGGGATTTTCACAGCCCATCATGCGCTTGAAGTAGTAGCTGCCCATAAAGGCAAACTGCAGCAGATATTCGGCGGTACACTCGACATTTGCCCCGCAGTCTATAAGCATCACGCCGTACTCGCCGGAGGGAAGCACGGGAGCAAGAGCCGCACGGCGTATACCGCGTATGCGCTTTACGATAAGAGTGGCGCCGGTAAGCAGCGCCCCGGTGCTGCCTGCGGAAACCACCGCATCGCCCTTGCCGTCCTTGAGCATGTTCAGCGCCACGGTCATGGAAGAATCCTTCTTCCTGCGGGTGGCGGTGCTGGGGTCATCCTCCATGGTGATTATCTCGTTGGCATTCACCACTTCGATGTCATCGCAGCCCTCGGCCTGAAGGCAGCGGCGCACGGCCTCCTCCTGACCTACCAGAACAATCTCCACACCCAGACGGCGCTTTGCATCCACCGCACCCTTTACGATTTCCTCGGGTGCATTGTCGCCGCCCATTGCGTCAATTATTATCCTCATGCTCAAATACCTCCCTGTTCAATATTCTGTCTATAATCTCAAGTGAACGGCGGGAAATCTCCGCGTTCTTGTTTCTCTTGCCTTTTACCCTGTATCCAAGCTGGCTTATTATGCCGAAGTTAATGTTCATGGGCTGGAAATCACCCACGCTGCCGCCGGATATGTACAGGCTCAACGCGCCGATTGCAGTCTCCTGGGGAAAGTCCACAGGCTCAAGCCCCATAAGCCTTGCGGCAGTCTCTATACCCACCAGCATGCCGGAGGCGGCGGATTCGATATAGCCCTCGACGCCGGTCATCTGCCCGGCAAAGCTGATGCGCGGCTGCGTTTTCAGCCTGTAATAGCGGTCAAGAAGCCGGGGACTGTCCAGATAGGTGTTTCGGTGCATCACGCCGTAGCGTACAAACTCGGCATTTTTAAGCGCCGGTATCATGGAAAACACCCGTTTCTGCTCCCCCCATGTGAGATGGGTCTGGAAGCCCACCAGATTGTAGAGCGTGCCCTCCGCATTGTCCCGGCGAAGCTGCACCACAGCGTAGTTTTCCTGCCCGGTGCGGGGGTCAATAAGTCCAACCGGCTTCAAGGGGCCGTAACGGAGAGTGTCCACTCCACGACGCGCCATTACCTCAACCGGCATGCAGCCTTCAAACACGCCCCCGTCGTCAAAGCCGTGAACCTGCGCTTCCTTTGCGCTTACCAGCTCCGAAATAAAGGCCAGATACTGCTCCTTATCCATAGGGCAGTTTACATAATCCGCCGTGCCCTTGTCGTATCGGGAGGCGAAGAAGGCACTTTCCATGTCAACGCTCTCCAGAGTTACGATAGGCGCCACCGCGTCATAAAAATGCAGGTCACTGTTGGGGCAGAGCTTTGCTATTTCCTCCGCTATGGCGTCGCTGCTGAGAGGCCCCGTGGCGATAATGACCTCACCCTCGGGTATTTCTGCCGCTTCAGCGTGTTCAATCTCAATATTTTTGTTTTGGCTCAGCTTTTCTGTTATATAGCGGGAAAAGCCCTCCCTGTCCACCGCAAGGGCACCCCCTGCAGCAACGCGGTTTGCGTCGGCGCTCTCCATTATCAGTGAGCCCATTTTCCGCATCTCCGCCTTGAGAAGTCCCACCGCGTTTGAAAGCTCGTCACTTCTCAGGGAGTTAGAGCAAACAAGCTCGGCAAAATATGGGCTTGAATGGGCGGGGCTCATCTTCCCGGGCTTCATTTCGATGAGCTTTACCTTTATTCCCCGCTTTGCAAGCTGCCAGGCGCATTCGCTGCCGGCAAGCCCTGCTCCCAGAACCGTGACCTTTTCCATAATATCAGCTTATTCCTTTGCTTTAGTGCTTTTTTTGGCGGCAGTCTTTTTTTCCGCCGTTTTCTTTGCGCCGTCCTTTTCGGAGGCGGTTTTTTTCTTATAGCTTCTCTTGTCCTCAGGCACAAAGTTTGCGCACTGCTCGTTTATGCAGAAGCTCTTGAGGGGGCCTCTGCCGCTGTGCTTGAACATGGTTTTGCCGCAGGCGGGACAGAAGTCCTTGGTGGGAACCTCCCATGTGATAAAGCCGCAGTCGGTCCCACGCTCGCAGGCGTAGAACACATAGCCCTTTTTGGAGGTGCGCTTGAGTATGCGTCCGCCGCATTTGGGGCATTTGCCGGGCATCTCTATAACGATGGGCTTGGTAAAGGTGCAGTCCGGGAAGCCGGGGCAGGCCAGAAAATGTCCAAACTTGCCCTTCTTCACCACCATCTGCTTGCCGCAGACATCGCAGTACTCGTCGCTGAGCACATCGGGCACCTTAAGTCTCACACCCTCAAGGGCGGTCTGTGCCTGTGTCATCTCCGCGCTGAAATCATCGTAAAACTCCCGGAGCACCTGCCGCCACTGAGCCTTGCCGCTTTCCACCAGGTCAAGCTCCCGCTCCATGTGGTTTGTAAACTTAAGGTCAACAATGTCGGAGAAATGCTCCTTCATAAGCCCGGTGACCACCTCGCCCAGAGGCGTGGGGCGCAGATACTTGCCCTCTTTTATAACATAGTCGTGGGCGGTGATCGTGGATATGGTGGGTGCGTAGGTGGAGGGGCGGCCTATGCCCTTTTCCTCCATGGCACGGATAAGCGTTGCCTCGGTAAAGCGGGAGGGCGGCTGGGTAAACTGCTGGTCGGGAGTCATTTTCTCAAGCTGCACCCGCTCCCCCTCGCTGAGAGAGGGCAGAGGATTTGCAATCTCGGATTCCTCCTCGTCCCTTGCCTCCTCGTAAACGGCGGTATAGCCGGCAAACTTAAGCTCGGAATACCCTGCCCTGAACTCGTGGCCTGCGGAGTTTACACTGACGGACACATTGCTGTACACGGCATTTGCCATCTGGCAGGCGGTGTAGCGGCCCCATATAAGCCTGTAAAGCCTGTACTGCTCCTGAGTAAGATCCTTGCGCACAAGCTCGGGACTGAGGTTTATATCGGTGGGGCGTATGGCCTCGTGCGCATCCTGAGCGCCGGCCTTGGTTTTGAAGCTGCGGGGCTTGCCGGGGTAATACTGCTCACCGTAATGACCGACAATATACTCCTTTGCCGCCTGCAGCGCCTCCTCGGATATGCGCAGGGAGTCGGTTCGCATGTAGGTAATAAGACCTATGCTGCCTCTGCCGCTTATCTCAACGCCCTCGTAAAGCTGCTGAGCGATGGACATGGCGCGGCGGGGCGTCATGAGAAGTCTGCGGGAGGCCTCCTGCTGGAGGGTGGAGGTTATGAAGGGAGGGGCGGGGCTTCTCTGCTTGTCGCCCCGCTTGACGGAGCTTATTTCAAAGGGGCTGCCCTCGGTGTCGGATATAACCCTGTCCACATCCTCACGGCTTTTAAGCTCACGCTTTTTGTCGCCGCTGCCGTAGTAGCGGGCGGTAAAGCTGCCGCCGTCGTTTTCCCGGCGCAGATGTGCGTCCAGCAGCCAGTATTCCTCGCTGACAAAGTTCTTTATCTCTTCCTCTCTGTCAACAACTATCCTTGTTGCCACAGACTGGACACGGCCTGCGGAAAGGCCGGTTTTTATCTTCTTCCACAGCAGCGGAGAAAGCTCATAGCCCACGATGCGGTCAAGGATGCGCCTTGCCTGCTGAGCGTCCACCAGGTCCGCGTCAATGTCCCTGGGGTTTTCGATGCTCTCGGTGACGACCTTTTTGGTTATCTCATTAAAGGTGACGCGCCTTGCCTTTTCGTCGGGAAGCTCAAGCAGCTCCTTGAGATGCCATGAAATTGCCTCGCCCTCACGGTCAGGGTCAGTTGCAAGATACACGGTCTTTGCGCTTTTGGCCTCTTTCTTAAGCTCTGCGATAAGCTCCTTTTTATCCCTTACGGGAATATACTGGGGCTCAAAGTCATTTTCTATGTCAACGCCCATCTTGCTCTTAGGCAGATCGCGCAGATGTCCCATTGATGCTTTTACCTTATAATCGCTTCCCAGATACTTTTCAATGGTCTTCGCCTTGGCGGGAGACTCAACAATTACAAGATTTTTTGCTTTTGCCATTACGGTTCCTCACTTTTTTGCGATATTGAGGGCAACACGGTTGCCCGGAAGACGGCGCAGAAAGCCCTTTATCTCAAGCAGCGTAAGCTGAGTCATGAGCTTTGCTGCCGAAAGCCCGGTGGCCTCCATTATATCGTCTATATGCATGCCGTCATTGTCGATTGCTGTTATTATACCAAGCTGCTGCTCATTGAGCTGAGAAAGCTGCTCATTAAGATTGGCACGGCCTTCGCTTGGGCTCTTATCGGGAGCCTCTGCATGGGGCTGCTCCGGGCGGGTGCTCTGCTCGGGCATGGCCTCCTTCACCGGACGCAGCCTGTCCGGGAAGATGCCCTCAAACTCCTTCAGCACATCCCAGCCCTCGGTGACCGGCAGGGCGCCGGCTTTGAGAAGGGCAATTGTTCCGGCGCTGTTTGCACTGTCGGCATTTCCGGGCACGGCAAATATCTCCTTGCCCTGCTCCACGGCCTCCCGTGCAAAGCCCAGCGCACCGCTTTTCTCCGGTGCCTCCACCACCAGCGCGGCCACACCGAGCCCTGCGCTTATGCGGTTTCTCTCCTTGAAAAAGTGTCTCAAGCACACTGTACCGGGCGCATATTCGCTGATAAGCGCGCCCTTGGCCGCCACATCCCCGGCAAGATCGCCGTCCGCCTGCTCGTGGCTTGTGCCCAGAACGCCTATACATTTGCCGCCTGCAAGAAGACTGCCTCTTGCCGCTGCAGCGTCAATGCCGGCGGTAAGCCCGGAGACCACAAGGCCTCCGCATTTTGTGATTTCAAAGGCAAGTCTTTTGGCCATCTTAAGACCGTAGGGACTGGCCTTTCTTGTGCCTACCACGGCGACAAGGGCATTTTCGTCAACCGGCGGCAGCTCGCCCTTTACATACAGTACCACCGGCGGGTCGTATATGTTTTTAAGTCTTTTGGGATAAAGCGCGTCCTGCATGGTGACTATACTGATATTCTGCCTGCGGCAGGCGTCAACAATGGCTCTCGCCCTGTCAAGCTCCCTTGCCTCAAGGATTGCCGCCTCTGCCGCGCTTACGCGCTCAAGCCGGGCAAATTCTCCCTCGGGTGCACGGAAGGCCGCCTCCGCATCGCCGTAGCGGCGTATAAGCTCCGCCTTTGCCCCCGGAGACACCGGGCAGCCGGAAAGCCACAGCCAGTATTTAAGCATAGACACTTTATCCCGCCTTTACTCTGTATTTATCTGCGCATTTCCCACATGGCTATTGCGGCGGCAACTGCGGCGTTGAAGGATTCACTGTCCGGCTCCATGGGGATTATGAGCTGTGCGCTGCATATGTCAAGAAGCCCGGAGCTCAGCCCCTGTCCCTCGCTGCCGATTGCAACGGCCGCCCCCTGAAGACTGATTTGCCGTATATCCATGGCCTTCGGGGAAAGGGCAGCGCCGTAGAGGGGCAGCGCATTTTTCTCCGTCAGGCGCTTAAGCCCCCGAAGCTCGGTCTGTATGACCCGCTGGCGGAAGATGGCTCCCATGGTGGCCCGCACGGTCTTAGGATTATAAAGGTCGGCGCAGCTTCCCACAAGGATGACGGCATCCACCCCAAGGGCGTTTGCCGTGCGTATCACGGTGCCCACATTGCCCGGGTCCTGTAAATTCTCCAGCACAATGGCGCAGCTTATGGGCGCGTCGGCTTCGCTTTGTCTTGCCCTGACCACGAAAAGCGGGCCGGGGCTGTTTTTCATGGGAGAGGCATAGTCAAAAAGCTCCGCAGGCACAAGATACTGCTTTTCACAGTCAAGCCCCTCCACGCTTTGCTCCCGCTCCTTCCACAAAACGGAGACTATCTCCGCATTGAAGCTCAGCGCTTCCCGCAGCGTCTTTATACCGTCACACAGAAAGCAGCCCTGCTCCCTGCGATAGGCGGCATCCACTGCCAGCGCTCTCACATGGGCAATATATGCATTTTTCCTTGAGCTTATTTTTTCCATAGGTCAGTCGTAAATGCGAATATTTCTCCACCCCTGCACATCAGCGCGTCCGTCATCATTGTCGCCTGCGGAGAGCACGGTGCCGTCGGCTCTCAGACCGAGCACATGCCAGTCGCCTGCGGCTATCTGGACAATATCCGTCCAGCCGGATACCGCATAATTGCCGCTGGTGCATACCACGGTGCCGTCCGCCCTCAGACCAACGGTAAAATTACAGCCTGCGGCTATCTGAACAATATCCGTCCATTCACTTACGGGGTTAGGATCATAACTGTAGTTCAGAGTGCTGACAACCGTGCCGTCCTCTCTCAGGCCCGCAAGATGATAGTTGCCCGAGGCGATGGCCGTAATATTGCTCCAGCTCTCCGCCAATTTTCCGTTGGGGTCGGTATCGATATCCCAGACCTCAACAATAACGGTGCCGTCGGCTCTCAGGCCTGCCACATGGTCGTCTCCGGCGGAAATATCCACTATTCCCGTCCAGTCACGGACGGCATCGTAATAGCTGTCCCGGTTGGTGGCAACGGTGCCGTCGGCTCTCAGACCCACAACGCACTCGCTGTTATCGTCAATGTCTATTATATCGTAGAAATTTTCATAGCCCTTCATCATCCAGCTTGGGCCTGAAATATATATGCTGCCGTCGGCTCTGAGAGCTGCGGTGGTATAGGTGGAGCCGGTAAGGCTGATAACATCGGTCCAGCCCGCCACATTGCACTGCTCAAAATTATTGTCTCCCGCCACAAGCACCGTGCCGTCCTGCGCTATTGCCGCGCTGTGATAGTTGCCGGCGGCTATGCTTCTGAGAAGGCCTGAAGAGGCTGCTTCCGGCGTGGTTCCGGACTCCGCAGCGGGAGCTACGGACACCGCAGCGGGAGTCGGTGCAGAGGAGCCTGTATTGCCCGTTTCTTTCCCTTTGTCCCTTCCGGGGCCAAACAGTATAAGCAGTATCACCACAGCTGTGGACAGCCCAACCAAAATCTTAAGTCCCGGGTTTTTCACCTTGGGAGGCTTGGAGCCGGACGTATTCTTCGTATTGCCCGTGTCGGTCTGCACAGCCCCGCCGCCGGTCTTTGTTCCGGTCTTTGTGCCGGTTTTGGTAATTTCCTTAACGGTGGCACCTCCGGTCTGCGCTTTGCCGCCCGTCCCCGCGTTGGCTGCGGCGGGGGCTCTCAGCACGGCACACATTTCATCGTAAAGCTGGGGCATATTCTGTATGCGCTGGGAATGGTGCACCGCCATGCCGCGAAGCAGCACCTGCTCCTGTTGGGGAGTTATATCAGCCCCCAGAGCGCTGGGCAGCACAAGATTGTCCCCGAACATGCGGTTAAGGGAGTTTTCCGGCGTCTGACCGGTTATCAGCTTATATATGGTGGCGCAAAGGGCGTAAACATCGGTCCAGGGGCCCTGCTCGCCGCGGCTGCGGTACTGCTCCTCGGGAGCAAAGCCGGGCTTGAGCACGATGGACAGACTGTGCTCACCCTGCTGGCTCATGGTTCTTGCGGTACCGAAGTCCAGCAGCTTCATAACGCCGTTACGCTGCATCATTATATTGGAGGGGCTTATGTCCCTGTGGATAAGACCCTTTTCGTGAACCTTGCCCAGCCCCCTCATAATAGGAGCCAGCATGGAAAAGGCCTCGTCAAAGCTGAGCCTGCCCTTGGCGGTGAGAAGCTCCTGCAGGCTCTTGCCGTCAATGTATTCCATGACGATATAAGCGGTGGAATTATCCTCGAAATAATCCTTTACGCTGACTATATTGGGCTGCTCGTCAAACTTGGACAACACCTTGGCCTCGTTTATAAACTTGCTCTTGCCCAACTCAAAGCTCTGCACTCCTCCGCTCTGACTTACGGTGAGGTTAAGGGCGTGGCCGCTGTGACGGTTTGCAAGGCCGGAGGGGTAAAACTCCTTTATTGCCACCCGCTCCTCAGTCTCAAGGTCAACGCCTATGTAGGTAATGCCAAAGCCACCCTGGCCTATGCATTTGCCCACAAGATACCTGCCCCTGAGTATGGTATTCACAGGGAGCTGATGGGGGTCATTGTTTATCGTAAGGGATTTGCCGCAGACATCGCAAAGCCCGCCCTCCGTGGTATTATTATGCATGCAGTGGGGACAGTAGTTGATTATCATATCCATATCCTGCCGAACCCTCCTTAAATGGGCATACTTCTTCTTATTTATATTAAGCATAAGTTTTCTTCCATGTCAAGCGGGCAAATAAAAAATGGATGCTCCCCGGGGAGCATCCATTTTCAGTCGGAAACAAGGTTTTTTACCCATTTTTTACTTCTGAGCATGCAAAAGCCTATAACGCATTTTACAAGCTCAAGAGCATGCACGCAGATATAAAGCGGCAGTATGGGCATATCGGTAAAGCGGGAGAGTATGTAGGCCGCAGGCACGGCAATGACCCACATGTAGCCGCTGTCAAATATGAAGGTGATAACGGTTTTTCCACCTGAGCGGAGGGTAAAGTAGCAGCTGTTGGTAAAGGCGTTCATGGGCATCATAACGGCGCTTACGATAAGCAGACTGCAGGCAATGTCCTTTACCCTGTCGGTGGTGTTGTATATCTCCGGCACCAACGGTGCTATCGCCGCCATTACAAGCCCCACTGCAGCACACAGCGCAACCGCGAAGGCTATGAGCTTTGTATCCTCATCCACAGCCCGCTCCAGCTCCCCTGCACCCAGAAGCTGACCTATAATAATGGACACGGTTGTGCCCATTGCAAAAAAGGCACAGAAGAAAAGGTTTGATACGGTGGAGGCTATATTCACCGCAGACACCACCTCAAGCCCGCGCAGAGAATAGCTCTGGTTCAGCATGGTCATGCCTCCCGACCAGAGTATCTCATTTAAAAGCAGGGGCAGGCCGAGTATTGCGATCTGCTTTACAAGGCTCATGGGTACATACATGCTCTTATAGACGCCACGGATAAAGGGTGAGCGCTCCTTGTGCCGGTGGGTCCATATAACGATGATGCCGCATTCCACCACGCGGGATATTACCGTTGCAATGGCAGCACCCACAACACCCAGCTCCGGTGCGCCGAATTTACCGAAGATAAGTATATAGTTGAATATGAGATTGACGAAAACCGCGGTAACGCCGGCCTTCATAGGCAGCACCGTCTCCCCTGTCTCTCTCAGGGTGCTGCCGTAGACCTGCATAAGGGCAAAAAGAGGCAGCTGCCACAGCATCACCGACAGGTACTCCCTGCCGTAGGCAAGGGTAGATGCAAGATCCAGCCCGTCCTCACCCTCGTGGAGAAACTGCATTATAAGCGTATCCCCCACGCTGACAAACAGCGCCATTGCTATCGCCACAATGACGGCGGAAAGGCAGAGCTTTGCCCGGAAGGTGTGGCGCACACCCTCCATGTCGCTCTTGCCGTAATACTGGGCGGTGAATATCCCCGCCCCTGCAAGAGCGCCGAAAACAGCCAGATTAAACACAAAGATAAGCTGGTTTACTATGGCAACTCCGCTCATGGGCTCGGTGCCCACCTGACCTACCATTATATTGTCCAGCAATCCCACAAAGTTGGTTATAACATTCTGCACCAGTATGGGCAGCATCACGGACATGAGCCTGCGGTAAAAGGCTCTGTCTCCCACAAGTTTTCCAAGCACGCCTGTATCTCCTTGAGTATCCTTGAATATAATGAGCATATTCTACGCTCTGTAACGGCAAAAAGCAATAGCCTTATCCGGCGGTCTGCACATAGCGCACTATGTAGTCGGCAAAGCGTCTTGTTGCCGGCCCCGCCCTGTCCCCGGCGCCAATGGCAATGCCTATGGTGCGCTTTGCCTCGGGAATGAGAGGCAGTATCTGCAGCTCGTCATTTCTGCCCTTCAAAAGCAGCTCCGGCATTATGCTCATGCCCAGCCCCTGCTCCACCATGGCGATTATGGCGTAGTCGTCCTTGGTGTAGAAGCGTACATTTGGCTTGACCCCGGCTGCCTCAAGCGCACGGCGGGCGTCATGGTCGGAGCTTTCAAGCAGGCTTATAAAGGGCTCCGTCTCACATTCCACCAGAGGGAAACGGGGATAGTTTTCAAAGCGGCTGCCCCGGGGCAAAATAGCCAGCAGCCTGTCCTCCATAAGGGGAATGCACTCACAGTCCAGCGGAGCCGGCAGCGCCACAAAGCCAATGTCTATGCTGCCGTCCATAAGCCACTGCTCAACATCGTGATAGTCTCCGTTAAGCAGCTTGATCTCCACCTTGGGGTAGTCCCTTTGAAACTCCTTGAGCACCTTGGGCAGCCAGTGAACAGCAACGGAGGTAAAGCTGCCTATCCTCACGGTACCGCTGTCCAGTCCCTTTATGGCGGAGGCCGTCTGCCTGAGCTGCTCCATGCTGCCCATAAGGTTTCTTACCGCCGGCATCAGCCGCTCCCCCTCCTCGGTAAGCCGAACTCCCGAGCGGCCTCTGTATATAATCGAAAAGCCCAGCTCCTCCTCCAGAGCCGCTATTGCATGGCTTACCGCCGACTGAGTGCAGCCCAGCTCCGCCGCCGCCTTTGTGAGGCTTCCGCTTTCAAGCACCGTATTGAGTGCCTCAAATCTGCTGAAATTCATATCCCGCTCACCTTTTTATATTAATAATTTTCATATTACTTTTATTAAAATTAACTGCATTTATATTATAGCTTATTTTTGGCCGATTTCAAGACTTTTGCGCTTTTTTACTCTTGTTTTGTTTTTATAAAAGGCTATAATTCAAGCATGTTCAAAAAAGAGAGGTACTTAGCATGGGCATCGCATCAATTTGCATTCTTATTTCTGTGGGCATCTACCTTATAGGTATGATGGCAATAGGCTTTGCCTACTCCCACAACAAAACTTCCGAGGACTTTTATCTGGGCGGCAGAAAGCTGGGTCCCATTGTTACCGCAATGAGCACCGAGGCTTCCGACATGAGCGCCTATCTTCTCATGGGCGTTCCCGGCCTTGCCCTTTTCTGCGGTCTGGCTGAGGCAAGCTGGACGGCAATAGGTCTTGCGGTAGGTACATATCTCAACTGGCTCATCGTCGCCAAGAGACTGCACCGCTACTCCGTCAGGCTCAACTCCATCACCGTTCCCGACTTTCTGGCCAGGCGCTTCAGGGACAACACCAAGCTCATTGAAACTCTGGGCGCAATCACTATAATCGTTTTCTTCGTCCCCTACACCGCCTCGGGCTTTTCCGCCTGCGGCAAGCTCTTCAGCAGTCTGTTCGGCTTTGATTACATGACATGCATGCTCATATCCGCCGCCGTCATCGTTATCTACTGTGCAGCAGGCGGCTTCATGGCAGCCTCCGTCACCAGCCTTATCCAGGGTATAGTTATGAGCATTGCCCTTGTTATCATCCTCTTCTTCGGTATAAATACCGCAGGCGGCTGGGATGTGGTTGTGGCAAACGCAAAGGAGATCCCCGGCTACCTGAGCTTCACCGCCAGCACCAACATTTTTGCATCCGAGGCCGGCTCCTACACTCCTCTTATGATAGTCTCCACTCTGGCCTGGGGTCTTGGCTACTTCGGCATGCCCCATGTTCTGGTTCACTTCATGGCCATCAATGACGAAAGCAAGCTCTCCTTCAGCCGCCGCATCGGCTCCATCTGGTGCGTCATCTCTCTGGGTGTAGCAGTTGTCATCGGTATTGTAGGCTTCTCCATGGCAAAGGCCGGTCTTATCGCAATGCCCGGCTCCGCCTCCGAGGCAGAGAGCATGATAGTCAATGCCTCCGGCTTCATGGCCTCCTTCGGCATAGTCCCCGCTCTCATAGCAGGTGTTATCATAGCCGGTATTCTGGCCGCCACCATGTCCACCGCAGACGCTCAGCTTCTGGGCGCGGCCTCCGGCGTTACCCACAACATTCTCACCAATGTATTCGGCATCAAGCTGGATGACAAAAAGAGTATGCTCATTGCCCGTCTCACCGTTGTGGGCGTTGCAATTCTGGGCGTTATCTTCGCCAGCGACCCCTCCAGCTCCATCTTCCGTGTTGTTTCCTTCGCATGGGCAGGCTTCGGCGCCACCTTCGGCCCCGTAATGCTGTTCGGCCTTTTCTGGAAGCGCTGCAACAAGTGGGGCGCCATCGCAGGCATGTTCTCCGGCGCCATCAGCATCTTCGTGTGGAAGTTCCTCATTGCCCCTCTGGGCGGCATCCTTGCCATATATGAGCTTCTCCCCGCCTTCGTTATCTCCTCCGTGCTTATCGTTGTGGTAAGCCTTCTCACCAAGGCTCCCGACGCTGAGATAGTGGCTGAGTTTGAGGCAGTCAAGGGCTGATAAATCAATTACACAACAAAAAAGAACCGGTCATTGACCGGTTCTTTTTCATTATATTACTCTCACTCTTAAAACATCGCTCATGGCGCGTATGCTGTCGGCGATCTCCTCGCCTATGGTCTCGCCAAGGTCAACCATGGTGTAGGCATATTCGCCCCGGGGACGGTTAATCATGTGCTCTACATTGATGTTCCTGTCGCTTATAAAGTCCAGGATACGGGTTATCATTCTGGGCACATTGCGGTGGATAACGCAGAGCCTGCACACACCCATGCGGCTCAGTGAGGTATCGGGAAGATTTACGGAGTTTTTGATGTTGCCGTTTTTCAGATAGTCAAACATCTGCTCGGCGGCCATGACTGCGCAGCGATCCTCGCTTTCCGGGGTGCATGCGCCCAGATGGGGCATGGCGATAACATTGGGAGCCTTGAGAATTACCTGATTGGGGAAGTCGGTAACATATTTGCCCACCTGACCGGAGATAAGCGCCCGGGTCATGTCAAGGTCGTTTACCACCTCGGCTCTGGACTCATTGATTATGCGCACGCCCTTTTTCATCCTTGCAAAGGTCTCGGCGCAGAGCATGTGGTGAGTCTGCTGGGTATAGGGCACATTTATGCTTATATAGTCGCTGTTGCGGTAAATCTCATCGGCGGTCTCAGCGTGTATGACCTCCCGGGAGAGACGCCATGCAGCGTCAACGGACATAAAGGGGTCAAAGCCGTACACCGTCATGCCAAGCTCAATTGCGGCGTTTGCCACCAGAGCGCCCACAGCGCCAAGGCCGATAACGCCAAGGGTCTTACCCAGAAGCTCGGGGCCTGCAAACCTCGACTTGCCCTTTTCCACAAGCTCCGGTATCTGCTCACCCTTATCGGCAATGGAGCGCACCCAGTTGATGCTGCCTATCACATCTCTGGAGGAAAGCACCAGAGAGCATATCTCCTGCTCCTTAACGGCCTCGGCGTTTGCGCCGGGGCTGTTGAAAACAACTATGCCCTGCTCGGAGCAATCCCTGATGGGAATGTTATTGTAGCCGGCACCGGCTCTGCCTATGGTCAGCAGACTTTCGGGAAAGGTGCAGTCATGGAGATTTGCGCTTCTCACAAGCAGCCCCTGAGGATTTTCCACCTCAGCGCCCACGGTGCAGCCGCGGCGGGTAAGCCGCTCTATGCCCGCAGGGGAGATGGCGTTCATTGTCTTTATCTCAAACATTGTGTCCTGCCTCAAATTCTTTCATAAAATCAATAAGCGCGTTTACGCCCTCAATGGGCATGGCATTGTAAAGGGAGGCTCTCAGTCCGCCGGCCACCTTGTGACCCTTCAGGTTCAGAAGACCCCTTTTTGCAGCCTCCGCCGCAAACTCCCCGTCCAGCGCATCGCTGCCGGTGCGGAAGCTGATGTTCATATCGCTTCTTGAGCCGGGCTTTGCGCAGGCGGTATAGAGGCGGCTGTTGTCTATAAAATCGTAGAGAGTACCGGCACGCTGCTTTTTAAGCTGCTCCATGCCGGAAAGTCCCCCCTGCTTTTCAAGCCACTCAAGCACCAGCGAGAGCATGTATATGCACCAGCAGGGCGGAGTGTTGAGAAGGGAGCCTGTTTCAATCAGGCGGTCATAGCACATTATCTCCGGGGTAATGGGGAGCTGCCTGCCTGCAAGAGCCTTGTTTATTATGACCACGGTAAGGCCGGCGGGGGCCATATTCTTCTGAGCGCCTGCATATATAAGGCCGTATTTTGAAACATCCACAGGCTGCGAGAGAATGTCTGAGGACATGTCGCAAACCAAAGGCGCCTCGGTCTGCGGCAGATACTTCCACTGAGTACCGTACACGGTATTGTTGGAGCAGTAGTAGAAATACCTTGCATCGCCGCTGAGCTTAAGCTCCTGCTGAGCGGGGATGCGGTCATAGCCGCTGTCCTTTGAGGAGCAGGCTATGTTCACCCTGCCGTACTTCTGCGCCTCCTTTGCGGCCTTGGCGGAAAAGTTGCCGGTGAGGGCATAGTCGGCGCTGCCGCCGTCCATCAGGTTCATGGGTATGGAGGCAAACTGCAAGGTAGCGCCGCCCTGTAAAAACAGTATCTCGTGGCTGTCCGGCACCGCCATAAGCCTTGTGAGCCTCTCTCTGGCGTCGGAGAGGATTTCTTCAAACATGGGACTTCGGTGGCTCATTTCCATCACGGACAAGCCAAGCCCCTTATAGTCTGTAAGCTGGGCAGCCGCCTCTCTCAGTGCCTGCTCCGGCATAACCGAGGGGCCTGCGGAAAAATTGAACACCTTTTCTCTTGACACGAAATCATCTCCCTCATGCTGTTTTTTTGCTTTACAGCATTATACGACCCTAAGCCTGTCAAGTCAAACCGCAGGGGGCATTTTCCCCTATTTCGCCAATGAGACAGGCGTCCTCCACGGCGCATATTGTCACATTTTCCACCCTGCCCCGAAGTCCGCCGCCTTTTACGCGCACTGTCAGATAGGTGTCGCTGTGTCCGGAGGAGTAACCGTCCTGCTGGGTTTCAAACAGTACAGGCAAAACGCTGCCCACTGCCTTTTCCATATATTCCCTGTTCATTGCTTTTGCAATTGTCTGAGCCTCCCTTGCACGGCGGCTCTTTACCTCTCTGGTGCACTGACCGTCCATCTTATCCGCAGGGGTGCCGGGTCTTCTGGAATAGGGGAAAATGTGCATGTCCGCAAAGGCGCAGCGCTTTATGAACCCGAGGGTCTGAGCATGATCCTCCTCCGTCTCGCCGGGAAATCCCGTTATAAGGTCGCAGGTCAGAGCGCAGCCGGGGAAATACCTTCTCAAAAGCTCCACCGCTGAGTAAAAGCGGGCGGTATCGTATTTTCGGTTCATGGCCTTAAGGGTCCTGTCGCAGCCGGACTGGAGAGACAGGTGGAAGTGGCGGCAGAGCCTGCCGCTTTCGGCGGCGCGGCGGCAAAATTCCTCCGTTATCACCGTGGGCTCAAGAGAGCCCAGACGGATACGCATGTCCCCGGCATTCTCCGCCACCGTCTGTATCACATCCGCAAGCGTAGGGTGCCCCGGAAGATCCACACCGTAGGAGGCAACCTCAATGCCCGTCAGCACTATTTCCCGGAAGCCTGCATCCCGGAGAGAGCGGGTCTGCTCCGCAGCGTCGGCAAGGGGCAGGCTTCTCAGCCTGCCGCGGGTATAGGGGATTATGCAGTAGCTGCAAAAATTCACGCAGCCGTCCTGAATTTTAAGCATGGCTCTTGTTCTGCCGGACACGGCGCCTGCAGGCAGAAGCTCAAACTGTCTGCGCTTAAAGGGCTCGTCCACATTCACGGTCTCCTCACCCTGACTGACAGCCCTTTCCACCGCCTCAAGCAGCTTGAGCCTGTCCGCCGCGCCGAAAATCACCTTCGCCCCCAGCTCCCTTACATCCTCCGGGCTGAGCTGGGAATAGCAGCCGCCCACGGCAATGACCGCGTCGGGATTTTCGTCACGGAGCCTGCGGATAAGCTGGCGGGATTTCCTGCCGCTTTCGGCTGTGACGGCGCAGGTGTTAACTATCACCGCGTCCGCTCTCTCCCCCGCTGCAGCGGCACTGTGACCGCGCTCGGCAAGAACGGTCTCCATGGCCTGAGTTTCATACTGGTTGACCTTGCAGCCAAGAGTGGATATAATATACTTCATAAAAATCTCCTTCAGTCAGAGGAATAAGAAATGGAACATTATCTTGATAATTCGGCCACCACTGCTGTTTGCCCGGAGGCTGTCGAGGCGGCGGTGCTGGCAATGCGCGATAATTACGGCAACCCCAGCTCCACCCACACCAAGGGCAGGGAGGCCAAAAAGCTGCTGGACGCATGCAGAAAGCAGGTGGCGGACGCTCTCGGCTGCACGGCGGCGGAGCTTGTGTTCACCTCCTGCGGCTCGGAAAGCGATAACTGGGCTATATTATACGGCGCAGAGCTTATGAAACGCAAGGGCAATCACATAATAAGCTCCGCCGTGGAGCACGACGCGGTGAGAAAGGCGCTGGAGCTGCTGGAAGACCGTGGCTTTCGCGTAACAAGGCTTATGCCCGATGAAAGCGGCGCAATAAGCACCCAGGCCGTGCTTGACGCCCTCTCCCCGGATACTATACTCGTTTCTTTGATGATGGTCAATAACGAGACGGGAGCGGTGACGGATATTGCCGCCATTGCAAGGGCTCTTAAAAAGGCCGGCTCACAGGCGCTTATACATACGGACGCTGTGCAGGCCTTTACCAAGATAGCCTTCAGCGCCAAAACTCTGGGCGCGGACATGATAAGCATAAGCGGCCACAAGATACACGCCCCCAAGGGAATAGGGGCGCTGTACATCCGCTCCGGCGTGAAGCTCAAGCCCTTTATTGTGGGCGGCAGTCAGGAAAACGGCCGGCGCGCCGGCACCGAGGCCATGCCCCAGATAGCGGCCTTTGCCGCCGCCTGTAAAGCGGCTATGGCACACAGGGACGAGAACATTGCCCACATGCGCGCTCTTAAGGATATGACCGCCGCAAGGCTTCGCGCCGCCATTCCGGAGCTTCATGTGGTGGAAAGCGGAGCTGCCCATATTCTGAGTATTTCGCTGCCGGGCTGGCGCAGCGAGGTGCTTATGAACTTTCTTGAAGCCAGGGGCGTCTATGTTTCAAAAAGCTCTGCCTGCAAAAAGGGCGGAAGAAGCCATGTGCTGGAGGCAATGGGCTTAAGCCCCAGGCTTATTGACGGCGCCATACGGATAGGCTTTAGCCGCTATAACACCCAGGAGGATGTGGAGGCTCTGTGCAGCGGCCTTACTGAGGCCTACCGCTCACTCTCTCACAGGTAGATACTATTTAATAAGGCCCCGGTCCTGATGACCGGGGCCTTATTCTTTATTCCTCTGCTTCGCTGCGCTGAACGGCTTTGCGTGTAACAGGGTCTATATGGCTTATCTGGCCGTATTGGTCGGTCTCCGTGGGGAGACCTCTTTTTTTGAGCTTTTTGTTTACGCTGTGAGTAATGGCGGTGTATATGACAACAAACACAGGCACACCCAGCAGCATGCCCCAGAAGCCGAAGAGCCCGGCGCCCAGTATAATGGAGAACATGACCCAGAAGCCGTTTATGCCGACGGTGTTTCCCAGAATCTTGGGGCCTATGTAATTGCCGTCAAGCTGCTGGAGCAGGATGATAAAGGCAATGAAAATCAGGCACTTTATAGGGTCCACCAGCAGAATAATAAGGGAGCTGGGTATGGCGCCGATAAAGGGGCCGAAGAAGGGTATAACATTGGTCACGCCCACAATGACGCTGATAAGCAGAGCATAGGGCATCCTCAGTATGGCACAGACTATGTAGCATATAAGGCCGATTATGGCAGAATCCAGAATTTTGCCGATTATGAAGCCGTTAAAGGTCTTATCCACAAAACGGGAGGCATCACGGATTTTTTCAGCGGTATCCACGGAGAAAATGCAGTAAAGCAGCTTTTTGGAGTGTGCGCTGAGGCTGTCCACATTGGCAAGGATGTACACGGATGCAATTATGCCGATAAGCAGGTTATATATGCCCATGAGCACATAGTAAACCCCTGCCGTAACATTGCTGACAATGCTGCCCAGCTCAGGCAGCAGCGTGGTTTTGAGCCAGTCGTTAAACTCGTTGCTGACAGAGTTGAGCGTGCTCACAACATACTCCATCACCTCGGGGAAGTCACGAAGCAGCCTTTCTATCCATGCGCCGGTCTGGGCAATGTACTCGGAGCTGCTGAGCACCATGGTCTCAAGGCTTGAGTACACCTGAGGCACTATAAGGTAAATGAATGCCGCAATTATCAGCAGAAAGACTATCTCCGCCGTCAGCACGGAAAGCCCTCTGGCCAGCTTGCTGCCGTCCTTCTTTTTATTGTTCTTGTAAAGCCTTGCGGCAAAGGGGCCGAAGACATTTTTCTGCAGGCGGCGCATAAGAGGCGTGAGCAGATAGGTTATGGCAAGACCCCAGAGAAAAGGGCTGAGTATATTCACGAACTTTTTCACCGCCGAGGCCAGCAGCGAAAAATTCTTGAGCGCCATATAAAACAATACCGAGGCGGCTATGACCGCAAAGGCCGTGATGCCCCAGTAAAGATACTTTTTATCCCACTTGAAATACTGTCTCATCCACTGTCTCCCTCCCGCACAAGCGGGCACATTCTTTTTTGACCATTTTACTCTTGCCGCTTTGTAAGGTCAATATTTGAATTGTAAATTTTGCGTATATCTTCCGTTTTTCTTTTGAAACCGCTTTATAATGTTGTTATGTCAACCATCCATGGGTATTAACGGTACTTTCCTGCATAGTTTGCGTGTTGATAACTCTGTTGAAAATGTCAAAAACTCTTTGTTTGCCGTATGTTTTCCCTTTGTCAAATAATTGGATGAGGAACATTTTCTGTCGAATTATGCAAAATTGTGTAAACTAAATCATAGCCGGAACAAGCATAGCATATTTTCAAGCATGACTTACTGGAGGTAGTTATGAAAAAATTTGTATGCTTTGCGCTGGCTCTCTGTCTGCTTGCCGGAACAGGTGCAAGCGCCGCCGGGCTTAAGGATGATGACATCGGCATCGGCGCGCCCTCTGCCCTGCTGATGGAAAAGCTGACAGGAGAGCTGCTGTATGAAAAAAATGCCCACGAGCGGCTTTCCCCGGCAAGCATAACCAAAATAATGACCATGCTTCTGATTGTTGAGGATATTGAGGCGGGAAAAATAAGCCTTGAGGATACGGTGACGGCAAGCCGCCGGGCGGCATCCTTTGGGGGAAGCTGCGTTTATCTTGAGGCCGGGGAAAAAATGAGCGTCAGCGAAATGCTAAAATGCATTGCCGTCGTGTCGGCCAATGACTGTGCGGTTGCCATGGCGGAGCATCTGAGCGGCACGGAGGAGATCTTTGTTGAGCGGATGAACAGCCGGGCCGCAGAGCTTGGCATGGAAAACAGCCACTTTACCAACTGCACCGGGCTTTTTGACAGCAAGGAGCATTACACCACCGCCTATGATGTGGCGCTGATGGGCAGAGAGCTTATCTCCCATGAGCTTATAAAGGATTACAGCACAATATGGATGGACAGTATACGCAGCGGCGAATTTGAGCTTTCAAACACCAACAAGCTGGTTTACTGGTATGAGGGCTGCACGGGGCTTAAAACCGGCTACACCTCCGCCGCCAAATTCTGTCTCTGCGCAACAGCCATGCGCGACGGTGTTGAGTACATTGCGGTCATAATGCACGCCGACAGCTCAGATGCACGCAACAAGGACGCGGAAACCCTTCTCAACTACGCCTTTGCAAGCTACTCCCTCTGCTCCCTGCGCCCGGATTTTGAGCCGGAGCCGGTGCCGGTGGAGCTTGGCAAAAGCGCCGCCGTTTCCGTCCGCTTTGGCGGTGAGGAATTCTCGCTTGTGCCAAAGGGAAGCCCACAGCCGGAATACTCACTTGAGCTGCCCGCCTCGGTATCAGCGCCCATAAAGGCCGGGGATGAGCTGGGCTGTCTGAATGTGAGCCTTGGCGGAGAGACGATCGCGCGTCTTCCCGTCTGCGCCGCGGAGGATGTGCCCCGGCTGGGCTTTGGCGGGCTTTTGCTCAGGCTTTCAGGCAGTCTGCTGGGGATTTAACGGTGCTCATTACTTTTCTGTTGAAATTCTGCCGAAAAAGTATATAATACTTTTAGACTAAATACTAAGGAGGACAATATGGTAAAGGTTGACCTGTCCGGCGCCGCTGAATTTTTCACCTCCGCCGGCCCCGACTATGCCCGCGCCGAGCTTGCACATAAAACTCTCGCCGAGGGTACCGGCCTTGGCAATGACTTCATTGGCTGGCTCGGACTTCCCCAGCGCATCAAGGACACTGAGCTTGATGACATTATCAAAACCGCAGAGCTTATCCGCAGCCGCTCCAAGGCTCTTGTTGTGGTAGGCATAGGCGGCTCCTATCTGGGTGCAAGAGGCGCTATTGAGCTGCTCAAGCCCCTCCCCGGCAAGGATGACCCCAGAATAATCTTCGTTGGCAACATGCTCTCTGCCGACACTCTGTATGACACCATGCAGCAGCTTGAGGGTGTGGACTTTGATGTTAATGTCATTTCCAAGTCCGGCACCACCCTTGAGCCCGCAGTTTCCTTCCGCATCTTCCGTGAGCTTCTGGATAAGAAGTACGGCGACAAGGCAAACGAGCATATCTTTGCCACCACCGATGCACACAAGGGCGTACTTAAAAATCTGGCTGACGCCAACGGCTGGCCCACCTTCGTGGTGCCTGACGATGTAGGCGGACGCTTCAGCGTACTCAGTGCCGTGGGTCTGCTGCCCATGGCAGTTGCAGGCATCGATGTGCGCCGGGTCATTGACGCTGCCATCAAGGAGTTCAAGGCTCTCGACCTGCGCAGCCCCGAAAACCCCGCCTGGAAATACGCAGCCGCCCGCCAGCATCTTTACGGCAAGGGCTACGACATTGAAATTCTGGCCTGCTACGAGCCCAGCTTCCGTTTCATGGCCGAGTGGTGGAAGCAGCTTTACGGTGAGAGCGAAGGCAAGGACGGCAAGGGCATATTCCCCGCCTCCGTTGAGTTTACCGCAGATCTGCACTCCATGGGTCAGTTCATCCAGTCCGGTCCCCGGGAGCTGATGGAGACCGTTGTGCGCTTCCGCCACAGCCGCCACGCCTACCCCTTCCCCTATGAAAAGGAAAACAGCGACGGTCTTAATTACATTGCAGGCCGCGATATTGCCGAGGTCTGCCATGTGGCTGCCGAGGCGGTGAAGGACGCCCATATTTCCGGCGGTGTACCCAACATGGTCATTGAGGTTCCCATGCGCGACGAGGAAGGCTTTGCAGCGCTGGTTTGCTTCTTTGAGCTGGCCTGCGCCATCTCCGGCTACATGTCCGGCGTCAATCCCTTTGACCAGCCCGGTGTTGAAGCCTACAAGAAGAACATGTTCCGCATGCTCGGCAAGCCCGGTGCAAACTGAGTACTTGCAATCAATTTAAAAGGCAGCAGCATGATAAAGGTCATGCTGCTGCCTTTTTTCGTATCCGCAGCTAATTTTTTCCTGCACATTCCGCAGCTTTTCATCGGGGAAAATTCTCAAAAATCCTTGATGTTGTTATTGCCGTGTGTTAGAATAGGGTGTGTATGACAAGATTTTTTACAAAGCGGGAATATTTGAAATGAAAAAGCGCGATGTTATCATTATTTCTGTTTTCCTGGCGCTTGCGCTGATCGGCCTTGCGGCGGTCAAGCTGTTTGCCCCCACCGGAAACATCACATATGCGGACATATATGTGGGCGACAAGCTGTATGAGGTCGTGCCTCTCAGCATAGACACTGTTATTACCATAGATCAGGGTGACGGCAAGGTAAACCGTATTGAGGTCAAGGACGGAGCGATCTTTATGGCCGATTCCACCTGCACCGACCATCTGTGCATTTCTCAGGGCGCCATGAGCCCCGATAATTATGAAGGACGCCCCATGCTTAACTGGATCATTTGTCTCCCGAATCTGGTTACCGTGGAACTTAGAATCGAACAGGAGTAATAATGAACCGAAAATCCCAAATCACTACCCAGAAAATTACCCGGCTTTCCCTGCTTGCGGCGGCCTCGGTGGTTCTGGGCTACATTGAGGGCATTTTATGTGCCCTCATGCCTTTGCCGCCCGGTATCAAGCTGGGTCTGGCAAATACAGTGGTGCTCTATTCCATCTATACACTTGGCCCGGGGTATTCGGTCATCCTTATCATCCTTAAGGTTATTCTGACCGGCTTCATGTCCGGCAACCTGGCCGCTGCCTTTCTGTACAGCATGGGCGGCGCCGTGCTCAGCCTTATAACAATGCTCCTTGTCAAGACCCTCAGCCGGGATAAGGTGTCCATCGTCGGCGTAAGTGTTGTGGGCGCGGTATTTCATAATGTAGGTCAGATTCTGGTTGCATCCCTTTTGCTTCAGACCCCCGGCCTTATGTTCTATGTATTTGTACTGATGATCTCCGCCGTTGTTACCGGCACTCTTACGGGTATTGCCGGAAATCAGGTGCTCAGGGTGCTTAGCATCCCCGGAGACAAGGGGCGAAGGTCGGTAAAAAACATTTCCCCAAAGGGGGACAGCAGACAATGAAAAAAATTGTGCTTATAATCACGCTGTGTCTGGCTGTGCTGCTCAGTGCCTGCGGCAAAAAAGCAGAGCCCGCCAAGCAGAGCAGGGTCGTATTTTACTTTGACACGGTGGTTACCGTCACCGCCTACACCGATGACTCCAATATTCTTGACGAAATGGAGGCTGAGTGCCTCCGCTATGAAAAGCTGCTGAGCAAAACCGTGGAAGGCTCCGATGTGTGGAACATTAACCATGCAAACGGCAAACGGGTCCCGGTAAGTGACGAGACGCGCTGGCTTATCGAGAAGGCGCTGGAGTTTTCCCAAAGCTCCGGAGGCCGCTTTGATATAAGCATTGAGCCCTGCGTGGGTTTGTGGGACTTTTCCGGTGAAAGTGCCCCAGTGCTTCCCGACGCCGATGAGCTTGCCGAAGCCGCCGCAAAAGTTGACTGGACAAAGGTGGATGTAAACGATGAGGGCGTGCTTGTTCCGGCGGGAATGAGCATCGACCTGGGTGCAATCGCCAAGGGCTATATCAGCGACCGGATAGCCGATTTTCTTGCCGCAGGCGGCGTTGAGACGGCACTGCTCAACATGGGCGGCAATGTGCGCACTCTGGGGCTTAAGGCCGACGGAAGTCAGTGGCGCGTTGGTATTCAGGACCCTGAGGGCATACGCGACCAGAGCATCGTGGGTGTTGTGACCATAGGGGACGGCGCCGTTGTTACCAGCGGTATTTATGAGCGTGGCTTTACTATGGACGGTGTGGTGTACCACCATATCCTTGACCCTCAAACCGGCTGGAGCGTTCAAAATGAGCTTGCAGGCGTGTCCATCGTGGCCCGCGACGCCTGCACCGCCGATGCACTGTCAACCACGGTTTTCACCATGGGACTTGAGGAGGGCAGCGCATACATTGAAAGCCTTGAGGGTGTTGACGCTATATTTGTTACAAAAGACGGCGGCATAAGCTGGACCTCCGGCTTGGACGGCAGCTTCAGTCCCGCTGAATGATCTACCGCAGTATTCAAAAAAATATTAAATATCTACTATATTGCATTATCGGACCGCTACTGTCGGTTCGGGTAAGGAGAACGCCATGAAAAAAGTCAGTCCCAAGATTTCAAAGCTCCATGACATTATAGGCGCCGGCTGCGGTATCTTTCTGGTGCTGGTGCTTGTCGCAAGTATCGTCACCGGCATACTGCCCGTCACTGCCGGAGTAAAGAACAACGAAGTCCCCTCAGAGGCCGTTGTTCTTACAGGTACAGGCCCGGGCCGCAACGGTGATGTTGTGGTTCAGGTGGTGGTAACCGAGGATAAGATACACCAGATCAAGGTCGTACATCACGAGGAAACAGAGTTCATCGGCACCAAGTCCATAAAGGAGCTGCCCGAGAGCATTTTCCAGGCTCAGAGTCTGGATGTGGACACTGTCACCGGCTCAACACTTACCTCTGTGGCCATTAAGGCGGCAGTCACAAATGCTCTGAAAAGCAGCGACATGAAGTTCAGCTTTTTCAGCACCGCAGTGGAAAGTGATATTCCCGCCCCCGCAAACATGGACGATGCAGCTCTCGCAGAATACTACGGCTCTGCCGAGTTTACCGATGTTAACGGCGGTAAGGTCTCCGACGCAGGTACCGTTGTGTACTCCTCCGGCTACGGTGCATTCTCCGATGTTCTGGTAGCAGTTCTCTTTGACAGCAACGACTCCATTATCGGTCTGATCGTTGACGCCTCCGGCGAAACTCCCGAAAAGGGCATCAAGTGCCAGGACCGTGCTTATACCGACCAGTTTATCGGCGTCACCAGCGGCAAGGATGTTGATGTTCTCTCCGGCGCCAGCTTCACCTCCTGGGCAATTCAGGATGCTGTTGACTACGCACTGGCAAATCTTGAGACAGTAAAGAACGCCTGATTTAAATGCACATAAAAAGCATGGCGCTCCGTCCAAAAAAGACGGAGCGCCATGCTTTTTATGTGAAAACAAAGTAAATCGCAGGCGAACACAAGCCCCCGCCCTACAACAAGGAAGCATTCCTGAAGCCTTGCCGCGGGCTGACTACCCCTCAGTCACAGCTTTGCCGTGACAGCTCCCCTGACAAGGGGAGCCGAAACTGTCGCTAATCATAAGCTAGGGACAGCTTTGGCACATGTGCTGTTTTACCCGACAGGAAAAAAGAAGACGGCGGGAGCAAGCCCACTCCCTACAACAAGGAGGCATACTGAAGCCCTGCCGCGGGCTGTCTACCCCTCAGTCACGGCCTTGCCGTGACAGCTCCCCTGACAAGGGGAGCCGAAACTGCCGCTAATCATAAGCTAGGGACAGCTTTGGCACATGTGCTGACAGACTTTTACCCGACAGAAAAAAGAAGACGGCGGGAGCAAGCCCCCGCCCTACGGCATAGCTTTTGTACTATGTTATGTAAAAAAGAAATCCCCCGGCAGCAAAGGCAGCCGGGGAACATTGTTTTAATTCATCTGTTAAGGGAGATTAATCTTACTTAACAACAGCGGCCATGTTGTCACCAACGATGGAACCGAAGATGAATGCTACGTTGAAGCCGTTGCCGTACTTCTGGCCGTCGCGCTCCTCGTAAGCACCGATGACGTCACCGGCAGCCCACAGGTTGGGGATGACCTCGTCGTTCTCGGTGAGAACGTGACCGTCAATGTCTACACGCAGACCGGCGGTGGTCAGGTAGTAGTTGGGGTCAACACGGCAGAGCCAGATACCCTCGCGGGTGTCAATGATGGGCAGACCGGCGCGGCCCCACTCGTTGGCCTCACCCTTGAGTGCGAACTCGTTGTTCTTCTCAATGGTAGCAGCCAGGTTGGGCAGGTTCAGAGCCTCTGCAGCAGCCTCTACGCTGTCGTAGTGGACAGCCTCGCCCTTCTCGAAGATGGCGTTGTAGATGGTCATCTGGTAACCCTCGTAGTCGCGGGTTGCAGCAGCGGAGTCATCGTCGAATACATAGTAGAAGGTGTCGCCGTTGGCGGGATCAGCCTTTGCGCGGGACATCATGCCGTGGTTGTCCTTCATGATGTTGCCGAACTCGTCACCGTTGATGTTAACGATGATGCCGGGGGTGGTGTAGTGCATGAATGCAAGCTCGAAGTGGCTCTCGTAGGAAGCCAGGAAGCCGGGCTGGTAGGTGCCGATGTAATCAACAACGCCGCCTGCCTTCAGACCGAGGAGCAGACCGTCGCCGGTCAGGGTCTCGGGGCAGTTGTAGTATGCGTCAGCAGATTCGGGGTGATACTGCTGGAGCAGTTCCTTGTTCTTTGCAAAGGAACCGGAAGCCAGCATGACAGCCTTTGCGTTGACAGTGTAGGTGTTGCCGCCCTTATCGGTTGCGACAAGGCCGGTGACGGAGCCGTCTTCTGCGATAACGATGTCGGTAACGGGAGTTTCGTAGAAGATCTGAACACCGTTGCGGGTGATGCGCTCAACAAAGAACTCCATTGCGTAGCCGCAGCCGCCGGAGTAGATGCCGGGTGCGAATGCGGGAGAGGTTGCGTTGGGGATTGCGCCCAGAGTAGCAAAGCCTACGCCGATGTCAACCATCCAGTCGTACAGCTTACCACCGGTCTGGTAGTTCTGCTTGAGCCAAACCATGTCTTCAACAGTGCGGGGATTCTCGGGGTTACGTGCATTGATACCTGCAAGAAGAGCGGGACCAACAACGGTGTCCCAGTCGCCGCAGTATGCATACTTGCCGGTGCCCCAGTTTGCAATGGTCTGGGAGCCGGTGTTGTTGAAGCCGCCGTATGCAGTAGCAAAGCAGCCGCCGGGGATACCGGACTTCTCGAAGATAACAACGTTGGTCACGCCAGCCTCGACCAGACGGGCAGCAGCCATGATACCGGCAGTACCGGCACCCATGATGACTACATCAGCCTCGGTGGGAACAGCCTGAACCTCGTAAACCTTCTCGACCTCAGCCTGGAAGTCAGCAACATTACCGCCGGCCAGAACGATAGCCTTGGCAACGCCCTGCTTGATAGCTGCGGAGGAAACGGATGCGCCGGTGACGGAGTCGCAGTTTACGCTCTGAGCCTCAACGATAGCAGCGGGCATACGCTTGACAGCGTAAGTACCGACACCGATGGTCTCGTTGTTTGCGGGAATGTTGACCTTGGTGATCTTGCCGCCAATGAAGGTGGTGGTAACAGTGACGAGACCCTCGTGACCGACGACCTCAACAGTGTACTTACCGTCAGCAACGGTACCGGCCTTGACGCCCTTTGCCTCGTCAAGAGCTACGCCCAGAGCCAGCTTTGCAGCAGCGGTGGTGTAGGTTGCGGAGGAAACGGTGTCGAACTCGGTGTTCTGAGCAGCCAGAACGACCTCGGGGAGATTACGGATTGCCATGCCGCCGTACTCAGGAGTTTCCTCCATGCCGGTGAACTTGACATCGGTAATTGCGTTGGCGTCAACAGTTACCTCAACGGTAACGGGGCCGCCAAAGCCCTGTGCGACTGCAGTGTAGGTACCGGCAGTGTAAACTGCTGCGGGTGCCTCCTCTGCGGGTGCTTCCACGGGAGCGGCAGTGGGCTGTGCTGCAGGCTGTGCGCCGCAGGCTGCCATACCCATTACCATGGAGAGCATAAGGAGAATTGCGAAAAATTTCTTCATTGATATACCCCTTTCATTTCTCTAAAGCGTATATTTCGCAAATATACATTCAGCATTATACTATGCTGTCACATAAATATCAAGTGTTTATACTCTTTTTAATTGGATTTGGCGTTTTTTACTTTTTTACCAAAAACCTTGCTTCCCCTTTGTGTAAAATCACCTTCAAAAATACTTTTTATTAAAATACCTGATGACATTCCCTCGGGTATATGCTATAATTTCTTGAAATGCTTAAGAACAAAGCTCTTTTAGGTACTTAATAGTAAAAGGAATGTTTGATATGAAATTTAAAAAGCTCCTGGCTGTTGCTTTTGCCGCCATACTTATGTTTACAGCCGTCGCATGCGGCAGCTCCGGCGGCAATCCGGCCGATACCGAAGCCGTAAACGCCGCGCTGGACCGCTTCCGCTCCTGCACCAGCTTCACGGCCTCCCGTATTTTCCGCTGGCAGGAGGCTGTTACCGACGGTGAGCTGACTGAGCTTTTTGACGGCAGAAGCGAAATGAGCTTCAGCATTATAACGGGCGAGCAGCCCCGCATGAGGCTCAGCAACCTTATGCAGGTGGAAAACGGCGGCGATGTGGTTGAGCAGAGCTCCACCTCCTACCTTGTACCGGAAAACGGCGGCTACTCCGAATACTCCACCGACGGATACCGCTGGTCCGTTTTCTCCTACGAGGACGGCAGCGCTCTTTCCGCTATGAATGCCTCCTATTTTATCGCCACCTTCTTAACCGATGACATCGGCTTTTCCAAGGCCGGTGAGGACAATCTGGCAGGCGGAAAGGCCACCCGCTATGACGGCACAGTCAGCGGCGAGGCGCTCGTGGCTCTGCTTGAGGTAAACGGTCAGCTCAGCGATGTAAGCTCCATGAGCGAAAGCCAGCAGGCAAATATAAAGAGCAATCTTGCCAAGGACCTTGACGGCCTTACGCTTTCCGTCTGGATTGATGAGGCCAGCGGCTATCCCGTTTATTTTCAGGTGAGCCTTACCGAGATACTTGAAGACATGAATGAGAGTATTTCCAAGTCTCTCGGAAACAAGAGCGAAAACAGCCAGTGGTCCATTACCGAGTATGTTATCAGCATGAGCGTGTCCGATTTTAACGCCGTGGAGGAAATCGTTCTGCCCCCCGAGGCAGCCTCCGCCACGCCCTATGCCGGCTCCTAAGTCCATAAAAAGCATTACGCTCCGGAAGAAAACTTCCGGAGCGTTTTTCTGTTATATTCTTCTGTCTCTCACCTGTGCGTCATAGTGTTTATTGAGAAGCGGGCGCACAACATAGTATATGAGCTTATTCTCACCGTTGAACATATACAGGGCGAAGGTGGCCACAAAGGTCACAAAGCCGATGACAATGAGCTTGCCGAGAATTTTAAGGATTACTTTAAGGGCTTTATTTTTCATAGCTTACACCTCACATTGCAAGAGAGTCGTCGAAGTCCACAAGAGTGGGGTCGAGAGGCTCCTCGTTCAAAACCACGGACATGTAGTTGTTCACGCACTTTCTCATATCCCTGCGGGAAACGGTGCGGCAGTCCTCCAGATCGTGCTCCACGAATATGAAGTGGAAGCCCAGCTCCCTTGCCTGCTCCTCCATCAGTGCGTGGACGCCGTTCATACCCTTGCAGGCCACATTGTCGTTAAACAGCACCATGTCGCAGTTGAAGTTCTTTGCCCACTCCCACAGTGCGTTCACATTGTCCCAGCCGCCTACGGCGTGGTGACGCATAACGCCCTTTTCGGAGAAGAGAGCCAGATCCTTGATGGCCTGCTCGGGGTCGGTGGTGCTTATCATATTGTGACCCATGGTGGAGTCCATATTAAGCACAATATTGATGCCCCAGCAGTTCTGCGCCCATGTGGGGAAGTCCGTGTAATACACGGCGGAGGGGCCCCAGAGGAAGGCACGGTGGCGGGTCTTGCCGCCGAAGGGCTGATACTTCTCCTCGTAGGCCTTGCGCATGATCTTGATGACCTTGCGGTCGTTCTCGGTGAAGTAGTCCTCCTGACCGTTGACGGAGGCCCAGGAATACAGTCTGTACAGAGTTTCGGCAATACCCACCAGAGCGGAATAGGGGGTCTTGAAGTAATCCCACTTCTCAAGCTCGATGGTATTCTGCTCGTTCATGTGCTTTGCACGCTCAAACAGAGCATTCCAGTCATATTTTACGCCGTATTCCTTTTCGATAAAGGCAATGGCATCCTTGAGCACCTGAGTGGAATAGGGGTGTGCGCCGGGCTCGTTGTGTATCATAGCCATTGTAACAGGCATGTCAGGCAGACCCAGTCTGCGGCGCTGGAACATGGAGGTTGCCTCGGAGGCATTGCAGGGCATATTGGTAGTCAGAAATGCCTTGCCGAATATGGGGAAGGCGTCGTCTATGGTGACGCCGGTCTCCGCCGAGCAGCGGGAGCATACATCCGCGGGCAGACCGTAGGATTCCGCCACATCGATGTAGTACGGCTCAATGTGCTGGTCTATATCACAGATAATAAACTCGGGCAGGGTCTGCAGAGGGATGGGGATAAGGTCCTTGAAGCCGGCCATAAACAGAGGAGGCAGAACCTCGTCCATAGGCACCATCTTATCCGTAAGAGGGCCACCGCCGAAGCGTCTGTCATTGGAAAGCACCAGAGCTATCTTCTTGGTAAGGCTCTGTACTATGGCGTGCATGTTCTTGTGGGCAATGCGAAGCTCGTAGCCGCGATAGCCCTCAAACAGCCTGTCAATGAACATGAAGGTGCCCAGATACGAGCCCATCCAGCGGTACTCCCAAAAGCCCTTGAGACAGGCCAGAGGAGCGGAGCCCACCATCAGCACCATGCTGAAAAGGTTGTTGAGCCACTGGGTATAGTCATAAAAGGTGTCCTTCACGCCGCGCCATTCACGCCACTTGGCAACGCCGGTCTTGACGATATAACGGCTGCGCTGACCGCCCACGCCGTTTTCGGCCTGCCAGATGGGGTCGAAGCGCTGGAGCTTTTTGTCTATGGATGCAATGAGCTTGTCTGTAATTTTCATCTTACTTGCCTCCATTTATATTCTTTATCTCCAGAGCCTCGATAAAGGCCTGGAAGCGTGTACGCAGCTGACCCACAGCGCCCAGCGCATATTCCTTCTCTATTGTACAGCAGGGAATATTCAGCTCGTTTGCAAAGATATGGGAGGCCAGCACCTTCTCATAGCTCCAGAACTCGCAGAATTTCATGTTTTCGTAGATAACGCCGTCTGCCTTGTATTCATCCACAAGGCGCTTGACCTCTCTGTGGCGCTGGTCGATCTTCTCTCCGTCCATAAAGCGGGCGCACTGGCTCCAGTACAGATAGTGGCGGCAAATCGCGTCAAAGGCGGTCTCACCGTCGAGTATCTCTATCTGCTCACGACCGGGGAAGCTGCCGAAGCAGTAACGGTCGGCAACCACCATGGCGCCGCAGCTTTCAATGAGCTTTGTAAACTCCGGGTCGTCCACCTCGGAGCCAACCAGTGCAACTCTTGCCCGGTAGGGGAATTTTGCCTCCGGTTCGCGGGTCTTGAGCTCCTCCAGAGTTTCCTCCAGATAGGGCTTTATAAGGTAGTGGGGGCAGGCCTGGGTAACAAGCTGGATAACATGGAACTCATAGCCGGTGATGGGGGGATTGTCCAGCTTGCGGAAATTGCCGATTTCGGTCACAAGACGGCTTATCTCGTTTGTGAGCTCTATGGCCTTGCGCAGGGCACTGTCGGAAACATCCACACCGAACTCCTTCTGCAGGGGCTCAAGCACCTTGAGCCTGAGCTGAGCCTTGTAGTAGTCCAGATTGGTCTTGTCCCCCTTCATGGGAGGGTCGATAATGGTGGTGATGAACCTTTCGTTCTTCACGGGCTTGATAAGAGCAAAATGCTCCTCCATGCGCTCCATAGCCGCGCATCCCTCGGCACCGAACAGGGCATTGAGGTAATTGTAGCCTCCCTCAATGGCACGCTCAAGAATGCTGCGGACATAGGGGCAGTTTCTTGTGGTCATGTAGTAGCTTGCAATGTCTGTGGATACGCAGCGGGGCGCACGCAGGCGGCTGGCAAAGCAGCCGGGCAGATTGAGCAGAGCCTCGGGTATGTAGAAGCAGTTGTAGCCCAGGGCCAGCTTCCCCTCCTCAATAGCCTTGCTAACCAGCTCGTTGTGCGCTTCCTGCAGCAGGTTTTCAAAGTAGATAAGATGCTTCAGGTCTTTCAAGCAATACACCTCTTTTTCATATATGGAAATTCACATCGTTCCCCATTCAAACACACTGAAATGTTAACACATTCCGGGGTACAGCGTCAAGAATTATTTGTTGATATTCCCCACTTTCCGTCCGGCTTTTTCATGTTTTTATGTAAAGTTTCAATAATCTTAATCATTTTGCAAAACGGGCAGACACATGTTCCAAAGCTGTTAAGACACTCGGGGCAATATGTATGACGCAGCTTTTACTCAGGCGCTGCCCTTTATCCATGAGATAAAATTTACTTAACATTAATAACTCTGCTATTGCACCTTTTGAAGAAAAATGTTAATCTGTATAAAAGACAAAATAACTTTGTAAAAGGAGTGTGGTCAACATGGTTAAGATCATTATGGGACTTAAGGGTTCCGGCAAGACCAAAAAGCTGGTGGACCTGGTCCGCGAAGCTGTAAACGAGGGCAACGGTGATGTTGTCTGCATCGAGAAGGAGCGCAAGCTCACTTTTGACATTCCCTATCAGGCAAGACTTATAGACGCCGGCGCTTATGACATCGGCAGCTATGAATTCCTCAAGGGTCTCATCTGCGGTATCCACGCGGGCAATTATGACATTACCCACTTTTTCATAGATAATTTCTACAAGCTGGTGGAAGACAAGTCTCCCGAGGCTCTGTCCTCCTTCATTGCATGGCTGGAGGCCTTTTCCAAGGCTGAGAATATCGAGTTTGTTATCAGCATCTCCGGAGATACTGAGCAGGCTCCCAAAAATGTAAAGGCACTTCTTATATAAGCATACTGCAAACATAAACGGCAGGCGATGTTTCGCCTGCCGTTTCCGCGTGCGGACAAAGCCAAGGAATTCTTGGCTCCCCTTTTAAGGGGAGCTGTCAGCGAAGCTGACTGAGAGGTCAAAATATTACCGACTTCGCTGCATTTCATGCAAAGCATTCTGTTTCATCTGCGAATACTGCCCTCTCCGTCACGCCCTGCGGCGTGCCACCTCTCCCACGGGGAGAGGCAGGAAAGAGCTTTTTTCTGCAAACAAAAACGGCAGGCGATGTTTCGCCTGCCGTTTTTTCGTTTATTTGGCTTTGCTGCGTCTTTTAAGCTCATAGCAGAGAGGCATAAGAGCCGCCAGACACATGACTGCCGCCGCAGTGTAGACAGCTGCGTGGGCAGCGTCGCCGGTGGATACATCACCGTTACTCATGGGGATTTCCTCCACCATAAACTCCCAGTCCAGTCTGCCGGCAAGACCGGCAAACTCATTGCCCAGCTCTATGGGCACATCCACCGTTACAAGAAGCTCAACGGAAGCTCCGGGGTATACTGTACCCAAAAGCTGCCACTGGGCAAGGTCCCCGGTAAGATGTGCCTCGCCGGAATAAAGCTCCCCTTTGTTTACCTGCTCCACGCGAAGCTGAAGCTGGCTGAGAAGGGCGGTGCTTTCCTCGTCAGCACCCAGAGAGCGCAGATATACACGCAGCTTTGTTCTGCCGGTCATATCGTTTTTAACGATAATGGTCTGGCTGGCACTGTCGCCGGGCATAAGCTCACGAAGCTCGGGGAAAAGGTTTGTTGGGCTTTCCTCGGTGCCGGGGCTGAATATTATGCCGTCGGCACGCCCCTGATAGCTGACGCTGCCGTTTTCCGCCCAGGCGGAGCTTGTCAGCGTCGCTATCAGTAAAGCGCATACAAGAAGCGCAGTCATAAATCTCAGGGTCTTCATGCCGCGTCACCTCCCGTTACTCCGCCCGCAGACTCTCCCGTCGGCTCCTCCGTGCCGCCGCCCTGTCCGTCGCCGAGCTGCTCATCCGGGCTCACGGAAGCGGCTGCGGGCTGCTGAGTCGTGTCAGTGGTCTGGGTGGGTGCGGGCGTCTGAGCAGGTGCAGGGGTCTGGGCAGGGTCGGTGGTCTGGTTCTGTACGCCTTCCACGGCAGTATCTGCCGGGTCTATGCCTGCGGGCTCTGTGCCGCCGCCCTCATCGGAGCTGGTGCTGCCGTTGGCCTGCCATACGGCGTAGATCGTCACGCCGGTGGTGGAACCGTCGGTTTTGCCGGTCACCTTAACGGCATCGTCATAGGCATCCCCCGTGTCAGCCGTGTACTTGGGCACCGTGGCATCGGCCGTTTCAGCCCAGCCAAGGAAGGTGTAGCCCTCGCGGACGGGTATCTTGGCGCTGACCGGGAAATAGGTGTCCGCCGTGTTAACATAGGTAAATTCAGGCTCGGGCAGGGTGGTGTCATCACCGCCGTTGGCATTGTAGTAAAGCTCAAAGCGCTGGGTCCACACTGCGTAGAGGCTTATATGACCGGTAGTTTCATCAAAGGTGATGCTGCTCTTGAGCGGCTCCTCACGGAGCTTTTCATAGTAGCCATCAACACCGTACTCGGCTTCGCCTCCGCCGTAATGCACGCTCCATCCGAGGAAGATGAATTTCTGGTTCACAGGCCGCTCTGCGGCAATGTCAACGGTACGGAGGTTTGTGGCGTCAGGCTCTGTGCGTATCACAGGCGCGGGAACCGTACCGCCGGCGAGAGACACATAGTCAAGTCTGGTGCCCCAGACAGCATAGAGCTTAAGCCGTGTAACGCCTATCTGGCTGCCGCCGGATTCGAAGCTGTAGCTCAGCTGTTCTCTGCTGCTGTCGCCCTTGGTGACGGTAACGGAGTTGAGAGTAACTCTGTTGCTGTCATCAGCGCTGCCGGAGCTGATGGTCACATCCACACCGCCGGTGGGTGTAAAGCTGTAACCCAGGAGCTTGTAGCCGGGTCTTATGAGCCGGTTGGGATTTGCGTCGGTGTAGCTTGCGGCAATGCGCTGGGACGGCTCGCTGTAATACACGCTGCTGCCGCGGTAAACATGGGAATCAATCGCAGCGCCGGTACTGTCATGGAAGGCACCGCCGTTGGGCAGCAGCTCCACCTCAAAGTACTGGTAGGGCTCCCAGGCAGCGTAGAGGGTCAGAGTGTAGAGGGTAACATCCGGGTCATCCTCATAGACGCCCTTGACAATATCCATCTGAGCATCGTTAAGGTCGATAACGATGTTCTTTAGGGTCTGCCTGTACTGGCTGCTGGTATAGCTCTGAGAAACAGTGTAGTCGGGAGTTCCGGTCACATAATTTTCGTCATTGTCCACGCCCATGAACCTGTGGTCCGTGCGCTGGGAAAGAACATAGCCGCCGGTGTTGGAGCTGCTGGTATAGGTGACATAGTAGCCGGAGGGTATGGTAACCCGGCTCTCCGTCTCGTCAAAGCCCATTACATCGCTGCCGTTTGAAAGGGTGAGCACGCGGACATCCTCCGTGAGATCGTAGCTGTTGGAGGCCATCAGAGCACCCTTGTTGGGGGCAATCTGCACACGGAAGAGAGTCTGCTTAATCCAGACCGCTTCAAGGTTCAGGGTATAGCAGTCGGCATTGTTGTAGGTGGAAGGAGTTACATCGGTTCCGCCCTGTGTGACCGTCACATCACCGCCCAGACTGTTGCCGCTTACCGTGCAGAGAAGCTCCTCGGAGCCTGCATAGCGCAGACCCGCAAGCCTGTATCCCTTGCGGGAGGATGCCAGAGTGGTCAGAGAGTTCACATTGGCGCCGGTGCTGCTGGTAAAGGTATGCTCGGGCCCGTTGGTCTGGTCGGCATAACGGAAATAGACCTTTGTGCTGCCCTCAGAGGTGACACTGATCTGATAATAGGTCATCTCCGCCGCCCACACCGCATAAAGGGTCATGGTGGTGGTATCCGCCCCGTCATCCGTGGTGGTGACTGTGCCGGGGCTGAGCCCCAGCTCATGGTCGGCCTTTGTGAGCCTGACGGGGCCGATGGTGCCGTCTTCGTTAACAGCAACATCCACATCATGTACGGTGCCCTGACCTGCCGCCACCTTTTCATAGCTGTACCCAAGGAAGGTATAGTCGCCGTAGGTGGGCGTATTGGAAGGCGTCACCGTGAAGCTGTACTCCTTAAGCCCCGGGTCGGTGGTCTCACTGAGCGTAATGTCGTCCGCGGCGGTACCGTCGTTGCCGTAGAAGACTATCTTGAATTCCTGCCGCCTCAGCCACAGTGCATAAACGGTCATGGTAGTCTTATCGGGAGCGCTTGAAGTGCTTACAACAACATCCTTGCCGGAGCCCTCCTTGGCGTCCTCGTCCCGGACGGTGATCACCTGATCCGTCTTCACCGTATCCTCATCCACAACGGTGACGCTGATATCCGGAGCCACCGGCGAATCCACCGGGTCTGTCTTCAGGTAATTGAAGCCCAGGAATTCATAGCCGTCGCGGGTAGGCATCACGAGGGTCTTGCCCGCCTCAAAGTCCTTGGAAACATCACTGGTGTAGTTTCTGTGTGAAGTAAGGTTGGGAGCGCTATTGGGCCATGTGCCGCCGTTGGAATTAAACTGAACAACAAAATCCTTGTACTCGGCGCACACGGCATAGATGTTCATTGTGTACATCGGTATGCCCTCGGCATAGCTTCCGGGGCTTACATTGGAGGCCTTGCTGTCTATGGTCACGCTCTGATTTATTCTGTGATAAAACTGAGTTCTGTCGCCGCGATTATATGTTCGTGTCTGTTGACTTCTTGTAACGGTGTAGTCAAGATTTCCGTCATAGCCTTCCTCGGAATAGCCCAGGAACTGGTAGTTATTAAATGTGAATTCCGGAGTTGAACCGTTCGGAGAATAGTCTACGCCGGTAAATCTTCCGGCCTCTCCGGCAGGCCATGTATAGCTGCCGGCTCCGGCTCTTGCAGTGGCATAGATGGTGTGACTTGACAGTTTATCATAGTCGCGGCCGAGGAAAGCATAAACCAGCACCCTCATGGGTCTGCGGCTGTCGTTATTGACAGTCAGCGCATACACCTCACCCTTGCTCTCCACCGGGTAGAGCTTGAGGGTATAGACATTTGCTCCGTCGCCGTTTTCTGTTACCTCAAGGCCGGCAGTATTCTTACAGTCCAGAGTAATGTCACTGTCAATATACCAGTCCTCATAGTTGCCGGACCACTGGAGAATGTGGCTGTGATTATCATCCTGACCGGTATAATCGGAGGACACGGTGTACACAACCGGGCCGCCGGAGCTGGTGGCATAGTCGGTAATGTAGCCTGTTCTCACCATGCTGTCAGGGGTCTTGATGGTCATTGCCGGGAAGGTGTGCTCAGTGTAGCCGGAATCGTTGATATTCTCGGATTCCTCTGCCAGCAGAGTGGTGCTGCCGTCGGAATTTACAAGCACAACCTGATACCAGTCAACGGTGGCGCCCCACTGAGCGTAAAGGGTAAAGCTGTAAGAAGTGACGGAGGGGTCCGCCTTGCCGATGTCTACGGTAACATTCTGAAGCTGAATTGCACCGCTGGAGACATATCCATCACTGCTCTCTTCATTCTTGTGTCCGTTGGAAACCGTGGTGGGATAGTACACTCTGTCGGTCCCGCTGAGCAGGAAGCCTCTCAGCGCCGCGCCTTCCTTAACGGGCATCAAGAGCACAGAGCCGTTGGTGGCGCCGTTCTTGCTGCCGGAGGATGCGCCCACATTGCAGGTAAAGGTGCTGCTGTTCCAGTACTGGCTGAAGCTCAGGGTATAGCTGAAGCTGCGGGAGTCCACCTCCTGCTGCTCGCCCCAAACATATTTTGTGGCGCAGGAAGGGCTGACTTCGGTTGTCGTATATGTGCCGACGCCGCCGTTGTATTTGACGGTTATATTCACGGTATGGTCAGGCGCCCACACGGCGTACAGGTAGTGATCCTTGCTCAGGTCGGTGTTCAGGTAATAGGTGTTATTGCCGGAAACTCCGCCGTATATCATCCTGCTCTCGTCGGTGGATTCAAGCCATGAATAGTCGGCATTGGGATCCTCCGCCCAACCCACAAAGGTATAGCCGGGTCTGCCGATGCTGGGGGAATAGGTTTCCGGAGCAACAGAGACGCCGGGCTTCCAGCTGTTGGTCTTGGAGAGGTTTATGGCCTGAGGTGCGCCTTCCGCGTTGCCGCCGTTCATGTCAAAGTACAGATACACGCTGCCCACGGGGCTGAAGCGGGGATAAATGCTCTTGTGGGTATTGTCGGAGTAAACGGTAACGGTGGTCCTCTGTCCGTCGCCCTGACCGGGCTTGTAGTAACGGTTTTCATTATTCTGCCTGTCCAGAGTATCAGACCAGAAGTACATGAAGGCGTAGCCGTCTCTCTCCGGGTCAGGGCTGCCGGCTATGTTGAAGTCATAGCTCTTGGCGGTGCTCCATGCCTCGGTGCCTGTCGGCAGGGGAGAATTTTCGTTGCCGTAGCCTCTGTCATAGGTGAGCACATAGTGGTACTTCCACACGGCGTACAGAATATCGGTGGGATCATCGTCATAGAGGGTATAGCTTGCGGGAGTAAAGCTGCCGTTGGAGTAGACAAAGTCCGGCTCCAGAGCGTCCCGCTCTTTTGCCCAGCCCAAAAATTCCGCATCGTAAGCGCCGGCGCTGGGTGTAACGCCGCCGTGCTTTATATCAAAGCTGTGGGATGTGGCGGTGCCGTTCCATGTATCGGGAGCGGGAACGCTGCTGCCGCCGTTGGCATCATAGATAAGGGCGTAGCTGCCCACGGTCCATATTGCGTAAAGGGTCTTGGCATTTGCCTTGCCGGGAGTGCTGAGGGTGATATTCTCCTGACCCACGCTGTCGGAGGCGTTCTCGGAGAAGCCTACCAGAACATAGCCCTGACGCTTATAGTACTCCTGCGCAGTCTCATAAAAGCCCATGGTGCTGACACTGGTGCTGCGGGTGGAAAGGACTATGGGGCCGCTGCCGCCGGTGGGCTGGGAGCTTTCGCGGCTGTACAGCAGGGCTGCAGGGTCGGTGGCGGTGCTTTCAAAGCTCACATAGTACTCCCATGTCCATGTGGCGTACAGGGTAAGGGAGGCCACCTTCAGGTTGCCCTGGAGCGCATCCTCATAATTCACGGTAACATCGCTGCCGGTGGAGTATATGGCAGCGCCGTCACTTTCCGCCGCCCAGCCTGCAAACACAAGGCCGCTGCTCTCAAAGTCCTTTACCTGGGGCTCCTCGCTGAGGGTGAACACATGGCTCAGAGCCTTGTCGGAGGCCTTCATGGTCTTGGGTGCGGTAACATTCGAGGAGCTTATGCCCTTGGGCAGGTTCAAATCGAAGCTGACGCTGTACTGTATGTAATCGGTGTCTATGGCCCACACTGCGTAAACCGTGCGTTCCTTCTCGGTCTTGGTGACGGGCACCGGGTCGCCGGGCTGATAGTCAGGGGAAGTGGCCTTACTGTCAGCACTCCAGCCGGTGAACACAAAGCCCGGATTGCTGACGCCCTGAGGCAGCTCGCTTGCGCTGAAGTTATAGCTGTCCTCGCTGCCGGTGTGGGTCTGGCTCTGCATGGCGGGGGCGCCGCTGAAGTTAAGGTCGTAATTGAGCTTGAAGCCGTTTTCGGCCTTCCAGATGGCGTATATGGTACGGTTGGGCTCGTCAATATCCACGGTCACATCGTCCCCGGGACGGAAGGCAGGTATCTCTGCTGCGGCGCTGAAGTCCCAGCCGAGAAATACATAGCCGTCGCGACTAAAGCCGTTTTCCTTAAGGGTAAACTGACATTCCGTCTCGGAGCTGGCCATAATTTCGGTCTGCCCCTTGACGCTGCCGCTTGCATCCTCTGCATTGGCGGCATAATCCAGCCTGTATATATTTGCGCCGAAGAAGCTGTTTGTGATCTCTCCGCCGCTTGCTCTCATATAGGCAATGGTGGTAAAGCAGCCTATGCTCAGCACCAGCACAGCTATTACAAGCAAAATGTCTCTAAGGCCGAAGCCCTTTACAGGGGCGGCGGCCGTAGAAGCGCAGCTGTGTCTGCCGGTATAGGCACGGGAAGACTGAGCACAGTGTCTGCCCGTGCTCTGTTTCCTATGCTTTTGGTGTTTATATTCCCTCATATGCAACCTCATATCACAGGCCAGCCTGCGGCCTGCCACACAGTTTCACCGTTGTTTGCACTCTGCACCGCGTGGGCACTGACATCCAGCGCAAACACCTTGCCCAGATACTTATTGTCCACCGCGTCTCCGTTAAAGTGTACGCCGGTAAACAGAGGCTGGGTCATCTCACCGGGCTCAATGGCGCTGTTGTAATAGTACCAGCCGTCCTTTAAGGTCCAGTATTGCGTATCAATATCTATTTCCATGCAGCCCTCGGCACTGAGCTGTGAGCCCTCCACATAGCTGTGGAGCTGCACGCGCAGATACATGCCGCTGCCGCCGGTATTTTCAACCTGAAGTATTTTGCTCACCGTGTCTCCGGGCATAATGGTCACGCCCTCTGCAGGAAAAGCGCTGCCGTCGGAGCTAGTCTCCACTATACGAAGCTGCACATTTCCTGTGGTGATAATATTGGAGGCCGTCCCCTGTGCGGTGTAGTATGCAAGGCTTCCCGTGCCCAGCAGGGCAAGGATGGCTATAACGCTGAAAATCACCAGCAGTCTTCTTTTCATCAGGGTTCCCCCTCCTTTCCGCTCTCTCGGCACTCAGCGAGTCCGGGAAAGACTGTTTTTATTCTTTATAACTCTGTACATTATAAGCCCAACCACTGCCATAAACAGCGCATGGAAGGCAAGTGAGGAACATCCCAGCCACAGCTTTTCGTTGTCTCTGAAAAATTCCCATATAAAGCGGGTAAAGCCGAATATGATAAGCATAATGGGCATGGACAGGCCGTCCACCCTGTAATTGTTTTTCTTCTCCCGCCAAAGCAGAAAAACCACAATGGCAAGGGCCGTAAGAGCCTCAAGGGGAGGAGAGGGGAAGCAATAGCCCTGTGTGCGGTGGTTGTAAAGCCCCCATTGGGTATCAAAGCCCCGGCAGCAGCCGCCGAAGACGCAGCCCCAGTGCGCCACGCTGTGCACCACGCAGGTTGCGGGCGCCAGCAGGTCGCAGGCCTTTTTCCACTCGATGCCCATCAGCTTGCCTGCGGGCAGGGCGATAAGCGGCATATACACAAAGCCTCTTACAATGTTGTTGCCGCCAAAGCCGGTAAAGCCGGACTCGATCCAGTACATCACCATAATGAGCAGAACCACCGTGGGATAAACCACCACAACCAGCAGCACGCTCTTTGCGGGACTGATGCCAAAGCGCGGACCCCGCCACAGATAGAAAAAGAACACCGCCACAAAGCCCAGCATGAAAAACAGGTCGTACAGGAACCCTTCGTATATGAAATTACTTCCCCAGATTATAAATTCCTTCATGGTATCTCCGTTTCTCATAATGTGCCGCACGGCAGCGGCGTCATAAGCATCGCCTCTCCCCTGCCGGGTAACGACCCGGCAGGGGGGGGACGCTAAGGTACAAAAGCTGTTATCGGCTATCCGATATTATCCCTTCCAGTGAGCCTCAAAGGCCTCAAATGCACTGTCACCGGTGTTTGCAGACTGGATTGCATCGCCTGCTATCTGCAGCTCAAAGTAGCTGAGCTTTGCAAACTCGGCGGTGGTGAGCTCCTCGGGAATGGTTACTCTCTCAAAGAGGGTAGACTCTGCATCGGGAGCCAGAGCATCCTTGAGATAGTAAACATAGGTCAGAGTATCCTCGCTTGTGTTTTCTTCAATCGCCTTGCGCTCCCATGCGCTGTTGAAGCCGCCGAAAATCTCGGCCAGGTCTTCAATGCCGTGGGCGGCACAGGCAGCCTTCCACTCGGCAGCGTTGGTGAGAGTGACGCTGAGGCGAACCCATGCAGCATAGTCGCCGGTGTTTCTGACGGTGGGATCCTTATCCAGCACATCGCCGGGCAGGATGTCGGCATACTCTATACCCTCGGTGGTCTCGCTGCCGTCGGGGGCAGTCTCAAACACAACGATGGAGAACAGCTCGTCGGGATCGGGAACGGGATCGTCGGGCTTGTAGCTTGCGGTGTAGAACTTGTTGGTCACATTCTCGGAATCGGTAAAGTAGGCAAGAGTGCCGCATGCAAGAATTGCTATGATGCAGACAGCAAGCGCCAGTGCAAGAACTTTGCGTTTATTCATGTGCTATCTCCTTTAACACGGCTCAGGGGCCGAAGCATCTGGTGTATGCCTCAGTGTAATCGGCAAAGCCGCCGGCCTGGCATACGAAAGCCTGGAACTTAAGCTCGCCCAGCTCCATTTCATCAGCGGTGGTGGGATCGGTGTCCTCAAGAGTTTCCGCTGCGGTAACAATATTGTCCTTCAGCAGAGGAACGCCGGGCAGCTCAAAGCCGTCAACGCCGGTGATGATGCTGCCGCCTGCGGGAGTGTAGGCATAAACGCCGGTAAAGCCGGCAACCGCCGTCCATCCGTCAGCCATTTTATAGGTCAGATTACCGTCGGTGGTGTCAAGAACCTTAACGAATATGTAAGCGTCCACATCGTTGTTGATGTTCACATACAGGGTGGGGTCCTTTTCCGCGTCCATCCCGGGAACGATTCTGTCGTAATCATTCTCGGTAACCAGAGTGGCACCCAGGGTATAGTTGGGCTTTACATACTCTGCAACATGCTCAACCAAAAAGAAGTTGGGGTTCAGGGATTCGGGGGGATCGGGGATGGGACCGGGAGTAGGGTCGGGATCGATGATTTCGCCGCCGCCTGCTGCGATAAAGGTGTTTATGACTGTGTCCTTACCGTCCTGCTGGTCGGTAAGAAAAGCCAGGGTGCCGGTGATGGACAGGCAGCAGATGAGAACCATCGCCAGAACCGTCAGTGCCAATTTCTTCTTGTTCATTTGCTGATTTCCTCCTGATTATTATTCTGGATAACGCCTTTTGATCTATTTGATGCCTTATCGGCCTTATTCCCGTTTTTATCCTTTTCGGGGGCAAAGAATTCCGGCAGTATAAGCAGCAGCAAGAGGCCAAAGCCAATGGCAGCGGCTGTATATCTGCCTGAGGCGGTGCTTAGGTGCATGGACAGGTAGCCCAGCTTGGGAAGAGAGAAGCTCACCACGCCAAGGGCGTTTTCATACAGCACAGGCATAGCGTCCACATCCTCGTTTGCATCTCCCTTGGTAACGAAGCGGCGGTTTGCCGTGTCATTTTCCACAACGCGGTGAGTGACCACCAGAAGCTCCTCGTTTGCAACAAAGGTAAGCACCTGACCGGGCTGAATGCTCTCCGGCGGAACGCTCTTCACATAGACAAGGTCACCGGGTAGATACTCAGGCGACATTGACGGGGACAAAACCGCAAAAGGCGTATAGCCTAAAACGCGAACTCCCACCAGGGCCACCGCAAGCAGCACCACGCATATGACGAGCAGCCATGAAATTAAGCCCCAAAGCACCTTAAGCGGATGCCTTGCATGTTTCTTTCTGAAAACTCCCAACCCTACGCAGATCCTTTCCGATTTTAGCTGTTTACAGCCGCTTATCATTGTCCTTTAACAAGGACAATGCAAGAGCCGGCTCTTGCAGCTTTATGTCTGTTACTCCGAAAAAATCCAGCAAAAAGCGCGTTTCAATTTACATAAAAACCCAATTTCAGATTTTATGAAAACCAGAACTATTTTTCAGCAAACTTCGCCATTATAATCGAAAGTCGTCGATTTTCCCAACTTTTAAAAAATGTTGATGCGCGCCCCTTTTTACTGTGTAAGTCAATTTACCACTCATTGACCGATATGTCAATAAACAATTTTGCAGGGAGCCCTGATTTATATTTTCATTTACTGACACGGTGTTTCTTTGTCTGATTTTTAAAGGCTCCCTTGTGTAAAGGGAGCTGTCAGCTAAACGGGGCCCCATTGAAGGCTTGACCTTCAATGGGGAAAGGAAGAACAATGTCATCCGCCGACTTTCTGCCCCTGCGGGGCTGAAAGTGGCTTGATGGCGTTGTTCTGACGAGACTGAGGGATTGTTATTGTCTTTTTCATCAACCCCTCCGTCATTTGCTTTGCAAATGACACCTCCCCTTACACAGGGGAGGCTTACGCTGCGGCGGGACTACTCATAGGCATAGCCTTTTTGGAACCACAGGCACAGCCC
>JAZNUQ010000092.1:0-13810 GCA_045592365.1 Candidatus Limivicinus sp. | reverse complement strand
ACACAACTCCTTGGCTCACAGAACGACATGGCTACGATCCGACTTGGTGTTCTGGCCGATCTGAGAAAGAAGGAGTACTATCAGAGCCCCAGCGTCAAGCGCCGCAAGAAGTCCGAGGCAGCCCGCAAGAACAAGAATAAGCGTTACTATTGATAAATGCTTACAAAAAGCAGCACACATTTGTGTGCTGCTTTTTTGTCGGTGTGGGCTTTGTGATTAAGGCTGCCCCCTTGGGGGGAAGCTGTCAGCGCAGCTGACTGATGAGGGGGAAGGCTTTGGGGATACGGATTGCTGCTTGGTGTGATTACGCCCTTTGGCCGTCCTCGTCCACATACATTACCGGAGCCATGCCGGAAACCAGCAGCACCATGTCGGCGTAATTGGTCTCTCTGCCGCTGCGGGTATAAAGCGGCTCAAGCCCTATTTCACCGGAGAAGCTGCCGCTTACGGCGGCGTTGGGCATCTGGTTTTGAATAAAGCCTCTGAGCTCATCCATAAGCACCGCTCCGTCCTCCACACAGCCTATGGTAATGCCGTTTACGCTTACAAAATCCCGCAGGCACAGCCCCGGCGTTTTCATAAGCAGGGCGTGGCTCAGAGCGGACACATCCTCAATGGGCGCTCTCAGACTTAAATGAAGCCGCCGCTCAATTCCCGGCATCACCGCTCTGCCGGGCAGTATCTCCTCCGCCGCAAGCCTTGCGGTCATTTCCGCGCGGCGTATGCAGGAGGAGGAAAAGCAGCCCTCCACTGCCGTCCCCTCAACGCTCACAAGCCAGCCAACATTCAGATGCGCAAGCACCGTAAACAGCAGTGCACAGGCTGCCGCAATCAGCTTTTTCCTGTTCAATAAACCACCTCCGGGGTTAACATAATACTTTTGAGACCCCAGGTCAACAGCTTCGACAAAACTGGTGCTTATCCTGCCAAACTATATATTCTGCACGGTTTTTTCCGCGATGGGGCATATCTCCTCCGCCTCGGTGACGGACACCTCGAAGGCTGTCTTTTCCACGGCGCCCTCCTCTGTGAGCTTTATGTAGCGGCGGCTTTGGATACGCCCTTCAAGGCGCAGCACCGTACCCACACGCCATTCGGCGGCGTCTCTTGCCCGCAGTCCCCAGCAGATACAGGGCAGATAGTCGGAGCGTCCGTAATGGCGGTTCACCGCCAGCATAAGGTCGCATATATCCCGCCCCATGGGCGTTGTGCGTAAGTTTGGCTCCTTACAGAGCGTGCCGTAAAGCTGCACAAGGTTGGAGTCCTCCTCATCACAGAGGCAGAGCTCCTTTGCAAAAACGCTTATAACCAGCTTTGCCCCCTCACCCTTGCGGTTGTTGAAGGTGCGAAGCTGCCCGGTGACGCAGAGCTTGCCCGCCTCTGCCGCCTCTGCCGCTGCAAGCTGCTCCTGCCTGATAATAACATTAATAGTGTCGCTGTTGCCCGACAGGCGCAGCACCTCCAGCGGGAAGGAATAAAACTGCTGCGAGCGGCTGGAGTGGGAGTATACGGGCCTGCCTGCGAGACTGCCGCAGAGCCTTACGAAATTACTGCTTGTCATGTCCATGTTATGTGCCGTCCTTTTCGTTGAGATGTTTAACTCTATTCAAACGCGGCTATTGAATATGCATGACAAAAGGGTTATAATATCTCTACCATATAAAAGGAGAGACCGGCATGGATATTAAAGAAATACTCGAAAAATGCGACCATACCCTTCTTCGTGTTGACTGCACCGCAGAGGAGATACGCAAGCTCTGCGACCAGGCCATAAAATATAACTGCGCAAGCGTGTGCATCCCTCCCGCACATGTGGCAGGCGCAAAGCGATATGTAGGCGACAGGCTCACCCTCTGCACCGTGATAGGCTTTCCAAACGGCTATATGACCAGCGCCGTAAAGGCCTTTGAGGCAGCCGACGCCATAAAGAACGGCGCAAGTGAGATAGACATGGTGATCAACCTTGGCATGGTCAAGGACGGCTGCTGGGAGGATGTACGCAGGGACATTGCCGCTGTGCGCGAGGCCACAAGGGGATATATCCTCAAGGTCATTATCGAGTGCTGCCTGCTGACCGATGAGGAGAAGGTGAAGCTCTGCCGGATAGTTTCCGAATGCGGCTGCGACTATATCAAAACCTCCACCGGCTTTTCCAAGGGCGGCGCCACCCGTGAGGATGTGAAGCTCATGCGTGAAAACTGCCCCGCTGCCGTTAAGGTGAAGGCAGCCGGCGGCATATCCTCCATTCAGGATGCTGAGGACTTTGTTGATCTGGGTGCCGACAGGCTTGGCACCAGCCGTATAGTAAAGCTGGCAATGGAGCTTGAAAACGCAGAAGGCGCACCGGACGAGAATTATTGATTAAAGCAGAGACATCCGCGGCTTATCCCGCGGATGTCTTATATATAAGAGAGCGCAGCAGGGAGCACAGACACAGCCCCGGAGCCGACACAATCAGCCACAAAAGGCAAAACTGCGGGCATATCTGCCCCAGGATATTGCCCGGCATTGCCGAATAATCCCAGACCTGCCAGCCAAGACAGAGGTTTACGATGCACCCGGCGGAAAATTCCACCCATGTGATAGCTGCCGCGCTTAAAAGCAGCTTGAGCCACCATGCGATGTCAAAGGAGCTCAGCATGTATATTATGCTCAGGCAAAGCCCGCCGCACAGCAGCATGCTCCAGTGTGTCCAGCCCCGCCAAACAAGCTCCATAAGCCCGTAGACAAGCCCTCCTGCGGTAAAAACAAGCAAAAATTCCATAAAATCACCCGCAGATAGCATTTGTCGGCTCAGGCATTTTAATGCGTGAGGCTGCATAGAATAAAGCTGTAAAATTAATGCAAAAAAGGCTTGACAACAGGCGGTTTTACTGTTATATTAATTGAGCTAAAAACAAAGAAGGTACGGCATCACGACCTCACCCGGCGGCAAAAGGCCAGCCGTGGTCAATAAAAAGCATGGCCTGTCAGGGACAGGGCTGTTTTTGTGCGTGGATGCTGTGCGTCCGCGCTTTATTTATTTCGGAGGTGTTTCATATCGCAAACGCTGCACATCAGATCAATGAAGAGATCATCGACAAGGAAATACGCCTGATAGGCAATAACGGCGAGCAGCTTGGCATCATGTCCGCCGAGGAGGCGCTTAAGATTGCTGCCGAGCAGGATCTCGATCTGGTTAAAATCTCACCTGCGGCCAATCCTCCCGTATGCAAGATAATGGACTACGGTAAGTTCCGCTTCGAGCAGATGAAGAAGGAGAAGGAAGCCAAGAAGAACCAGCGTGTCATCGAGGTCAAGGAGATTCGCATGTCTCCCGGCATCGACACCAATGACTTCAACACCAAGCTGAAGAACGCTCAGAAGTTCCTGGCAGACGGTGACAGAGTCAAGGTTTCCGTGCGTTTTCGCGGCAGAGAGATGGCTCACACCAATATCGGCGAGGTTCTGCTGAAGGACTTTGCGGAAAAGTGTGCGGAAGTTGCGAACATGGACAAAGCCCCCAAACTGGAAGGCAGGAACATGCACATGTTCCTTTCTCCCAAGCCCCAGACCCCGGCCAAAAAGCCGGCAAAGCCCAAGGCCCCCAAGGCCGTTGAGCCTAAGGCAGAAGAGCCCAAGGCTGAGGAATAACAAACAGTATATAACAGGTCTTTCCTGTTAAGGAAGTTACGGAAGGAGAAATAATCATGCCCAAACTGAAGACCCATAGCGGTGCCAAGAAGAGATTCAATCTCACCAAGTCCGGCAAGGTAAAGCGCGCACATGCTTTCAAGAGCCACATCCTCACCAAGAAGGACAGCAAGCGCTGCCGTCGTCTGCGTTCTGAGGCTTATGCCGATGTAACCAACGAGGCCACTATCAAGAAAATGATCCCTTATAAATAAGGCAAGCCGGAAATAGGAGGAAGAACAAATGGCAAGAGTTAAAGGCGCAATGATGACCCGCAAGCACAGAAATAAGGTTCTCGGTCTTGCAAAGGGTTACTGGGGCAACAAGTCCCGTCACTATAAGATGGCAAACGAGCAGCTGATGAAGTCCGGCCGTTACGCATATGTCGGCCGCAAGCAGAAGAAGAGAGACTTCCGCAAGCTGTGGATCACCCGTATCAGCGCAGGCTGCAAGATGAACGGCATGAACTACTCCACCTTCATGCACGGTCTGAAGCTGGCAGGTGTGGATATGAACCGCAAGATGCTCTCTGAGACTGCTATTCACGATCCCGCTGCTTTCACCGCTCTGTGCGAGCTGGCAAAGAACGCAAAGTAATTTAATTTACTGCCGTAAGACGCCCGGAATAATCCGGGCGTTTACTTTTTTATTGCGTGAAGGGAAAAGCCGTTATATAATCAATACATCAATGTATTGGGAGGAGCACCATGCCTGAAATAAAATTCCCCTACGGAAAAGAGACAAAGAGCCTCAACATACCGGAGAGCCGCCACGCCGGCAGCCTCCTTTCCAAAATGCACAGCTATGTGCCGGATAAAAGCCCCATAGAGCTTGTGCGTCAGGCTATGGCAAATCCCATAGGCTCAAAGCGCCTTTCGGAGCTTGCCCGGGGCAAGGAAAAAATCGTCATCATTGCCAGCGACCATACCCGCCCCGTGCCCAGCAAGGTGATTATTCCCCCCATGCTCGAGGAGATAAGAAGCGTAAATCCCCATGCGGACATTACCATACTCATCGCCACGGGCTTCCACCGGGCCACCACCAGGGAGGAGCTTGTAAATAAGTTCGGTGAGGACATTGTTGCCAATGAAAAGATAGTGGTGCATGACAGCACCGCGTCCCACACCCATGTGAAGATAGGCACCCTGCCCTCCGGCGGCGAGCTTATTATAAACAGGCTGGCGGCAGAGGCGGACCTGCTGCTGGCAGAGGGCTTTATTGAGCCCCATTTCTTCGCGGGCTTTTCCGGCGGGCGCAAGAGCGTGCTGCCCGGCATTGCCTCCTGCAAAACCGTTATGTATAACCACAACGGTCAGTTTATCGCCTCTCCCTATGCCCGCACCGGCATAATAGAGGGTAATCCCATCCACACGGACATGCTCTCCGCTGCACGACAGGCAAGGCTCAGCTACATTGTGAATGTAATAATCAATGCCGAAAAGGAAGTAATGTACGCTGTGGCCGGTGATGTGGACGAGGCACACAGGGCGGGCAGGGATTTTCTCTGCTCACAGTGCAGGGTAAGCCCCATTCCTGCCGATATTGCCATCTCCACCAACGGCGGATATCCCCTTGACCAGAACATCTATCAGGCCGTAAAGGGCATGACGGCGGCAGAGGCCACCGTGAATAAGGACGGCGTTATTATAATGCTTGCCCAGTGCGGCGACGGCCACGGCGGCGAGGGCTTCTACGGGGTCTTCCGCGACGAGAAGGACTTAAAGCGCATGACGGAGAAATTTGTATCCACGCCTCCCGAGGAGACCATTGCCGACCAGTGGGAGAGCCAGATACTTGCCCGTATTCTGCAGCACGCAAGGGTCATCCTCGTGTCCGACGCAAACGACGAGATGGTGCGCCAGATGCACATGACTCCCGCCCATTCTCTTGACGAGGCTCTTTCGATGGCGGATGAAATGCTCCGTGAGCGGGGGATTGAGAATGCAGCGATAGTAACTGTTCCCGACGGCGTTTCGGTGATAGTTGCCTGAAAGGACGGAACATGGAAAATAAATGGACAAAGGCTCTTGAGGCAGGCGGCAGCCTCTGGATAGATGAGGTGAGAAGTGCCTGTGCCGGGGATAATAACAGCCTTCCCCTTTATCTTCGCCTTACTCTGCCTGACGGCAGTGAGCGGGATTTTGACGCTCCGCTGCCCGGCTGCGGCGACTTTTCCCTGCGCTATCTCAGCGCAACGGTGTTCAATCTTCTCTCCGCCTACGGCGGCAGGAGGCTTGTCATATTCGCAGACTGTGAAAATGCGGGGATAAGGCAGCTTGTCACTGAGCTGGAGGCGGTTTTTCAGCTCAGTGAAAAAACACGCAGCGGCTACGGCAAATGCATAAATGTGGCGGACAGGATAAGCCGTGCCTTCGGCGGAGCCGGTTTTTCTCTGGAGCTTCGGGATATTAAGCAATACTGCCCTGTGCCTTCCGAACAGCCCAAGGCCACCGGCGGTCTGGGCGAGGCTCTGCGCCTGAGCGCGGACAGGGCGGAGCGCCTGTGCTGCTGCGGTATAGATGTGGGCGGCACTGATATTAAGCTGGCTGTCTCCTCAGGGGGCAGACTGCTGGCCGTTAAGGAATTTGACTGGAACCCGGCGGCAAGTCCCGTTGCCGAGGGCTATACCGAGCCTATAATTCTGCTTGCCCGGCTTATGCGCGCAAGAGCCGCCGCAGAGACTACGGCGCTTGCCTCTGTGCTGGACGCTCTTATGGTGAAGGAAGCGCCCCTTGAGGATATTGAGAGGGCGGTTTTCCGGGCGGAGAAGGAGCTGGATGTAAAGCTCCTCGATGTTATCGGGCTGAGCTTTCCCGATGTGGTGATAGAAAACCGCATTGTAGGCGGCGAGACCCCCAAAACCAAGGGCATGAGGGAGAATACCGCCCTTGACTATGAGACGCAGTTTAAGAAAATCGGCCTGCTCAAGGAGCGTCTTGAGGCTCTGTGCAAAAAGGGCGGCTGCGTGCATATTACCAACGACGGTAACATGGCGGCCTTTACCGCAGCTATGGAGCTTGCGATGGAGCAGCCCCGGGAGATAGAAAAGGGCGTGATCGCTCACTCTCTGGGAACGGACTTCGGCTCCGGATGGCTGGACGCCGACGGGAAAATACCCGGGCTGTCTCTTGAAATGTACGATTTTCTCCTTGATCTTGGCAGCCTTGACAAGCAGTGCTATGCCCTTGAGGACCTTCGCAGCGTGAAAAACGAAAACTCCGGCCTGCCGGGAGCAAGACGCTATCTTGGTCAGGCGGGGGTATTCCGCATGGCGTGGGAGAAGGACCCTGCGCTGCTGGAGGGCTTTACCGCCCTTCACGGGGATACGCTTGTTGTACCTACTGAGCCTGCGGATTTGCGCAAGCCCTGCCTTGAGCACCTTATGCAGCTTGCGGTAAAGGGCAATGAGCAGGCCTGTGAGATTTTCCGCATGGTAGGTGAGAATTTTGCCCACATGGGGCTGGAGATAGACTATGCCCTCAGACCGGAGAGCAATGTGCGCTATATCTTCGGACGCTTTGTGAAAAATCCCCGCTGCTTTGAGCTGATACAGGAGGGCAGCAGAAGGCTTATGCCAAAGCTCATTCTTAAGGCCGCAGACGACGATATGGCGGTAACGCCCCTTATGCGCCAGCTTGCCGCCCTTGAGGGTGTGACGGTGGCTCAGTTTGCACAGGCCATAGGCGCGATATACTACGCTGTGCAGCAGAGTGATATACAATAAGGAATATAAACAGTGATCCCCGGCGCTCTTTTACTGAGCACCGGGGATCACTGTTTTCAGTTGGGGTCGGTAAAGTGGATGTGATTGTTTATATGCTCCTGACAGAAGCAGCGGTAGCCCTCGCAGCGGGAGCAGTAACGAAACTCCAGCTCCGGGTGGTCCCGGTCGGTTCTGCCGCAGACGCAGCACTTGTGGTTATAGAGCTTTGCCTGCTGCTCACGCTTTATCCGCGCCGATTCCCGGCGGAAGTTAACGGCGTTTGCGCTGGGGCGTCTTGAAAATCCCCGGAAAAGGTCGCCGCCGCAGAAGATAAGGAAATTGAGCACCGCCACCACAGGCAGCAGATTTGCGGGGAAGGGGCTTTGGATAACGCCCAGAAGGAAGAAAAAGGCGTCCACATAGGCCAGATACTTCATCTTGATGGGGATAATGAAAAACAGCAGCACCTGCATGTCCGGGAAAAGTGCGGCAAAGGAGAAGAACATGGACAGGTAAATGTACTGGGCACTGAGCACAAAGTTAAGGCCGGTGATAAAATATACCGCCATGCCGTAAATGACCGTGAGGATAACGCCGGAGAAGAAGTAAACATTGAACTGCGCCGTGCCCCAGTACTGCTCAAGGGTGCTGCCTATCCAGTAATAGAAATAAAAGGCGATGAAGGCAAGCAGACCTGAGCTGGGCGGGTAGAAGATAAAGGAGAAGAGACGCCATACCTGCCCGCGCATGATGTGGGCGGGGGAGAAGCTGAGATAGCTCAGCAGCACCGGGTTCACAGCGCCTATTATCCAGAAGGCCACATTTGCTATGCAAATGTATTTCATCAGGTTGGGAACACCGAAATTCGGGTGATTGTAGCAAAATCTGTCAATTATATTCCTTGGATTTTTCATTTAAGTCTCCATTTCTGCGCGGGTAACACTATTATTGAGATAAATATACCCTTTATCTTGAGCAAAGTCTATGAAAATTTTGTAAAGCTGAAAATTTATGCTTTAAGTTTTCATAAGTATATGTTATTATGGTAACCGACTAATAATGCCCGGAGACTGTTATGGACAGAGAAAACGAAATCAGAAACGAAATAATCGAGGGCCGCAACGCTGTTATCGAGGCTTTGCGCGCCGGCCGTGCCATAGATAAGATATTTATTGCCAAGGGCGAGGTGGACAAAACCCTTGGCCACATTGCATCCAACGCAAGGGAAAAGGGCGTTGTGGTGGTGGAGAGTGACCGGCGCAAGCTGGACTTTATGAGCCGCACCCATGCCCATCAGGGCGTTATCGCCTTGGTTGCCGTCCGGGAGTATTGCAGCGTGGAGGATATACTTGCCATCGCAGAGGAAAGGGGAGAGGCTCCCTTTGTCATAATCTGCGATGAGATAAGCGACCCTCACAATCTGGGCGCCATAATCCGTACCGCGGAGTGCTCCGGCGCTCACGGCGTTATTATCCCCAAGCGCAGAAGCGCGGGGCTTACCACCATTGTGGACAAGTCCTCCGCCGGCGCTGCCGAGCACATGGCTATTGCCAGAGTACCCAACATCCCCGCCGTAATAAAAGAGCTTAAGGATAAGGGGCTGTGGATATACGGCACCGCCGCCGACGGTACAAGCGCTCTCTGGAGCACGGACTTTACCGGCGCTGCTGCACTTGTGATAGGCTCCGAGGGTGACGGTATGGGCAGACTGGTAAGAGAAAGCTGCGACTTTACCGTAAGCCTTCCCATGAAGGGGCAGATAGGCTCTCTCAACGCCTCTGCCGCCGCTTCCATTGTTATGTACGAGGTACTGCGCCAGCGCAGCATCAAGTGACAATACATTATTATTTCAGTAAGGAATAAATCAAAATGCCTTATACGGACCAGGATAAAAACTTCATACAGGAAGATATATCGCTGGGCTTCTCCGTTGACGATATACTGGCCGACTATTACAGCAGCAAGCCTGCCCGTCCCGCAGCTCAGGGAGCTTCCGACCCGGAGGATGCGGATGTGCGGGTGTATGTGCCGGGCAAGAGCAAAAAGAGTTTGCCCAGGCCCAAGCAAAGCCCTGTTGACCACATGGAGACCTTTGCCGCGGCCTTCAGCGCCCTTGAGCAGCACAGTCCACTGGAGCATTCCGACATGGACTTCGGTTCGACCGAGGATTACGGCTATGCCCGGAGCCCGCGGGAGGACTATGAAAGTCCCCGCTCTGAAGAAAATTATGGGCGCTACGAATACTCCCAGCCCAGTGAGGAGGACATCCGCTCCTATCTTGCTTCCCTCAGTGATGAGGATATAGAGCGTATGTCGGCGGAGTCTCAGGTGTATGAGAGCCGATACAAAAACGGCTATGCCGCGGAAAGTGACGAGCCCTGGGAGCCGGAGATCGACAGCCGCTTTAAGATGGGGCGTGATGTGTTCGGTAAGGATACCGCCATCCGCTACGGCGATATGGAGCTGGATCTCAGCGCCGAGCCCGATTATGAGCCCTCTGCACAGAAGGGCTATTCCCCTGCCCACTGGGCAGAGGGTGAGGGCGAAATACAGGAGGAGCCTGCACCCCGTAAGGTCAAAAAGAGCAGAAAAGCCAGGAAAGGCAAAAGATCCGAAGGGGAAGCGGAGGCTTCCGCAGCCTATGCCCAGCCCAAATACGACGCGGAGGAGGATGAATACCTCCGCTCCTTCAGGGATTATTCCGTAAGCGACGGCGTTTACGCCGAGAGCGGGGACTATTCCGCAGAGAATGTGGAGGAAATTGACCGGCTGGGCGCCGAAGCGGATTTCTTCCCCTCCAGCTTTAAGGAGTACATACTCTCCCTGTTTACGGGGCTTCTCTTCGGTATGCGGGGCGGTCAGACCGTGTCCGCCACCATGGAGGAGGACGATGAGGAGCTGGGCGAGGAGCTGAGCCCGGAGGCTGCCAGCAAATATTACGGCTCCTTTACCAACTCCATGAGGCTTCGCTGCCGCATAAGCCTTATTGTGCTTGCCCTTATGTGTTACATATCTCTGGGGCTTCCCGTGCCGGGCATGCTCAATTCCTGTGCCTTTGCCTCAGCCGCCCTTATGGGCATGCAGCTTTGCATAATGGTTTTGTGCCTGGATGTATTTACAGGCTCAATAATGAATATCTCTCAAGGCAGAGCCGGGGCTGATACTATGGCCTCCCTGTCCTGCATTGTTACTACGGTGGATGCTGCTCTCGTGTCTCTGGGCGCGGTGAATGCTCATCTGCCTCTGTGTGCCGTTTCCTCCCTGTCACTGCTGGGCGTGCTGCTTTCGGCGCTGTACAGCGCCAAGGGGCTCAGAAAGGCAACGCGGGTACCTGCCATAGGCAAAAAGGCCTACACCGTAACCGGCGAGATGGGCATACTCAAGGGCGAGGTCACCCTGCTCAAGTCCATGCGCCCCACAAAGGGCTTTGTGCGCCGCACCGAGGAAACAGCCCCCGACGAGAGCTTTTTCAACAAGACCTTCCTGCCGACGCTTGTGCTGGCAATGCTGCTGTCTGCGCTGGTTGCGCTGGTAAAGAAGAGCTTTTCGGACTTTGTGTTCATATTCTCGGCCATCCTTGCCCCGGCGGCTCCCTTTGCTGCCCTGATGGGCTTTGCCCTGCCCTTTTTAATAGGCTCCAACCGCATATTCTCCAGCGGCGCCGCCATTGCCGGCTGGTCCGGCCTCAGCGATATAGGTCAGAGCAAGAACCTTATTGTCACCGACCGGGATCTGTTCCCGGAGGAGGCGGTGGAGATTGAAAATGTGCGTATCTTTGCCGACGAGGATGCCACAAAGGTAGTGTCCTACGCAGGCACCATGATAGGCGCCTCAGGCTCGGCGGTGTCGGGCTGCTTTGCAGAGCTCATGCTCAAAAACGGCGGCACCATGTATCAGGTGGAGGGCTTTGAGTACTTGGAGCCCGGCGGCATGCGCGGTGTGATAAACGGCGACCATGTTATCTGCGGGAACACCGGCCTTATGCGTTATATGAACATCAGCATACCCTCAAGCCTGGTGAACAATGACTGTGTGCTTCTGGCAATAAACGAGGTGCTTTTCGGCATATTCAAGGTAAAGTACAAGCCTCTGCCTCAGGTGAAAAGCGCTCTTCAGAGGCTTATCAGGTCAAACCGTCACCCGGTATTTGCCATCCGTGACTTCAATGTTACTCCGGAGCTGCTGCAGCGGGTATTTGAAATTCCCACCGACGGCTACGATTTTCCGCCCTATTTGGAGCGCTTTGCCATGACCTCGGCTCAGCCCACGGAGGAGAGCAAGGTATCTGCCGTGGTCTGCCGTGAGGGGCTTGGGCCTCTGACCCACATGGCGGATACGGGACGCACCATGTATCTTACCGTCCGTGCAAATCTTGTTATCACCGCACTTTCTGCCATTATCGGCATGCTCACCGTGTTTATCAAGCTCATGACCGTGGGCTGGGTAGGCCTTGGCTTCCTTCTGGCCTTTATGCTTTTGTGGGCGCTGCCGGTGTTTGTGATAAGCATATTGATGCGAGGCTGAAATTTCCTTCCGATACAGCAATTTTACTGTTGCCAAAGCGTGAGGTTGTAGTGTATAATAAGACGATTGCAAACTATTACTTCCAATTTTCACATATCTGATAGAGAGGAATCAACAACACATGAGCTACGAAACCAAGAACATTCGCAACATCTGCCTCGTCGGCCACGGCAACAACGGTAAGACCAGCCTTGCAGAAAGCATGCTTTTCTGCACCGGCGCCATCGACCGTATGGGCAAGGTAGCCGACGGTACCACCGTCTGCGACTACGACGCAGAAGAAACCAGCCGCCAGATTACCATTGCTACCTCCGTAGCACCCGTAAACTACAACGGCGTTAAGATCAATGTCCTGGACTGCCCCGGTTACTTTGACTTCGTGGGCGATGTTCTCTGCGCACTGCGCGCTGTGGAGTGCGGCCTTATCGGCACCTCCGCAAAGGACACCGCAGAGTCCGTTTCCGTTGGCGCACAGCGCAACTGGAATTACCTGAAGAACGCAAAGCTGCCTGTTATGTTCGCCATCTCCAAGTGCAACGAGGAGCACGGTGACTACTTCAAGGCTCTCGATACCATCAAGGGCAAGTACGGCTCCATCGTCTGCCCCGTGACCATCCCCACCTCCGACGGCAACGGCGTCATTGACCTGGTGCACAATGTTGCATACATCACCAAGGGCGCAAAGACCGAGAAGACCGCTATCCCCGCAGCCGATGCCGACAGAGCAGAGGAGCTGCGTGCCGAGCTTATGGAGGCTGCCGCCGGCGCCACCGAAGAGCTGATGGAAAAGTTCTTTGACACCATGGAGCTTGACGAGGCCGATATGGTCGAGGGTCTGAAGGTTGGCGTCAAGGAGCGCACCGTTGTTCCCGTATTCGCAAGCGACGCTATGACCAATGTCGGTACCGTTGCAATGCTGCAGGGCATTTCCGACTACTGCCCCGCACCCGAGGCAAAGAACGACGGCACTCTGGGCTTCGTATTCAAGACCGTGTCCGACAAGTTCGGTAAGTTCAGCTTTGTTAAGGTTCTCTCCGGCAAGGTTGAGGCAGGCACCGCTCTCTATAACCTCCGCGCCTCCTCCAACGACAAGCTGGGCCGCCTGTACACCATGTGCGGCAAGAAGAACACTGAGGTCAGCGAAGCCTGCTGCGGCGACATTGTTGCCATCGGCAAGATGGATTGGAAGACCGGTGACACCGTTTCCTCCAACAAGGATGCAGACGAGCTGCCCGCCATCGAGATACCCGAACCCTGCTACTCCATGTGCATCGCACCCAAGACCAAGGGTCAGGACGATAAGGTTGCAGCAGGTCTCAACAAGCTCAACGAGGAAGACATTTCCTTTACTCTCGTCAACAATGCCGAGACTCACCAGATGGTCGTTTCCGGCGCAGGCGACATTCAGCTTGGCGTTCTCTGCTCCAAGCTCAAGAACCTCTACAATGTTGACACCGAGCTCAAGCCCGCACGCGTTGCATACCGCGAGAAGATCAAGGGCCGCGTCGAGGTTCACGGCCGTCACAAGAAGCAGTCCGGCGGTTCCGGTCAGTTCGGTGATGTTTGGATCCGCTTCGAGCCTCAGGATGAGCAGGACGACATGATCTTCGCAGAGGAAGTCTTTGGCGGCTCCGTTCCCAAGAACTTCTTCCCCTCCGTTGAAAAGGGTCTGCGCAACGCAATAGTCAAGGGCGTTCTGGCCGGCTATCCTCTGGTTGGTCTGAAGGCTACCCTGTACGATGGTTCCTACCACCCCGTTGACTCCAACGATATGGCATTCCAGACCGCAGCACGTCTTGCATACCAGGATGGTATCCCCAAGGCAAAGCCCACCATCCTTGAGCCTATCGGCCAGCTGTTCGTCACCATTCCCGACGAATTCCAGGGCGCAATCATCGGCGACATCAACTC
>JAZNUQ010000091.1:0-3596 GCA_045592365.1 Candidatus Limivicinus sp. | reverse complement strand
CTACGCCATTTGGCGTTAAAAATGCTCGAAATACACAAAGTATTTCTGCGCTTTTTGCCTAAACTGGCGAAGCTCTACGCCGCTTATAGGTGCTATGCAGTTTTGATGTGCTAACTTTTCCGATTAACGATATGAAAAATTCCCGGAATGCTGACGCATTTCGGGAATTTTTCGTGAAGTTAAGCGGGAAAGGGAGCGTTCAAAACCGGTTTCTCCCTATGGCGCTCCGCCCCTGGGCGGGCTTTAATCAATATTTAAGCGAATAGAAATGCTGTGGCTTCGGCTTGAACATGGTTCCCGAGACAAGTCCCATTGCGGCGAACATCGTCGCCATTGACGAGCCTCCGTAGCTGAAGAAGGGCAGGGTAATGCCGATAACCGGGGTAATGCCTATGCACATGCCGATGTTTATAAAGGTCTGGGCTGCAACGGTGGCGGCAACGCCAACGCAGATGAGCATGTCATAGGTGCGCCCGGAGCGAAGCCCCACTCTGGCACAGTGGATGATAACTATGGTAAGCAGCAGCATGACAAACATGCAGCCCAGCATACCAAGATTTTCACCGACGCTGGAGAAGATAAAGTCCGTATGCTTGCCGATGAACCAGCTGTAATTATAGCCCTCCTCAACGCCGGTGAAGCGCCCGGAGGCAAGGGTCATTTTACTCTGGGTGGTCTGCCATGTGATACCGTAGCCGTCAGGGTCAATGCTGGGGTCGTAGGGGGCGATAAGACGCTGCTTCTGGTAGTCCTTGAGAAAATAGTTCCACATAAGCGGAACCACTGCGGCGATGGCGGCAAAGCCTATGACGAACCAATACACCTTTACCCCGGCTGCAAACATCATAACAAGGAAGATTATCATAAGAACGCTGGCAGAGCCAAGGTCCGAGGAAACAACAACGATTGCGCCGAAAACCAGAACAAAGTGCAGCGCCATCTGAACCACGGAGAAGAAGGAGTTTATATCCTTGTATTCCTTGAGATATGTCATTTGCTTTGCCGAGACCACTATGTACAGTACCTTAATGACCTCCGAGGGCTGAATACCGATACCTGCAAAGCGTATCCAGCTCTTGTTGCCGGTGCCGTCGTCCTGACCCAGCAGCATGAGCGCAACCAGAAGCAGGGCATTTATGACACAAAGCCACTTCCACTGCTGACCGAGTATATCCGAGTCGATAACGGTAAAAATTACAAAGGCTATAAGACCGAGGAAAATGGAAAAAACCTGAACTATAACATACTTGGATGCGCCCGCCATGGTAACGACGGCCTTGTGAACAACAAAGCAGCTTATTACAGCGCACAGCACACATATAACCAGCAGGAATATATCAGCCCGCTTGAAGAACTGGTTTATATAAAGTTTGAGCTTCTTTATGGGAAACACCTCTCAAACGAAAATCAACAAAATATCCGAACGCACAGAACACATTTTAGCACATAATTTCTCTTTACGCAACGGCATATAAAGTGCTATAATATGAACAATGAGTAAATCTCGTAATTTTTACGGAGCGCGGAGTGCGGAAAGAACAGGCTATGCAGGTGTTTTTCAGCAAAAACGAACAGGAAACCGAGGCGGTGGGCGAGAGGCTCGGCAAGGAGCTTCCCGGCGGCACCGTCATTGCTATGTATGGCGATCTGGGCGCAGGCAAGACAGCCTTTGTCCGCGGACTTGCCAGAGGCATGGGCATAGACTGCCGGGTATCCAGTCCTACCTTCACCATTGTCAACGAATATCTGGGTGAAAGGGAGCTTATCCACTTTGATATGTACAGGCTTTCCGGTGCCGATGAGCTTTTTGACATCGGCTGGGAGGACTATCTTGCAAGAGGTGCGGTGTGTGCCGTTGAGTGGAGCGAGAATGTGGAGGATGCCTTTTACGGGGACGAGCTTCGCGTTACCATAGAAAAAACGGGCGACACCCAGCGCAGAATTACCGTAGAGGGGGCGGACTTATGCTGATAATGGCCTTTGAATCCTCGGCAAAGGCGGCCTCGGTTGCGCTGCTGCGTGACGGCAGACTTGTAAGCCAGTACAGTCAGTGCAGCGGACTTACCCACAGCCGCACACTTTTGCCCATGGCGGAGGATATGCTTAAAAATGCGGAAATGAGCCTTAAGGATGTGGACTGCTTCGCCGTTGCCCACGGCCCCGGCTCCTTTACCGGCATACGCATAGGCGTTTCCACTGTGAAGGGACTTGCATGGGCCGCTGACAAGCCCTGTGTGGGCGTTTCTACGCTGGAGGCTATGGCTTGGCACGGGCTCAGCGCCGGGGGCTATGTCTGCCCTGTAATGGACGCAAGACGCAGTCAGGTATATAACGCCCTGTTCAAGATAGAAAACGGCAGACCAAAGCGCCTCTGTGAGGACAGACCCATCGGACTTGCCGAGCTTTCGGCGGAGCTTCGTGGGCTCAATGCGCCGGTGCTGCTGGTAGGCGACGGGGCGGCAATTACCGGAGCGTGGCTTGACAGGGAGGGCATAGCCTACACCGTAGCGCCGGAAAATCTGCTCTGGCAAAGTGCCTGGGGCGTTGCAATGGCAGCCTCCGAAAAGGAGCCCCGGAGCTGTGATGAGCTTCTGCCGGTGTATCTGCGTCTGTCTCAGGCCGAGCGGGAACGCATGGAAAGAATGGCAAAAACACCCTGAGGGTGCTTTCATAAATCAGTATTCCAAAAAAGATATAAAGGAGAACGAGAACATGAGCAAAGTATGTGTATTTGACCATCCCCTGATTCTGCACAAGCTGTCCATCCTTCGTGACAGTGAAACCAGTGTCAAGGAGTTTCGCGAGCTTATCAGTGAGATAGCACAGCTGATGTGCTACGAAGCCACCCGCGACCTGCCTCTTGAGGAGGTAGAGGTTCAGACACCTGTTGCCGTGGCAAAGTGCAAGCGCATAGCAGGCAAGAAGCTGGCTATCGTACCCATTCTGCGTGCAGGCCTTGGCATGGTTGACGGCATGGTAAGCATGATGCCAAATGTAAAAGTCGGTCACATCGGTCTGTTCCGCGATCCTGAGACTATGGAGCCTGTGAAGTACTACTTCAAGATGCCTACCGACATTGCAGAGCGTGATGTTATCGTGGTTGACCCCATGCTTGCAACCGGCGGCTCCGCCTCCGCAGCCATTCAGTTCCTTAAGGATGACGGCGTAAAGCACATCAAGCTCATGAGCATTATTGCCGCTCCCGAGGGTGTTGAGCGTATGCAGGAGGATCACCCCGATGTGGACATCTATGTTGCCGCTCTTGACGAGTGCCTCAACGACCACTGCTACATCGTTCCCGGTCTGGGCGATGCAGGCGACCGTATCTTCGGCACCAAGTAATATACAGAAAAACTGCACAGCCCAAAAAGGGCTGTGCAGTTTTTTTATTGTAACTGGAAAACACGGGCTGTGCCCGGGGTTCCAAAAAGGCTATGCCTATGAGTAGTCCCGCCGCAGCATAAGCCTCCCCTGTGTAAGGGGAGGTGTCATTTGCAAAGCAAATGACGGAGGGGTTGATGAAAAAGACAATAACAATCCCTCAGTCACGGCTGCGCCGCGACAGCTCCCTTTACACAAGGGAGCCTTTAAAAATC
>JAZNUQ010000090.1:0-29587 GCA_045592365.1 Candidatus Limivicinus sp. | reverse complement strand
TTTCTTTGGCTTCTTCGCTTCCCTGGTGGCCACCTACGGTCCTCAGCTCATCAGCGACTACAGCAAGACCCTGCTGATCTACTATGTTCTGAGCTTTGCCTACATGTTTGTTATGTTCCCCGTGTATGCCCGTTTCGGCGGCGGCAAGGGCGCAGTAAAGGTGATGTTCAAGAACCTGTTCAAGCCCGCAGCCGTTGCTTTCGGCACTTGCTCCTCCGTTGCAACCATCCCCACCAATATGGATGCCGCTGAGGAAACCGGCATCTCCAAGGATGTTTCCAACGTGGTCCTTCCCATGGGCGCTACCATGCACATGGACGGCTCCGCAATGAGCGCCATCATCAAGGTCGCTTTCCTGTTCGGCGTGTTCGGTAAGGACTTCGGTACCTGGGAAGCTGTTCTGGCCATCGTGGTGGCTGTGTTCTCCTCCGTGGCCATGTCCGGCATCCCCGGCGGCGGCGGTACCGGTGAGCTGGTGCTGTGCACCATTTTCTTCCCCGACCAGCTTGCAATCGCCTATCCCATAGCCATTGCTCTGGGCAATCTGGTTGACCCCCCCGCCACCATGGTAAATGCCGCCGGCGACTATGTTGTGTCCTTCATCGTGTCCCGCTTCGTGGACGGCAAGGATTGGCTGCAGAAGAAGCTGCGCAAGGCAGAATAAGGCTGAATTTGATAAAAAAGCTCCGTGTCGCGTGACACGGAGCTTTTTTGTTCGGCAGGGTCGGGCATTGTTGCAGCTTCGCGGGCGAACGCAGTTCGCCCCTACGGGGAGCTGCGGATTGCCACGGCCTGCGGCCTCGCAATGACAGGAGTTGCGGCAGTCCCGGCTCCCCTTGTCAGGGGAGCTGTCATGGCTTTGGTATGCCTCCGGTGCTGGGCATTATTTTGTGCTTCGCCGCCTGTATTCGCGGTCATTTTCACAATATATAGTGTAATCTCTGCTTATAAGCGCAGGATAAGGAGGCTTTGTAATGCAGACATTACGCAGCCGTCCCGGGATAAGGCGGGGCGGGATAATCTATTTAAGGCCGGATCAGCTTGAGCCCAACCCGGTACAGCCCCGGAGGATATTCGACGAGGAGGCACTCAGCGAGCTCAGCGAGAGCATAAGGGTCTACGGCATACTGAACCCCCTCACGGTGCGGCTGCGGCAGGGGCGCTACGAGCTTGTGGCGGGAGAGCGGCGGCTGCGGGCGGCACAGCTTGCAGGGCTGCGGGAGGTGCCGTGCATACTGCTGGATGTGAACATGGAGGATGCGGGGCTCATTGCCCTTGTGGAGAATTTGCAGCGGCGGGACCTTGACTTTGTGGAGGAGGCAGAGGGGCTGAGCCGGCTTATACGCATGTTCGGCATGAGCCAGGAGGAGGCCGCCCGGCGCATCGGCAAATCACAGTCGGCGGTGGCAAACAAGCTGCGCCTGCTCAGGCTGGGCGACGAAATGCTCTCTGCGCTACGGGATAACGGCCTCAGTGAGCGCCACGGCAGAGCGCTGCTGCGCCTCAAGGACGAGGAGCAGCGCCGGGAGGTGCTGGAGCACATTATTGAAAACGGTCTCACCGTGGCGGCAAGCGACCGCTACATAGATGAGCTTCTCAGCCGCCCGGAGGAACCCGCCCCGGAGGAAAAGCCCCGCACAAAGCGCAGCTTTGTGCTTAAGGATGTGCGCGTCTTTCTCAACACCCTCAGCCGCAGCATTGACCTTATGAAGCAGGGCGGCATCGCCGCCGGCATGCAGCGGCAGGAAACCGAGGACGCCCTCATCGTCACGATCTCCATACCCAAGGCCCGGCAGAGCATTTCGGGCACATAATACAAGCACCGCCTGTCGTACACTGTACAAAGGGCGGTGATTTTTTGTGATAAGCTATTTTTCCGATCTGAGATACAAGGAAGTGATAGATGTACACACCGGTTTTCGTCTGGGCTATGTGTGCGATGCGGAAATGGACGACCGGGAGGGGAGGCTTGTGTCCCTGATAACTCCGGGCAGAGCAAAGCTCTTTGGGCTATTGGGGAGGGAGGATGACTATGTGCTGCCCTGGCAGTGCATAGTGCGCATAGGCAGCGACATTATTCTGGTGGAGAGCAAGGAGGAGCTGCACCGGAGAAAGAAAACAAGAAAGCTGTTTTAGCGACCCTACAATCCCCACTCTGCCACTTGTAAAATCTGCGATTTGCGTTATACTGTAAGCATCCTGTTTTATGGTGATACTTATGAAAAAGCTGCTTATATGCTTGATTTTAATAGCGGCGCTCTGCCTTTGTGCCTGCGGCAGGGAGGAGGCGCCTCTGGGTGTGTGGGAGGTGCCGGAGATAGAATACGCCCCCACCACCCCAACGCCTACGCCCATAGTTCAGGGCGGCGCCAAGGAGCCGGTGATAATATGGAACGAGGCCAGCGAGATCAATATGTCACATCCGGGAGTGCAGATCGAGGCGGAGGAAAAGACCCTGAGCCACAAGCAGAGCCTGCTGCTTTTCCCCTGGAGCTTCCTGCCGGAGACGCTTTTTTCCGCCTATGACAGTCCTTACGAGACCATGAGCCTGCAAAAAAGCGAGCACAGCGTGCTGCTGGACGAAAACGGCGCTCTGGCGGAAAACGCCTATGTGCAGTACAGCTATCTTGATAAGGACAAAAATGAGCTTAGCGCCATTTCCGTCTGCGCCGAGCTTATAAGCCGCCAGCGGCAGATTGATATTTACGAGCACAGCAGCTACCCCCATGTGCTCTACCCGGAGGGCAAAACCCTTTACCTGTCCCGCTTCGGGCTTGACAGCTTCGTGGTAGGCCGCTGCGGAACATTGCGCTTTACCCAGCTTCTGCTGCCGGTGCCGAAAAATGTGGCCGGGGACACGGTGATACTTCTCACCCTGAGCTGCGGCAGCGAGCTCAGCGACGAGGCTCTGGTGGATGCCACCATGGAGCTGTGGGAGTATCAGCGTTAAAACAGAGCGCTCTACGGATTGTAGAGTGTTTGAAAATCGGCGCTGAGCCCACAGCACGAAAAATGGTAAAAAATGTTTATTGCGCAAAAACGGGGTGTTTTTGCGCAAAACAGGGTGCTGACAGGGTGCTGATTGCGCAAAATTGATGGCAAATTGCGCAAAACAGAGGTCAAATTGCGCAATTTGACCCACAAAAGAAAAGAAAATAAAATAAAATAAAAAGAAATTAAAGTGGTGAAAGTAAAATAAAGGGCGCGGGCAAAGCCCGCCTTAGCCTTCGGGCTAAGCACCACTTTCAAAAAAAGGATTTTCAGATGGATAATAATTTTATCAGGAGAGAACGGGCCATTCTTGCAGGGCTGGCCGCAAACAGCATGGACGAGCACGAGCGCTCCACCGAGCAGAGCATGGAGGAGCTTGCAGCGCTTCTGGATACGGCCGGCGGCGACACCGTGGCCATCATCATGCAGAACCGCCCCACTCCCGACCCCCGCAGCTTCATCGGTGACGGCAAGGTGAAGGAGATGAAGGAGCTCATTGAGATGAACAACTGCGACCTTGCGGTTTTTGACAATGAGCTGAGCCCCTCCCAGATGCGTGTGCTCACCGAGGAGCTGGGCGTGAAGGTACTTGACCGCAGCGGACTTATACTGGACATTTTCGCCCAGAGAGCCCAGACCAGAGAGGGTCAGCTTCAGGTGGAGCTTGCCCAGTACAAATATACGCTGCCCAGACTTACGGGTATGTGGACCCACCTTGTACGCCAGACTGCCTCCGGCGGCGCATCCCCCATAGGCACCCGCGGCCCCGGTGAAACCCAGCTTGAGACCGACCCCCGCCATATCCGCCGGAAGATACAGAAGCTGGAGGAGGAGCTGGCTGCGGTGCGCAAGGTGAGAAGCACCCAGCGCCGCCGCAGAGAGAAAAATGCCATGCCGGTGGTGGCTCTCGTCGGCTACACCAACGCCGGCAAATCCACACTTCTCAACTGCCTGACCGGGGCGGATATTCCCGCAAACAACAGGCTTTTCGACACGCTGGACACCACCACCCGCCGTCTTCGCATCGACGAGGCTCAGGAGGTGCTGCTGTCGGATACCGTCGGCTTTATCCGCAAGCTCCCCCACCATCTGGTGGAGGCCTTCAAGGCCACCCTTGAGGAGCTGAGCTTCGCGGATGTGCTTTTGCATGTTATAGACATCTCAAACCCGGAATGGGAGGAGCAGGCACTGGTGGTGGACAATCTTATCCGCCAGCTTGGGGCTGAGGCCACGCCCTGCATCCGTGTATTCAACAAGTGCGACGCTTACATCGGCATACTCCCCCACGGAGAGGACATTGTGTGCATCTCCGCAAAGAGCGGCGAGGGCGCCGACGCGCTGGTGGACAAGCTGAGCAAAATGCTTGACAGGGGCAAGCGCCATGTGTCCCTGCGCATCCCCTACGCCAAGGGCGGCATCGTGGACATGCTCAATCGTGAGGCGGCGGTGCTGCGTATGGAATATACCGACAGCTGCATTGAGGCCGAGGCCATAGTCAGCCCGGAGATCTACGGCAGGGTGACGGAATTTATAGAGGGCTATGTAAAGCCTAAAGAAGAGTGGGAAGAATGACTGAATATTACATCCCCGCCGGGGCGGGCGAGGCGGAATTTACCGAGAAGCGCTCGGACTTTCTGGGTCATGTGCGCCCGGTGGAGACTGAGGAGGAGGCACGGGCCTTTATCGCTCAGGTGAAAAAGGAATATCACGACGCAAGGCACAACTGCTGGTGCTACATTATCCGCGGCGGCGCCGAGCGTTACAGCGACGACGGTGAGCCTCAGGGCACCGCCGGCATCCCCATGCTGGAGGTCTTTCGCCGGGAGGGCGTCAGCAATGTGGTCTGCGTGGTGACCCGCTATTTCGGCGGGATACTCCTTGGCGCAGGCGGGCTTCTCCGCGCCTACACACGCAGCGCAAAGGATGCGCTGGACGCGGCGGGGGTTTCCGTTGTGCGGCGCTGGGTGCGCTGTGAGGCGCGCTGCTCCTACGCTCTGGCGGAAAAGCTCAAGGGCGAGCTTATGAGCCTTGGCGGCGTGGTGGAGGACATGGAATACGCGGCGGATGTGAACATCATCTGCCTTGTGCCGGAGGAAAATGTCTCCGCTGCCGATGAGCGGATATTTGACGCAAGTCTGGGCGCGGTGCGCATAGTCACCGGCGGCGAGGAGTTTCGCGCCGTGCGGGTGAGATAAGGGCTTTGAACACAGCCCCAACACTGTCATTGCGAAGCCCCGAAGGGGCTGTGGCAATCCGCTTCCCATGTACTGCGATCCGTCCCCCGGCAGGGGCTTGCTCCTGCCCACCGCGGGAAAAAGGACAGGGAAAAATTTTTTCAAAAAAATAAAGGGAAATAAGATTTCGCGTCGTATATGAGTAAGTGAAAAGGTTTTCACTTACTCTTTTTTTGATTATGTGAATTTTGCGGGAACTTTTTCCCCGCGCCGCCGTCAGGATTAAATTACCGGGTTTAAGGAGGACGCCATGGATTGTCCCAGACTTGAGCGAGAAAAGGCCGAGCTTAATTTCATAGGCCCGGCGGGGCTTTTATCCCGGGACAGCCGGGGCAGGCTTCATCCGGAGGAGGAGTGCCGGATACGCACCTGCTTCCAGCGGGACATTGACCGCATCACCCACTCCAAGGCCTTCCGCCGCCTTAAGCACAAGACACAGGTGTTTTTGCAGCCCGAGGGCGACCATTACCGCACCCGCCTGACCCACACCCTTGAGGTGAGCAGGCTTGCCCGCACGGTGGCAAGAGCGCTGCGCCTCAACGAGGACCTGGCGGAGGCCATAGCCCTTGGTCACGATTTGGGGCATACCCCCTTCGGTCACGCCGGTGAGCGGGCGCTCAACGAGATTTATCCCGGCGGCTTCAAGCACTATGAGCAGAGCCTGCGGGTGGTTGACCTCCTTGAGCGGGACGGCAGGGGGCTTAACCTGTGCTATGAGACACGCATGGGCATACTCCACCACACCCACGGCGCCGCCGACGATACCCCGGAGGCCACCGCCGTGCGCCTTTGCGACAGGATAGCCTACATAAACCACGACCTTGACGATTCCATCCGGGCGGGCATACTTACGGCGGAGGCCGTACCCGCTCTTATCCGCGAAAAATGCGGCGACAAAAACAGCCAGCGCATCAACGCCCTGCTCAGTGACCTTATACTCAACAGCGCCGACGGCGTACTGAAAATGTCCGGCGAAATGCAGGAGGTATTCGAGCTGTTTCACAGCTTCATGTACTCGGATGTTTACAAAAATCCCCTTGCCAAGGGCGAGGAGAGCAAGGTGCAGGGAATACTCGAGGGGCTTTACGGCTATTACAGCAAAAATCCCCACAGGCTGCCGGAGGATTTCCAGCCCATCATTGAGCGTGAGGGCTGCGAAAGAGCCGTGTGCGACTATATCTCCGGCATGACCGACGGCTACGCCATGGAAAAATACGGGGAGCTTTTCATCCCCTTTGCATGGACGGTTAAATAAAACCGATTGGCATAAAAGGCCCGGCGAAGCGGGCTTGATTTGGAAAGGAAGAACAATGCAATACGCCGACCTTTTGCCCTTCTGGGGCTAAAGGTGGCTTGATTGCGTTGTTCTGACGCGGGAAGCTGTCAGTCCCGGGGACTGACGGATGAGGGTGAAAATCCTGAACGCAAGAACGGCAGGTGAGAGCAGTGGCATTTCCCGAAAAGTTCATAGAGGAGCTGGTGGAGAGAAGCGACATTGTGGATGTGGTGTCCTCGTATGTGAGGCTGGGCAAGAAAAGCGGAAGCAACATGTTCGGCTTATGCCCATTTCACAGTGAAAAGACCCCATCCTTCTCCGTTTCGCCGGACAAGCAGATATACCACTGCTTCGGCTGCGGCAAGGGCGGCGGGGTGATAAACTTCATCATGGAGGTGGAAAACCTCTCCTTCCCGGAGGCGGTGGAGTTTCTGGCGGGCAAGGCCGGCATGCAGGTACCGGAGGACGGCTACGACAGGGACAGCAAGAAGCGCAGCCGTATGCTGGAGCTTAACCGGGAGGCGGCACGCTTTTTCTACGCTCAGCTTTCCACGCCGGAGGGCAGAGCCGCCGGGGAGTACATGGCAGGACGGCGCATTTCCCCCGCGGTGGCAAAGAGCTTCGGTCTGGGCTACGCGCCGGACAGCTGGGACAGTCTGCGCAATGCCATGCGGCAAAAGGGCTACACCGACAGGGAGCTTTTTGAGGCCGGGCTTACCAAAAGCGGCAAAAACGGCGGCTACTACGACGCCTTCCGCAAGCGCCTCATGTTCCCGGTCATCGATGTGCGGGGCAATGTGATAGGCTTTTCCGGGCGCATTCTGGGTGACGGGGAGCCAAAATATCTCAACAGCCCGGAAACGCTTGTATTCAACAAAAGCCGCAACCTTTTCGCCTTAAATCTGGCTAAAAAATCAAAAAGCGGATATATAATCCTATCAGAGGGCAACATAGATGTGGTGGCGCTGCATCAGGCGGGCTTCGATTCGGCGGTGGCCTCGCTGGGCACCTCCCTGACGCCGGAGCAGGCGCGGCTCATCTCCCGCTACACAAATCAGGTCATTATCGCCTACGACAGCGACGCTGCCGGTGTGAAGGCCTCCCAGCGGGCAATTTCCATACTGGAAAAGCTGGATCTGAAGGTGAAGGTGCTGCGCATGAGCGGGGCAAAGGACCCGGACGAGTTTATTAAGCTCAAGGGTGCCGACGCCTTTCGAAATCTGCTTGAGGCCTCGGAAAATCAGGTGGATTACAGGCTTCGGGCGGTTACGGAGAAATACGACCTGAGCTCTGACAAGCAGAAGGTGGAGTTTCTCAAGGAGGCCACCGACCTTGTGGCAAGGCTGCCCGGGGCGGTGGAGCGGCAGGTATATTCCATGCGCGTGGCGTCCATGGCGGGAATAAGCGCCGACGCTGTCAGTGCCGAGGTGGAGCGGCGGCGTAAGCGGCTGTGGACCTCGGCTCAGAAGGCGGAGGCAAGGCAGCAGAGCCGACCCGAGCGGCAGGCGCAGCCGCTTGAAAAGGAGCTTCGCTACGATGACCCGGCCTCGGCTGCGGCGGAGGAGGGCGTAATACGCCTGCTCTACCTTGAGCCGGAGCTGATAAGAAGCCACGAGCTTCCCGGGGAGGAGGAATTTTCCTCCGAGGCGCTCAGGCGCATATACTCGGTGCTGCTTGCACGGCTGAAACGGGGCGACAGTGTAAGCACCGGCGCTCTCGGGGAGGAGCTTTCCTCCGGTGAAATGAGCCTCTTGGTGCGGATAATACAAAAGCCCGAGATACTCAGCCACAGCGGCAAGGCACTGAGCGACTACATAGGCAGAATAAGAGAGAGAAAGGCTCAGAAGGCGCCCACAGGCGACCTGAGAGCCCTTGCAGACAAATACAGGCAAAAAAAGGGATATGAGGGATAAGACATGAACGACGAAATGAAACTGACACAAGAGGAACTGGAAAACATGGCAAACGATTTTCTGGCAGCGGCAGAGGCTGAGCTTCAGGAGGCCGAGGCGGAGAAGCCCAAGAAAAAGGCCCCCAAGAAAAAGGACGCCGCTCCCGCCGAGCCTCAGAAGACCCCTGAGGAGAGACTGGCCGAGCTTCTGGAAAAGGGCAAGAAGCATGGCAAGCTCAGCGCCAAGGAGCTGGAATGCCTTGAGGAGCTCAATCTCAGCAGCGAGGCAATAGACAAATTCTATGAGACGCTGGAGCAGAACAATGTTGACATTGACATGGGCTCTGCCGACCTGCTGCCTCCCATCGATGATATTCTCCCCGAGGTAAGCGACCTTGAGGGCATTGAGGAGGTCACCGCCGAGGAGATAAACGACACCGACTCCATTGCCGACAGCTTCGCCACCGACGACCCTGTGCGCATGTACCTTAAGGAGATAGGCAAGGTTCCCCTGCTTACCGCCGAGGAGGAGGTTGCGCTGGCAGAGCGCATGGCTCAGGGCGATGAAAACGCAAAGCACCGCATGACCGAGGCAAATTTGCGTCTGGTGGTATCCATTGCAAAGCGCTATGTGGGCCGCGGCATGCTGTTTCTTGACCTTATCCAGGAGGGCAACCTGGGTCTTATAAAGGCCGTTGAGAAGTTTGACTACACCAAGGGCTACAAGTTCTCCACCTACGCTACCTGGTGGATCCGTCAGGCCATCACCCGCGCCATAGCCGACCAGGCACGCACCATCCGTATCCCCGTACACATGGTGGAAACCATCAACAAGACCATCCGCGTATCCCGCACCCTGCTGCAGGAGCTGGGTCACGACCCCTCCGCAGAGGAGATAGCCGCCGAAATGGGCATGCCCGTTGAAAAGATACGGGACATTCTCAAGATAGCACAGGAGCCTGTCAGCCTCGAGACCCCCATCGGTGAGGAGGAGGACTCCCATCTGGGCGACTTCATCCCCGACGAGGACGCCTCCGAGCCCTCCGAGGCCGCCAGCTTCTCCCTGCTGCGTGAGCAGCTTGAGGAGGTGCTGGACACTCTGGCCCCCCGCGAGAAGAAGGTGCTGGAGCTGCGCTTCGGCATAGTGGACGGCCGCACCCGCACCCTTGAGGAGGTGGGTAAGGAGTTCAATGTTACCCGCGAGCGTATCCGCCAGATAGAGGCAAAGGCGCTGCGCAAGCTGCGTCACCCCAGCCGCTCCAAGAAGCTGAGAGATTTTCTGAACTGAAAAAGCAAGCCGCGCCCCTGTGTTTTTCACAGGGGCGCTTGCAGACCAAAAATAAAGGAGGGCGAAACGATGTACGATGTGTATCCCGTCTTTATAGCCTGCCCCGACTATGAGCAGCCGACAACGGAGGAAATCAGCTCCGTCTGTTCCCCTGAGCGCTACGCCGCCGACGACCCGGTGCGCATGTATCTTGAGGAAATAGGCAAGGTTCCCCGCCTCAGTGCCGAAGAGGAGCAGAGCCTCCCCCTGCTCAGCGCCTGTGGCGATGAGGATGCAAAAGGCCGCCTCACCGAGGGGATGCTCCCTATGGTGGTGACCATTGCAAATCGCTATGCGGGTAACGGCATGCTGCTTCTGGATCTTATTGAGGAGGGCAACACCGCCCTTTCAGCGGCGGTGGAGAGCTACACGCCCCACGGCGGGGAGAGCTTTGCCGCCTATGCCGGCAGGCGTATAGATGAAGCGCTGCGTCTGGCTCTGCTTGACTGCACGGACAGAATGCGTATTTACCCCGAAAGGCTTGAGGCTATTCGCATAGCCGCGGAAGCCTCACGGGAGCTTAAAGAGAGCCTGGGGCGGGAGCCCTCCACCGAGGAATTGGCGGAGAAGCTGGGCGTGGAGCCCGGCAGAATTTGCCCGGTTTTAATTCTGCCCGATAAACGCAGCGACGCGGAGGAGGATAAGGAGGACGAGCTCCTTTCTCAGCTGCAAATACAGCTTGAGGAATTCCCCGACACGCTGAGCCCCCGGGAGCGGGAGCTGATAAGGCTTCGTCTGGGCATGACCGACGGACGCCCATGGACGCGGGAGGAAGTGGGCAGGCATTTCAATGTGACGGCTGAGCGCATCCGCCAGATAGAGGCTAAAATCCTGCGCAGTCTTAATAAGCCACGCTCCAAGAAGCTGAGAGATTTTCTGAACTGAAGAAGCAAGCCGCGCCCCTGTGTTTTTCACAGGGGCGCTTGCTGTCAAAGGAGCTTTAAAGGCAAAAGTCTGCTGTTTTTGTCGTAGGGCGGGGGCTTGCTCCCGCCGCATGAGGGGTAGTCGTTTCTCCATACTTTCCTTGTGCAAAGAAGCATTTAAGAGGTGGAGCCTTTGTTTTCTTCCCTTCTTAAAAAGCTCCCCTGAAAATTTTTTGAAAAAATTAGTCAAGTTTAACTTGACAAACTGCAACAGCGTGTTATAATATCGCTATAAGATAAATTTGCGATTAGTATATCTTAGGAGGATATTATGATGCTTGTTCTGCCTGCCGCACTTTTCATACTGCCTTTTTTCCCCGTTATCACCGTCTCTTTTTCTGACTTGCTCTTGCATTATCGTCTGTTTTCCCCTAAAATAAGAGCTACAATACAAGGGAAGGGACTGTGCCATGAAATACGATTTTACCAGTATTCTCCACCGCGCCGGCCACGACTCTCTGGCCGCCGATGTTATCCCCTTTGACGATCTCAGCGTAGACGAGGGCTTTGACCCTATCCCCATGTGGATAGCGGATATGAGCTTTCCCGTAGCCCCGTCGATCACCGAGGCCATAAAGCGCCGCATGGAGATGCCAAACTTCGGCTACTTCAAGCTCAGCGACGAATACTTTGACGCCATTATCCGCTGGCAGTCGAAGCGAAACGGCGTTGAGGGGCTTTTGCCGGAGCATATCGGCTATGAAAACGGCGTACTGGGCGGCCTCAGCTCCGCGCTTCAGGCCTTCACCTCCCCCGGGGACAAGATTTTGCTCCATTCCCCCACCTATGTGGGCTTTACCGGGACGCTGGCGGTTACCGGCCGCGTGGCTGTTCACTCGCCGCTGAAGCGGGATGAGCAGGGCGTCTGGCGCATGGACTACGAGGACATGGACCGCAAGATAAAGGAAAACGGCGTCAGCTTCGCCATTTTCTGCTCGCCCCACAATCCCTGCGGCAGGGTCTGGGAGCGCTGGGAGATAGAAAAGGCCATGGAGGTCTACGCCCGCAACAACTGCGTGGTGGTATCCGATGAGATCTGGTCGGACATTATCATGCCCGGTCATAAGCACATCCCCACCCAGTCGGTGTCAAAGGACGCAAGGGAGCGGGTCATCGCCCTTTACGCCCCCAGCAAGACCTTCTCTCTGGCAGGGCTTATCGGCTCCTACCATGTGGTCTACAACGACTATCTGCGCCGCAGGCTCCGCCGCCAGAGCGCCATGAGCCATTACAATGACTGCAATGTGCTGTCCATGCACGCGCTTATCGGCGCCTTCAGCGACGAGGGCATGGAATGGGCAGAGGAGATGATACAGGTGATTGATGAAAATATCAATCTGGCCTGCGACTTCTTTGCAGAAAACTGCCCCGGCGTCAGCCTTATGAAGCCGGAGGGCACCTATATGCTGTATCTGGACTGTGCCGACTGGTGCAGAGAACACGGCATTGACATACACGAGCTTCAGGCAAGAGGCGTACGCTGCGGCGTCGTGTGGCAAAACGGAGAGGCCTTTATGAGAAAGGACACCATCAGGATGAACCTTTCCCTTCCCAAGAGCCGTCTTGAGGAGGCCCTGCGCAGGCTCAAGGAATATGTATTTATATGACAGTAAGCGGGCTCCCTCGGGAGCCCGCTTATCGTAATATTTACTCTACCCCGGACGGGCAATTTGTGCTATCATACAGGCAGAAGTATTTTATCCGAAAGGAGGCCGACTGTGGACTGGACCATATTGGGCATTGAACCCACCGAAGACAAAAAGGCCATCACGGCTGCATACCGGGCAAGGCTGCGCCATGTGAACCCCGAGGACAAGCCTGAGCAATTCAAGGCCCTGCGCGCTGCATATGAGCAGGCGCTGGAGCTTTGCGGGAAAGCTGCTCAGCCGGAGGAAAGGGATGAAAGTCCCCTGGGGCTCTGGCTGGAAAGGCTTCGCCTGCTGTACATGGATTTTCCCGCCCGCATCAGCGTTGAAAGCTGGCAGGAGCTTATGAGTGAGGACATCTGCCTTTCTCTGGACAGCAGGCCGCTGGTGGAGGACGCTCTGCTGAGGTTTCTGATGGAGGACTTTTACATACCTCAGGCCGTATGGCAGTATCTTGACAGTGTGTTTGACTGGCAGTCGCGCCGTGCGGAGCTCTGCGAAAGCTACCCGCGGGATTTTATCGACTACGCGGTGATAAACGGCATCCGCCTTGCCGGCAGTCCGCCCTACGAGCTTTTCACCCCCGGCCTTGACGGCGCGGCGTGTGACAATTACCGGCGCATTTACTACCGGGCAAACCAGCTCTCCGGCCAGGAGCTGGAGCGGGAGCTGGAGCAGCTATTCTCACTCTCCGAGCGCCACCCCTACGGTGAGCTGCTCTCTTACAGGCTGCTGCTTGAAAAGGGTCAGACCGAGCAGGCTCTTGCCGGCTACAAGTCTCTTGCGGAGCGCTACCCGGAGGATGTGAAGCTCTGCCTTGAGTGGACGGCCCGCTGCATCGCCATCGAGGATTACTCTCAGGGCGAGATTTATGCCCGCCGCGCCCTTGAGCTGTCCCCCGCGCACAATCAGGCCCGACACATGCTTGCCGACTGTCTGGCAGGTCAGGGCAATTACGAGGACGCAAAGAAGGAGATATTCACTCTCATGAATGCCGCCGGCGGGGACCAGAAGCGCATCTATGAGCTGGGCGGCATCATTCGTGACTGGAACGGGAAGATAATGGACGCTCTTGAGGCTCAGGTAAAAGCGGAGCCGCAGAACATGGAGCTTAAATCCCGACTTGCATGGTGCTGCCTGCAAAACGACCGGAACCAACAGGCTCTTGAGCTGTGCCGCGCCCTTGATGACAGCTATACCGACCGCTACGACTACCATAATCTTTACGCCAAGACCTACTATGCCCTCTCCATGTACGAGGAGGCGATAGAGCATCTTAAGGCTGCCGAGGAGATTATAAGGCATATGGAGCCTGACGGCACGGAAAAGACCGACCGCCGCATAGACACTCTGCCCAATAAAATACAGATGCAGGGCAGCTGCCTTATGGCGCTTAAGCGTCAGGACGAGGCCATAGCTCTCTTCCGCAGAGCCTGTGAGCTTTCCCCGGAGGACCCGGAGCTGGTCACCAATCTGGGCAGAGCCCTTGCTGCCGGAGATAAAAGCGCGGAGGCCGCCGCCTGCTTTGAAAAGCTCATCAGGCTTATGCCCGGCTCCTACCACGGCTACTATCTGCTGGCTCAGAGCATGTATGATCTGCGCAGAGATCGGGACGCCTTTGACGCGGTGAACAGGGCGCTGGAGCTTGAGGGCTCAGACCTTGGGGTCTATGTACTTAAAATGCGCATCCTCCTTCGCAACGCCGTCTGGGAGCAGGTGCGCGAGACGCTGGATTATCTGCGTGAGCACGGCGTTACGGATGCCATTGAGGTAGTCTGGTGCGAAGCGCAGCTGCTTGAGTTTGGTGAGGGAGAGAAGGAAAAGGCCCTTGAGCTTTACCGCAGCCTTGCCGAAAGGATACAGGGCGGCGAGAGCTTCCGCAAGGACGCCAGCGTATACTACCGTCTTCTGGTTCTTGAAGGTGAAAAGCTGGACGCCGGAAAGCCGGAGGATAGGGCCGTCATGCTTGAGCTTGCCGAAAAGGGCCTTGCTCTTGATGAAAACGACTTTGCCCTGCTGGATTACAAGGCATGGCTTTTGAAGCGGGACGGTCAGAGCGACAAGGCGCTGGAGATATACCACCGGCTTGAAAAGGAGCCGCGGCGCACACTGGATGTGGAAAGGGAGCTTGCGGAGCTTTATTATGATGACCTTAACACCAATGCTCAAAAGGCTCTTGACTATTACCGGATGCTTATTGAAAATGACGAGCAGTGGACATGGCATTTCTATGCCGGCACCTGCTGCAAGTATCTTGGTGACTACGAAAGCTCCGAGAGGCATTTTCTGCGGGTGCAGGAGCTCAATCCCGACGGTATAGACGGATATAACGGCATGAGCTACCTGTATGACAGCATGGGTCGCTGGGAGGATTCCCTCCGGCAGACGGAGAAGGTCACGGAGATAGCCCGGAGGCTGGAGGGCGACAGGTCGCGCTTTTTCCGCCACAAGGTGCGCGTGCTGCGCAGGCTGGGCAGACCCGGGGAGGCTGCCGCCGCAGTGGATGAGCTGACCGGGCTTTACGGTAATGCCGGCTGCCTGAGAGACAAGTTTGAGATTTACTGCCAGTTTGGCCTGTGGAAGGAGGCCGCCGAGCTTTTAAAGCAGATGAAGCGCAGACGGCTTCAGAACATGGCCGATTACCTTGCAAGCAAGGTGGACCTGCTGATTTACACAGGGCATTACAGCCGGGCGCGGCAGGCCAAGCTGGATGCCTGCGGCCTCAGCGAGGCGGATGATGAGCGTTTTCAGCTTCTCTTCGCCGAGATGAGCATGAATGTACCCGGTCAGATGCGAATATGGGAAAAGCGTATGAAGGGTCAGCAGAACCAGACCCATGAGCTTACCAATATCGCCCAGCTTCAATGGTGGAGCGGCAACTATAAGGAGAGCCGTGACTATGCCGCCCGTGCTCTGCGGCAGCTTGATGAGCTTATACCCAGAAACAGGCTTTACGAGGCTCTTTACCGCTGCCGCCGGGTGATAGTGCTTGCGATCCTTGGGAGAGAAGATGAGGCCCGCAGGGAGCTTGAGCATATAAGGCGGCTGCCCCTGTGCGAAAACTGCGATTACTGCGCCTGCAAGGACGCAGATATTTTCGAGGCCAACATGGAGGAGGTGCTGGGGAACTATGAACGGGCCATTGAGCTGCACCGGGCAGGACTTCAGCGCTTCCCCGATGAAATGGACTTTGCGGTGGGCTTGCTCCGCTGCAAAAAAAGAGGTAAGAAAAAATGATGATAGGCATTGACCTTGGCACCACCAACAGCCTTGCGGCCTGCTTCAGAAACGGTGTGCCTGAGATAATCCCCAACCGCCTTGGCAGGCATCTGACGCCCTCTGTGGTAAGTGTGGATACGGAGGGCACCGTCTATGTGGGCGAGACAGCCAGTGAGCGAAGCATCCTCCACCCGCTGGACAGCGCCAGAGTCTTTAAACGCAGCATGGGCACGGATAAGGAATATCTGCTCTGCGGCAAAAGGTTCCGACCCGAGGAGCTTTCAAGTCTGGTGCTGCGCTCACTGAAGGAGGACGCGGAGGTATGGCTGGGCGAGCCAGTCACCGAGGCTATAATAAGCGTGCCCGCCTATTTTAACGACATGCAGCGCAAGGCCACCAAAAAGGCCGGGGAGCTGGCAGGGCTGAATGTGAGCCGCATAATAAACGAGCCCACCGCCGCTGCCATCGCCTGCGGCATGGGCAGCGAGGAGCGGGATGAGCGCTATCTGGTGTTTGACCTGGGCGGCGGCACCTTCGATGTGTCCATTTTGGAGCTCTGCGGCTCCATTATGGAGGTTCACGCCATCGCCGGGGATAATTTTATCGGCGGGGAGGATTTTACGGCTCTGCTTGCGGAAATGTACCTTGAAAAGGCCGCCATCGCCCCGGAATCTCTGGATATACGGCAGATGAATCAGGTGATGAAGGCCGCCGAGGAGTGTAAATGCAGCTTTTCAAAGGGCAGCAGCGTTACAATGTGCTGCCCGGTGGAGGGACAGAGCTACGAGATGCAGCTAAGCCTTGCAGAGTATGAGCAGGCCTGCGCCCCTCTGCTTGAAAAGCTGCGCCGCCCAATAGAGCGGAGCCTGCGGGACGCCGGGGTAAGTCTGGCGGATATTGACGAAATAGTGCTGGTAGGCGGAGCGACCCGGCTTCCGGTAGTGCGGCGCTTTGTGGCAAAGCTCTTCGGGCGCATCCCCTCAATGCACATTGACCCGGATGAGGCCGTGGCCCTTGGAGCCGCACTTCAGTGTGGCATGAAGGCAAGAGACAAGGAGATACGGGAGGTCGTGCTGACGGATGTATGCCCCTTCACTCTCGGAACCGAGGTAATGGTAAACAACGGTCTTTTCGAGGAAGGCGGTCATTATCTCCCCATTATCCAGCGCAATACCGTCATCCCCGTCAGCCGCACCCAGACGGTCTATACCGCCCATGATGACCAGACAAGGGTCAATGTGAAGGTGCTGCAGGGTGAAAGCCGCATGGCTTACAACAATCTGCTGCTGGGCGAGCTGTCTGTCCCGGTGCCTGCCGGCCCAAGGGGACGGGAGGCGGTGGACATCACCTATACCTATGATATAAACTCCCTGCTGGAGGTTGAGATTCGGGTACACTCCACCAACATCCGCCGCAAGGTCATAATCCAGAATGAGCACAGCCGCATAAGCGAGGCCGAGGCTGAGGAACGCTTTGAAAAGCTCCGTCATCTCAAGCAGAACCCCCGGGAAGAGGAGGCCAACCGCCTGCAGCTTATGCGGGGGGAGCGGCTTTATGAGCAAGCCCCGGAGCACCGCCATGAAATAGACAGAGCAATTATGGACTTTGAGCGTGTGCTCTCCGGGCAGGACCGCAGCGCCATAGAAAAGGCACGCAGGCAGCTGACTGCCACGCTGGACAAAATAGAATTTGAGCTTTGATAAAAATAATCCCGGGGGATACCCCCGGGATTATTTCTTCTTTTTGCCGAAGATGCTGCGGCCTTCGCCGCTGTCATATTCGCCCATGGAGGCGGCAAACTGCCGCAAAAGCTCCTTCTGGGAGGATGAGAGGTTTTTCGGCACCGCCACGCGGACGGTAACGAACTGGTCGCCTCTGCCGCTGCCCCGCAGGTAGGGTATGCCCTTGCCCCGCATACGGAAGGTGGTATCCGTCTGGGTGCCCTCGGGCACCACCAGTTTCACCTTGCCGTCAAGGGTGGGCACCTCTATCTCCGCGCCGAGAGCTGCCTGAGCATAGCTTATCTCCTGCTCAAGGAGCACGGAGTTGCCGTCACGCTCAAAGCGGGCATGGGGACGAACCACCACGGTCACCAGCAGATCCCCTCTGGGGCCGCCGTTTGCTCCGGCATTGCCCTGCTCTCTCAGGGATATGGTCTGCCCGTCGTCTATGCCGGCAGGCACGGTGACATTTATCTTGTGCTGGCGGCGGATGCTGCCCATGCCGCGGCAGGTGGAGCAGGGCTGGTGGATGATTTTGCCGGTTCCACGGCAGCGGGAGCAGGGCGCGGTGGACTGGGCCATGCCAAAGGGCGTGCGCTGAGTGGTGCGGACGGTGCCGCTGCCCTTACAGTCGGGGCAGACCTCCGGCGTAGTGCCGGCGGCGCAGCCGTTGCCCTTACAGTCGGGGCACTGCTCAACGCGGCCCACGCTTATGTCCTTTTTGCAGCCTAAGGCCGCTTCCTCAAAGCTGATGTTCAGGCTGGAGCGTATGCTTTCGCCACGGCGGGGTGCATTGGGGTTTGCCCTTGCCGAGCCGCCGAAGCCGCCGCCAAAGCCGAAAATATCACCCAGATTGCCGAAGATGTCCCCTATGTCGCCAAAGCCGCCGAAGCCGCCGCCAAAACCGCCGCCGAAGCCTGCGTTGGGGTCAAAGGCCGCGTGACCGAACTGGTCATACTTGGCGCGCTTATCCTCGTCGGACAGCACCTCGTAAGCCTCGTTGACCTCCTTGAAGCGCTCCTCACAGGCCTTGTCGCCGGGGTGCAGGTCAGGGTGGTTTTCCTTTGCCAGCTTCCTGTATGCCTTTTTTATCTCATCGGCGCTTGCGCCCTTTTGAAGGCCAAGTACCTCATAGTAGTCTCTTTTTTCTGCCATAAGTACCTCGTTTCCGGACATTGCCCTTTACGGCAATGTGCGTGGGACGGAAATCCGTCCCACCCCGAAGCCGCTGTTTATGAGAAATTACAGGGGACGGGTCTTGTCGTCATCGTCTACCACGGTGTAGTCGGCATCGTAGTAGCCCTGAGAACCGCAGTCATTGCCGCAGTTGGGGTCGCAGCCTGCCTGAGAGGGGTCAAAGCCTGCGCCCTGAGCGCCGCCTGCCGCCTGGTAGAGCTTCTCGCTTATCTTGTAGAAGGCCTGAGTAAGCTCCTCGGTAGCGGCCTTGATGGAGGCGGTGTCGGTACCGGTGAGAGCGCTCTTGAGGGAAGAGAGCTTCTGCTCTATCTCCGCCTTGTCGCCTGCATCCAGCTTGTCGCCCATCTCGCTGAGGGTCTTTTCGGTCTGGTAAACGATCTGGTCGCCCTGATTGCGTACATCAACCTCTTCCTTGCGCTTTGCATCCTCTGCTGCGTACATCTCGGCCTCCTTGACGGCCTTCTCGATGTCCTCCTTGGACATGTTGGTGGAGGAGGTGATGGTGATGTGCTGCTCCTTGCCGGTGCCAAGGTCCTTGGCGGATACATTGACGATGCCGTTTGCGTCGATGTCGAAGCTGACCTCTATCTGAGGCACGCCGCGGCGGGCGGGAGCAATACCGTCCAGATGGAAGCGGCCCAGGCTCTTGTTGTAGGCTGCCATTTCGCGCTCGCCCTGGAGGACATTGACCTCAACGGAGGTCTGATTGTCGGCTGCGGTGGAGAATATCTGGCTCTTCTTTACGGGGATGGTGGTGTTGCGCTCGATAAGTCTGGTGCACACGCCGCCCAGAGTTTCAATGCCCAGAGACAGGGGAGTAACATCCAGCAGCAGGATGCCGCCCACTTCCTTATTGAGAACGCCGCCCTGAATGGCTGCGCCCAGAGCAACACACTCGTCGGGGTTGATGCCCTTGAAGCCTTCCTTGCCCACCAGAGACTTGACCATCTCCTGCACGGCGGGGATACGGCTGGAGCCGCCAACCAGCAGCACCTTGTTTATCTCATGGGGCTGCAGGCCGGAGTCGGACAGAGCCTGCTTTACGGGACCCATGGTCTTTTCCACCAGATGGTGGGTAAGCTCGTTGAACTTTGCGCGGGTAAGGGTTACATCCAGATGCTTGGGGCCGGTGGCGTCAGCGGTGATGTAGGGGAGATTGATGTTGGAGCTGGTAACGCCGGAAAGCTCCACCTTTGCCTTCTCGGCAGCCTCGCGCAGACGCTGCATTGCCACCTTGTCGCCGCTGAGGTCAACGCCCTCTGCCTTCTTGAACTCATCGACCAGATACTTGGTAACGGCTGCGTCAAAATCGTCGCCGCCCAGACGGTTGTTGCCTGCGGTTGCCAGAACCTCGATAACGCCGTCGCCTATCTCCAGCACGGACACATCGAAGGTGCCGCCGCCCAGGTCGTAGACCATTATCTTCTGGTCAACTTCCTTGTCCAGACCGTAGGCCAGAGCCGCTGCGGTAGGCTCGTTGATGATACGCTCCACCTCAAGGCCGGCGATCTTGCCTGCGTCCTTGGTGGCCTGACGCTGAGCGTCGGTAAAGTATGCGGGAACGGTGATAACAGCCTTGGTGACGGTCTGACCCAGATATGCCTCGGCGTCGGCCTTCAGCTTCTGAAGCACCATTGCGCTTATCTCCTGAGGGGTGTATGCCTTGTTGTCAACAGTGACCTTGTAGTTGGAGCCCATCTCACGCTTGATGGAGGAGATGGTACGGTCGGGATTGGTGATGGCCTGACGCTTTGCCACCTGACCTACCATGCGCTCACCGGTCTTTGCAAAGGCAACCACGGAAGGTGTGGTGCGTGCGCCCTCTGCGTTTGCGATAACTACGGCCTCGCCGCCTTCCATAACGGCGACGCAGCTGTTGGTGGTACCCAGATCTATGCCTATAATTTTGCTCATTGTTGTTTCCTCCTGTATATTCAAGATAATTGTTTACTTATTTAAGTTTCAGTTGGCTACCTTCACCATGGCGAAGCGTATTACCTTTTCGCCCAGCTTGAAGCCCTCCTGAAAAACCTCGACTATTTCGTTTTCGCCCTTTGTCTCATCGTCCACATGCATCACCGCATTGTGAAGCTGGGGGTCGAAGCTCTGACCAAGGCTTTCTGTTTTTGTAACGCCCAGCTTCTCCAGGGTGGAGATAAACTGGTTCATTATCATTTCAACGCCCTTGCGGTAGGCCTCATCCTCGGTGGGCTGGTTGAGCGCCCGGAGCAGATTGTCATACACCGGCAGGAATTTTGCCGTAGTGTCCGCCTTGACGGTTTCGTAAAGGCTGTCCTTTTCCTTCTGGCTGCGCTTGCGGAAATTGTCATACTCGGCAAGAAGCCGCAGGTACTGGTCGTCAGCCACCTTGACCTCCACCACCTCGGACTTTGCTTCCTCGGCGGGCTTTTCCTCGGTCTTTTTGGCCTTTTTCTCCTTCTTGGGGGCCTTTTCTTCCTTCTGAGGCAGCTCCTCAGAGCTTATTTCCTGCTGGATTTCTTCCTGCTGTATATCCTTATTATCTGTGCTCATCAATGTCGTCTCCCTTGATTATCAGCTTGTTGTGCATGCCTGCCGGGGGCGCGTCGCCTCCGCCCAGCCTGCGGGAAAGTCCCGCCGCCAGAAAGCTCAGCTTTGCGGCCACGGCGGAATAGTCCATTCTTGTGGGGCCAACCACGCCGATAAGCCCTCTGGTATTGTCCCCCGCGTCATAGCTTGCTATCACCACGCTTGAGTCCTTAAGCCCCTCGGCCACATTTTCCGGCCCTATCAGCACCCTGACCTCGTCGCTGCCGCCAAGCCCGTCGCCGGGGGGCAGAATGTAACCGCCGCCGGAGAGATAGCTCATCAGCCTGTGCGCCTTGTCCGGGTCGCGGAATTCCGGCTGGTTAAGAAGCCTGTTTTCCCCGGTGACAAAGGCCGAGGGGCTTGCCGCCTCGCTGAGCACCTCAATGGCAAAGGCCGCGATAACCGCTGTCAGCCCCATGGTATCGTCCGCCGCCCGCTCCGTTGAGCTTATCAGCAGCGGCGTCACCTGCTCCTCGGAGATGTTGGTAAAGCCCGCATTGAACAGAGCCGACAGCTTCTGCACCATTTTCTGGTCAACGGATACCGGCAGATGCACCAGCTTGTTCTTCACGCTGTTGTTGGACAGCATCACCACTATAATAAAGGTGTTTGCGTCCACATATATAAGGTCAAAGCGCTTTATCGTCACCGCGCTTATGGCGGTCAGTGCCAGCGCCGGGTAATTGGTAAGCTGAGAGGCAAGCCTGCTCACATCGCTTATGGCGTCGTCAAGCTGGCGCAGCCTGTCATTAAGGCGGCGGTTAATATCCTCCGATTCCTCAAGGCTCAGCTTCTGCTTTTCCATCAGCTCGTTGACATACATGCGGTAGCCGGTGGGGGTGGGAACGCGCCCGGCCGAGGTGTGGGGCTGCTCAAGATAGCCCAGGTTCACCAGCTCCGCCAGCTCGTTTCGTATGGTTGCCGCCGAGCAGCCAAGTCCCGCCTTCTGGGCGATGGCCTTGCTGCCCACAGGCTCTGCGGTTTTGATGTATTCATCCACCACCGCGGCGAGTATTTTCTTTTTTCTCTCGCTTATAGCCATTTCCTTACCTCCGCCGGGAGCCTTAGCACTCTCCCTTCGAGACTGTTGGCACTCTTGTTCTTCGAGTGCTAATATACCACCAAAGGCTGCCAATGTCAATAGTTTCACCCGCCGGCAGCGGTATAATTCACAATTTATATACAACATATAAAACAAAGCGTCCGTTGAGTATGGTGCCGCTTTTAAGCGCCGCCGGGTATTTGCCCTCATCCGAGGCGGGATCATAGCCGCAGTTGGGGCATTCGCCCTTTTTGAAAACCTGCTCAAGGCAGTTAAAGCTCAGCTCTGCCATTGTTTTGCTCTTTTTGGCTTTTTCAATTTTATACCACTTATCCGCTGCCCATCAATGAAAAACCGCCGGGGAGGCTCCCCGGCGGTAAAATTTTATCAGTATGCTATGCCCCAGTATATCATGTGCTTTGCCTTCTTGCCGCAGCAGGCGCAGCTTTCGCCCAGCTCCTCCTGCTCAAAGGGTATGCAGCGGGAGGACATACCGGCCTTTTCCTTCATGTCCAGCTCGCACTGAAGCTCGCCGCACCACATGGTCTTTATGAAGCCGCCCTTGGTCTGCTGAAGCTCCTTTGCCTCCTCCAGAGAGTAGGCCGCGTAGGTGTGCTCGTCAAGGTTCTTCTTTGCCTTGGCGTAAAGACCCTTCTGAACCTCGTCCAGAAGCTCCGGTATACGCTGAGTAAGCTCAGAGAGTGCAACCTCGTTCTTCTCACCGTTGTGACGGCATACCGCCATGCACACGCCCTTTTCCATATCCTTGGGGCCGATCTCCACGCGAAGGGGTACGCCCTTCATCTCGTACTGGGCGCACTTCCAGCCCAGACTGTTGTCGCTGGTGTCTATCTTCACGCGCAGACCCGCTGCCTTGAGGGCCTCGTAGAGCTCCTGTGCCTTCTCCTTGACGCCGCTCTTGTGCTGTGCAACCGGCACAACCACCACCTGCACGGGAGCGATGCGGGGAGGCAGCACCAGACCGTTATTGTCACCGTGGGTCATAATAATGCCGCCGATGATGCGGGTGGACATGCCCCAGGAGGTCTGGAAGGGGTACTTCTGCTGATTGTCCTTATCGGTAAAGGTAATGTCAAACTGTCTTGCAAAGCCGTCGCCGAAGTAGTGGCTGGTGCCGGACTGGAGAGCCTTGCGGTCGTGCATCATGCACTCGATGGTGTAGGTGTTCACAGCGCCTGCAAACTTTTCCTTGTCGGTCTTGTTGCCGCGGATAACAGGCATTGCCAGATAGTTTTCGCACAGGTCTGCGTAAACCTCAAGCTGCTGCAGGGTTTCCTCCCTTGCCTCGGCCTCGGTTGCATGAAGGGTGTGACCCTCCTGCCACAAAAACTCTCTGCCGCGCAGGAAGGGACGGGTGGTCTTTTCCCAGCGCATGACGGAGCACCACTGATTGTAAAGCATGGGCAGGTCGCGCCATGAATGAACGATATGGCTCCAGTGGTCGCAGAACAGTGTCTCGGAGGTGGGACGGATGCACAGTCTCTCCTGCAGAGGCTCGCTGCCGCCTACTGTGACCCATGCGCATTCCGGGGCAAAGCCCTGAACATGGTCCTTCTCCTTCTGCAGCAGGCTTTCGGGTATCAGCATGGGCATGGACACATTCTCGTGACCGTCGCGCTTGAACATGCCGTCAAGCTCCTTCTGGATGTTCTCCCAGATGGCGTAGCCGTAGGGACGCAGGATGAAGCAGCCCTTGACGCCGGAATAGTCCACCAGCTCAGCCTTGGTGCACACATCGGTGAACCACTGGGCAAAGTCTACCTCCATATCGGTTATCTGTTCAACCTTTTTCTCTTTTGCCATAATAATAAATCTCCTTTTTTCGCCAGGGCCCTTGCCCCGCCGTAATAGGCCCGTCTTTCAGACAAGCTCTACTATTTTATATTCCCGCGCCGCCATTGTCAACAGCTATGTCAGTTTGTCCCAATTTACTTTTGGACTGACGGGTTACATTTTTGGCAGTTTCACTAAGTATTGATGCAGGCCGAAAAATATGATAGAGTAAACTGAACCATAAATAAGAATTTATCTGCATAATAATCGGATACTCACTTAATGTCCTGTGCATTTTGGGCCTTCTGGATTAAAATACGAGCAAATAGTAAAGGAGGTTGAGTATATGAATCAGGAAAAAATAGGTGCTTTCATTCGAGATATTCGTAAAGAAAGCGGACTAACGCAGGAGCAACTTGCCGAGGCGCTTGGTGTAAGCCAGAAGTCTATTTCGCGTTGGGAAACGGGAAAGACGATGCCTGACTATTCATTACTTCCGGACATTTGTAAAGTGTTGGGTATCAATATGGCAGAATTACTGGAAGCAGAACGCATTGAAGGAGGCAGTGTTTCTAAAAAACAGGTGACTGTTATGGCACAAAATATTGTTTCTCTTGTGGACAGCAAGAAAGCCATTCGTAAAATTGTCGGAGCCATTCTATCTGTTGTCATAACACTTGTATGTGTTGTGGGATTATATAGTTATGAATTCAATGTATCTGTAGAGTCTACGGCCGACTTGGAGCAGGCAATCAATGAATACCATTTCAATGATGAAGTTTCGGTGGATATTTTAGAGAGACAGGTCATTGGAAACCGTTTGTATGTTCTCTACGAAGAAAATGAATATCCCGGCGCATGCGGACTTGCTTGCCTTGAGAAGGGCATATTCGGGAACTATCGATTTATTAGCTGTGATGATTCCAACTATCGCTGGGTCAATGCAACGACAGTCACCGCCGAAGGGACAAAATACTGTGTCACATATTGCGTAAATGATCTTCCTGAGATCGATTCCTATGGTATTTGCGGGGTGAAATACGAAAGCGGTAAAAATCAGACTGTCGATGATTCCGAGGTGATTTGTAAGATCGACTATCATGGGTCACCGTTCTTGAATTTCACAGAAATTGCCGACGATGTTATAATTGCCCCATTCCATACGAAATACTACCGGAACTCTGCTGAAATACCGGATGCTGATCTTACAACCATCTTAGGGGACTATTCTGTTGACGGAGCGCCCACAGCAAGTTATGGAACAGCTGAATTAGGATTGTTTTATGTTCTGGAAGGAATCATTGTCCTGTTAGGGATTGTATTTGTTCGGTATTTCTTAGCTGATATTCAGAGGAAAAAGAAAAAATAACAAATTCCAATTTATCGAACGGTTGTGTTCTGTTAATATACTTCCCTCCGTTATTTTGACGGAGGGAAGTTCTTTATATCCCAAATCAGTCCAAAAGGTAAAAGGGAGGTCAGTTTTCACGAATTGTCTTGACCTGTGGCGCTTTTTTTACTATAATAGCTACGATTGTACACCCGGAGGTGACAGATATTAACAGACAAAAGTTTCTGGCAGAGCTCGGTAAGCTGCTGACCTTCATGTATGAGGAGGACAGGCAGAGAGCTCTTGCAATGTACAACGCCATGTTTGACCGCGTAGAGGACGAGCAGGCGCTTATACAAAAGCTCCTTTCCCCCACCCGTCAGGCGGTGCTTATTGCCCGCGCCTACGACGCCAAGGAGCGTAAGCTGCAGGTCAACGCCCAGCCCAGAGAGGGCGCACAGCCGGACGACGGCGATGTGCCCCAGTTCGTGCTTGTCATTGACCGTATAGCTCAGGACCTGCCCGGCGGATATACCCCCGCACCCAGAGCAGTGCTTGAGGATCAGTTCTCCCTTTTTGAGGAGGAGGCTGTCAGCGCAGAGCCCGACGCTCCCGCAGAGGCCGCCACGGAGGAGACTGTCCCCGTGGAGGAGGCTGCCTCCATGGAGGAGCTTCCCGTATTTGAGGAGGAGCATTCTCCTCTGGATGATGTGGAGGGCTTCATCCCCATTGACATTCCCGACATAAGCATACCCGATATGTATGTCCCCCTGCCCGTACAGGAGCCTGCCGTGGCCGAGGAAGAACCCGCACCCGCGGAGGAGCCCGCTCAGGAGGAGCCTGCCCCTGTGGAGGAGCTTCCCATACCCGAGGAGCTGCCCGCAGTGCAGGAGGAGCCCATAGCCGAGCAGGAGCAGGGCCAGCAGCAGATGATGGCTGAGTTTTCTGCCGAGCCCGAGGAGGCTGTTTATGAGGCCCCCATAGCCGCAGCTCCCGCCACCGTCCGCAAGGCCCGCGTGGGACTTCTCATTTTGTACATACTTTTTGCCGTGCCTCTGGGTCTTATCGGCATGGTTTTGCTTCTTGCCCTCACCTTCCTGGTTCTGGGCGCCGCAGTCATTACCGCAGCGGCGGGCATTATGCTCATCACCGCATCCTTCGGCGGCTTTACGGTGTTTGCGGATATACTGGTGGTGGCAGGCGTTGCCATCATCGTCCTGGCTCTGGGTCTTTTGCTGCTGTGGCTCTTTGTGTGGCTTATCGGCGGCGCAATGGTTGGACTTATCCGCGGCCTTATCGGGCTGGGCGGCAAATGGTGCTATAAGGAGGTGGCCGCAGCATGAGAAAAGGATGGCTTATAATCGGCGTTATCGTGCTTATAGCGGTTCTTATCGGCACCGTGAGCATCGGCGTGGGTCTTGTGACCGGAGCGGATATGGCGCGCATTTTCTCCGTGCTGGACGGACGCTATCATCTGGAGCTGTATGCCCAGTATTTTGAACAGCTTATCGAGGCCTTCAATTCCGTTATATGATCTACCCTCAGGGAGCAGCGAAGGCTGCTCCCTGTTTTATAAACAGGAAAGGATAAAAAAATGTTTAATTTCATCTGCTACCCCAAGTGCAGCACCTGCATGAAGGCGAAGAAATATCTGGATGATAAGGGCGTCGCCTATGAGCTTCGTGACATTAAAGCCCAAAATCCCAGCGCCGCGGAGCTTGCCCGCTGGCAGAGCATAAGCGGCATGCCTATGCGTAAGTTTTTCAACACCAGCGGGCTGCTGTATAAGTCCATGGGGCTTAAGGATAAGCTGCCCGGTATGAGTGAGGATGAAATGCTGGCGCTGCTGGCCTCCGACGGCATGCTGGTAAAGCGCCCCCTTCTCGTCTCCGATGACCTTGTCCTCCTGGGTTTCAAGGAAGCCCAGTGGGAGGAAAAAATATAAAACAAATCCAGCGGCGGAGTGAAGCTCACTCCGCCGATACCCTTATTATTTGTGTTTACGCAGTCACTTGGCATAAACGGAAAATTTTTCCCAAATATCCAGGCTGTTTTCCTCCAGCGGAATTATCAGGCCACGGTCTTTCCGGTGCTTTTTCCATCTGGAATAAACCTTAAAGCAGCCCCGGTAATATTCAGCCTCCGGGAACAGCTCAAATTCCTGTACCTCTTTGTTGTTTACAGCCAAAAAATACCGGTAGCCAAACAAGTCGTCAACAATGCTTAAGCGCACCATATTGTTCAGCACCAAGGGAGCAAAGGATTCCAGGTACACAAGATAGTCAATCAGGTTCTGGCGGTCATCCTCCGCAAGGTCAAGGGGCTCTCCGGTCTTTCTGGCACGCTCCAGCCTCTTTTCCATTTCGGTAAATTTGTCGGTGGTCAAAAATGTAAAGTTATAGTCGGTAACAAATTCCGCCTCTTTGATGTTGGCGTCCCTTTTCAATTGGACGCAGACCCCCAGAATGCCCATCGCAGCAACAACCGTTGCAACGATTGTCGATATGTATTGGTAATCCATGTAGCAGGTGCTGATTACATAGGTTGAAATAAAAACTGTTATTATGGCTAATAATAAAACGGGTCTCTTTCTCATGGTATTTTACCTCTCTATCCCTTACGGACATATTATTTCGGCGCAGCCTTCACCGACTGTCAGACATCGGCCAGAACACTGTTTACAAACTCGTTCAGGCGCTCCTCCAGCGGCGGGACAATGGCATCCATCCAGTGCTGTCTGGACAAATAGTACTTAAACGCCGGGGAAAAGCCGCTTGCATCGATCCGCAGGGGCTTAAACTTAATGTTCAGCGGCAGCTTTTGGAAGGCCAGGTCTATCTCGTTGAGAACATGCTGGGACTTCATACTGTTTTCGCTGAGAATTACTATAAAATGCGTGCAGCCGTCGATGGCTTCGGTAATTGCCTCTGCATAGGCGCCCTTTACATTCCGCGGCGCATACCAGACCCGTATGCCCTTGCTTTCCAGCTTGCAGCACAGGTTATCGGCAATGTTTCTGTCCTCCGAGGAATAGCTGATAAAAGCCATGGGTCTGCTGCTTTCCTCCACCGGCTCCGCCTCTGGGCTTTGGGCGCGGACGCTGAGCGATTTTTGAACATAGTCGGAAATCAGTCTCGCCTTTTCCTCTCGTCTCTCAAAAAAGCATATTTTTTTGACCTCGCTGTTTCTCTTGAGAAAGCTCAGGCACTCGTTAAGCAGCGGAACTATCATAAGCTGTGCCGGTAGCCTTTGGTTTCCGCTTCCCAAAAGCGGCAGGGCCACCGTCTCCATTTTCACGCCGTAAATCGCCGCAATATCCAGCATTCTGAAAAAGGCGCGTATCGAGTTTATCATGGCCTGGTCAACATCGGCTCCGTCATAGTCCCATCCGTAGCTGACAAATTCAACGCAGCCTATCCTGCGTATACTGCCTGAACAGGTATCCCGGGAAAGCCATGTGCGGCATGGCACTCTCAGGTCTATCTCCGGATTCTTGTTAAGGGCGTATACGCTTATGCCCATATTCTGCAGCGCCTCAAAAAGTGTGCGCGGCGTCGGCTCGTATGAGTTTACAAAGGCGGAGGTGACAAGTATATCCACATCCTCCAGCTTCGTTACATCGCAGCAGGAAACCGTAATTTCCTTATTGCCTGAGGCGCTTGCGATTTGAGTAGAGTAGAGCTTTTCCATTTCAGCGTTCTCCTTCTTCCTGTGCCGCCATTTTCTCTGCGTATTCGCTTTTGAAGCGCCGGTTATTCTCCAGCAGCTCATCAAAGCTCACCGGCGCATAGCCGTTTACATCGACCCCGGCGTTAAGCAGTCTGTCACGCTTACAAATCAGGGGGAAAAAGTCATCGTCGGTATTGGCGTGAATGTGTCCGTGTATCATGTAGGACTTTTCCTCCCGCTTCCATGTCAGCAGCGGATAGTGGCAAAGCGTAAGGGCATATCTGCCGTTGGTGGTCACCTTCAAATCGCAGACCTGAGCAAAATATCTGCTCAAATCCACCCTGTCCATCCACGAGCTGTCGTGATTGCCTATGACCAGGTGCTTTTTTCCGTGCAGGCGTTTGAGAATAGCCTCCGCATCGTCACAGCGGTAAAACATATCGCCCACAATATATATGCTGTCTGCTCCCGTGACCCTGCTGTTCCACCTGGCGATCAGGTCTTCGTTCATTTCTTCAATTGTCTCAAAGGGGCGGCGGCACAGCTTCAGAATATTTGTATGCCCAAAATGGGTATCTGCTGTAAAGTACATCACGGCGTGTCACCTCTATATCTATCGTAGCCTGACGGGAGTCGAACCCGTATCGGTTTTATTCGGGCAGATTTCCGCCCATACTTTGTTATTGCCCTTGCCAATACGGCAAGTATTGCCTGCGGTCAATGCCTCGTCTGAACGAAAATCTGCTCCGAAAAAACTGC
>JAZNUQ010000089.1:0-32120 GCA_045592365.1 Candidatus Limivicinus sp. | reverse complement strand
AGGTGGCCTAAGGGCTCTCTGCCCCAGCGCCCGCCCGTGCGGGCAATCCCACATCACGCGTCGTAGGGGCGGCTATCAGCCGCCCGCAAAAAAAGCACCCCCGTCAGGGGGTGGGTTTCTTATGCAATATCAGGGATTCATGGTGTAGTTGGGAGCTTCCTTGGTGATGTAGATATCGTGGGGGTGGCTCTCCTTGAGGCCGGCAGAGGTGATGCGGACAAACTGGCTTTCTGTGCGAAGCTCCTCAATATTGTGAGCCCCGCAGTAACCCATACCGGAGCGAAGACCGCCCATCATCTGGTAAACGATCTCGGAAGCGGGTCCGCGGTAAGGCACACGGCCTTCAACGCCTTCGGGAACCAGCTTCTTGTTGTTCTGCTGGAAGTATCTGTCCTTGCTGCCCTTCTGCATTGCGCCGAGGCTGCCCATGCCGCGGTAGACCTTGAACTGACGGCCCTGGAATACCTCGCTCTCGCCGGGAGCCTCCTCACAGCCGGCAAGCATGGAGCCCATCATGACCACATTGCCGCCGGCGGCAATGGCCTTGGCAATATCGCCGGAGTACTTGATGCCGCCGTCTGCAATGGTGGGGATGCCGTACTTTTCGGCCATCTCGCTGCAGGCAAGAATTGCGCTTATCTGAGGCACGCCGATACCGGCCACCACGCGGGTGGTGCAGATGGAGCCGGGGCCGATACCCACCTTGACGCAGTCGGCGCCGGCCTTTGCCAGAGCCTCGACCGCCTCTGCGGTGGCAACATTACCTGCAACAAGCTGAATTTCGGGGAAGCGCTCCTTGACCTTTGCCACGGAACGCATAATGTTCTGGGAGTGACCGTGGGCGCTGTCCAGCACCAGCACATCAACGCCTGCGTCAATAAGAGCGCCCGCTCTGTCAAGCACATCTGCGGTGGCGCCTATGGCTGCGGCGCAGAGCAGTCTGCCAACGGAGTCCTTGGCGGAATTGGGATACTTGAGAACCTTCTCAATGTCCTTTATGGTGATAAGCCCCTTGAGCTTGAAATTTGCGTCAACAATGGGCAGCTTCTCGATACGGTTTTTCTGGAGGATGGCCTTGGCCTCGTCCAGAGTGGTGCCCTCAAGACCGGTGACAAGGTTCTTGCTGGTCATGACCTCGTCAATGCGGCGGCTCATGTCGCTTTCAAACTTCATGTCACGGTTGGTGATAATGCCTATGAGCTTGCCCTGCTCGTCAACAATAGGAACGCCGGAGATACGGAACTTCCCCATAAGAGCATCTGCATCGCCCAGCGTGTCGCCGGAGTGAAGGAAGAAGGGGTTGGTTATAACGCCGTTTTCACTGCGCTTTACCATGTCCACCTGCTCGGCCTGCTGGTCAATGCTCATATTCTTGTGGATAACACCGATGCCGCCTTCACGGGCAACGGCAATGGCCATACGGTACTCGGTAACGGTATCCATGGCAGCGCTCATAACGGGCACATTCAGCTTTACCTTGTTGGTAAGTCTGGTGCTCAGGTCAACATCTGCGGGAAGAACATTACTCTCTGCGGGAACAAGCAGAACATCGTCAAAGGTCAGGCCTTCACCGACAAAGCGGTGAGCGTAGGAATTGTAAAGCTCCATATGAAATAACCCCCATTTTCAAGTATTTCCGCTATTCTACCAAAATTTTTGCCTTTGTCAATATGCTTTTTCTATTTTTCCCGTCCCATGCTGCGGGCGTAGTAAAATATGTACTGCTGGGCAAGTCCGGCGTAGTCTCCCAAAGTGTCCGGGTCAAAATCCGGGGGGAAATTCTCCTTGAGGGCACGGCGTATCCACACATCTATGGGAAATGCCTCCATATGGTAAAGGCCGAAAAGCACAACGCAGTTTGCCACCTTTTCCCCTATACCCCGGATGGACATAAGCGCTTTTTTGGCGCTGAGGCTGTCAGCCCGGATAAGCGACTGCAAATCCAGCTCCCCGGAAAAAACCGCCCTTGCGGCGTTTATTATATACGGCGCCCGGTAGCCGCAGCGCAGAGGCGCCAAAGCCTCCGCATCAAGAAAGGCCAGCTTCTCCGGCCCGGGAAATGTGTAAAACCGCTGTCCCTCCAGCTCGGTCTGCTCACCGTAAAGGCTGCACAGCCTCTCCACAATTCCCTTTATGCGGCTTATATTGTTGCACTGAGAGATGATAAACGAGCACAGCGCCTCCCATGGCTCCTGCCGCAGTATGCGTATGCCAAGGCCGTAGTTTATGCACTCATCCAGATACTCCCCGCCCTGAAAGGCCCGGCTTATGCTCTCATAATCCCGTTCAAGGTCAAAGTATTCCCGCCAGAAGCTCTCATCTGCGGCGGAGCGTATGTAAACCTCCCCCTCCTGCTGCCACAGCTTTGCGGCATGGCCTCCCGCAACACCTGTATATACGCCCTTTTCGTCGGCATTCCAGCGAAAGCACTGGCCGCATTCAAAGGTTTTTACTATATCAAGCTCCCTTGCGGAAGCCAGCTTCAATGTCTTTATCTCCATAACAAAGCCCCTTTTCCACTCTAATTTAGCACAGGACGGCATCAAATACAAGCGGGGCTGTTGCCCGCTCCGTCCGGGCGTGGTATAATTAGCCGGGTGATGTTATGAACTACTTGAATGAATATAAAAATAAGCTGCGCACGGCGGATGAGGCGGTGCGGCTTGTAAAAAGCGGCGACTGGGTGGATTACAGCTCAAACAACGGCTATCCCGCCTCTCTGGACGCGGCTCTTGCCGCAAGGCGGGACGAGCTGTTTGATGTGAAGGTCAGGGGCAATCTTCTGCCCGGCCCCATTGCCGTGGCGGAATGTGACCCGGAGGGTCTGCATTTTACCTACAACACATGGCACTGCTCCTCCTATGAGCGCAGGCTGTGCGACAAGGGACGCGCCTTCTTTACGCCCATGCTTTTCAGGAACCTGGGCTGGTACTACCGCGAGCATCTCACCGTGAATGTGGCAATGATAAGCGTCTCCCCCATGGACAGGCACGGTTATTTTAATCTCTCCTGCGCTCTTGGCGTGGGCAAGGCAATAATCGACAAGGCGGACACCGTCATACTTGAGGTTAACGAGGCTCTGCCCCGCATCCGCGGCGGTGAGGACGAGTGCGTGCACATATCGGAGGTTGACTGTGTGGTTGAGGCGGGCTGCCGCCCTCTCTGGGAGATGAGCTCCCCGGAGCCGAGCCCGGAGGACGCCATGATAGCAGAGCACATCTTCCCCCACATTGTGGACGGCGCCACCGTTCAGCTTGGCATAGGTGCGACCCCCACCGCGCTGGGCAAGCTCATTGCCGAAAGTGAGCTTAAGGACCTTGGCATGCACACGGAGCTTTGCTCCGACGGCTACCTGAGCATGTTCAAGGCAGGCAAGCTGACAAACCGCAGCAAGAGCCTGCACCGGGGCCGGGGCGTTCTGGGTCTTGCCATCGGCTCTCAGGAGCTTTACCGCTGGCTGGACGATAACCCGGGCATTGCCGGCTACCCCCTCAGCTATGTGAACGACCCCGCCATTATCTCAAGGATGGAAAATTTTGTATCCATAAACAGCTGCCTTAACACAGACCTTTACGGTCAGGTAGGCTCCGAAAGCTCAGGCATACGGCAGATAAGCGGCACCGGCGGGCAGCTTGACTTTGTAACGGGCGCTACCGCCGCTCCCGGCGGCAAGGCCTTTCTGTGCATGAGCTCCACCTATACCGACAGGGCCGGAGCGCGGCATAGCCGCATTGTACCCCGCTTTTCCGGCGATATTATCACCACCCCCCGCTCTCAGGCCTATTACATCGTAACGGAAAACGGCGCGGTAAGTCTTGCGGGCTTAAGCACATGGCAGCGGGCGGAGGCGCTTATATCCGTCGCCCATGATGACTTTAAGGATGAGCTGATTGCCGCGGCAGAGGCTCAGCGTATATGGAGAAAGAGCAACAAGAGGTAATAATATGTATATAGACCCCATACTTTATAAAGGCCGCCCCGGCGAAGCGCGAAGCGAGCTTGAGGATAAGTGCTACGAGCTGCTTGACGGTCTGGGCGTGGAATACTTCCGCGCCGACCACGAGCACGCCGACACAATAGAGATCTGCCATCAGGTGGAAAAGGTGCTGCTTTGCGGCATCTGCAAAAACCTGCTGCTGACAAACCGCCAGATGACGGAGCTTTATCTGCTGCTCATGCCCGGTGACAAGCCCTTTAAAACCAAGCTGCTGTCAAAGCAGATAGGCACTGCCCGTCTCAGCTTTGCAAGCGCTGAGCAGATGCTGGAGCACCTTGGCCTCAGCCCCGGCTCCGTCAGTGTTCTGGGGCTTATGAACGACAAAGGCAAAAAACTGCATCTTATCATTGACCGCGACCTTTTAAACGAGGAGTATTTCGGCTGTCATCCCTGTATAAACAGCTCCACCCTTAAGTTCAGAACCTCTGAGCTTACAGCTAAAATCCTCCCCGCTCTGGGCTACGAGCCGGAGTATGTTGAGCTGCCCTGGGAGGTTGACTGACAGGGACGCACCCACCCGCATAGAATAATGCGGGTGATATTATGTACAGCACGGTAGCAATGGCGCTTTGCGCCACACTCTTTACATGGTTTGTGACTGCGCTTGGCGCCGCTGTTGTTTTGTTTTTCAAAAATCCCCGGCAGATGCAGCTTGACCTGCTGCTGGGCTTTGCCGCCGGGGTGATGATAGCGGCCAGCTTCTGGTCGCTTTTGCAGCCTGCCATTGAGCTTGCCTCAGAGCTGGGCGCAGCGCCATGGCTGATTGCCACGCCCGGCTTTATATGCGGCGCAGCCTTCATGTGGGCGGCAGACAAGGCGGTTTCCCTTGCCCGGCGGCAAAACGCCCTGCCCTGCGACGAGGGAGGCAGGCGGCATTTTCTTTTGATACTTTCCATAACGCTGCACAACATACCCGAGGGGCTCGCCGTTGGCGTGGCCTTCGGTGCTCTGGGTGCAGGCGGATATTCAGACGAGGCGCTTATGGCCGCAATCGGTGTGGCTGTTGGCATTGCGCTGCAAAACTTCCCGGAGGGGGCGGCAGTATCCCTGCCGCTGCGCCGTGACGGACTGAGCCGGAAAAGGAGCTTTCTTCTGGGGCAGGCCTCTGCCATGGTGGAGCCTTTGGCAGGCGTGGCAGGGGCTGTGCTTGTGCTGCACACGCAAAGGCTTTTGCCCTTTGCCCTGTCCTTTGCGGCGGGGGCAATGATACTTGTGGCCGTCCACGAGCTTATCCCGGAATGCCAGCGCCGCCGGGATAAATTCCCTTACCTTGCCACAATGGGCATTGTTGCGGGCTTTTCGCTGATGATGCTTCTGGATGTGGCCTTGGGCTAATGAAAGGAACTTTAAATGTCACTTCAGGATTCTGTTGAACAATACGCTCTGGCTCTTAAGGCCGGACAGAAAAATTACCGGGACTGTGTTGCCCGGGGCATGTACCCCTACCCTCAGGTGCTTGACGAGATACTGGATGAGAGCACCGTGGCGGGGGTTGTGAGCATAGGGCTTGTAAACATCCCATCTGAGCTTATATGTGGAACCAAAAGCGGCGGCAGGAAAAATGCCTTTGCAGCAAATTTCATGCCGCTGCTGCCGCAGAAAACCGAGTTCTCAGCCAAGTGGGAGGCTCTGTGCGCCGCCCATCTCAGCGACGAGGGCATACGCGAGCCCATATCCTGCTATGAGTACATGGGGCGTTTTTATGTGCAGGAGGGGCACAAGCGTGTAAGCGTTCTCAAGAGCTTCAACAACCCCACCATCCCCGGCTATGTAAAGCGCGTGATCCCAAAGGAAAGCGATGAGCATGGCGTAAGGATATATTATGAATTCATGCAGTTTCACAGGCTCAGCGGGCTTTATCAGGTGTATTTCTCCCGCCCGGGGGCTTTTGCAAAGCTACAGGCGGCGCTGGGCTTTGAGGCTGAGCATGTGTGGACGGAGGATGAGCGCAGGCGCTTTCTCTCCGCCTTTTACACCCTGCGCACCCTGCTGGAAAAGCGCTATTCACGGGTAAGCACCGTAGGCGTTTCCGAGACCATGCTGGTCTGGCTTCAGGTCTATTCCATTGATGCGCTCAGGGACATGAGCCAGGACGAGATAAGCCGCGCCCTGCCGGGTATACTCAGCGAGGTCTATGCAAAGGAAAACGACAAGCCCATCGCTGTCAACACCGAGGCTGAGGAGGCGCAGAAGGGCGTGCTCAGCAGGCTTTACGGTGCGGTTTTCTCTCAGCCAAAGCTGAATATCGCTTTTATAAACGAATGCTCCCCGGAGAAAAGCCATTGGGTCATGGCTCACGACATAGGCCGCCAGCAGCTTGAGGAGCAGCTTAGCGAGACCGTAAGCATAAGAAGCTACAATCTTTCCGGGAAGCTGGATGCGGACGCTGCCATGGAGCAGGCCATTTCAGACGGTGCAAAGCTCATCTTCACCACCACGGCCCGTCTCATCCTTGCCTGCCGCAAGGCGGCGGCCAGGCACAAGGGGCTGCATATTTTCAACTGCTCGGTATCCATGCCCTACCCGGGTGTGCGAAGCTATTACTGCCGCATTTACGAGGGCAAATTCATCTCCGGTGCCATAGCGGGAGCCATGTCAAAAAGCAATGATATAGGCTATGTGGCCAGCAGTCCCATTTTCGGCGTCTGCGCCGGCATCAACGCCTTTGCCCTTGGCGCTCAGATGACAAATCCCGAGGCAAAAATACGCCTTCACTGGTCCTGCACCGAGCCTGACCCCATAGCCGCTCTTATCTCTGAGGGCGTGGAGCTTATATCCAACCGGGATATTCCCTATGCCGAGCGGCCTCAGGCAAGCTGGGGGCTCAGCCGCCTTCTGCCCGACGGAAGCATGCAGCCTCTGGCCTCCCCCTACTGGAACTGGGGCGACTTCTATGTAAAGGTCGTAAAGGGCATTCAGGCGGGAACGCTGGACGAAAAGTCCGGTCACGAGGCACATCAGGCCATAAACTACTGGTGGGGCATGAGAAGCGGCGTTGTGAACATGCGCTTTGCAGACGAGCTGCCTCAGGGTGTGCGCCAGCTTGCGGAAACCTTGAGAAGCAGCATAATTCACGGCGGTCTCTCCCCCTTCGAGCGCAGGCTCATCGACCAGAGCGGCAGAGAAATCAGCGACGGCAGCCGGCTTTTCAGCCCCGAAGAAATTCTCAACATGGACTGGCTGTGTGAAAATGTTAAGGGCAGCATACCCTCCTTTGAGGAGCTTTTGCCCATGTCCCAGCCGCTTGTGCGGCTCCTGGGCATATACAGGGACAGTCTTCCCCCGGAAAAGGAGGGGCAGATGCTGTGAAACTGCTTTTACTTTCCGATAAGGAGTGCCCCTATCTCTGGGATCATTACAGGCCGGGGATGCTGAGGGATTATGACCTTATGCTCTCCTGCGGCGACCTTAAGCCGGAATATCTGAGCTTTCTTGTGACTATGGGAAGGGCGCCTCTGCTATATGTTCACGGCAATCACGACCTGCGCTACAAGTCAGCCCCGCCGGAGGGCTGCGACTGTGTGGAGGATAAGCTGGTCACCGTAAAGGGGCTTCGCATTCTGGGCATGGGCGGCAGCGCCTTTTACGGCGGCAGGGAACATCAGTATACCGAGCGGCAAATGGAAAGACGGCTGAAAAAGGCCGCCGCTCAGATACGCAGAGCCGGCGGCGTGGATATTCTTCTTACTCATGCTCCGGCAAGAGGCTGCGGCGATGCCGACGACTATGCTCACCGGGGCTTTGAATGCTTTCTGGATTTTATGGACAGGTATAAGCCCGCCTGTCTGGTTCACGGACATGTGCACATGAATTACGGCAGCTCCATCATCCGTGAGACAAGCTACGGCAGTACAAGGGTAATAAACGCCTACGAAAGGCATGTGCTGGAGCTGTGATATAAAGCTCCGCTGCAAAGCATAAAGCAAAACAGCCCACCCTTTGGGTGGACTGTTTTGTTTGGCAGCGGGTGAAGGATTCGAACCCTCTGCGCCTTCGGCGCTGCGCGACGCGATTAAAATTTTTGTGAGGCTTCGAATCCCGCCGTACATTACAAAAGCAAAACAGCCCACCCTTTGGGGTGGACTGTTTTGTTTGGCAGCGGGTGAAGGATTCGAACCCTCACAAACGGAGTCAGAGTCCGGTGTGCTACCATTACACAAACCCGCTAAACGCAAAGCCTATTATACCCATATTTTTCGATTTGTCAATAAGTATTTTTCACTTTACGCGGATTTTTTACGCTCAGTACTGATACACTCCGCCGCCTATGAACTCACGCAGCAGGGCGTCGGAGGAGACGAGCTGCTCGTCTATCTCACCGAAAAGCTGCAAGGCGGGCAGCACCTCACGAAGCTCGTCGAAGCGCTCTATACCCTCGGGCACCTGGCTGAAGAGCTTTGTTGCCAGACGGTTGAACACTGCAAGCTCGTGGGGGAAGGAGGTGTCAAACTGGAAGTTTGCCTTGTCCTTATAGGGGGAGATATAGAGCTTTTCGCCCCGGCGGACATTTGCCCACATGGACATGGTCTCGGCCACGGGAGCGCCGCGGAAATTGTGGTCGCGGACGCTGCGGCGCACAAGGCGGAACCATGTACGCTTGAAAACCAGCTTACCCTCAAATTCCACATCGCTTCTGGCGGAGATATAGAGCTTGAAGGCGTCGGGATGGCTTTCGGTTATTATATCGTTAAGGGCGTGTATGCCTTCAAAGATAACCACCTCGTCCTTGCCCAGCTTCAGGGACTTTGAGGGGTCCTGACTTCTCATCTTGCGGGAAAACTCATACTTGGGTATGAATATGCGCTCGCCCCGCTTGAGCATGTCAAAATGCCGGTTCATAAGCTCCAGATCCATGCACAGTGGAGACTCAAGGTCGTAGTCACCCTCGGGGGTACGGGGGGTGGTATTGGGGTCTATGGTCTTGAAGTAATCGTCCATTGCCACATAATGTGTGCCTATGCCCATTTTGTTCAGAGCCTCCGCCACCTTCATGGAGGTGGTGGTCTTGCCGGAGCCGGAGGGCCCGGACAGAAGCACAATGGGGCTCTGCTTGCTGTTTTCGGCTATAAGCTCCGCCGCTTTTGCAACATTGGCGTCATAGCGGGCTTCACCCTCCTGCACAAAGCCCTTGGGGTCTGAAATAGTTCTGAAATTGATCTCCTTAAGGTCGTATGCCATGTTTACCTCCTGTCAGCCGTATCGGCGTAAAATTCCTGTATTTTCTGCTTGTCGGTGCAGGTATTGTCTATAAGATTTATGTATTCCAGAGGGTACTTGGGTGCCATAAGGCGGATATTTCGCCCGCCGTCATGACGGATGAGCTTGGTGGAGCCGCCGCCGCCCATGGCTATTATGCTGCAAAGCTCCTCCATAATACAAATATTGTAGAGGTTGACGCTGCCGGGCTTTGTCCAGCCCACATTTTCAAAGCCGCCGGACATAAACTTCTGCCTGTACAGATAGTAGGGGAAATAGCCTGCGGCGCGGAGTTTGTTTTCCGCATAGTCAAGCATCTGCGCCACCTCTCCCTCACCGGGAATAACGGCGCCCTCCACCGTGATGCCTGAGCCCTTTTTAAGCGACAGGGTGTGTACCGTTATATTCTCAGGCTCAAGCTCCATCACCCGGTCAAGGCTTCGGATAAAGCCCTCGGCACTGTCGGTGGGGAGCCCCGCTATAAGGTCCATATTCACCGCCATATCACCGCAGGCACGAACCTTGCCCAGAGCGCTAACTATATCCTCCGCGCTGTGCTTTCGGCCTATGGCCTCAAGCACCTCATCGCACATGGTCTGAGGATTGACGCTTACCCTGTCCACCCCGTGCTTTTTGAGCACAAGCAGCTTTTCCTCGGTGATAGTGTCGGGTCTGCCGGCCTCCACGGTGTATTCCCGCAGAGCGGACAGGTCAAACTCCTCCTCAAGTGCAGTGCAAAGCTCGTCAAGCTGCATTGCCGTGAGAGTGGTGGGCGTGCCGCCGCCAAAGTATATGCTTACAACGCGCAGCCCCAGCTCCCTTACCTGCCGGGCGCAGGCGGCAAGCTCCTTTCTAAGAGCCATCAGAAAAGGCTCGATGAGCTTCATGCTTTTCTCCACCGACTGGCTCACAAAGCTGCAATAGCTGCAGCGGGTGGGGCAAAAGGGGATGCCCACATAAAGGCAGATGTCCTTCTCGCCCAGAGAGGCAGCCGCCTTAAGGGTCTCCCGCGCAGTATCCATGCACAGCTCTGCCCGCCGGGGACTTACATCGTATTCATCAATAAAGCGCCGCAGCGCACTCTGCTCATCAAGGCCGGAGTTAATAAGAGCGCAAAGGAGCTTTCCCGGTCTGACCCCGGTAAGCGCGCCCCACGGCGGGCGGCGCAGGCCGGAGGCAAGGGCAGCCCTGTAAACGGCGTTTTTTATAAGCCGCTGGCAATGCCGGTCGGTGCTTATTTTATCACTCAGCTTATCAAGGCTGACAGCCGCTCTGCCCATATGGCGCAGGCCGTCTCTGTACAGCAGGCATACCGCCGTGCAGTAGCGTTTGCCGCGGCTGAGGCTTATCTCCATTCTGTCCCCCTGAGGCTTGCCGGAGGGGTATTCCGGCCTCTCCCCCGGAAATAGGGTCAGCAGTATCTGCTCTGCGGCGTATTTATAATCGTGTCCGTTCAGGTATAGCTTCACAGTGTATCTCCGAGCTTTGCCCCGCTTATTCCGCAGGATTTAAGGGGCGTATTTCATGTCTATAATATTATAGCAGACAAAATGGCAGAACTCAACGGCGACAAGCGGATGAATTCCTTGGAAATATTAAATTTTTTCAAAAAAAGTATTGGAAATTTTCAGAAACTTGTTGTAATATAGAAGCATAAGTAATATTATAGGTGATTTTAATGTATGCCGTAGGAGATAAGATAATATATGGGGAAAACGGCGTCTGTCTCATTGAGCAGATAGCGCCCCTTGACATGTCCGGAGCCTCCAAAGACAAGCTGTATTATTATCTGCGCCCCCTTGTAGGCAGCGGGACCTATTTTACCCCGGTGGATTCCGGCGCGTACATGCGTCCGGTCATCAGCCGTCAGGAGGCGGAGGAGCTTATTGCGTCCATTCCGGGCATTGAGCCTGCAATATGCAACGATAACCGCTTCAACCATGTGGACGCTTTCTATAAGGAGCTGTTCAAGCTGCATACCTGCGAGGCTCTTGTGGCGATAGTAAAGGGTCTGCACCACCGCATGACCGAACGCAAAACCAAGAGCAGCCGCGCCGAGGCCACCATGAAGCGCGCAAAGGACATGCTCCACGGCGAGCTGTCCGTGGCGCTGGAAATGGACATCAGGGATGTGGAGGGCTACATCCGAAGCCGTATTGAGGCAATGTAAAGAAGCCTCCGGCGCTGCTTTCAAATATATGACTGCCAGATACCGGGCTCAGAAATCTGAGCCCGGTATTTTTTATTTTAATAAAACTTAAACATTTCAACAAAATTTCAAAAACAATCGGCTGTTAATATACAGCCATCCAAGGCAAAAACGAACATTTAAAGGAGAATAATGAAATGGCAAAGATTGCAGATATGGTTGAAAAGCTGGGCAGCACCGTCACCGAGGGCTATCAGAAAATTGAGGACGGCGTAGTGGACGGCTACAAGAAAATCGAGAGCGGCGTGGTAGAGGGCTTCGAGAAGGTCAGCGACAAGTTTGTGGAGCTTCTCTTTGCCAAGGAAGGCGAGAGCGTCGAGGAAGCCAAAAAGAGGCTGAGCGGAGAGGAGGAGTAATAACACAATGAATAAGAACGATCAGGAATTTCTGGTGCAGAAGATACGCACCCAGTACACCGAAAAGGAGCACAGCGACCTTGATGAGCTTAAGGCTCTGGATAAGCGTGTAAAGAAGCCCGCCAATATTTTTGCCTATGTTTTCGGCTCACTCAGCGCCGTTATAATGGGCAGCGGCATGAGCCTTGTGATGACGGATGTTGGCGAAATGCTTGGCATCTCCTCCATGGTGCCGGGAATTGTCGTAGGCATTGCAGGCATGGTGCTTGCCATTGCAAACTACCCCATCTACAAGCGCATTCTTGCCTCCCGCAAGAAAAAGTACGCGGATGAAATTATTGCCATCAGTGATAAGCTGATGCAGGGCTGAAAATAAAGCGGGGAGACCCGCTTTATTTTTATTTGGGGTCAAACGCAAACAAAATCTTAACATTTGCGTGCTATAATATGTTCATCAATGTTTCGGAGGTGCGGAAATGTTTCGTATTCTGGTGCTGGAGGATGACAGGGAGCTTAATAAATCCGTGTGCTCATTTTTAAACCGCAGCGGCTACGAGGCCACCGGCTGTCTCAGCGCCGCCGAGGCCTATGACGCCATGTATGAGACGGTATTTGACCTTATCGTGTCGGACATTATGATGCCCGGCATTGACGGCTTTGAGTTTGCACAGAATGTGCGCGCTCTGAACCGGGAGATACCCATTCTCTTTATGACCGCCCGGGACGACATTGCCTCCAAGCAGAGGGGCTTTCGCATAGGTGTGGATGACTACATGGTAAAGCCCATTGACCTTGACGAGCTGTTTTTGCGCATAGGCGCCTTGCTTCGCAGGGCTAAAATATCGGCCTCCCGCAAGCTGGAGGTGGGCAGCTTTACCATGGATGCGGATGAATTTACCGCAGAGCTCATGGGTGAGGAAATAAGCCTCACAAAGCGGGAATTCAATATTCTCTACAAGCTGCTGAGCTACCCACGGAAAACCTTTACCCGCCAGCAGCTTATGGATGAGTTCTGGGATGCTGACAGCGAAACTGCGCCCCGGGCCGTGGATGTGTACATGACAAAGCTGCGTCAGAAGCTCTCCCGCTGTGAGGATTTTGAAATAAAGACCGTTCACGGGCTTGGCTACAAGGCGGTGATCAAATGAAGAAAGGCTTAAATTTTCGCGGCATAGTCCATGCAGCAAGAAACTTTGTGGTCTTTTTTGCGCTGGTGGCCTTTGTGATAACCTGCACGCTGATGCTCTTTACCACCACGCTGCAAAATACCATTGGCAGAGACTTCACCCGTGAGGAAATAACAGCCGCGGCCAAGGCCAGCATGAACAATGTGGTGCTCATCAGCCTCCTGTTTGCCTCGGTTGACGCGCTGAGGCGCAGGCTCACTGTGGATCGGCCGGTAAAGCAGATTACAGACGCTGCGGAAAGAATAATGCAGGGGGATTTCAACGCCCGCATTGCAGCCATACACGGCGCAGGCGCCGAAGGCTTTAACGAAATAGCCATAGCGGTCAACAAAATGGCTGAGGAGCTGGGCAGTGTGGAAACTCTTCGCAGCGACTTCATTGCCAATGTCTCCCACGAGCTCAAAACGCCGCTGGCCGTTATGCATAACTACGGTACGCTGCTTCAGCAGCCGGAGCTGGAGGAGGAAAAGCGCCTTGAATATGCCCGTGCCGTAAGTGACGGCGCCCGCCGTCTTGCGGATATGGTCAGCAATATCCTCAAGCTCAACCGGCTGGAAAACCAGCGGATTTTCCCTCAGGCCGCCGAGTACGACCTTGGAGAGCAGCTTTGTGAATGTCTGCTCCTGTATGAAAGTGTCTGGGAGAAAAAGGATATTGAAATTGAAACATGGATAGAAGACGATGTTCGGATAAAGGCCGACGGGGAGCTTCTGAAGCTGGTGTGGAGCAACCTTTTTTCCAATGCCTTCAAGTTCACCCCGCCGGGAGGCAAGGTTTCCGTCAGCATGCACAGCACGCAGCAGCATGCCGTGGTAAGGGTTACGGACAGCGGCTGCGGCATGTCTCCGCAGGTGGGCGCCCATATTTTTGAAAAATTCTATCAGGGCGACAGCTCCCATGCAACCGAAGGCAACGGTCTGGGGCTTGCCCTGGTAAAACGAGTGGTGGACATCATGCAGGGCGAGCTCAGTGTGGAAAGCGCGGTGGGAGCAGGCAGCAGCTTCACCGTAAGGATACGGAGGGGCTGATGAAGGCAAGTCGTCTTTTGGGTAAAATCCTTTTTCCCCGGCCCTGGGTAGTTGTGCTTTTTGCCCTTCTGAGCGCGGCTTTGCTTGCGGCAGTGTTTACAAACGGCTGGGAAAGCTCTGTGCTTGCCTGTGTATGCTATGCTTTTTCCTTTTATTCGTTGTGTATTCTCTGTCTTTTCTGTTGGAAGCGCCTTCCGGTCTTTCTTGAAAAGGGAAAGGAAGGGCTTTACAGCAGCAGGCTGACCCGGCGCTATATGACAGACGCCGCATTCAGAGCCAATGTGGGGCTTTGGCGCTCACTCGGCCTTAATCTGCTCTATGTGGCTTTGAACGGAGCGCTGGCACTGTTTTACAAAACCCACTGGTTTGCAATTTTCGCCGTATATTACGCCATTCTCGCCCTTATGCGCTTTCTGCTTGCCCGTTATGTAAGCAAAAACAAAATCGGCGCAAGCCGCCTTGCAGAGCTTCATCGTGCGCGACTTTGCGCATATATTCTGCTCACCGTAAACCTTGCGCTTACGGCGGCGGTGCTGATGATGGTATACTTTCGCCGCGGCTACGATTACCACGGAATTCTGATTTATGTGATGGCACTGTATACATTTTATTCCACAGCAAGCGCCATCATCGACATGATAAGATACCGCAAATACGAAAGCCCCGTCATGTCCATGTCCAAGGCTGTTAAAATGGCGGCGGCTCTGGTTTCCATGCTGCTGCTGGAAACGGCGATGTTTTCCCAGTTTGGCGGCGACATGTCCCCCAAAGACCAGCAGATAATGATAATGGCCACAGGCGCCGGGATTGCGGCAGTGCTGTCGGCAGTAGCTATAAATGTAATCGTACGAAGCGGTAAAGAAATAAGGAGTATAAGGAATAATGGAAAACAGCCGGGAAACATTTAGCTATACCTACTCTGCCCGTCAGCAGGAGGAAATAAAAAGCATACGGAAAAAATACCTGCCCCCTCAGGAGGACAAGCTGGAGCAGCTTCGCAGGCTTCACAATTCCGCCACCAGGAGGGCTCAGTCCTGCGCCCTTACTCTGGGGATTTTGGGCGCTTTGATAATGGGCAGCGGCATGAGCCTTGTGATGAGCGACATCGGCGATATTCTCGGCATTACAAACGCGCTGCTGTGGGGCATCATTATAGGGCTTGCAGGCATGATACCCGTGGTCATGGCCTACCCCGCATACAGGAGGGTGCTTGAAAGGCAGCGCCGCCGCATAGCGCCGGAGGTAATACGCCTGTCGGACGAGCTTTTGAAATAAGCTCCCCCGTACGGTATCAAAAAGCAGCATGGCGAACAACGCCATGCTGCTTTTACAGTCTTTTTGCTTATATCATTTTGTTTCTCAGTGTGCCGATGCCGTCGATGACCACATCCACCACATCGCCCTTTTCCAGCCAGCGGCGCTTATCCTGCCTGTCCTCCAGCGCCACACCGCTGGGAGTGCCGGTATAAATAAGGTCGCCGGGCTCCAGCTTCACATATTTGGAGGCGTAGCTGATGATTTCCGCGCAGGAGAATATCATGTCGGCGGTGCTGCCGTCCTGACGAAGCTCACCGTTTACGAAGCTGCGCACAGCCACTCCCTCGTCGGGACATATGCTGTCCCTGGTGACGATGCAGGGTCCGCAGGGGCCAAAGCCCGGCATGGTCTTGCCGATAAGCCACTGGCCGCTTCTCATCTGAGCGTCACGTACGCTGAAGTCATTGCCGCAGGTATAGCCGAACACACAGTCCATAGCCTCCTCAGCGCTTACATTCCATGCGCTTTTGCCCATGACGATAACCAGCTCCGCCTCATAGTCGTAGCTGTTTTCCCATTGGGGCAGCTCCACCTCCCCGTCGGCGGGGGCAAGGGCGTTAAAGAATTTGGAAAAGAGAATGGGCTGCTTGGGCTCGTTCATATTGATGCCCGCAGCATGCGCCCGGTAATTGAGCCCCACGCAGAGGAGCTTCACCGGCTCACTGAGGATATTTGCATAAACGGGATTTTCAACGGTGGGAAGGGCGCTGTTTTCCGCAATGGCTCTCAGCTCATCAAGCCCCGCTCCCCCAATGACGCTCTCCATACTGCCGGTAAAGCCGGCGGCGCTTGCGTCCACTATTCCGCGGCCGGTATCGGCGGCAAGATGGACCTTTCCCTCAACTATTATATTATACAGCTTCATAATATGCCCTCCTTAGCCTGACGGGAGTCGAACCCGTATCGGTTTTATTTGGGCATATTATACACCCTTATGTGCTCTGCTTCAAGCGGTTTGTAAGCTGACCCCAAAGCTCCACTATCCTGAGGCGAAGCTCATAGCCCTCCCGGGAGCTAACGATAGCAAAATCCTCCTCGCTCATAACGCTTTGAAGCTGCTCACACTGAGCCGCATCAAGACACAGGGGCGGAAAGGCTATGCACCACCAGTTCTGCCCCTTCCCCTCGCCAAGAACTATCCTCAGGGAGGCATAGCTGCCTGCCGGCAGGGTAAAGCCCTCATATACCCGGCTGGGGTAACACTCCCGGCTGAGGCTTACGCTGACCTGCCGCCCCTCGGCGGCACTCGCCGCTGCCTCTGCTATGGGCAGCAGATTTGCCGATATTATCTCCTTTGCCTGAGCGGGGCTTCCCGCAGCGCTGAGCTTTGGCGCAAGGAAGTCAAGCACCGCGTCCCGCACCCGGAGCTTAAGCTGCTGCTCATATTCCGCATCCGACACGGCAATGACATGAAGCCGCACCAGACCGGAGCTTATGGAGCTCTGCCTGCCCTGAGCCCATACCCCGGCAAAAAGACCGATGCACAGGGCAATCAACAGAGAGCTTTCCCAGATTTTCAGTTTATTGCTTTTCATAAAAAATAACCGCCTGTACTATGTAGTGAAAATAGTATAGACGGTTATTTTGTTTTTAAAACAGGCAGCCCACGGCACTTGCCCGGCAGGCAAAGCCGTAGTCCCTTTCAAGAGCCGCAACGGCCCGCTCCACCCTGCCCTCCGGAGGGAACACACCGAACACCGCAGAGCCGGTGCCGGTCATTATCGCGCCCAGCGCCCCCTCGTCCAGAAGAATGCTTTTTATTTCGGACACGGTTCGCATGCGCCTGTCGTCCACATCCTCAAACACATTGTACATTCTGCGGCAAAGCTCCCGGAGCTGTCCCTGCTCAAGGGCTCTTATAATGCCCGCCGTGTCCGGGTGGGCGCGCAGGCTTATCTGGTCCAGCTTGCGGAAAAGCTCCGGCGTTGAAATGGAAAAGTCCGGCTTGCAGATAACAAAGCTGCAGGGCGGCATATTCGGCAGGGGCTGTAGCTTCTCCCCCCGGCCGGTGGCAAGGGCGGTTCCGCCCGCCACGCAGAAGGCCACATCGGAGCCCACACCGGCTGCAAGCTCGGTAAGAGCCTCTCTGCCCAGCCTTCCGCCGTAAAGCCTGTCAAGCCCGCGCAAAACGGCGGCAGCGTCGGTGGAGCCGCCTGCCATGCCCGCGCCTACGGGGATGTTCTTTTCAATCTCTATCATGGCGCCCTGTCCTGCCCGGCCTATGGCGTCAAAATAGCAGTTGGCGGCCTTTACGGCCAGATTGCGCTCGTCCCCGGGGATGAAGTGCAGATTGGTGCGGGCTCGGACGCTGCCGCTGTCGTCAAGGCTTATCTTAAGCCTGTCACATAGGCTCACCGTCTGCATCACCATCACCATATCGTGATAACCGTCCGGGCGGCGGCCTGTCACATCAAGGCTGATATTCAGTTTTGCGTAGGCTTTTTCTTGTATCTCTCTCATCTTTATTCTCACTCAAACAGATAGACCCGCATCTCGTAGGGGCGCAGGGTAAAGCCGTTGGCTATCACAAAGTTAAGGTCATAGTTTTCAAGCACCCGTATGCCCTTTTCAAGCTCTATGCCCTCCGGCGCGTCAAAGCGCACCGCCTCGGAAGTGAAGGAGCACACCACCAGCAGTTTTTTGCCCCGGTAGTTTCTCTCGTACACATACAGCTCCTTGCTCTCGGCCATGTGCTCGATATAATCGCCGTAAATAACAATCGGGTTATCCCGCCTGAACTTCAAAAGCCGCCGGTAAAAGTTCAGCAGGGAGTTTTCATCCGCTTCCTCTGCCTGAACATTTATCTGCGTGTAATTACTGTTCACATAGAACCAGGGGACGGCGTCGGTAAAGCCCGCATATCTGCCGCCTGTCCACTGCATGGGGGTTCTGGCATTGTCCCGGCTGGAGCGCTGCACCAGCTCCAGCACCTTCTTCTTCGGCAGGAATTTTGAGGCAATGGCGGCGTTATTCCTGCTCATCACATCCTGATAAAACTGCACGCTGTCCAGCTTTATGTTCAGCATGCCTATCTCCTGACCCTGATAGATAAAGGGGGTGCCACGCTGAAGAATGTACATGGCAGCAAGCATTTTGCCGCTTTCCGTCCTGTATCGCTCACTGCCGTAGCGGCTTATTATGCGCGGGTGGTCGTGGTTCTCTATATACAGGGCGTTCCAGCCCCTGCCCTGGAGCTTATACTGCCAGTCGGAAAAGGCCTTCTTCATCTTAACAAGGTCAAAGGGACGCTGTATCATATCCGTAAAGAGGCAGTCCGCCTCCATGTGGGAAAAGGCTATCATCTCGTCCAGCAGCTTGTCCGGCCCTTCGCTTACATAGTTAAGCGCCGTGTCCGCGGTGGTCATGGGGCTTTCACCCACGATGAAGCAGTCGTAATGGTCAAATACATCCCGCTTGAACTCCCGCAGATATTCTCTCACGGCGGGCAGGTTCAGATAATGCTTCATGCCGTTTGCCATGGGGAGCTTCGGGTAGCTGTCCGGCAGACCGGGGGTCTTGGCGATAAGGGTTATAACATCCTCCCGGAAGCCATCCACACCCATGTCCAGCCAGAAACGCAGTATCTCCTTTATCTCACTTCGCACCTTCGGATTTGCCATGTTCAGATCCGGCTGTTTTTTTGAGAACAAATGCAGATAATATTCGTCAATGTTCTCGTCATACTCCCATGCGCCGCCCTCAAACATGCTTGTCCAGTTGTTGGGAGACAGCCTTTTGCCCCGGCGGGTACGGCCCTTACGCCAGTAATAGTAGTCATGGTAGGGATTATCCGGCCCCTTGCGGCTCTCCTTGAACCAGGGATGCTCATCGGAGCTGTGGTTGATCACAAGGTCCATAAACACCTTGAGCCCCCGCTGATGGGCGCCCTCAAGCACCTGCCTGAACACATCCAGATTGCCGTAATCCGGGTGAATGTCCTTATAATCGGAGATGTCATAGCCGAAATCCGCATTGGGCGAAGGGTACAGGGGCGAAAACCATATTGCGTCCACATTCAGGCTCTTGATGTAGTCCAGCTTCCCAAGAACTCCCCAAAGGTCCCCGATGCCGTCGCCGTTTCCGTCGCAGAAGCTGCGCGGCCATATCTGATAAACCGCCATCTCCTTATACCACTGTCCTGCTGCCATGTGTACGCCCCCCTTCGCTTTTGCAGTATAAATTGTAACACAGCCGCAGGGTGTTCACAACCTTTACTTGCTTCTTTTTTCCAACAGCCCTCGACAGCGGGGCAAAAAGTTACAAATGTTGACAAAACCTGAACATTCTGGTATTATGTAAATCACAGCTATGTATTTGCTGAAAGGATAGGATGAAAATGAAAAAAAGCATCGTGTCAGCCGTATTTGTGCTGCTGCTCTGCTGCCTGCTTATGCCGGTGGATGCAAGAGCCGATCAGGATTATATAAACAGTAACCTTGGCTCCGTGGAGGCGGGCTATCCCTTTTCCTGCTCTCTGTGTGACACGGTTTTTCCCCTTGACAGTACCGTCAGCTTTAAAGAGGGCATAGTCCCCGACGGATGCAGCTGGTACAGCGCGGATGTGGGCGGCGGCAGCCAGATATTTATTCAGGGCACGCCCAGAACTGCCGGTGAATTCAATTTTTCCCTGCAGGTAAGCTGCGCCGAGCCCTATACCGACACGCTTATACAGTGCGCCGTAAGAGTTAACCCCTCCCTGCCCGAGGTTCAGACCGGCAGCGGCGTAAGCTGCATGGCGGGAGATGCGGTCAGCATCTTTGTTACCGCAAGCAAAAATCCCGATGACGGCGGAACTCTCAATTACCAGTGGTATCAAAGCAGCTCCCCGGTGAGTGAGGGCGGCACCGCCATAGCCGGCGCAAACTCCCCCAGCTATTCCCCCGGCACCGCAGACAGCGGCTATTACTACTGCGTTGTCACCAATAATAACGGCAGCATGTCCGCATCTGCGGCAAGCTCACCTATATTCGTTCAGGTCACAAAGCCCTCCGTAAACTCCATAAGCGTTGCCACCATGCCTGCAAAGCTCGACTATATCCAGGGCGACAGTCTTGACCTCAAGGGGCTTCGGATAAATGTGCATTACAGTAACGGCAGCCAGACGGTCATTGACGAGGGCTTCACCGTCACGCCTGAAAAGCTGGAGGACTACGGCACCCAGATGGTCACCGTAAGGTACGAGGACGCCACATGCAGCTTCTCGGTGAATGTGGAAAGAGGCGAGCCTGTGGTTGAAAGCCTCAGCGTTATGAAAATGCCTGCCAAGACCGTCTACAATGTGGGCGACAGGATGGACAGCACAGGCCTTACCGTCCGTGTTTACACCGACCAGGGCTATGAGGATATAACAAGCGGCTTTACCTGTATTCCCAACAGCTTCATGGCGGCCGGCACTCAGACCGTTACCGTGCAGTATGAGGGCAAAAGCTGCACCTTCACCGTAGAGGTGCAGGATGCAAAGCAGGAGCTTCAGTCCATAAGCGTAAACAGCAAGCCCTCAAAAACCAGCTACATAGTGGGTGATACGCTTGATACCGCCGGCCTTACGCTGCTTCTGAGCACCAACAAGGGCAATATGCTTCTTACAGAGGGCTTTACCTGCTCTCCCACTGTGCTCAGCGCCGCAGGTCAGCAGACCGTGACCGTTCAGTACGAGGGCAAAAGCTGCACCTTTACCGTGGATGTCAGGGAAAAGGGTCAGAGCGCCCAGCCCACAGTCAGCGTAAGCCCCAGCGGCGGCAATGCCGCCTCCGACGCCGTCCGTGAGGACCGTGACCACGGAAGCTCTGCTGTGACGGTGATTATCGTATCCTGCGCAGTGGCGGTAGTGGCAGTGGGTGCATACCTTGCCGTGGCCTTCAAAAAGTCCAAAGGCAGCAGATAAGCAAGTCAGTCCCCCTCATTCAGCCCGGTGAAAGAATTATTTGCCAAAGTAGCAAAAAGTATATTGACATTTGGCATATAAGTATGTTATTATCCTATGGCTGAATGAGGGAACGGCCATGCGGGTGTAGTTCAATGGTAGAACACCAGCCTTCCAAGCTGGATACGTGGGTTCGATTCCCATCACCCGCTCCAAGCTATGGGCGGGGATGAACAAGATACGCGCCAATAGCTCAGCAGGATAGAGCAACTGCCTTCTAAGCAGTAGGTCGGGAGTTCGAATCTCTCTTGGCGTGCCAATTTTAAAAACATGGTGGGATTAGCTCAGTTGGCAGAGCACCGGATTGTGGTTCCGGGTGTCGTGGGTTCGAGCCCCATATCCCACCCCATATATAAATAAGAGGCCGGCGGCGCCGGCCTCTTATAACAGTTAAGGATAATGGGATGTAGTGTAATGGTAACACACCGGACTTTGACTCCGATATAGTGGGTTCGAGTCCCGCCATCCCAGCCAATATGCCCCAGTAGCTCAGGAGGTAGAGCACCTGCCTTTTAAGCAGGGTGTCCGGGGTTCGAGTCCCCGCTGGAGCACCACAAAAAAGCACCGCCTCTCGGCGGTGCTTTTTTGTGGCGCCTTCGACGCTGATATCCGCTGCGCTCAAATTCTGCGAGAGGGAATAACCAATCCCCTCTCGCGCTCACCCTATGCGTATATTCAAAAGCTCTGAAAATGTCCCCGCTGGAGCACCAAAAGAACAGCACCGCCACACGGCGGTGCTGTTCTTCTGCGTTTTACAGTTGGCTCGAACCCACGGACACCAAAATGCGAAGCATTTTTTGAGCACACTGCTCGGTATAGCCACTCCCCCGGCTCCCTCTGACGAGGGAGGCATTGGGTGCGGCGCAGAAACTTCACAATACGCACTATACTAAACAATGTTTAGAAGTCCGCCCTGTCAATTTACATTGACTTGGTCGTCCTCGTATGATATATTACCCACATAACCGCTTTGTTCCATGCGGTAGGCATTTTGGAAGCCTACTGTATGAAGTAACGAAGCGGTTTTATCTTTGTCCGCATACAATACATCTCTTCACACTCTCGCTGTGCCTCAACAAGGCAACTTATCGCTTCCTCCGTCGCCCTGAAAAGCCTCAGATACATCTCCTTATAGTTTTCCAATATAAACACCCCCTTATATGGGGACTATATCCCCTTAATAATAAGGATTATAACCCCCATAATAATTAAAGTCAATTTGGAGGTTGTTGTATGATACGCTTTGACAGGCTTTGGATTACAATGGAGAAAAAGGGTGTAAGCACATACACGCTGCGCGAAAAGTGCGGAATTGACAGCAAGACCGTCCGCCGGCTGCGCGCCAATGATAACATCGAGACAAAAACCCTTGACAAGCTCTGTGCAGCACTGGAATGCAGGCTTGAGGATATTGCCGAATATATTGATGAAAACAGATAAACACCGTATGCCCGGACGAAGGCCGCGCATACGGTGTCTTTTTTCGCGCACACAGCCCCTCAGTCTCGCATGCGCCCGACAGCTCCCCTTACACAGGGGAGCCTTTTAAATGCAATTTTTCTTTTATTTCACATTCAGTCACATTTACCCCAGGGCAGCACCACGGAGCTTTCGCGCTGACCCTCTATCATGCGAAACAGCTTCCTTGCCGCAAGAACGCCCAGCTCCTCCCGGGGGTGGGGATAGGACACAAAGGATATTCCGCCCTCCACCGCGCTGATGGGAAAGCAGCGGTCAAAGCTGGCCATGGCGCGGATATTGCTCTCTGCCTGAGAGAAGTAGCTCAGCGCGGTCACCGCTATCTGGTCATTGTAGCACACAAGCGCGCTGCAGTTGGGGTCAACCTCCTCAAAAAAGTCCGCAAAGTTTTTCATCATCAGACCCTTTGTCTCGGTGGAAAACCATATAACATTACTGTCCTTCACATTGGCGCCGTGGTGTACAAGAGCGTCGATATAGCCCTTGTAACGGTTGATGCCCTGCATATCGTCGCTTTTGAAGATGCCGCAGACATTTGTATGCCCCTGAAGTATCATGGCTCTGGTAGCCTCATAGCTGCCGCCGTAGTCGTCGGTGACCACATTGATGCAGTTATCAAGCTCAAGGTCCGGGTAATAGCCGTTTATGAAAACAAGGGGTATGCCCATGTCGGAAAGCTGCTTGTAAAACACACCGTTGGGATTGGGAAGCGCCGTCTTGGTGCCCTCAACGATTATGCCGTCCACGGGATGCTCAATAAGCCTTGTCAGAATAGAGCGCTCGGCGGCTATGCTGTTGTCGGTGGAGTTCATCAGTATCTGATAGTCATTTTCAAGGGTAACTCCGCCCACGCCTCTCAGTATGGAGGGGAAAATGTATTCACTTATATAGGTACAAATAACCGCTATCGTGCCTGTACGGGGCTTGCTGATGCGGCTATTGTTGGCATAGGTGCCGCTGCCCTGAACACGCTTTATGCGCCCCTCCTGCTCCAGTCTTGCAAGGGCGCTGCGTATAGTCTGACGGCTGACCCTGAAGCGCTCGGTATACTCGGCCTCTGTGGGCATTTTGCCGCTTTCGCCGTATCTGCCGCTTTCAATGTCGGGTATTATCTTTTCAAGCACATATTCCTGCTTTGTGGCTTTTCTCATATCAGGGCTGTCCTTTACAAAATTTGTTGTTTTTATAATATAACAACTTCTTCCGCCATGCAACTGTTTTTTTGCGCGCATGCAATAACAAACAACTTTTTCTGTAAATTCCACAATAAAAATACAAATATTTTGTGTATAGCGACACTTTTGTTTTTAGGCATTGACATTCGTCCGTTTAATGGTATTATTTAATTGCACTTGTTAACAGTTTGTTTAGTATTATCGTTTAAATCTTAAATCATAACAATACATTTTATAATTTGTCTTTTTTACGGCACTGCCGTTAACGCATAAAACACAAAGCAAGGAGGGAGAAGACCGGGAAAGCTCTTTATCGTCAGTCGCAGGTTTTAAGGAATTTCTAAAAGGAGAATGAGGAGAATGAGGAGAATGCGAAACCCTAAACAGTAGTAAGGGCAGTGCTGTCATGTGACGGCATTGCCAAAGACAAAAAAATCGAGAGATACGGCTATGACCGGGCGGAAATTTATTATACGAGGAGAAAGTATTATGAAAAGAAGAAAAATCTTGGCGCTAATAATTGCGGCTGTTCTTCTTGCATCAACATTGCTGGTAATATTCATCGATAATGCCGGCGGGGATGTTGAAGTGTCGCATATTGTCTATGCATCAGATACCGGTGATGAAGTCAACACCCTCATGTACAAGCCGAAATCAGCTACGGCGGAAAATCCCGCCCCCGTGGTTCTGTTGGGCCATGGCGGCAACGACATGCTTGAACAGATGACCGCCTACTGCATTGAGCTTTCCAGACGCGGCTATGTATGTATCACCAAGGACTCCACAGGTAACCACAATTCCGACATTGCCTCCCCTGGCACCATAGAGAGAGAAAAGGTTGGCAACTACGGCAGAATGTCCGGCTTTGACATCATCTATCAGAACCTGAAGAACTACAACTTTGTTGACCAGAGCAAGATAATCGTCATGGGTCACTCCGGCGGCGGTATGGGTCAGCTGGCAACAGCCCTTAAGTATCAGGACGAGATATTCCTCTCCATGCATCTGGGTCAGAACACCTTCGCTCCTCTGGACTGCACTCAGTATGACTTCAACTTCGCATATGTTGTGGGCGACGCTGACGAATCCCTCATGTATAACTCCAAGCCCCAGAATGACACCTATCTCACCATTCAGGCTGAGGTTACCAAGAGGATGTTCTTCAACGACTATGAGACTCCCTACGAGGAAATGCCCGACATTGAGATCGGCAAGACCTACACCGTCACCGGCACCAACGGCGAGGAGTACACCAGAACCGCTTACCGCCCCGCCTCCAACCATGCTTACTATCTGGTCACAAACGATGCCATACAGACTGTTGTCTATGCAATAACCAGCGCTGTGGGTCTTGGTCTTGATGAGGGGGTCAACTCCTACGAAGATCGCGGCAAGATTTCCACCGTATGGCAGTGGCATGATATAGGTTACTTCTTCATCTTTGCATCCGTGGTGGCTCTCATCTTCCTCATGGGTGCGGTGCTGCTGGATACCAAGACCTTCGAGGGGCTGAAGCTCAAAACGCCTCTGCCCAATCTCAGCTTTGAGAAGAAGTCCTGGCAGTGGATACTTATTGCAATTTTGATGTTCCTTGCTCCCTTGCTGATGTTTAAGCACGGCGTCAAAGGTGCCACGGAAAGCTTCCTTGGTCTTCCCATAAAGAACCTGTGGCTCTGCGGCGGCAACAACAATGTTATCGTTGCATGGCAGTGGTGTATGTCCCTGTTTATGCTGGCAGTGTTCCTCTTCTATCACTTCACCTACGGCAAGAAGAAGGGCGGCAATCTGAAGACCTACGGCTTCAGCACTTCCGACAGCGGCAAGTTTGACTTCAACTACATCCTCAAGGCCTTTGCCTTCGGTCTGCTCACCGTTGGCTCTGGCTATCTGGCCTTCGCAATTGTCTCCGCATACACCAAGCAGGGCATTCACATTGCCACCTTCATGGTCTCCACCATCAGCACTAAGCGCACTCTGGCAATGTTCATGTACTTCCTGTTCCAGATACCCTACTTCATTCTCAGCTCTCTTGCGTTCAAGAGCCTTGGCTTTACTGACTGCGGTGACAGTGCCAAAAATCAGGCAAAGTCCATTGCCCTCACGGTTCTCTTCTCTGTGGGCTCTCTGTTCATCTACTGGGTCTGCTTCGTCATCTACCTTACCTCCCAGAACAAGATGCCCGGCTATGTTTACGATCCCACCCACTTCTTCAATATTCTTGTCTGCCCCGCCAGAGAACATGTTTACACCATGCTGAAGATGCCCATGTCTCTCTGCATGGCAATCGCAACCGCGCTGAACCTGACTGTCACCAAAAAGACCAAGAGCATTTGGGCCGGTCTGTTCATTGCACTGCTGTTTGGTACCTGGATGCTCATCTGTACCGGCGAGCTGACCAGATATACTTACTGGTAATTAAGCAACTCCGAAAGCTGCGGGAGGTCTGAGTTCTCTCGGACTTCCCGCAATTGTACATCTTCTAATACTAAGGAGACGCCCACGCCCATGAGAAAATACGAATTCTGGTTCGTTGTTGGCAGTCAGTTCCTATACGGCCCGGAGGTTCTTGAGACAGTTGCCGCCAGAGCGCAGGAGATGGCCGGGGAGCTGAGCAAGGTTCTACCCTACCCGCTGGTCTATAAAGTGACCGCCAAAACCAACGATGAAATTACCCAAATAGCAAAAGAAGCAAACTACGACGATAACTGTGCAGGTATCGTCACATGGTGTCACACCTTCAGCCCCTCCAAGATGTGGATAAACGGGCTTGCATCCCTGCAAAAGCCCTATTGCCATCTTGCCACGCAGTACAATCAGGCCATTCCCAATGCCGAAATTGACATGGATTTCATGAACCTGAACCAGGCCGCCCACGGCGACCGTGAGCACGGCTTTATTGCCGCAAGGCTCAGGATGCCCAGAAAGGTCATAGCCGGTCACTGGCAGGATGAAGCCATGCGCGCAAGGCTCGGCGACTGGATGAAGGCAGCCATTGGCGTGGCTGTGTCAAAGCAGATGCGTGTCATGCGCTTTGGCGATAACATGCGTGAGGTTGCCGTTACCGAGGGCGACAAGGTGGAAGCCCAGATAAAGCTGGGCTGGCAGGTCAACACCTGGCCGGTCGGCACTCTGGTTGAAGAAATGAACGCCGTCACCGAGGAGCAGGTGGATGAGCTTATGAAGCTCTATACAGACAGCTACGAGCTTGCCACCGACGATATTGAAAGCGTCCGCTATCAGGCCCGTGAGGAGATCGCCATAAAGAAGATGATGGACAGAGAGGGCTGCATGGCCTACTCCAACACCTTCCAGGACCTCTACGGCATGAAGCAGCTGCCCGGCCTTGCCTCCCAGCACCTTATGGCTCTGGGCTACGGCTACGGCGGCGAGGGCGACTGGAAGGTCAGCGCCCTGACCGCAATAATGAAGGCCATGGGCGAAAACGGCAACGGTGCCTCCGCCTTCATGGAGGATTACACCTACCATCTCGTTGACGATGAAAAATACAGCCTCGGCGCCCACATGCTGGAGGTCTGCCCCAGCCTTGCAGCCGGCAAGCCCCGCATAGAGGTGCATCCCCTCGGCATTGGCGACAGAGAGCCCCCCGCCCGTCTGGTCTTTGAGGGCAAGGCAGGCAAGGCAATTGTCGCAACGCTGATTGACATGGGCGGCAGAATGCGGATGATAGTGCAGGACATTGAGTGCGTAAAGCCAATAATGCCCATGCCCAATCTCCCCGTTGCCCGCGTCATGTGGAAGGCTCAGCCCAGTCTTGAAGCCGGCATAGAATGCTGGATAGCAGCAGGCGGCGCACACCACTCGGTGCTCTCCTACGATGTGAGCGCAGAGCAGATGCGCGACTGGGCCCGTATGATGGAAATAGAATTTGTGCATATCAATGCAGATACCACTCCCGAGAAGCTGGAAGAAGAGCTTCTCATCAAGGATCTTGTGTGGAAATTAAGATAGCACTTTTCATATTCTCCTTCTTTTCACTTTCATTCCCAGGCACAAGGCACACCCGAAAGGGTGTGCCTTGTGCCGTCTTATATGGCTGTAATGCGGCGGGGGCAAGCCCCCCCCCCTTGGCTCTCCCTTTGGGAGAGCCGGCAAGCGCAGGCTGACTGAGAGGGCTTATTGCCATTGCCATGCGGCTATTCCGCCGTGGCAATCCGCCCCCACGACATAAGGGCAGCCTTTGTTCTTCATCACTTACAGCTCTTTTATCGTGCAGCCTATGCCGCCGTTGTCATACACCTGAATAAGCGCCCAGGTAAGGCGTCTGCCCTTGCCGGCGGTGCCGGGGTTAATGCATCTTACTCCGCCTATTTCCTCCTGAAGCACCTCATGGGTATGGCCGAAAAGGGCGATTTTTGCCCCGGCCTCCTGAGCGGCGTACACCAGCGAATCAAGCCGCCAGTTAACATCATAGGCGTGGCCGTGGGTTATAAAGGCCTTCACCGGGCCAAGAGGCACGATGTCTGTAAGCGGGGCTGTGGCGGCAAGGTCACAGTTGCCGCAGACGCCGTACAGCGGGATATGGGGAAACTCCCTTCTCAGCGCCTCTGTGTCACGGTCGTGGTCACCCAGGTGTATTATGACATCGGGCATGCAGCGGCGCACCGCCTCAAGCATAAGGGCGGTGTTGCTGTGGGTGTCGGAAAAAACGGCGGCTTTGATACTGTTCATAATTTCAGCTCCTTGTGGTCATTGTCACGCCTGCTGAATATAATAAATCAGGAGCGTGGTTATATGCAGAATTTTGAGAGTATAGGGCGCGAGCTTGAAAAGCGGGGCAAAACCGAGGGGATACGCAAGCTGGCGGAGTCCGCCGAGGGGCAGAGCCTCAGCCGCATGATAGACGCCTCCGCCGTTGAGCGCGCCGCCAAAAGCGGCGACACGGAGGCGCTTAAGCGCATGGTAAGCTCCGTGCTCAGCACCGCCGAGGGACAGCGGCTTGCGGAAAACCTGCGTAAGCTGATGCAGGACTGACGGGAAGGGAGTGGGATCGCCGTGAGCGAGCTTGAAGATATGATAAACTCCGTGCTGAGCGATCCCGCTCAGATGGAAATGATAAACGGCCTTGCAAAATCCCTGATGGGCGGCGGAGAGGCTCCGGCGGCTGACACTCAGCCGGGAGTATCCGCCCCGGCCTTCCCGGGGCTTGACAGCTCCATGCTATCCCGCATAGGCGCTCTCATGGGCTCAGACCGCAGCCCCGGGAATGACAAAAAGGCGCTGCTGGAGGCCATGAAGCCCTATCTTTCCGAAAAGCGGCGGCAAAAGATGGATAAGGCGCTGAAAATCGCCCGCCTTGCCAGAATTGCCGGTATCGCCATGGGAGAAACGGAGGGCTCGGGCAATGTATAACCGCTATCAGGGCAACAGCGGCAAATATGTGCGCGTAGGCGAGGGGCAGCATGCCGCCTCAAAGCCCCAGCCGCCCCAGCCGCCAAAAAGGGCGCAAAGCAGTCTGCCGGAGCAGCACAGGCAGGAGGCGGCGGGCAGCCCGGCCCCTGCGCTGCGTCTGCCCGCATTTATCGACGGCGGGCTGGGAAAGCTCCTTAAGGGCAGCCTTTCCGGCCTTGAGACGGAGGATATAATCCTGCTGCTGATACTCTACCTCATGTACCGCGAAAGCGGCGACAGTGAGCTTCTTATAATGATGGGCGCCATGTTCCTGCTTTAGAACACGGCGCCCCTTGTTTTTATTCTTCCTGTTTTTTATTTTCGGTGTGGAGGCGGGGATTTTTCCTTATTACAAAAAACCACACCGCAAAGGCCACCAGCAGCGCCAGCACAAGACAGGCTATGCGCACATAGGTATTCCTGCCTGCAAGCAGCACCGCAAAAATACCAAGCACCGCAGACACACCGTAGAGCACGGCAACTGCCTGCTTCTGGCTGAGCCCCAGCGCCAGCAGACGGTGATGCAGATGCTTTTTATCCGCATGGAAGGGGCTCTGCTTATGGATGATGCGGCGGATAAAGGCAAATCCGGTATCAAAAAGCGGCACACCCAGAGCCAGCAGCGGCACGAAAAAGGTGATTATCGCGTGGAACTTGAAAAGGCCCATGATGGAGGCCGTTGCCAGAACAAAGCCCAGCATCTGGGAGCCCACGTCACCCATGAATATCTTGGCAGGGTTCATGTTGTAGGGCATGAAGCCCATGCAGGCGCCGGTAAGGGCGGCAAGGATAATGGCCACGGTAGGCTCCGCCACGAACATGGCAACCACCAGCATGGTAAAGGAGCTGATCGCGGACACGCCAACTGCAAGTCCGTCAAGCCCGTCTATAAGGTTAACCGCATTTGTGCAGCCCACTATCCATATAAGGGTCAGGGGAACTGACAAAAAGCCTATGTGAATGGTGGTCATATCGGAGAGGATGTTGGGGTTTGACACCGCATCCACCACGACGCCGCAGCGTATCGCCACGACTGCCGCCACCACCTGAAACACCAGCTTCACCCATGCGTTGAGGGCAACAACATCGTCCACCGCACCCATAACGGCGATTATGACCACGCCCAGCAGCATGCCGATAACGGGCTTGTTCATCTCCACCAGCATGAGCATTGCCACCATGAAGCCCACGAATATGGCAAGTCCGCCCATACGGGGGATGGGATGGTCGTGAACGCGCCGGTCGTCCTTGGGCACATCGATTGCTCCCACCTTCTCGGCAAAGGCTTTGACAGGCGGGGTCATTATATATGCCACGGCAAAGGAAACCACAGCCGCCAGCAATATTTTAAGCCAGGGATACATCTGAGGAAACATCTTCGTTTCTCCTTAAATCAACTTAAAAGGGCTTTTCCACAAAGCCCAGACGCTTGTAGACCTTGCGCAGATTGCGTCTTGCAACATAGCTTGCCTTCTGAGCGCCCTCGGTGTACATCTGCTGCAGATAGGCCTTGTCCTTCATGATACGCTCGGCCTCCTCCCTTGCAGGGCGCAGAGCCTCAATAACCGCGTCGCCCACGGCGGGCTTGAAGGCGCCGTAGCCCTTGCCCTCAAACTCCCGCTCTATCTCGTCAAAGCTCTTGCCGGTGACGGAGGAGTAGATGCTCATAAGGTTTGCAACGCCGGGCTTAAGCTCAAGGTCGTAGCGGACGCAGTTTTCCGTGTCGGAGTCGGTGACGGCGCGCTTGAACTTGCGGGCAATGTCCTCAGGCTTGTCCATAAGGAACACACAGCCCTGAGGGTCGGACTTGGACATCTTGGAAGTGGGATTTGAAAGGCTCATTATCCTTGCGCCCACCTTGGGGATATAGGGCTCGGGCACCACAAAGGTCTCACCCATGGCGTTATTGAAGCGGATGGCAATGTCCCTTGCCAGCTCACAGTGCTGCTTCTGATCCTGACCCACAGGCACATAATGGGCGTTATAGAGCAGTATATCCGCTGCCATCAGGGCGGGATAGGTGAAAAGGCCGCCGTTGATGTTGGCTGCGTTCTTCGCGCTCTTGTCCTTAAACTGGGTCATGCGGCTGAGCTCACCGAACATGGTGAAGCAGTTGAGCACCCAGCCCAGCTCCGCATGCTCATGCACATGGCTCTGGATAAAAAGAGTGTTCTTCTCAGGGTCAAGGCCGCAGGCTATATACTGGGCAAGCTGGCTGACGGAGCGGCGGCGCAGCTCCTTGGGCTCCTGACGCACGGTGATGCTGTGCATGTCAACTATGCAGTAATAGCAGTTATACTCATCCGACAGAGCCACCCAGTTCTTGATAGCGCCAAGATAATTGCCCAGGTGCAGGTCGCCTGAGGGCTGAATGCCGGAAAACATTGTTTTAAGCTCGGTTTTATTATCCATTTCATATTCCTCCGTGGAGTAATCCTGTTCATTTTATCAAAGAAAGCACTTTATTACAAGCCGTTTTACAAATTTTGTCCCTGTATTTTCCAAGGCCGGCGCATTTGGCTTGACAAAGGCAAAATGTGTTATAAAATAAGATGTTGGAAACAATGAAATTTAACGGAGGCCGTACCATGAAGGATATGAAATGGTTTGAGGAGATGGAAGCGCGCATCCCCAAAAATGAGGTCCGCACCCGCTTTGCTCCCTCCCCCACCCGCTACATGCATGTGGGCAATCTTCGCACCGCCCTTTACACCTATCTGATAGCCCGCCACAACAAGGGCAAGTTCATCGTGCGCATTGAGGACACCGACCAGGGCCGTCAGGTGGAGGGCGCAGTGGATGTTATATACAAGACCATGAAGCAGTGACACCTTGAGCATGACG
>JAZNUQ010000088.1:0-27675 GCA_045592365.1 Candidatus Limivicinus sp. | reverse complement strand
TAAACTGTTCACAGCCGATGACAGAGATATTTTTTGCAGATTTTAGGCGCTTTTTTGCAGCGCTCCTTGGTGGAACGCAAGAAAAAGCAACGACAAAGCTGCGGAAAATTGCCTGTCAGCGGTTTATGTTTTCTTATGAGGGTGGAGCAAATGTGCGGACTGTGTTTTAATTTCATCACAGCGACAGCCCCGGTCACCGCAGGCAGGGCCGCAGTAAGGCTTTAGAATAAACTGCACAAAATAGTTAGCATATAATTAGCATTTGTGCCAAATATAAGTCCGTTTATGCAACAATTATGCAACCTTGTTGACGGTGTTTTTTTGCTGTGTTAGCATATTAATGCACACGGTTGCACGATTGAATTACAGTTTGCAGAAAATGAGCCGCTCTCCCATTGAAACAGGAGACTATTTTATTTCGTAACGACGCAAACGGTTGCACAGGAGGTATTAAATGTCTGCTACCATTCGTGATGTGGCAAGGCTGGCGGGCGTCTCTCCGTCCACGGTTTCCAGAGTTCTGAATAAAACCGCTCCCATTTCCGAGCAGACCAGCAATCGCATATACCAGGCCATGGAGGAGCTAAAATATGTGCCCAACGACATTGCACGCAGCTTCGCCAGCGGCAGCTCAAGGGCAATAGCCATTGCCATCAATGTTTCCGATGCCCGCTCATACGCAAACAGCTTTTTTAACAACACCGTCTTTGGCATTGAAACAGTCGCGCACAAAAGCGGCTACAACCTTATTATCACCGGCGGTAACCACGAGCGGGGCGGGGCCGATTCGCTGGAAAAGCTCATTATGAGCAAGAAGATAGACGGTCTTATTCTGCCGGTGTCAATGATAAATCCATCAATTGTCAAGCTGGTGGAGGATGTGAATTTTCCTTTTGTGCTTTTGGGCAGAGGCACAAAGCTGAGCGACAAAATAAGCTGGGTGGATATTGCAAACGCCCAAACCGGAGCCAATGCCGTAAGGCATCTGCTCAAAAAGGGATACAGAAAAATAGCCTTTATAGCCCACGGTGACAGAGAGCTGTTCAGCATGGACAGGCTTGAGGGCTATCGCATAGAGCTGAACCGGGCAGGGCTCAAGCCGGATCCCGCCTACACGATAAGCTCCTCATCCTCACTGGAGGAAGCAAAGCTGTGTATCAGGGCGCTTTTGAAAAGCCCCTCTGCTCCGGACGCTTTAATATGCGGCAATGACAAAATCGCACTTGCAGCTCTGCGGGTATCCGGGGAGCTTGGCCTGCGTGTGCCGGAGGATGTGGGTATACTTTGCTTTGACAATACCGAGGTCACGGAGCTGGCAGAGCCGAGCATAACCGCCATGGATGTGGATACCTTCGAGCTTGGCAGAATCGCAGCGGAAACGCTTCTGCGCCGCATTGAAAATCCTAATTTTGGCGCAAATCAGTCGCAGATAACCACGAAGGTTATTGAGCGTCAATCAACTATGAAATAAGCCCTTTGGGAGGTGGTGCCTTTGAATCTGGCAGCAATCAGGCACAGAAACACAGAGCAGTATATATATCCTCAAGGCAGGAACAGACTTTTCATTTCGCTAAGTGCTGCAAGCGAAGATGAAATGAGCGTAACACTGTTTTACTGGCCAAGATACGAGACAGACGGAGAAAAGCGAAGCTCTGCCCGGATGCGCAGAGATCTGAGAGACGCCTATCTGGATCATTTCAAAGCAGAGCTTTGCACCGAGGAGGTTTCCGCATATACCCGTTACTGCTTCCTTCTCAGAAGCGGTGAGGAGCAGCTGTGGCTGGGTAAAAACGGCTTGTCCAAAACCGACGAGCCGGAAAACTTCTTTGAATATCTCTGGCCTAACCCTACGGACGGCTGCCGGGCCCCCGAATGGGCAAAGGAGCAGATATACTACCAGATATTCCCGGAACGCTTCTGCAACGGAGACAGCTCCATTGACCCTCCCGGCTCGGTCAGCTGGGGAAGCGCCCCGGACAGAGAGAGCTTTATGGGCGGCGATCTGCGGGGCATTATACAGAGGCTTGACTATATAAGCAGTCTGGGCGTCAGCTGTCTGTACCTTACCCCTGTATTCAAGGCCCCGTCCAACCATAAATACGATACGGTGGATTACTTTGAAATAGACCCGGCCTTTGGCACAAAGGAAGACCTTAAGGAGCTGGTGAAGGCTGTTCACTCCCGCGGAATGCGGATTTTGCTTGACGGCGTCTTCAACCACTGCGGCTACTACTGGCCTGCGTTTCAGGATGTGGTAAAAAACGGGGAGCAGTCCCGATACTGCTCATGGTTTTATCCACACAGCTTTCCTGTCAGCGCAGAGCGGGAAAACTATGACTGCGTAGGCCACTACAAATGGATGCCCAAAATTAATCTGGCAAATGCCGAGGCAAGGGAATACTTCATTTCCGTTGGCAAATACTGGATAGAGCACTTTGACATCGACGGCTGGCGGCTGGATGTGGCCGACGAAATGCCCACGCAATTTCTCACATACTTTGCCGACGCCATGCGAAGCATCAGACCCGATGTGCTTCTTCTTGGGGAAACCTGGGCAGATGCAGGCAGGCTTCTGTCCTCAGACAGGCTGGACACCGCCATGAATTACATTTTCCGCGATGCCGCCGTTGACTGGCTGGCAAAAAGGAGCATAAGCACGAGCCAGCTGGATTTCCGAATAAACAGGATGCTTTCCCTCTACCCATACGAGACGGCGCTGCGAATGTATAATCTTCTTGACAGCCATGATACGGAGAGATTTCGCTGGCTGTGCATGGATAAGAGAAGGCATGAGCTGGCAGTTGTGCTCCAGATGACAGTCCCCGGCTGCCCGGCTGTGTTCTACGGAGATGAGCTTGGCCTTGAGGGTGCAAATGACCCCGGCTGCCGTATCGCCATGGAATGGGATGAGAAAAAGCAAAACAGAGAGCTGTTTTCCCTGTACAAGAGGCTCATCTGTGTAAGAAAAGCCTCTCCCTCTCTGACAAAAGGCGATTATCACACGCTTATATGCGATGATGCCGCCGATGTGTATGTGTTCAGTCGGACATGGGAGAATGAGACAAGCATTGTTATCCTCAATGCCGGGAGTAATCCGGCAAGCAAAAAAATCATCGCCCACGGGGAATGGCTTTCCCTTCTGGGCGACAGACATGTATCTTCGGAAGACGGGGAGCTGTGCATAACGGCTGAACCTTATTCCGCAGAAATATATCAAAGAAAGTGAGAGCTATAAAATGAAAAAGGCAAGCAAAAAAATGCTGGCGCTTCTTCTTGCAGCAATGATGTTAGCGGCATTCACTGCATGCGGAACGAAAGAAGCAACCAGCACAGTCCCTGCTCAGCAGACCGAACCCGCCGAAGCCCCCGCAGCAAGCCCCGAAGAAGTAACCATCAACTTCTGGCATCACTACAGTGCTCAGTCCGCTGAGAACGAAACCCTTATGAATATTCTCATCCCCAAATTCGAGGAAGAGAACCCCGGCATCAAGGTCAATGCCGTTTCCCACGAATGGGCAGACCTCCACGACAAAATACTCATCAGCGCCCAGTCCGGCACCCTGCCCGATGTGGCAAGACTGGACATCGCATGGGTGCCCGAATTCCAGCAGATGGGCATTCTCACCGCTTTGGATGTGGAGATGAGCGACTTCGATGAGGCCACCGCAGATCTGCTTGACAGCGCAATGAGCACCGGTTTTGTTGAAGGCCACTATTATGCAATGGCTCTGAACACAAATACCAAGATACTGTTCTATAATGCAGACGCTCTTGAGGCCGCAAACATTGCAGTCCCCGGCAGCATGACTGAATTTGTCGCAGCGGTGGCGGCAATCTCCGGCAAAAATGAAAACGGTCAGCAGGTATGGGGTCTTAACGAGCCTGCTCTGGCCGGCTGGAATGTACTGCCCTACATCTGGTCCAACGGCGGCGCTATAACCAACGAGGATAACACCAAGGCCTCCGGCTACATTAACAGCGAAAAGACCGTGGCAGCGGTTCAGATGCTTGCTGACATGGCCAGGAACGGTCAGCTCTCCGGCTACAACAGCGGTGACATTCCCATGACCGACGGCTTTGGCACAGGCCGCTACATGTTCCTGCTTGAGGGTCCCTGGAAGACCGCAGAGCTTGCAGGGGCATACCCCAACATGAACTACGGCAATGCACAGCTCCCCGCAGGTGAGGCCGGCAGCATCTCCGTGCTGGGCGGTGAGGACATTGCAATGTTCAACGGTAATAACAAGGACGCAGCATGGAAGTTTATGAAGTTCATGACCAGTCCCTTTGCCGAAGAAGAAATGGCAAAGTGCGGTCAGATACCTGTAAACAAAATCGCGCTGGAGAGCGATACCGTAAAGAATGCTCCCTTCGCACCCTTCCTTGAGGCCATCACCACCGCAAAGGCAAGACCCGCAGTGGCTGCGTGGTCCCAGATGGATAACGAGCTGACCAACGCCATGACCGAGATACTGGTAAACGGCGCCGATGTCAAGACCACCCTTGACGCTCTGGCAGTCACTCTGGACGGACTGCTCGTATAATTTTAGCACATACCCATTTTTCTTGCAATAGCAATCTGCCCCGCCGCCTCCCGGCGGCGGGGTAATTTTGTGGAATAGGAGGAACCGAACATGCTTCTGCGTTCCCGTCGTGACAAAATACAGTTTTCCGCTCTTTTGCTGCCGGGCATCATCGTATTCGCCCTGTTTACGGTGTACCCTATCATAAAGTTGCTGATTATGAGCTTTATGGAATGGAACCTGAGCTCCATGTTCCAAAAGAGCTTTGCGGGGCTTTCCAACTACAAGGCTGTGCTCAGCGACAAGACCTTCATCATCGCCTTTGAAAATACCCTTGTATATACCCTGGTTACCGTACCGGGGCAGATGATACTGGGGCTATTTGTTGCTGTGCTGGTTCATTCCGTGCCACGCTTCAAGGTCACCTTCCGGGTGATCTACTATATCCCGGTTATTACCTCCTGGGTCATAGTTTCTCTGGTGTTCAGATACATTTTCAACACCGAGGGTATGCTTAACTATCTGCTGTGCAATGTGCTTCATATCACGCCGGAGTATATTCCCTGGCTCAACACCCGCTGGGGCGGGCTTTCGGTGGCCATGATGCTGGGAATATGGAAGGGTGTAGGCTGGAATCTGGTTGTCTTTCTCGCAGCGCTCCAATCCGTACCCAACGAGCTTTATGAGGCGGCGGACATGGACGGCTGCACCGGCTTAAGCAAGTTTTTCTATGTTACCCTGCCCAGCATTAAATCCACCATTCTTTTTGCTCTGGTCATGCTCACCATCGGCGGCTTCAATGTATTTACCTCCATCAAAATGATAACCGACGGCAAGCCCATGCACCAGACCGATACTGTGCTTACATGGATGTACTACAAGGCCTTCAGCACCGGTGAATTCGGGTACGCCGCCGCATTGAGCTTTATCGTTGCGCTTACGCTTATGGTGCTTGCTTTCCTGCAATTCAAGGCCATGAAAAACCAGTAAGGAGGCTCAGCCATGAAAAACAGAAAAAAGCTGGCGGCCAATCTTATACGCTACCTTATCCTTCTCCTCGGCGGTGCGGTATCCGTCATGCCGCTTATATACATGCTCAGCACATCTCTGCGCCCCAACGGCGCGCTGTATGAATTTCCGCCCCGTTTTTTTGTCAGCCCCGACGAAATTACTTTTGAAAACTATCAATACATTTTTCGGCAGGAAAAGTTCTATCTTAACTTTCTGAACAGTGTTATTGTAGCCGTCGTAACGATTATTCTGGCCGCAATCGTGGCCTCCGCTCTGGCCTATTGTCTGGCAAGATTTGACTTCCCGGGGAAAAAGCTGCTCTTTGCTCTGGTGATAGGCATGATGATAATTCCCGGAACAACACTCATTATCCCTCAGTTCCAGCTGGCCTCCTTCTTCAAAATAACAAACCGCCTTGCAGGACTTATCCCCTTTTATGTGGCGTGGGTCATTCCCTTTTCCACCTTTATGATAAAAAGCTACATTGAGGGCATACCCCGGGAGTTTGACGAGGCTGCCTATGCCGACGGAGGCAGCGTGTTTACCGTATATTTCCGTATCATTCTGCCCCTTGCCAGTCCCGCCATTGCCTCGGTAAGTATTTTCAATTTCCTCACCGCATGGGAGGAGTTCACATGGGCGATGACCGTCATCAACGACAACGCCAAGCGAACGCTGCCCATTGCAATTTCCGGCTTCTTCGGGCAGCATCAGTTCACCCAGTGGGGCTATGTTTTCGCCATGTCCATGGCAAGCCTTGTCCCCGTGCTGATAGTGTTTATTCTTTGCCAGAAATATTTTGTCAGCGGCCTGCAGGCAGGCGGTGTAAAGGGATAAGCAAAGACCCATCCGCACGGATGGGTCTTGTTTTTGCGTTATGGGAAATAATGTATAAGTCTCTTCCGGCTTACTTAAGCCAACCAATACACAATATGTTGTTGCATTTTACATTGCAATTCGCTATGATAAAATAACAAAGGAGATTTTGCCTATGAAACGCCTCTTTGACTGTGCCGACCGCTATGTTCAGTCCCGTGACTGGAAAATGATTGCCCTGCTGAAGTTCTGTCTCTGCGCTATCGGTGTCCTTCTGGGTCTTGCCATCCCCAGTAAACACAAAAAGACCGCCATAATCGGTGCTGTTGGTGTGTTTCTGGCAAGCTATGTACCGCTGATGGCAGATTTCCTGAGCTTTGCCGTAGGCTTTTTCCGCCCAAAAGATACGGAAGAATAAAACGGCAGCGTCAGGAATTCGTTGCAGGCAATGCTGCCGGGAGGTTTTTGAAGCTCTCGGATACGAAGTGCTTTTGATTACAGATTGAAAAGAGGGATTACATGTGAGCACATTTATAGTTATCCTCGCAATCGGTGGTATGATGCTCCAGGCGAGCTTTATTACCGTGGAGCATAGAGAAAAATATGTTCCCGCTGTAATACTGAAGGGCCTTGCTGCATTTATTTTCTGCATCATAGGTGCGGTGGCAATGACTACGGCTTCCGCAAATCAGAGCTTTGCAAGACTGGTGGTAATTGGTCTGTGCTTTGGCGCACTGGGCGATATTCTGCTGAACCTGCGCTTTGTTTTCTCCAAAATCGGTCAGAAGATTTTTCTGGCAGGCGTTGCGGCATTTCTCACGGGACACATCTTGTATCTGTGCGCAATCGCACCCCTGTCTGCAAATCTCCTGCCTTGTTTGATAGTTGGCGTGATTATGGCTGCAGCACTGCTTACATGGATTTTCAAAACACTTAGTGTAAAGCTGGCCTTTAAAATCTTTGGTGTGCTGTACATCGGTGCAATTGTGCTGATGACGGCTGTGGCAATCGGAAATGTCATTGCAATTCGCTCAACGGCAAGCTGGATGCATGCTATCGGGGCGGTGCTGTTCACCCTGTCAGATATTGTGCTGATTTTCAACACCTTCGGAAGCGAGCAGAAATTCTCCATGCGTATCACCAATCTGTCTCTCTATTATCTGGGACAGCTGCTGATTGCTTCCAGCCTTTTCTTTATCTGACGGCACACGGTGCCTTATGTTGAAACATGCTGCACCTTAGTTTGCTGTAAAACGGTATTATCCTTACACTGATTCTCCACAATGAATGACTCATGAGTCTGCCGGGCTTATGAGTCATTTCTCTTTTTCAATCACAGTGCTGCAACGGCGTATTTATGCTTTACGGAGCAAAATGTGCACATGTATAATTATCATGTCAATACAGCAATATGTAAAAAAATCGAAAGAAAAATTGGCCATGATTACCAATAAATAAAAAGGAAAGTACGAAAAAACTAAAGAAAAATCCCGTTTTGCGATTATTTAAAGAAAAAGAAATACCGTGGTTTTTATATGCGCCAAGTGTTCGATTGACTAAAAGCACCGAATAACTTATAATGTACAAAAGTGGGGATACTATGTGCAATTTGCTCGCTGTTTTTAATTGAACCAAATTTTACAATAGGAGAATTCTTAATGAACAACATCACTGCAGGTCAGGCTCAGCGCCTTACGGCCCCCTGTCCCTTTGGCCTTGTCTCTACCGTTAAAGAGGATGGCAGCACCAATCTCATGGCCGTTTCCTGGTGGTGCTTCCTTTCAAATCACCCCCCCATGCTGGGCGTATGCCTCAGCAAGAAGGGTCTGAGTGGCTCTTTGATTGAGAAGAACGGAGAATTCGTCCTCAATCTTCCCGGTGAAAGCATAAAGGAAGCTGCGCTTAATTGCGGCAGATGCTCCGGAAGGACTGTAAACAAACCCGAGCAGTTCGGTATCGCTCTTGAGGATGCAAGCATTGTTGCAGCAAAGCTGGTCTCTGGCAGCCGTGTGGCTTTTGAGTGCAAGCTGGTCAGCGCAAATGATGCCAGTGACCATGTTATGTATATGGCTGAGATTGTTGCCGCACACGGTGACGCTGATGTCAGGCAGCTATTTGCCTTTGACGGATACAGCCGCGTAGATGTTGTCTGAGCTTTTTAAATTTTTTAATATACAGAGGACTTACATAAACTTAAGGAGGAAGCTATTATGATTATGGATTGCGCCAAGTATGCAGGTAAGTGCATTTGTGGCCGCGAGCATACTCTTGAGACCCTGAAGGTCGTCGTTGAGTACAATGCTCTGGAACATTTTGAAGATCACATGCAGGAGCTGGGACTGACCGGTAAGCGTACCGTTGTATACGACCAGATGACCTACAAACTCACCGAGGGTCAGCGCCCCAAGGCCGATCAGGAGATCATACTTGATCCCAAGGGTCTGCGTGCAGAAGATGTCATCATCGAGAAGATGATGGAAGAACTGGACAATCCTGAAGTTATCGTTGCTGTCGGTGCCGGCACTATAATGGATTTCGGCCGCTACCCCGCTTATAAGCTGGGAATCCCCTTTGTTGCTATTCCCACACTCGCATCCTCCGACGGTTTTACCGCCAACATTTGCTCCGCTATCATCAACGGCCAGAAAAAGTCCACCGCTATGTGCGCACCTACTCTGGTTGTTGCCGATCTTAACATTATCAAGGGTGCTCCCAAGTTTCTCGTTGCCAGCGGTATCAATGATATCCTATCCAAGTACATCTCCGTGTTAGACTGGAAATTCTCCAAGATTGTTGCCAATGAGTACTTCTGCCCTGTTGTGTGCAGTCTGGCAGAGCATGCTCTTGAGCTCATGCGCGGTGCTGCAGACAAGTATGCTGCCACCGGAGAGGCCGATCACGAGGCTATGACCATGGCCCAGATGGAGAGCGGTCTTACCATGCAGCTGCTTGACCACTCCCGCGCCGCTTCCGGTTCCGAGCATCTGATGGCTCACCTTGTTGAAATGTCTCCTCCCGGTCTGGAAGAGGCCGAAGGCATCCATGGTGAATGCGTTGGTGTCGGTACTTTTGCAGCCATCAAGGAGTACCACAGACTGGCATCTCTGCCCACTCCCAAAGCCAAGGCATTTGAGCCCGTCAAGGAAGAGTGGGTTCGCGAGAAGTTCGGTGACCGCCTGACCGCGGGCATCATGAAAGAGAACGAAAAGGATGTTCTTGCCACCTTCGATCCTCAGAACATTGTTGATCACTGGGATGAAATCAAGGCAATGATTGATGCTCTGCCCTCTGTTGAAGAGATGGAAGCTCTTTACAAGGGTTGCGGCTCCAAGTACCTGCCTGAACACATCGGAATCCCCGCAGACAGAGCCGAGGATGTTTTTGAGATGTCTGCCGCAATCCGTAACCGTCTCACCCTCAACCGCGCCAAGAGAGTTCTGAGCTTCGAGTAATTTTATAAAACTCTGCGGCTTTTTCTGCAGGAAATGCAGAGAACAAACAGCAAGTTCGTGCGGAAGAAATGCTAAAACGCGTATTTGACTAAAGCTGTCAAAAGAGCTTGCTTTTTAATAACGTAAGGTTGACTTCCATGCAAAATAAAGGTAGAATTACCGCATGGAGTACCAAATATAATCCATCATTTTTCTAATAGGAGGACTTCTCAATGAAACCTGAAATCGTCATAATGCTCACCCATCACGACAAGACCCATCCCGAATGCTGGGACATCTTCCAGGCATGCAAGGACCTGCCCGTACAGCACTGGGGCTTCAAGAATGTTGACCAGCCCATGGGACTTATGAAGGCAACCGCAGCTGCCATGAAGGAAGCCGGCAAGACCACCTATCTTGAAGTTGTTACTTATGACGAAGAGAGCTGCCTGGCCGGCGCTCAGACCGCTATCGACTGCGGCATTGACTGCCTGATGGGCACCCTGTACTTCGAGTCCGTTCACAAGAAGCTGGACGAGGCTGGTGTTGCTTACATGCCTTTCGTCGGCAAGGTTTCCGGCAGCCCCTCCATCCTGGAAGGCACCAACGAGGAGATCATCGCTGAGGCAAAGGCTCTGAAGGCAAAGGGCATCAAGGGCTTTGACATTCTTGCTTACCGTCATGTTGTCGACGGTGAGAAGCTCGCTACCGAGTTCTGCCAGGAGCTCAACCCTGCTGAGACCAAGATCTGCATTGCCGGCTCCATTTCCAGCTACGCCCGCATTGACAAGATGTTTGAGATCGGTCCCTGGGGCTTCACCATGGGTTCCGCTCTGTTTGACAAGAAGTTCGTTGCTGACGGCAGCTTCAGAGCAAACCTCGAGGCAGTTGTCAACTACATGGCTCAGAAGTAATCATATAGTTTTTGGTTTTAATTCTGCCGCAGCTTGCGCTGCGGCAGAAATTTCAGGTGTATATTCATCCCGGCTTTACCCGCTCGGGGAAGCCGGGTATCCTCATAAAAAATTTCCGCAGATTGGAGTAATTATAATGAGTAAATATGTTGATCCCCGTCTCGCTGCTGCAAATTCCGCAAAGCTTGATGAATTGCGAGAGATCCTTGCCGCCCAGGAAGGCGGCGACAAGCTGTTCCCCATCACCATGACCGACATTCTTATTTCTGCAGGTGCCGTCAATGAGCTCGTTGCCAGTGTGAAAAAACTGGTTCCCGCAAAGAAGGTTCTGATGGTGACAGGTCCCACTCTTATTGTCGACAATAAGGGCGAAAACCTGAAGGAGAAGGTCTATGGTCTTCTTAAGGCCGAGTTTGAGGTTGACTGGCTGGTAATAGAGGAGCCCGGCGTTGTACATGCTACTCCCGAGAACGCAAAAAAGATTCAGGATCGCTTCGACGGTGTTGACTGTGTTGTCGGTGTCGGCGGCGGCACTATCTGTGACCTGTGCAAGTATGCTACCTACTATGCAGACAAGGAAAATCCCAAGCCCCTTATCGTTGTTGAAACCGCATTGTCCGTCAATGCATTCTCCGATGACGCATCCGTTATGCTTATAAGCGGTGTCAAGCGCACCGTTCACTCCCGTTACCCCGACATTCTGATCATCGACCTTGATGTGCAGGCTGCCGCTCCCGCAGAGATGAATGTTTCAGGCTACGGTGACCTTATCGCTACATGGACCGCTCCTGTGGATTGGTATCTGGCCAATGTTCTCGGCATGGGCAAGAATTTCTCCAGCATCCCCACGGATATGATCCGTGACCAGTGCAGAGCCTTGCTTGCAAATTCCGATAAGCTTGCTGCCGGCGATGAGAAAACCCTTGAGGATCTGGCAAATGCACTTACCCTCAGCGGTCTGGCAATGGGACTTGGCGGAGAAAGCTCTCCCGCTTCCGGCTCCGAGCATGTTATGAGCCATCTGATCGATATGACCTGCGGTATTCGCAATGCCGGCACCTGCTATCACGGTACTCAGGTTGCTGTCTCCGGCATTAACTCTGAGATTTTGTGGGACTACCTGCTCAATGAGTTTGATCCCACCGCTGTGGATATCGACAAGTGCTACCCCACCGCAGAAGAAATGGAGCCCAAGGTACGTGAAGCCTTTGGCTGGCTGGATGCTGACGGCAATGCTGCAAACGAGTGCTGGTCTGACTACAGCAAGAAGCTGGCAAAATGGCATCAGTGCAGACCTCAGTTCGAGGCTTTCCTTGCCAATTTCGATGCATTCAAGGCCGAGGTTGCAGACTGGGTCATGAAGCCTGAGTATGTTGCCGAGTGCATGCGCAAGGCAAATCACCCCTGCAAGTACAGCGAGCTGAACTATCCTGTCCCCGCTGATACGGTTGTCTGGGCTGTCACCAACTGCCACCTTATGCGTAACCGCTTCTCTATCGTTGACCTGCTGAACTTTACCGGCATCTGGAACGATGAGTTTGTCAAAAAGCTTCTTGACCGCGCTGCTTCTATGGGCTGTGGCTGCTGATAAGCTGATAATAAATACGAATAATCAAAACAATATACGCTAAACAGACATCCCCGGACTGTACGGATAGTACAGTCCGGGGATGTTCAATCTTTTTGAGCCACCACGGCAGGGTATCCGCCGGCTTTGCTCAGCATGGTCGCGAAATCAACAAGCACTTACGCAAAAATCATTATCCCTGCAAGGCGGAAATAAACCATTCATTCTCATATTCTTCTCCTGCCTTGAGAATAATCATGTCTTCCTTCTGGGTAAGCTCCTCTATAACGCCCTGTCGAGAGGGAAGGCTTGTCCAAGGCTCAAGGCACACATAGGGTGCATCGGTACGGGGCATATGCCATATTCCAAAATAGGCAAAACCGGGAAAGCCCATGGTTAAAACCGCGCCGGTTTTTTTACTGCCAAGGGCAATGTGCTTTGCGGTGTTGGCAAGAATAATGGCATCATTGTCAAACAGCCTGTGGCTGAGTCTTATAATCCTGCCATTCTCCAGCGGATACGGCCTGTCCTCTCCGGACAGAAAAATCTCATCCGTGAATCCAATCCGCACCGGTGTGCAAGGCTCATCAAAGGCCAGAAAATAATCCTCAAAGGCAGTTCCTTTGACCAACGGCACATTGAAGCCCGGATGCCCACCAAGTGCAAAGGGCATGAGCTTGCTGTCATTATTCTTAATGCTGTAATGAACCAGCATGGTTGAGGCCGAAAGGCTGTATTTTATTTTGAGCTCAAATCTGAATGGGTATTGTTCCAATGTATCCCGGTTTTCACGCAGAAGCATAGTTACGCTGTCATCGCTGATGTTTTCTGCGATGAATTCACTTTGTGCTGCAAAGCCGTGAATCCCCATACTGTAGCGCTCACCGCAATAAGTGTATGTGTTGTCATACAGTCTTGCAATATACGGAAAGAGAACGGGGGCGGAGTCAGCCCAATAGCTGCGGTCTCTCTGCCAAAGGTATTCGGTACCGTTTGCCGACATAACAGAGCGCAGTTCGGCACCAAAGCTGTCTATACTGACCGAGAGATGCCCGCTGGAGATAGTATATATCATATATCACTCAGCCTTTGGATATTCGTTACAAAGGTACCTGTATGGGGCTTCGTCTTCCTCTATCTGGGGGAAGCGTCCCACAGGGGGATTGAAGCGATTGTCGCTGTTGTCATCATTGCACTGGCTGACTTCGCCAAGGAGCACTGCCCCGGTGCCGGGCTCAACCTCAAAGTCATGGTACATATACTGCTGAATGTGAATACTCTCACCCGGAGTAAGGCGCAGTTGTGTTCCGGCGGGCACGGAATAAGTTCTGCCATCTGTATGCACGGTGACATCGCTTTCAAAGTCTATTGATTCGTCAGGAAGGGAGTTATAGACCCGTATAAGGATATTCCCGCCGCCGCGGTTTATAATGTCCTCGGTCTTGTACCAGTGGAAATGATTGGGGCTGTACTGTCCGTCTTTCATATACAGAAGCTTTTCCGCATAGACCTTCGGGTATTTGTCAGCCATGGCGCGATTGCCGTTGCGGATGGTTATAAGAGACATACCAACCTTGTCAAAATCGCCCAGCCCGTAGTCGGTAATATCCCAGCCAAGCATGCAGTCACGCACTTCGTCGTATTCATGGCCGACTTTTTTCCACTGCTCAGGGGTAAATGAACAGAAAGGCGGCAAATAGCAATGTTCTTTTTCGCACATGGCTTCAAGCTCACGCAGAGCGGCGTTAATTTCCGAACGTTTCATATAAACCCTCTTTCCTCAACGGAATTTAATGCTAAGAATCTGATACGGTCTCAGAGTGAGCCTGACTGTGCCATCGTTAACGGAGACATTTTCAAGTTCCTCTTCAAGTATATTCACGATGTCTGCACGCTTAAACTCAAAGCCCGGAGTGAGTTCTATTGTTCTGCGTCCGCCGAAGCATTCATACAGACGCACAACCGTGCCGTTTCCGTCCTCAGCAGGCTTTACACATTCAATTACGGCACCTTTCCCCTCAAGCTCTATGAAAGGCTTCGTGTCTGCGCTCTTTGCGCCGCAAATGCCTTCTGCAGGAATGTTAAATTTATACGCCTCAGCTATTACATTGCCCTCGCGCCAGTCTCCCTGATGGGGGTAAAGCGCATAAGCAAAGCTGTGCTCTCCCACATCTCCGGACTTATCCGGATAATGGGAGGTCTTAATAAGGGTGAGAGTCAGCTCATCATCGCTTGCACCGTGACCGTATTTGCAGTCATTGAGAAGCGCAACACCATAATCCGGTTCAGAGACATCCACCCATTTATGCGCGCAGACCTCAAATCTCGCAACATCCCAGCTGGTGTTTTTGCAGGTGGATCTGCTCACATTTCCGTACTGTATATCGCATCTGACATCGTTGTGGAATACATCAAGGGGGAAATGAGCTTTGACAATATAGGTCTGTTCCTGCCAGTTGGCGTGTGTTCTGAAGTCTATGCGGGGTAAGTCGGCGTAGAAAATAATGTCCTGAGTTATTGTGGAGGACATATAACTCCAGCTTACCTGCAGTCCCGCAAATACAGCTCCGCTGCCGAGAGGCTTTACATCAATTACATTGTCAATCTCCCAATGCCTGCGATCGTAATAGATATTTATATCCCAGGCATCATAGTTGTGGGGCTTACTTTCATAGCAGACAAGACGGTTGAGTGCCTTTCCGTCACGGCACAGCTCCCGTCCGGCACGCTTATCATAAAGGCTCACAATGTGCATGGACTCATCGAATCTGCCGCGGTAGAAGGGGGTATCAAAGCCGTATCTGTCTACAAACAGTTTTTCTTCGCCGCAGTTATCCTGCGATAATTGGAAATTATTGGCAGCAAGGGGAGCAAGCCCTTCCACATAGGCCACATAGCCGTTTCCCAGCCTTTGCACGGGATAGCTTCTGCCAAGCTCATCACACAGGCTGCCTACGCTGTCGCCGGACTTAAAGAATATTACATCATCGCGCCTGAAATCAAGGTCATTGAAAACGCACAAAGAGCTTTCTTCATTTTCAAGCAGAGCGTTTTCTGCCTTTTCCAGAATACCGCTGAGTTTTCCAAAGCACTCACCGTACATCCGGTATGAATCCTCGTACACCTTATAGATAGAGGAGCCGGGGAGAATGTCGTGGAACTGGAGTGTCAGCACATCATGCCACACCTCATCAAGGATCTGTTTGGGGTATGTTCCGGACTGCACGGCTCTCAGCTCGGCTTTGCGCAGTGCAAGCTCAGCCTTGCGGTTATTGAGCTTGGTGCGGGCCTGGGAGGTGTAGGTGCCGCGGTGAAACTCAAGATACAGTTCTCCGCTCCATACGGGCAAATGAGGATTATTGCCTACGCGCTCGTCCAGCTTCTCAAAGAAGGGGCGGGCAAACTCCTGCTTTACTACAGGGGTGAGGGGCATAGGCACGCTCATACGCTTTGCCTGTTCTATCATTGCCGATGTGGTGCCGCCGCCGCCGTCACCATAGCCATAGAGCACGAGGAAGTGGTCATCAAGCCCCTTCTGCATAAAACGCTTCCATCCGCCGGCTATCTCAGAGGGGTTCATAATGGAGGTATATGTGGTGTAGTGGTCGCTATGGCGGTGATGACCCTCACCGATGTTGGTGGAATAATAGTCTCTCACAGGAGAGAAGTGCGTAAGAACCTCGGTTCCGTCGATACCTTTCCACTTAAAGGTATCATAGGGCATGGTGTTATACTCGTTCCAGCTTATTTTGGTGGTCATGAAGTAGTCAATGCCGGAGAGCTTCATCAATTGGGGCAAAGCCGCGGAATAGCCGAAAACATCCGGCAGCCAGAGCACCCGGCAGCGTTTCCCGAATTCCTCGCCGAAGAAGCGCTGACCGTACAAAAACTGTCTGGCAAGAGCCTCGCCACCGCTGATATTGCAGTCGGCCTCAACCCACATGCCGCCTTCCACTTCCCAGCGCCCTTCAGCAACACGCTGCTTAATACGCTCATAGAGCTCAGGCTCATCCTGCTTTACAAATTCATAGAGTATGGGCTGGCTGCTCATAAACCGATATTCCGGGTATCTGTCCATCAGCTGGCAAACCGTGGAAAAACTGCGCACAGCCTTATGGCGGCTTTGCTCAATATCCCATAGCCACGCAACGTCAATATGCGTGTGACCTATGCTGTCAGCAACGGCAATGGGGGTCATAGTCTCACGGACAGCGTAGTAATGCTCCTTCATATAGCGGCGTGCCGCAGCTACGCTTTCGTCAAACTCAGGGCTGTGCGGAACACGCATATCCAGAAGATCTATTGCAGAGGCTATGGTCTCCAAGGCTAGCTCGCGCTCGCGCTCACCGGCGGGCAGCAGGGTTGCCGCTTCAAAAGGAACGCGAATATCATAGCTGAGCTGCTCAAGCTCTGTATTTATCTGCCGGAGCTCCGCGCTGACAAAGGGGCGGGGAGCTTTCAGCTCACTGCCGCAGCAGTATCCCTTCAGCTCAATGCAGACATCTCCACAATCTTCAATAGGCATGCGTATGTGGTTTACATCAAAAGCCTGCATTACTCTGCCGTTTATTCTTGCCTCAAACTGAGGATTGCAGGCATCCCATTGACCCTCGCGACCGGTTGTGATGTAGAGATAATTTTCCCTGCCTTCCGGTGCAGGAGTGACATGGAGCAGCACTTCAAAGCTCTGCCATGGGTCTTCTCCCCAGGCGATGCCGTTTGGCACTGCTAATTTGCTGCCGCTGTCATCAAAAGTGTACAGCTCTGCCGGCTCTCTGTATGACGGAAGCATCCTGTCAAAATCTGAGAGTATGCGAAAAATCCTTGCTTCAAGCTGATGTTGTATCATAAAGTATTACCCCTTGTTTGCACCCTGCATTATAAAGCCCTTGGACATGAAGCTCTGAGCAAGGCTGTAGAGCACGATGGACGGAATAGAGTACAGCACGGAGTAGGCTGCGAGATGGCCGTAGTTGACACCGTGAGTGCCGAAGAACTGATACAGTCGTACCGCTGCAGGATAGTTATCGGTGGAGGTCAGGAGTATAAAGGGAGTGAAGAAGTTACCCCAGGTGGAGGTAAAGGAATGGATGCCGATAGTGCAAAGACCCGGGACCATGAGGGGCATTACTATGTGGATAAGGCTCTTGACCTTATTGGCCCCGTCCACCCATGCGGCTTCCTCAAGGTCGATGGATACCTGGTCCATGAAGTTTTTCATCATCCACATATTATAGGGAAGCTGAGTTGCAGCCATAAAGAGCACAACACCAAGGACACTGTCCATCAGGTGCAGCTGTACAAAGAGCTTGTAGGCGGGTATCATCAGCGCCGTCATGGGCAGGCAGGACATGAAAAGTATTGTGTACATGAATGACTTCTTGTAACGAAGCTCATATCTTGAAAGAGGATAGCTTGCAAGGGCGCAGACCACCACCTCAATGGTGGCAACGCCGATGGACAGCAGCAGACCAATGCCGAAGGAACGCACATTTTTGCTCTCGTTTAAGACGGCCTGATAGTTCTCAATGACCCAGGTGGAGGGCAGCTTCAGACCTACACCGGCATCGGGGTTAAAGGAGGCAAAGATGACCCAAAGAAGAGGCAGTATAAAGACTATGGCCATGCAGGTCATTATTATATAAGCGTTTCTTGCGCTTCTTTTTCTGTTCATTTATTCTTCCTCCTTTCAGTCACTCTTTGTATACGCGGGTGTACAACACGCTCAGTGCAATACCCAAGACAAGCAGCACCACGGAAATTGCGCTGCCGTATCCAAGCTGGAAGCTCTTGAAGGCCTGCAAGTACATATATACCGGCAGGGTCTGGGTCTTGCCGGCGGGACCGCCGCCGGTCATGGTAAAGATCAGTTCAAACACACCGATGGTCTTGAGGGTAATGAGCATGGTGTTGGAAAAAATGGTGCCCTTTATCTGGGGAATGATGATATGTATCAGGGTCTGCCAGCGACCGGCACCGTCAAGCATGGCGGACTCTGTGGTATCGGCGGGGACATTATCCAGTGCCGCCTGAAAGACCATCATGGAGTATGCCGCACCGTGCCAGATATTTGCAACAGTAACTGCAAGAAGGGCATGGTCATAAAGCCAGGCAACAGGCTCTGCACCGAACAGACCGATGACACGGTTTAATGTACCGGTATCTTTGCTGTAAAAGAAAGCGTACATACAGATAGCGGCGACGACCTGGGGCATGACCCAGCCGGTGAGAATGCAGGAGCCGGTAACTCTGCGGAAAGTGGTGTTCTTTCCCTTCATAAGGTATGCAAAGAAGAAACCCAGCACGGTTTGACCGGCAACGGAGCCCAGCAGGAAGATGAGTGTTGCACGGACGGATTTGACCATATCGCCGTTTTTAAACATCTTCACATAGTTATCAAACCATATGAACTCCAGATTCTTCGCAGCTGCACCGGACAGAGCAAGGTTTGTGAAGGAATAATAGAGTGCCATGGCGATGGGCAGGATAAAGAATATCGCCAACAAGACTACTGCCGGCCAAAGCATCCATGTCTTGAAGACCATATCACCTGCTCTTCGGCTAAGCGGGAGACGTTGTGTCATACTTGAATTTCTCATAGTGTATCGACTTCCTTTGCAAAAGTTGAATTTGAAAATTCAATAAAATTCTGAAGGATACCCCCAAAATTTTATTCAGTCATCAAAATTGGAATAAGCGGCGGCAGAAGCCGCCGCTTATATTAAACTTGTGGACTATTACTTGAGGCAACCGCCATCATTCACAAAGTCTGCACCGACCAGATCGGTAACAGCCTGAGTGTAGTATGCAAGTGCAGCCTCGGGGCCGTCAGTGACTGCCTTCTCAACTGCGGAGGAGATGTAGGAGGAGATGGTTGCGTAGTTCTCGTTTGCGGGACGGATGTAGCTGAACTCCAGATACTCGATAGCCTCATCGAGGAAGGGGAACTCAGATACGTACTTCTCGTTCTCGGAAGCGGATGGAACAACAGACAGGTTGCCGCCGCCGATGAGGTAGTCTACATAGCTGTCAACATCTTCGAAGAGAGCAGCGATGAAGTCGAATGCAGCCTCGGGGCACTCGCAAGCAGTGGAGATTGCAAGGCAGGAGCCGCCGGAGAGGCTGATGAAGCCGCCGCCGTTCTGCATGGGAACCTTAATGGGCTTGATTATATCTTCAAAGCCTTCCCAGGGGCTGTTCTGGGGCAGGAACTTGGAAGCATACCAAGTGCCGTACTGATATGCGGCAAGCTCGGATGCCTTGAAGTAATCGGTAGCAGTGTTGCGGGCAGAGGAGTCGAGAGCCTCAGCCAAGGGCATGCCAAGACCCTGAGCATAAATGTTGTGGTAGAGTGCAAAGGTGTCGTACAGACCCTGAGTGTTGACATTCCAGATGCCGGTTGCATCGTCAACGAGACGCTCGCCGGTACCGTAGTAGTACATCAGGAAGCCCTGCATGGTGGTCTTCTCGCCTTCACCTTCAGAGGAGGGGAGGTAGAGGGGGATGACGCCGGTCTTGTCCTTAACGGTTGCAAGACCATCGGTCAGCTCTGCCCAGGTGGTGGGCTGCCAATCCTTGCCCAGACCTGCCTGGTCAAAGAGGTCCTTGTTTATCCAGATGCAGCGGGTGTCGGTGAATGCGGGGATGCCGTAGAGAACGCCGTCAATACCGGTGCCGTTGCCCTTGATGTACTCGCTGATGTAGCCGTTGTTCCAGCCGTCCCAGCCTGCTGCCAGATCATCAAGAGCGATGAAGTAGCCGGCAGAAATGTCGGACTGGAGCTGGAAGCCGTCATAAAGGACGATGTCGGGAGCGGTGGTGGGGTCGGAGAGCTGCAGATGCATTTTGGTGGTAAAGTCGCTGTCGGATACGGGCTCGTTCTGGATAACGATCTCGTATTCGTCACTGTTCCACTGGTCAGCAACGTTCTTGATCCACTTGTAGGTGAAGCCGTTCTCACCAGTGTCGGAAGCGTCGTTGAAAGCGATAACAATCTGCTGCTTTTCTACGGGAGTTTCTGCAGGTGTCTGTGCAGGTGCTTCTGCAGGTGCCTGTGCAGGTGCTTCTTCCTTGGCGCCGCAGGCGCAAAGAGCAAATACCATGCAGAGAGCGAGAAGAAGTGCAAGATACTTTTTCATTTGTTTTCTCCTTATCATAAATTTTTGATTTTGTTTGCAGCATCAACCGGACGCAAAGGCAGCCGACTGCTTCTGCAAGCTTTACGATTCTATTCTATTGAGATATACACAAAACAGCATTCACATATTCGCTGTCTTTTTGTGATTAATTTGCTGTGCAAATGCTGTTTCGCACCATATCTGCACCGTAAATCCGGCAAAAAAACTGACATAATATACGAATTTATTCAAAAAACACCAAAAGATAACCGCAATCGCTATCCGAAATGTGCAAATACCCCTTAGTGTGCATCAGAATTTTCACAGTGGTTTGAAACAAATTAATCACATAAATAACAGCAAATTTATATCTGCGGCTTGTTTATTTTATGTACATATTATATACTTAAGTCGAATTTACTCCCCGGATAACGGAGGTGGCGAAAAATGATACCGGAGTATCAGGTAATAGAGCATAATTATTACAGAGGTCTGAACCTTTTTCTCTCAAAGCTGTACTATCGTGCCTCGCACTACCATCGTGAATGCGAGCTGATGATGGCGCTGGAGGGAGAAGCCGACATTATTCTTTCAAACGGCAAGCTGAGCCATTTATCCGAAGGCAATGTTGCCGTTATCGGGCCTATGGAAATGCATGAGATGCGTTCCGGTGAAAACGGTGTGCTGCTTATCACCATCCAGACCTCCTTTGCCATGCTGGAGTATTTTCTCTCCCACAGAATCAGCCCCTTCTTCGTGGTGGACACTGATATAAGTCAGCTGATGAGCAAGGAAGAGCAGCAGGAGCTCAGAAGCATATGCCTTGATCTTGCTTTGTCATATCCCGGCATGCCGGAGGATGACGCCGGCAAGTGCTTTATACTGCAGGCGAAGCTAATAAATGTTCTTATCAATCTTCTTCCTAAAGCGGAAAGAAAGTCCGATGACAGCAAAATGACAGGAACGCGGGCAAAAACGATTTCCCGCATTCTGGAATATGTAGATGAAAACTTCCAGCACAAGCTGACGCTGGGTGAATTGGCGGAGGAGGAGAATCTGTCTCTGTCCTATTTGTCTCACGCCTTCAAGGATGCCATGGGCATCAGCTTTCAGGAATACCTCAAGCGCAAGCGCTTTGAAAATGCCAGCCGTCTGCTTCAGTCCTCCGAAATGAATCTTCTGGATATCAGCATCGCAAGCGGCTTTTCGGATGTGCGCTATATGATGAAAGCTTTTTCCGAAATCGCAGGCTGTTCCCCCACGGAATACAGGCGCAGCTTCCGCGATTACAGCGAAGAAAACAGCCGTGTTACAGAGATTTCTCAGTATTATCTCTCTCGCGAAGAAGCCTGCAGGAAGCTCGTGGAATACCGCGCCAAATTCAGATGTGAATAAAAAAACTGCCTCCAGACCGTACGCCGCAGGCGAAGGGTCCGGAGGCAGTTTCAAACTGTAAGGCGAAGAAAACTCAATATTGCGCTCATAATATTATTGGCACTTTAAATCTGCATTTACAGAATCGTGAAAGCGGCAGTGCCTCTCCGTCAGGAGGTGGTATCCCTTGAATATCAGTAAGAATATCAACGCAAAGGTACACAGAAGGCCTGTGACGCCAACAGGCAGCGATGCCTTCAGCAGATTGTGGCGAAGCTCTGTCAGCCCTTCTATATACGGCAGATAGCCCTTGACCGATGTGGCCGCCATGACAAGGAAGAGATTGCTCAGGCTGTGAGCCAGCATGGCATGAATGAGCTTACCGGATTTCAGATACACACAGGCAAAGATCGTGCCCATTACCGTGGTGGCAAAAAACTGTCCCAAATTGCGGTGCCACAGTCCAAATACAACCGAGCTGAACACTACCGCAAACCATGCGGAGGAAAATTGCCGGGTTTTTTGCATAATAAGCCCGCGAAATGCCATTTCCTCCACAATGGGCGCCATTACGGCAGAGGCAATAATGCCGGATATAAGCCTTGCATCCGGGCTGAAGGTGTTGAGGACATACTTCACCGCCGAGGGATTGAAGCGGTTCAGAACACTCAGCACAAAGCCGTAGCACAGGGCAATGAGAAAAGAGATCACAGCCGTTAGCAGCAGCCTCAAAGCCGCGCTGCCCACTGCCTTGGGTCGGAGCATTGAGCGCCCTTTGCTCTTTATGCTGCCGCCAAGACCGGCTGCGGCAAATACCAAAACGCCAAGCAGCGCAAGCAGGCCATGGGCAAAAATAAACAGATAGCCGTTAGGGACGCTCTGTGCGGAGATATTACTGTATCCCCTGAAAACGGAAAGTGCTGTTTGAGGAACGGCAAGCAGGGAAATGCAGAACATCAGAGCTGCGGCAGCTATGCGCAGCGCATTTTTCTTCCCGGACCATTTGATAAACAGACAATAGGCCAAAAGCACATGGGGCAGGGTTTGCAGATAAACCATAACGCCCGAAAAGCGCCGCGCCTCACTGTCATAATACCTCAGCGGCACATCTATGAAGCGTACGAGAGTATTTGATAAATTATTGTATCTGCCATAGCAGCGCTGCCAGAGAAGTATCTGATAGCAAAGCCAAAGCAGGGAGATCAATATGGCGGCGGTGAGGCAAAGTATTTTCTTCTTTCTGCTCATTTCCTGCTGCATATGTATTTCACCCTCTGTCAGTATAATTGGCAGATGCTCAGGCTCTGTACGCCACCTTGCCGTTCACGACGGCAACATAAGCCTCGCTGCCGACCACGGTCATGGGGTCGTCCGTCCAGATTATCACATCGCCGTCCTTGCCCTTTTCAAGGCTGCCCACCCTGTCCGCTATGCCGATCTGGTTGGCGGGGTTAATGGTAATGGCTTTCCACGCCTCCTCCTTGCTGAGCCCTGCGTTTACCGCAAGGGCAGCGCACATGGGCAGATACTGAAGGGGGATTACGGGAGCGTCGGTAATTATGCTGATGGGCACTCCGGCCTTGTGCAGCGCGGCGGGAGTTTCAAAGCTCTTGTTCAAAAGCTCAATCTTGGACTTGCTGCCGAAGGACGGCCCCACAAAGGCGGGATAGCCCTCTTTGGCAAGCTCGTCTGCAATCAGTGCGCCCTCCGTGCAGTGGTCAAGGGTCAGCTTCAGCCCGAACTCTTTGGCAACGCGGATGGAGGTAAAAATATCGTCCGCTCTGTGAGCGTGAGCCTTAAGGGGGATTTCGCCCTTGAGGACGGGAATAAGCGCCTCCAGCTTCATATCGAAGGCGGGAGACTTGTCGGCCTCCTTGTCCTCCATGTAGCGCTTTGCCTTGAACAGAGCTTCACGCAAAAGAGCCGCCGTTGCCATTCTGGTGGAGGGGCTTTTCTTCATGCCCTGACCATAGCAGCGCTTGGGATTTTCGCCGAAGGCGCATTTCATGGCAATGGGGTCTTTTACTATCATATCATCCACACGCTTGCCCACCAGCTTAATGGCAGTAAAGGTGCCGCCTATAACATTGGCGCTGCCGGGGCCTGTACAGGCGGTGGTAACGCCGCCTCTGACAGCCAGCGGCAAAGACTCGTCCATGGGGTTAATGGAGTCGATGGCGCGCATGTGAGGCGTTATGGGCTCTATTATCTCGTTATAGTCTCTGCCCTCCCAGCCCACAGCCTCATTGTGAAGTCCTATGTGGCAGTGAGCCTCCACACAGCCGGGCGTGACCAGCCTGCCGTCGGCGTCTATTATCTCCGCGCCCTCGGGAGGGAGAATATCTGCGGCTACCTCAAGGATTTTGCCGTCGTCACCGATGAGCACGGCGCCGTTTTCAATGTCCTCGCCTGCCATGGTCTTTACATAGCCGTTTTTAATAAGCAGCATATTATCATTTCCTTTCCGATTTTTTGTAATTGTACCATAACAAAGCGGTAATTTAAATAGCAAAAGTAAATCGCAGCGGCAAATTACAGCTCAAATTCCGCTGCCAGGAAAAAATATGCCTTTGCCCCCTCGCCGCAGTATTCAAAAAAGCGCTTTACAATTCTGTATTTCCCGCTTTCAAGCTCGCCGTAGGCCTGCGACCAATCAAGGTGCAGCGTCACGGGGCTGTGCTGTACATATCCGTAGGCATGCTCCTGCTCATCCGGCAGCGGGACAAGCCGCTGCAGAGAATACCACTTACCGCCGCGCTGTATCTGGAGCTTAAAGTCCCGTTCGTTGCCGCTTTCAATATCAAAGGGCGTCTCGTTGGTGACAATAACATCTGCGCCGTTTTTCCCAAGGCTCTCCGGGGCAAGCTCCATGCTCATGCCGCTGAAGGCGTTCACCTGCTTGTTAGAGGCTTTTTCCTTGCAGCAGGGGCAAAGATGCGCCGCGTTCTTCCTGCCTGCAAGCAGACACAGGGCAATTGCAGCGGCGAAAAGCAGCAGAAATATGTATTTCAGAATATCATCTCCTTTTCCTGTTCCGGCGGCATGCCGCCGGTTTTGGTCTGCCGCAGGGCGGCAGAAATTGGTTTGAATGACACTCCTTTAAGACGAAGGCCTCTACCGCTTGTTTCCTTCTCAAATGTAAAACTTCTGTGACCTTGACTATTCGCCCCGCCGGTGGTAAATTAGTAGGGTATCCGCCGGGGTGGTGGAATGGTAGACACCGGGGACTTAAAATCCCCTGGTAGCAATACCGTGCCGGTTCGAGTCCGGTCCCCGGCACCATGTCGGAGCAAGCTCTGTATCGCTTGCTCCGACTTTTTTTAAAGTCAGAGCGCACTCACTCCGCTGCTCCTCCTTTTCAGCCGCGACCCGCTTGCGCTTAGCTCGCGTCTGATAGTGAGAACGGTTCGGATTTGGATTTTTCGGCACCAAAAAAGACAGCCTACGGCTGTCTTTTTTGGTGCGCCGGCGGCAACACTATCTGTTTATTTCCGGCTTGTCGGTGCGGCAGAGAATATAGTCAATACTCACGCCATAGAACTCAGCCAGGCGCAGCAGGGTTTCAGTGGGAGGAACCCGCTCCATATTTTCAAACTTGGACAGAAGTGCCTGCTCTATACCGGTCTGCATTTGCAGGGCAATCTGCGTGTAACCTCTGCTCTTCCGAAGCTCCTTAAGCCTGTTTTTCACAACATCACCTAATGACATTATGTCATTATTTTGCTTGACAATTATGACAGCCTGTCATAAAATATTTTTGGCTTTACTGCTTAATACAATAAAGAGAGGTAAAAAACATGGCAGACTTCAGCAACACTTCTGAATTGGCATGGCTGCAGTTCAACAAGAAAAAAGAGGAATACTCCCAGCTCAGCGAAAGGGATGCGGCGGCATTGTTTGCACAGTGTGTGGAGCTTCAGGTGCTTAAGGCTCCCGCCACGGCGGTCTTCCCCGGCTTTGATGAAATGATAGTAAACGGCAGCGGCGGTCATTACAGCGTTTCCGGCTTTGTGGATTCGCAGAACAGCTACGGCGCTACCATCAGAAGTCAGTACACCTACAATGTGGAGGTAGACGAAAACGGCAAGTGGAAATGCACCGACCAGTTTGTTGACTCTTCCGCAAAGATTAACCAGCAGGTAAACTCCCAGATGGTGAGCAACACCATTCTCTGGTGGGTTCTTGGTATAATCGGTACTCTTATCACCATCGGCGTTACCTCCTGCCAGATGAGCAGCCTGTTCTGAAAACAGCTGTAAAAGAAGCCATTGCCTTTTATAGGCAATGGCTTCTTTTACATTTCACGATACCGTTTCTTATATGCCACAAGCTCCGCATCCGCACCGTTTTCACCGTAGGAGCAGACAAGGATAAAGTCTGCATTGGCGGCAATGCCGAAGCAGCGGCCTGTGTCCCGCTCATCGGGAAGCTGATTGCCCAGATAAGTGGCGCTGTCATCCAGAAAGCTTACGCCTTTGCCGTTTGGGAGCCTGTATTCCATATTGATATAGCCTCCCACAAGGGCATTGAGACTTTCAAGCTCCGGCATTCCCTCTATCTGCATGGCATTTATTTCATCCACAAGCTGCTTTTTGAAGCGCCCAAATTCCTCCGCACCCTCCAGATTCTTTTGCTGCTTCCAGTAGCTCAGCTTGGGCAGCAGCTCCTTCATGTACCTGCGTGCCTGCTCCTCCGGCAGCGCCTCTCCTGCCATGTGTCCAACGCACACATCTATCAATGCATCCATATCGTGATACATGTATTCTCCGTCTGCGTAGCACCACTTGCAGTATTCTTCATTAAAGAAGCCGTCCCGCTCTTTGCTGATAATGGCATCCTCAAGGGGCATTCCGCAGCACTGGCAGACAAGCTGTCTGGGAGAGCCCAAAAGCGTATTGATGGAAACATCAAAGAGCCTTGACAGCAGCTTAAGCGTTTCGGTATTGGGCACGGTGTCTCCGTTTTCCCAGCGGGACACCGCCTGCCGGGTGACAAAGAGCTTTTCCGCCAGCTCATCCTGAGACAGACCGTTTTTTGTTCTCAGCTCGAAGATAATATCCTTTGTATCCATTTTATCTCACCTCAGCAAAATTTTAGCACCCTGCACCGCATATGGCAAGCAACCGCCTGTTGCTTTCACGGATGCTCTTTTATCTGCACCACAGTCCATTGACCGCGGCTGTCCTTCTCCACCATCCACAACGCCGGGACATTACCGCTGCCGCAGACAAGGCTGCCGTCAGCCTTGTAGCTTTTGGATGAGTAGTACACCCATATCCAGCCCTCATCCCCGTCCAAATGGGAAGCCCAAAGCCTCAGTGAATGCCGGTTATACGCCACATCAGCGTAGCTGTCGGCAGGCGTTGCGTAGCGACTGAGCAGGCCGTATTTTTCTTCATTTTCCGCTCTGCTGTGACCGGTGTCGTTAAATGCCTCCTCCGCCAGAGCAAGAACGGCGCTCGCCTGTCTGCGCTCCGAGGGCGAACCGATATAAAGCGCCTTCAATATCTCCTCATTGGAATAATAGTCTCCGAACACCCCCGGCCCGATATGGGCAAGGCGGTAAACGGGGAAAATACACAGCAGCAATACGAGAGCCGCAAGCAGCAGCAAAACACTCAGCGCTATGCGCCGCAATTTATTCCTCTCAGGCATCATGCGCCCCTCCTTGTTTTTTCTCTTGTACGATTATACTTTCCCGAAGCTGAATAATCAATTTCCGCACCGGCATATTCAGAATTATTAATGAAAAAACCGGCCTGCGTTGTTTACGCAGGCCGGTTTCAGCTTGTCAAAAAAGTCATTTATGACTTTTTTGACTGCGCTTCAACCGCCAAGCATTTTGCATAACGCAAAATGCTGCTTCGCCCAAAAAGCTTGTGAATACAAGCTTTTCTGTGGCGGGTTATTGTACTGCGAGGC
>JAZNUQ010000087.1:0-8112 GCA_045592365.1 Candidatus Limivicinus sp. | reverse complement strand
CATCAAGCCACTTTCAGCCCCGCAGGGGCAGAAAGTCGGCGGATGACATTGTTCTTCCTTTCCAAATCAAATCCGCTTCGCTGGGATTTGATTTGGTGTTTGCCCCTCTCAGTCAGCTTCGCTGACAGCTCTCCCAAAGGGAGAGCCAAGGGGGGGGACGGATTGCAGCGCCATTCGTAGGAGCGAACTGTGTTCGCCCGAGGAGGAGAGAATAAAATTTGACATTTCTTGAAATCATAGAGCTCACCGATGAGCGTGAGCCCAACCAGTTTGACACCGCCCAGAAGCTCCGCTGGCTCAATGAGCTGCAGGAGCGCATGGACAGGGAGACGCAGTTCATATACGGGGGGACTACCCCTCAGTCAGCTTCGCTGACAGCTCCCCTGACAAGGGGAGCCGAGGAGACGGCGGAGGCTGTGAGCACCGAGATATGCATTCAGTACCTCATAGCCCAGATAGCCGCGGCAAACGGCGAGACCGAGCGCTATAACCGCGCCGTCACCCTCTTTAATGACCGCTATGCGGCGTGGCTGTCCCAGCTTATCCGCAGGCGGCACGGCGTTAAAAGAATTTTCAGCATTTAGGAGGCACACATGCCCCGTTTACCCATACTTAAAAACGGCAGCCCCGAGAGGCTTTTTACAGACAGCTTCTACGGCTACCGCAACATGCCGCGAACTCAGCCGGGTGAGTTTGCGCACACGGAAAATCTGAGCCTTGAGCAGTTTCCGCTGCTGACGGTTCGAAGAAAGCGGGGGCTTTGCGCCACGCTCAGCGCCCCCGGCGCGCTGCTGGGCGGCGAAAGGCTCTGCTACATCGACAGCGGCGTTTTGTACCTTGACGGCAAGGCTACCGCCCTCAATAACATCTCCCCCGGAGAAAAGCAGCTTGTCTCCATGGGCGCTTATATCTGCGTTTTCCCGGACAAGCTCTACTATAACTGCGCCAAAAGCGGCGACTACGGCTCCATGGAGGTGGAATACTCCAGCACCGGCACCGTGGAATACTCCCTCTGCGGGCCCGACGGGGCGGACATCCTCTGCCCTGCACCCAGCGCCAGCGCCCCGGAAAACCCGGAAAACGCCCAGCTCTGGCTTGACAGCAGCGGCGGCACTCAGGTTCTGCGCCGCTACAGTCAGGCCGCAGGGCTCTGGCAGGAGGAGACGGCGCTGTACACCAAGCTCAGCTTCGTATCCTCCGGGGAGCTGCCCCGGCTTTTTGAAAGCCTTGACGGGGTGCGCGTCTCCGGCTGCGATATTGAGGCGCTCAACGGCTCCCGCCTTATCTACGCCATAGGCGTGGACGAGAGCGGCCGGGACTATGTGTGCTTTCAGCACATGCTCACGGAAAATTACAGCCAGTCTGAGGGCAGCGTAAGGATAGAGCGGCGAGTGCCGGACATGGACTTTGTCTGCCAGTGCCGCAACCGGCTCTGGGGCTGCCGCTGGGGGGATGGGCTCAACGAGCTTTACTGCTGCGCCCTTGGGGATTTTAAAAACTGGGAGCAGTACATGGGGCTGAGCACCGACGCATGGCGCGCCTCGGTGGGCGCTGAGGGAGCGTGGACGGGGGCGGTAAATTACCTTGACAGCCCATGCTTTTTTAAGGCCGACGGCATTTACCGCATAAGCGTCTCCGCCACCGGAGCCCACCGCGTTACCCAGCTTCGCTGTCAGGGCATTCAGCCCGGCAGCCACCGCTCCGCCGTGGTCATTAACGGCACTCTCATCTACAAAAGCCCCGGCGCTGTGTGCCTTTGGAAGGGCGGCTACCCGGAGGAGACCGGGGAGGCGCTGGGCGATGTGCAGTACCGTAACGCCGCCGCAGGCGCGGCGGGCAATCTCTGCTACATCGCCATGGACGATGCCGAGGGCACAAGGCAGCTTTTTGTCTTTGACACAAAGCGAGCCCTCTGGGTCAGGGAGGACAGCCTCCCGGTGCAGGAGTTTGCCGCCGTGGGGCAGGAGCTTTACGCCCTTGCGGGAGGGCGCATCTACGCCCTCAGAGGCAGCGACGGCGAGCCTGAGAGCTTCGTACAGTGGTCCTGCCGCAGCGGTATCATCGGCTACCGGCAGCCGGGGAAAAAGTACCTGTCCCGCTTTGCGCTGCGCCTTGAGGCGGAGCCCGGCGCGGAGATAAGCCTCTACACCCGCTACGACAGCGGCGAGGACTGGCTGCTTCAGGGGCAGATATGCCGCCGGGGTCGGGGCAGCGCCCTTATACCCGTGCGCCCCCGCCGCTGTGACCACATGGAATATGAGCTGCGGGGCAGAGGCGACTGCCGCATTGTTTCTCTCAGCCGGGTGCTTGAAAAGGGGGCGGAGCCGTGAAGCGGATCTTGGAGCTGCCCCCGCCCCCGCGGGGCAGCACACAGCAGCAGCTTGACGAGCTTAGAGAATGGCTTCTGCGCCTTGTGCTGGAGCTCAACGATGAGGAGATTTGAGGGCGGCGGGAGCAAGCCCCCGCCCTACGACAGCTAAAAAAGCCTTCCCCCCTTGGGGGGAAGGTGGATGCCCGAAGGGCAGACGGATGAGGGGTGGATTGCAGAACAACGGTAACAATCCCTCAGTCGCCTGCGGCGACAGCTCCCTTTACACAAGGGAGCCATTGCCCCCTCATCAGTCACGGCTTTGCCGTGACAGCTTCCCCCCCCAAGGGGGGAAGCCTTGGTGCAAGAGTTACCCTTTGCAAAAAAACCCTTCCCCCCCTGCGGGGGGAAGGTGGATGCCCGAAGGGCAGACGGATGAGGGGTGGATTGCGGGCGGTTGATAGCCGCACGGTGGGGATTTCCTTCTGATGCTGCGGCGGGAGCAAGCCGCGTCAGAACAACGCCATCAAGCCACTTTCTGCCCCTGCGGGGCTGAAAGTCGGCGGATGACATTGTTCTTCCTTTCCCCACAAAAGGTCAAGCCTTTTGCGGGGGGACAATCCCTCAGTCGCCTGCGGCGACAGCTCCCTTTACACAAGGGAGCCATTGCCCCTCTCAGTCAGCTTCGCTGACAGCTCTCCCAGAGGGAGAGCCAAGGGGGGACGGATCGTCCTTTGCGGCGGGAGCAAGCCCCCGCCCAACGACAGCTGAATAAGCCTCCCTTTACATAAGAGAGCCTATAAGGAGTACTTGATTATGATACATTTCTACATTAAAAACCAGAGGCTCAGCTTTTACAGTCCTGTGGTGGCGGCGGACAGCCTCAACTATCTGAGCTGCCGCTTCAGCTTCGACAGCGACGACTGGCAGGAGCTGGTCAAATGGGCGCATTTTCGTCAGGGTGAGACGGTGTACGACCTGGAGCTTGACGCCGATGACGAAATCAAAAGCGCCGCCGGTCTTAACCTTCATGTGGGCGACTGGCAGATATATCTCACCGGTCACGGGGAAAACCTGCGCCTGACCACCGAAAGCGTTATATTGCAGGTTAAAAAAAGCGGCCTCATCGACGCGCCGCTGCATCAGCTTCCCCAGAGCGTGGCAGAGCAGCTCAGCGTAAAGTGTGACGCCGCCCTTGAGCTGGCAAGGGCCGTGCAGGAGGCGGCGCAGCGGGGCGACTTCACCGGGCAGAGCTTTCAGGTGCTGGGCTATTACAGCACCCTCTCGGAGCTTGAGGCTGCGGTGACCGCGCCCGACAAAGGCAGCGTCTACGGCGTGGGCAGCGCCGCGCCCTACGACATTTACATCTGGGACAGCGTAAATCTGCGCTGGCACAATAACGGCCCCATTCAGGGCGCCGCCGGGGAAAAGGGTGCAGACGGCGCCTGCTTTACTCCCCATGTGGACGAGAGCGGCAGCCTGAGCTGGACAAATGACGCGGGGCTTCAAAACCCCGAAAGCGTAAACCTCATGGGCCCCAAGGGTGACAAGGGCGACAGGGGCGAGGATGGCCTCAGCCCCTTTGAGGCGGCGGTGAAGGAGGGCTTCACCGGCACTGCAAGCACCTTTAACGCTGCCCTTGTGTCCCTGCCCCAGCATGCAGCCCGCCACAAAAGCGGCGGCGCAGATGCGCTCCCGGCAGGCAGCGTCAGTGGGGACATGCTCTCGGATAACGCCGTCAGCCGCAGCTTTACGCTGACGCTCCCCGCGCAGCTCTGGTCGCAAAATGCCCAGAGCGTCAGCGCCCCGGCTGTCACTGCCGATAACACCCTTATCGTATCTCCCGCCCCCGCCTCCTATGAGGCCTACACCGAGAACGCTGTGAGATGCACGGCACAGGGCGCGGCTGCGCTGAGCTTTATCTGCGATGACACTCCGGGCGCGGATATAAGCGTCAATGTCACGGTTATCAACAAGTGAGGTGAGAGCATGATACACAATATGACAGGCGGCGGCGCCGGGCTTAAGCTCAAGGTGATAGGCGGAATTAAACCCATTACCGGCGATACTCTGATTTGGGACTGCGACACCACAGGTCTTATTACGGTTGGCGGGACATTTGCCAAAGTGTCAGACATTACCCCTTCACTGGCAGACTTGAGCAAGGGCGGTTCAATTTATCTGTATGCCGGCGGCGCTTTGGTGCAGACGATGGAGCTGACCGTCAGCGAGGAAAGCACCGGTGTGCTGCTCGTGTCCGGTTCGGGCTTCGTCATCCTTTCGGATGGGCTTGGCTATGGGGGAAAGGTGTTTCCCGAAGCCGGCATATATCTTCCCACCGATTCCGGCGCAACGGAAATAGTGGTGCAAATTAACGGCTACACGGGCTTCGGTGGCACTGTCTCCAAGGAAAACACCATCTGGGTGGACAACGGCAGTGATACTCTTAATTGGGACGGACAGGGTAACTATCTGGTTTGGTTTGATAATCCCTTATATTGGGCTACGAATGATGTGCTGACTTACGCCGACTTATCAAACGGTTTCAGCGGAGTGCTGCGAGACAAAAGCACCGGCGCTGAAACAGCATTCACTGAGAGTGATTTCACGCTGAGCACGGAATACGGCGGCTTGTGCCTCAAAAACAGCTCAGGCTACTATCTGTACAGCGGCGAAGGAACCGAAATAAATTCCCGCGCCGGCACCTATCTGGGCGTTGTGGATAACTGCTATATAGCCTCTATTACCGTTCCCGGTTTCACATTCTACATAGACATAAGCGCCTATGCCTTCTCTGCCGATGAACCCGCAAGCCCCGCCGAGGGCATGGTGTGGGTTAAAACCGCTACCGAAAGCACCACTCCGATAAATGTGGATAAGAAAAACTCCGTTATACTCTATCCACAGACGGCACAGCAGTATGTGTCTGGCGCATGGGTTGGCAAGACGGCACAGGTTTACACCAACGGCGCATGGCATGAGCTATGGGACGGTTACTATTACAAGCTGGGCGAAACCTACGAAGCTATAACAGGCGGTTACTCCGCCGGGACAAGTCTTGCCAAGGTGACATTTAACAGCAACAACATGGTAATAACTCAGGCAAGCGGTACCGGCGCCGGCAATGTTGTTGCCACTGTGGAGACTGTGGATGTAACGGATGTAAACACGCTTGTTTTTGACTGTTTAGCCGACAGCACCGATCTTTGCAGCGTGGGCGTGGGTTCGGTTCGAGATAATTGGAACAACTATATTGCAACGGCAAAGGTCAATAACACCGCTCGTGCGTTGGTAACACTGGATGTTTCATCTATCACAGGCGAGGTTTATATTTTGCTCAAAGCGTGGTTTAACAGCTCCACCTACAAGGGTAATCTGACTGTCTACAATATCTATAAACAGTAAGGAGGGGAAATAATGCTCATATACATTGATACAGATTGCAAATGCCATGTTGCCGATAACGGCAATTTAAAGGCGTTTGAAGTCCCTTTCTTTGACGGCAAGTGTGCCGCAGTTATAGAGGGCTACCGTTATGTCCCCGAAGGCGAAACATGGACACGCTCTGACGGCGTTGTGTTCCACGGCGAAATGATAGCCCCCTTTGAGGACAGCCGCATTCTGGAAGCCTACCAGGCTCAGTATGAAGCCATGCTGCCGGAGCTTGAGGACGCAGACGCAGCACTTGCAGAATTGGGGGTAACTGTTGATGGGTAAAAGACATGAAGCGGCTTTGAAAGTAAAGCCTATATTACAGAAAGGCGCACAGCATCTTGACGATACCGAAGCCCTTGAGGTCAAAGGCATTTATCCTGAATGGAATGCAAGCGGTGTTTATGCTGAAGGCGTAAAGGTGATTTATGAAGATGTCCTTTACAAATGCATTCAGGCGCACACAGCACAGGATGCATGGGATCCTGCCGATGCTTCAAGCCTTTGGGCAAAGGTGCTTGTTCCCGACCCGACTGCAACTGCTGAATGGGAGCAGCCCGGCAGCACCAACGGATACATGAAGGGCAACAAGGTAAAGCACAATGATAAGATATGGGTTTCGGATATTGACAACAATGTTTGGGAACCTGGCGTTTATGGATGGACTGAGGCTATCGAATGACAGATAACGCTAAAAAAATATGGATGCTTCTGCGAGAAGCGGGAATGACGGAGGCGGGAGCGGCGGCGGTGCTGGGCAACATGCAGGCGGAAAGCGCCCTGCGCTCGGATAACGCTCAGGACGGCATGAGCCCCTACTCCGATAAGGACTATACCGCCCGCGCCGACGCGGGGGAGCTGGATTTTGCCGCCGACGCGGTGGGCTACGGGCTCTGCCAGTGGACCTATCCCACGCGCAAGGCCGCCCTTCTGCGCTTTGCCCGCAGCCGGGGCAAAAGCCTTGGGGATGAGGCCATGCAGACGGAGTTTTGCATAAGGGAGCTTCGGGAGGATTACCCGGGGCTGTGGCAGTATCTCTGCAGCGACTGCGATCTGGCCGGGGCGGTGGCGCTTTTCTGCCGTGAGTTTGAGCGCCCCGCCGTGGATAATTCCCGGCAGCGCCTGCGCTATGCCGAAAAGTGGCTTGAGCTTATGGGCGCTGAGCCTCAGACGAAATGCGAATACTGGCCGCCCAGAACCATTGCCCGGGGCATGAGCGGTGAGGATGTGCTGATCTGGCAGGCGCTTATGCGCGCCCGGGGCTACGATTGCCCGGCGCAGGGGGTATTTGAGGAAAAGACCCTTGAGGCTACTCTGAGCTTTCAGAAAAGCAGGCAGCTTCACGCCGACGGCATACCCGGGCCGATAACATGGAGAGAGGGGCTGAGAATATGAGCTTCAGCTTTGAGGGCATCATCACCGCCTCGGCGGTGCTGGCGGCGATTATCGCCATTCTGGGCTATTACAACAAGCTGCTCCACTGGGTGGAGCGGCAGAATATGCAGGACAGAGCCATAGGGGAGCTGCGTAAGGAGCAGACCTTGCTGACCTACGGGGTGCTGGCCTGCCTCAAGGGGCTCAAGGAGCAGGGCTGCAACGGCCCTGTGACCCGGGCCATCGACAAAATAGAAAAGCACCTTAACGAGAAGGCGCATGAAGGGAGAGATATTTTATGATGGATGCAATAATGGTAAACGCGGTGGAGCTTACCGCAAGCCTGCTTATGATGCTGCTGGGCGTGCTTGGCACTTGGCTGAGCCTGAAGATAGGCAAGAAGCAGGAGCTTGCCGCCCTCAACGGCGCGGTAAGCGAGGCCGTGGGCATGGCGCGGCTCACCGTGGACGAGCTTCAGCAGACGGTGGTGGACGGCCTTAAGGCAGGCCGCGCCGACGGCAGGCTTACAAAGCAGGAGATCACAATGCTGTCTGAAAAGCTGTGGAGCATGACCCTTGAAAAAATGAGCGCCCCCGCAGTTTCGCTGCTGGAGGCGGCAAAGGTCGACCTGCGCGGGCTCATTCAGGGCGCCGCCGAGGCATGGATACGCGATATGCAGGAGAGAGAGGGCAAGGTGTAAGGTTTTTATTTGCCCCCTCATCAGTCACGGCTATGCCGTGACAGCTCCCCCCCCACAGGGGGGAAGCCTTGGTGCAAGGTTTAACAATTGCAAAAAAAGCCTTCCCCCCTTGGGGGGAAGGTGGATGCCCGAAGGGCAGACGGATGAGGGGTGATGGCGTAAAGATATAAATTACCCCCTCATCCGCCTCACGATGTTCGGCACCTTCCCCCCCCGGAGGGGGGGAAGGCCTGGAGAGTGCAAGAGCTGAGATAAAAAAGCCTTCCCCCAACAGGGCTCCCGCAAAAGGCTTGACCTT
>JAZNUQ010000086.1:0-13025 GCA_045592365.1 Candidatus Limivicinus sp. | reverse complement strand
CATCCCCGGAGGTGATGCCCTCTGACAAGGGTCAGCTTTGAGCCCGGCTCCCTTCGCCTTGTGATAAGCGGTCACGCCGCGGCGGGGGCAAGCCCCCGCCCTACGGCAGCGAAAAAAGCCTCCCCTGTGTAAGGGGAGGTGGCATTTGCAAAGCAAATGACGGAGGGGTTGCAGACTTGCGGTAACAATCCCTCAGTCTCGTCAGAACAACGCCATCAAGCCACTTTCAGCCCCACAGGGGCAGAAAGTCGGCGGATGACATTGTTCTTCCTTTCCAAATCAAATCCGCTATGCTGGGATTTGATTTGGTGATTTGCCCCTCTCAGTCAGCTTCGCTGACAGCTCTCCCAAAGGGAGAGCCAAGGGGGAGACGGATTGCCACGGCTCCTGCGGAGCCTCGCAATGACAGGATTGAAATTGCCCCTCATCAGTCACGGCAAAGCCGTGACAGCTTCCCCCCGGAGGGGGGAAGCCTTGGTGCAGGTTTTATTCTTTGGCGAAAAGCCTTCACCCCTTGTGGGGGGAAGGTGCTGAGCGAAGCGAAGCGGATGAGGGGTGGATTGCACAAAACTGTTACAATCCCTCAGTCGCCTGCGGCGACAGCTCCCTTTACACAAGGGAGCCATTGCCCTCTCAGTCAGCTTCGCTGACAGCTCTCCCAAAGGGAGAGCCAAGAGGGAGCCTTGGGCTTGGTACAGGTCTTGCCTGATGAAAGGATTATTTGCGGCTTGAAATTAAGAAACGGTATTTTATTTGAGGTGCTGCTTATCGGCTTTTCGGCGCTGCTTCTGGTGCTGATGCTGCTGAATGTGTCTGCCTTGCAGCAATGCGAGGATAGTTGCGCCCGGCTTCAAAGTGAGATTTCCGCAACGCAGCGGGAAAACGAGCTTATCTACGCCCGCTGCCAGAGCGCCATGAGCCTCGGTGAGCTTGAGGCCTACGCAAGAGAGGTGCTGGGCATGCAGACGGCAAGACCCCGCCAGACCGTATATACCCAGCTTGTTCCCTGAGATATAATAGGCGGCCTCCCTGAATATATATAATTATATATATTCATATTGGGGAGCGTGCCATGTCTGACAAAAGCAAAAAAACCAACACGGTTGCCGGCCCCAGCCGGCAGATGCTTCGCCGCACATTGCTGCTTATGGCCGTGTGCGGCATTGCTGCCTGCGCTGTGCTTCTGGCAAGGCTCTACGGATTGCAGATAGTACAGCACGAATTCTATGAGGCCGCCGCCCTTGAGCAGCAGCTTCGAAGCACCCCCAGCTCCACCGAGCGGGGGGTAATATACGACAGGAACATGTATCCGCTGGCTCTTTCCGCCGATGTGGAGACGGCCTACCTGTCCCCGGCGGAGATCGAGCTCTACGGCGAGGACAGGGAGCTTATCGCCCGGGGCGTGTCGGAAATTCTCGGTCTTGACTACGATGAGGTCTACGAGAAAACCGGACGCAGCGGGGCATGGTATGTGACCCTTGCAAGAAAGCTGCAGCAGGACAAGGCGGATGAGCTCAGGCGCTTTAAAAACGAGCATGGGCTGAGAGGGCTTCGCCTTGAGGCGGATGTGATGCGCTATTACCCCAACTCCTCCCTTGCCTGCCATGTGATAGGCTTTGTGGGCACGGACAATTACGGCCTTGAGGGCATAGAGGCAGGCTACGAGCTTGCTCTGTCCGGAACAAAGGGTCAGGCGCTTCGCTCCACCAACGCCTTCGGCACGGATATGCTGCTGGGACAGTTTGAAAGCTATGAGCCCGGGGAAGCAGGCTACGACCTTGTGACCACCCTTGACAGCGGCATACAGTACTTTGTGGAAAAGCACCTGCGGCAGGCGGTGGAGGACTATCAGGTTTTAAACGGCGCCGGCGCCATCGCCATGGATGTGAACACCGGGGAGATACTGGCCATGGCCTCTCTGGGTGACTATGATCTGAATAACTTTCTTCAGGTGTCCGAGGCTGCTCAGGCGGAGATAGACAGCGCCGAAACACCGGAGCAGGCCGCAGAGCTTCTGGCTGCCGCCCAGCGCCTCCAATGGCGCAACAAGGCTCTGTCCGATACCTACGAGCCCGGCTCCACCTTCAAGATAATTACCCTTGCCATGGCGCTGGAGGAGGGAAAGGTAAGCGAGAGCGACAGCTTTTACTGCCCCGGCAGCGTCAGCGTCCCCGGGCGCTCAAGCCCCATACGCTGCTGGAAAACCACCGGCCACGGCAGCCAGAGCCTTACTCAGGCGGTGCAGCACTCCTGTAACGCGGCCTTCGTGAACATCGGCCTTCGCGTGGGGGCGGAGAGCTTTTACCGCTACTGCGAGGGCTTCGGCTTTCTGGAAATGAGCGATGACCCCGACGAGAGCCTTACCGCAAAAACCGGCATCGACCTTGCCGGGGAGAGCGGCAGTATATGGTGGAGCAAAAACACCTTCTGCTCTGAGCGCAATCTCTCCCAGCTTGCGGCGGCCTCCTTCGGGCAGACCTTTACCATTACGCCCCTGCAGCTTATTCGCGCCGTAGGCGCCTGCGTAAACGGCGGCAGGCTAATGGAGCCCTATGTGGTCAAGGCCATGCTCAATCCCGACGGAAGCGTGGCGGCGGAGCGTGAGCCTAAGCTGCTTCGCCAGGTCATAAGCGCCGAAACCAGCGAAAAAGTGGTTTACATGCTTGAGCGGGTGGTGGGCGACATGCAGGAGGGCACAGGGAGAAACGCCGCCGTCAGCGGTTACAGCATCGGCGGCAAAACCGGCACCAGCGAAAAGGTCAGCCTTGAGGCTCAGACCGGGCGCAAGGAATACATAGTGTCCTTTATCGGCTTTGCCCCGGCGGAAAAGCCCCAAATCGCGCTGCTGGTGTTTCTGGACACCCCATCCCCCGAAAGCGGCATATACATTTCCGGCGGGCAGATGGCGGCCCCCGTGGTGGGGCGGATGTTTGCGGATATTTTGCCCTATATGGGCATCGAGCCGGTTTACGGCGAGGAGGCCGGGCGGGATGTGACCATGCCGGATGTATACGGGCTCAGCCTTTACGAGGCCACGGAAAGACTTAAGGAGGCGGGGCTTCAGTGGCGCACCATAGGCAGCGGCGATAAGATTAATGCTCAGCTTCCTGCGGCGGGGCTTGACATTGCCGCCGGTACTCAGGTAATATTATACCTTGGTGCAGAGGTGTCCGACGAGCTTGAGACCGTCCCAAGCCTTGAGGGTATGAGCTACGCCGAGGCGAGAGATTTGCTCAGCCGCTACGGACTTTATATACAAAGCAGCGGCGCCGTTACCGACGCCGATATGCAGACTGTCAGCAGCCAGAGCCTGCCGGCCGGAAGCCTTGCCGACCACGGCACGGTGATTTCCGTGAGCCTTGTAAGCTCCGATGAGTCGCTGCTGGGCAGATATTGAGGTGAGATCATGAAGCTGAAGGATATAATTTGCGACATTGACATTAAATGCATGAGGGCTGACCCGGAGCTTGAGATAAGCGGCATCTGCTACGATTCCAGAGCCGTGAAGCCCGGCATGCTTTTTGTGGCCGTGGAGGGCTTTACCGTTGACGGACACAGATATATAGACAAGGCAAAGGCCGCAGGCGCGGCGGCGGTGCTCTGCCGCAAAGCGCCGGACTGCGATATACCCTACATCGCCGTGGAGGACAGCCGCAGGGCTCTTGCCCTTGCAAGCTGCCGCTTCTACGGCAGACCCGCCGGGGAAATGACCCTTATCGGCATTACCGGCACCAGCGGCAAAACCAGCTCCAGCTACCTTATTAAGCACATGCTGGAGGAAAAGCTGGGGGCAAAGGTGGGACTTATAGGCACAAACGGCAACATGATAGGCGATGAAATGCTCCACACCGAGCACACTACGCCGGAAAGCCTTGAGCTTCAGGGGCTTTTTCGCCGGATGGCGGACTGCGGCTGCAGCCATGTGGTGATGGAGGTATCCTCCCACTCGCTGGCGCTGGAGCGTGTGGCGGGCTTTGACTTCGATGTGGCGCTGTACACCAATTTAAGTCAGGATCATCTGGATTTTCACAGCAGCATGGAGGAATACGCCGCGGCAAAGCGCCTGCTGTTTTCCCGCTGCAAAAGAGCCTGCGTCAACATGGACGACAGCTGGGCGGACTTTATGCTGGCCGACTGCCGCTGCCCGGTGCTGGGCTGGTCTGCCTCCGGGAGGGCAGGGCTTTACGCGGATAATATCGAATACAGCGCCCGGGGCGTGGATTTTGACGCCTGCTTCGGCGCCGAGCGGGTGAGAGCCCATCTGGGCATTCCCGGCAGCTTCTCGGTGCAAAACGCCCTTGGCGTTATCTCAGTGGGGCTTTCTCTGGGGCTTAGCCTTTCAGACTGCGCCGGGGCGCTCTCAAGCGCAAAGGGCGTCAAGGGCAGGCTTGAGCTTGTGCCCACCGACGCAGATTACAGCATTGTGATAGACTATTCCCACAAGCCCGACGCCCTTGAAAAGGTGCTGCGCTCCCTGCGGCAGGTATGCCTGGGGCGGCTGGTTTGCCTTTTCGGCTGCGGCGGCGACAGGGACAGGGCAAAGCGTCCCATCATGGGCAGAATTGCCGGGGAGCTTTCCGACCATGTGTATGTCACCAGCGACAATCCACGCACCGAGGAGCCTATGGAGATCATTAAGGAGATAATCTCCGGCATGGCGGGCATGGAGGATAAGTACACACTTATCTGCGACCGCAGGGAGGCTATCTGCACCGCTATTGACAAGGCTATGCCCGGTGATGTAATATTGCTTGCCGGCAAGGGCCATGAGGATTATCAGGTTATCGGACATGAGAAGATACACATGGACGAGCGGGAGATAGTGGCGGAGCATCTGGCGAAGCGCCGCTGAGGCAAGCCCTCTCAGTCAGCTTCGCTGACAGCTCTCCCAAAGGGAGAGCCAAGGGGGATACGGATTGCCCTTTGCGGCGGGAGCAAGCCCCCGCCCTACGACGGCTGAATAAGCCTCCCCTGTGTAAGGGGAGGTGGCATTTGCAAAGCAAATGACGGAGGGGTTGCAGAACAACTGTTACAATCCCTCAGTCGCCTGCGGCGACAGCTCCCTTTACACAAGGGAGCCTTGAGCTTGGTACAGGTCTTGGGCTTTGCGTAAAAAAGCCTTCACCCTCTACGGGGTCCCCAGCAAAGGCGCAGCCTTTGTTGGGGAAAGGAAGAAGGAAGAAGCGGATATGGAGCTTGGGGCGAAAGCCACAAGCGCAATGGCGCGACTTTCTTCTGACGCGGGAAGGTGCTGAGCGAAGCGGATGAGGGGTGACTGCACAAAACTGTTACAATCCCTCAGTCGCCTGCGGCGACAGCTCCCTTTACACAAGGGAGCCATTGGCCCTCTCAGTCAGCTTCGCTGACAGCTCTCCCAGAGGGAGAGCCAAGGGGGATACGGATTGCCCTTTGCGGCGGGAGCAAGCCCCCGCCCTACGAGCCTCCACTGTGTAAGGGGGGGCATGGGCTTTCGCAAAGTGGAAGCGAGATTTCAACACAGAGAAATATTTGCCGCGTGGCGGCGGATAGGAGATAAGCATGACTATTAAGCTGATTTGCGCCTTTATTCTGGCCTTTCTTTTTGCAACGGCCTTCGGTAAGTACTACATTCCCTGGCTGCGCAGGCACAAGGCCGGTCACACCACCAAGGAGATAGGCCCCACCTGGCACCAGAGCAAAAGCGGAACCCCCGCCATGGGCGGCGTGATGTTCATTTTTGCCTGCATCTTCGTCTGCCTTACCGTAGGCTTCGAGGGTATGCTTCAGGGCAATTTCGTGCATATCTTTGTGCTGCTGTTTGCACTGGTCTTCGGCGCGATAGGCTTTCTTGACGACTGGGAAAAGCTCAAGAAAAAGCAGAACCTGGGGCTCAGCGCCAAGAGCAAGTTCCTGCTGCAGCTTGCCGCCGCTCTGGTCTTCGTGCTGCTGATGCGCCGCATGGGCTATGTGCGCGCAAACCTCTACATTCCCTTTGCCAACACCAGTATCCCCATGCCCGAATGGCTCTACTTCATCTTCGCCGCCTTCGTTATCGTTGGCACCGTCAACGCCGTGAACATTACCGACGGCATCGACGGCCTTGCCACCGGCACCTCCATTCCCGTGTGCCTGTTCTTCGTGGCCGTCACCTGCCGCTGGGGCAAGGACTTTATGGAGCTGGGCATATTCGCCTCCGCTCTGGTGGGCGGGCTTCTGGGCTTTCTGGTCTATAACTTTAACCCCGCCAAGGTCTTCATGGGCGACACAGGCTCACTGTTTCTCGGCGGCGCCGTGGCCGCCATGGCCTTTGCCTACGACATGCCCCTGATACTGGTCACCCTTGGCATCATGTACATCATCGAGACTCTCAGCGATATTATTCAGGTGGCCTACTTCAAGCTCAGCCACGGTAAACGAATATTCAAAATGGCCCCCTTCCACCACCATCTGGAGATGGGCGGCTGGACAGGAAAAAAATGGTCCGAGAAAGAGCTTTTTGTGCTCTTTACAGGCATATCTCTGGCATTCGCCGTCATATCATTTATTGGGGTGTTCTACCGCTACGCCCTGTGATATGAAACTGAAAGTCGGGGAGGTGGGAAGATGCGTTACGAAAACGCCCGCCTCGCCGGCTTTTCGCCCGTGGAGGCTAAAACCAAAAGAGGCCGCGTTGACGCTGCCTTTCTCGTTCTGGTGCTGCTGCTTTTGTGCGTGGGGCTCGTTATGGTCCTGTCCTCCAGCTACGCCAGAGCCTATTACGACCCCTCAAGGGTCACAGGCGGCAAGGCCGCCTACTACTTTGTGCGCCAGCTTGTCTTCGCCCTTGCGGGGCTTGGCGCAATGTGGCTTCTGAGCCGGCTGCCCATTGGCTTTTACCGGCGCTATGCCATGCATTTTCTCGTTTTTACGCTGCTTTTACTGGCGCTGGTGCCCATCATCGGCGTCAAGGCCAACGGCGCTCGGCGCTGGCTGGGAGTGGGGGGACTTACCCTGCAGCCCTCGGAGCTTGCAAAAATCGCGGTAATTCTCAGCTTTGCCCACATGATCTGCCGTCGGCGGGGGAGGATGGCCTCCTTTCGCCACGGTATTCTGCCCTTCGTGGGGCTGCTGGGGCTTATAATCGCACTTCTGGTGCTGGAGCCCCATTTTTCCGCCTCCATCATCATTGCCGGCATCGGCGCTGCGATGATGTTTTTGGGCGGCGTGCGTCTGGGCTGGTTTCTGGGCGCCTTTGCAGCCGGCGGCAGCGCCATTGCCCTGCTGCTGACGCTGTTTCCCTACGCCTCCTCCAGAATAAGCACCTGGCGCGACCCCTTCTCCTCCGCCTCCGACGAGGGCTACCAGATCGTCCAGTCCCTCTATTCCATAGGCTCGGGTGGGCTCAGCGGGCTGGGGCTGGGGGCAAGCAGGCAGAAATACCTGTACCTGCCGGAGGAGCACAACGACTTTATTTTTTCCGTTGTATGCGAGGAGCTGGGCTTCATAGGAGCTGCAGCCATTATCATACTCTTTGCCCTGCTTATCCTCAGAGGCTTTATGATAGCCCTGCGCTGCCGGGACCGCTTCGGCTTTTTAGTGTGCGCGGGGATAAGCACCCTGCTTTCCATGCAGGTTTTCCTCAACATCGCCGTGGTCACAAACCTGCTGCCCTGCACCCGCATTTCCCTGCCCTTTTTCAGCTACGCCGGCACGGCGCCGCTTATTCAGCTTGGCGAGATGGGAATAATTCTCAGCGCTTCGAGAGATATTATATAGATGGAGGATATACAGATATGAAATTCATTCTCACCTGCGGCGGTACCGCCGGACACATAAACCCCGCTCTGGCAGTGGCAGGCAGGCTCCGTGAGCTTCTGCCCGACAGTGAGTTTCTCTTTATCGGCGCAGAGGGCAAGATGGAGATGCAGCTTGTGCCCCGGGAGGGCTACGAGATAAAGGCTCTGCGTATCACAAACCTTCGCCGCAGCCTTAATGTCGCCGCCATAAAGCATAATCTCAACAGCGTGAAGAATGTGATTTTCTCTCTGGCTGAGGCTAAGCGCATCATAAAGGAGTTTAAGCCCGACGCCGTCATTGGCACAGGGGGCTATGTGTGCTTCCCGGTGCTCAAGGCCGCCGCCGACATGGGCATACCCACCGCCGTACACGAGAGTAACGCCGTGCCCGGCCTTACCACCAGGATGCTCTCAAAAAGCGTTGACAGGATAATGCTGGGCTTCGAGGAGAGCAGGCAGTACTACAAGCAGCCGGAGAAGCTCACCGTCACAGGCACACCGGTGCGGGGCGAGTTTGCCCGCTACACAAGGGAAAGCGCCCGCCGTGAGCTGGGCATTCCCGACGGCAAGCCCCTTGTGGTGTCCGTGTGGGGCTCTCTGGGCGCAGGACACATGAACGATATGATATGCGGCATGATACCCCTTATGGACAGCGACTGTGACTTCAGGCTCATCCATTCCGCAGGCAGCGGCTACTATAAAAAGCTCATCTCCCGCCTTGACGAGACTGACCCCGGCTGGCGGGCAAAGGGCGCGGATGTGCGGGAATACATCTACGATATGCCCCGGGTCATGGCTGCCGCCGACCTTATTATGTGCCGCGCCGGCGCCTCCACCATATCGGAGCTGAGCTACATGGGCAAGCCCGTTATCATGGTGCCCTCTCCCAATGTTACCAACAACCATCAGGAGAAAAACGCCCGCGTCCTTGAAAAGGCAGGCGGCGTAAGGGTGCTGCTGGAGGGCGAGTTTGACCCGGCCTCCCTGCTTGAGACCGTGGAGCAGACCCTCTCCGACCGGGCCGGGCTTGAGCGCATGGCTCAGGCCATGTACTCCCTTGCTCTGCCCGACGCCACCGACAGGATTTGTGAGATAATCCTCTCACTTATAAAATGAACCTGATGGCCCCCTGCCGCATAGTATGGTGTGATTTGATTGCACGGGGGGATGAAAATGGATATATGGCAGCTTCGCGGCGGGAACAGCCTTGAGGGAGCCTGCTTCGTGCAGGGCTCTAAAAACGCATCCCTGCCCATTATAGCCGCCTCCCTTATCTGTCCGCTGCGCGCCGAGCTTATGAATGTGCCGCGGCTGCGGGATGTGGATGCGGCGCTTCGGATACTCAGGGCGCTGGGCTGCAAGGCTCAGCAGAGCGGCGGCGATTTGTACATAGACTCTGCCGGCATGTGCCGGAGCAGCATAGAGCGAAGCCTGATGATGGAGATGCGCTCCTCGGTGTTTTTCATGGGGGCGCTGCTTGCCCGCTGCGGCAGAGCCCGCCTCAGCCTGCCGGGAGGCTGTCAGCTGGGGGCAAGACCCATAGATATGCACCTTGCCGCCCTCAGGCAGCTTGGCGTTGAGATAAGCGAGCAGGACGGGGAGATCTGCTGCGAGGCTAAAGGGCTGCACCCGGCGGATATACATCTGCCCTTTCCCAGTGTGGGCGCTACGGAGAACATCATGCTCTGCGCCTGCGCCATCCCCGGTGAGACACGCATCATAAACGCCGCCCGGGAGCCGGAGATAGTGGCCCTGCAGGATTATCTGCGCACCCTGGGCGCCAATATCCACGGCGCCGGCAGCGGCGAGATAGTCATTTCCGGCATGGAGCCGGAGAGCCATGTGGGCTTCAGGATGCCTGCCGACAGGATAGCCGCCGCCACCTTCGCCTGCGCCACAGCCGCGGCGGGAGGCGATGTGGAGCTGCGGGGCGTCGAGCCTGAGCAATTTTCCACCGTGACGGACTTTATTAATGAGGCAGGCTGTGATATAATAAAAGGACGCGGCAGCCTCCGTGTGAAGTCTGACGGACGGCTGCGGGCGGTGAGCCCGGTTTCCACGGGGCCCTATCCCGCCTTTCCAACCGACGCCCAGCCCGTGCTTATGGCGGCGCTTTTAAAGGCGGAGGGGGAGAGCCGGATGCAGGAGAATATCTTTGAAAACCGATACCGGCAGGTGCCGGAGCTTCGTAAGCTGGGGGCGGATATTGAGCTTGACGGCAGGCGGGCCCTTATAAGAGGCGTAAGGGAGCTTCACGGCACCGAGCTTCAGGCCACCGACCTTCGCGGGGGAGCCGCCATGATAGTGGCCGCTCTCTGCGCAGAGGGGGACAGCCGCGTCATGGATACCGGCCACATCCGCCGGGGCTATGAGGAGCTGGACAGCCGACTTCGCGCCCTGGGCGCAGAGATAAGACTTAGCACTGACTGAAAGGAACGATAAAATGGCGAAGTATTCACGCAGCGGCAGACGCATTGTTGACCCTGAGCTTCAGCAGGTCAAGGCACGGCGCAACAGCAGCATCGGTGGTCTTGTGACCTTCTTTATTGTGGTCGTTGCCGCCATATTCGTGCTCAGCGTTCTGCTGAGAGTGTCCGACATTCAGGTGCAGGGCAACGAGCACTACACCGATGCGGAAATCATCAGCGCCATAGACATAGAGCAGGGCGATAACCTGTTCTTCTTCGACAGGTTCGCCGCCATCAGCCGGGTTTTTGCAAAGCTGCCCTATGTTGAGCAGGTTTCCGTGGAGCGAAGCCTGCCCAACAAGGTGCTCATCACCGTGGTGGAATGCAAGGCGCTGGCCTATATAGAGCTGGGCGAGGAGGCCTGGACCATAGACCATAACTGCAAGATACTGGGTAAAGCCACCGATAGCGAGCTGGGCGACCTTATCGCCGTCTCCGGTATCAGACCCGGTACCCTGATGATAGGCGAAAGGCTCCTCACCGAGGACAACGACGAGCAGCTTGTGGCCTATCTTGCGGAGGTGCTCTACCAGATACAGGAGCGCGGACTTGCCTCCGGGGTCAAAAAGCTGGACTTCTCCGACCCAAACCACATCAGCTTCTACTACACGGACAAGTACACTGTGGAGCTGGGCGACGCCGGCAAGGCCGAATACAAGTTCGGTATGCTCCTCAGCGCCCTGTCTCAGCTTAAGCCCGGCGATGTGGGCGTTATCGACCTCAGCTCCGGCTCCAGCGCCCATTTCAGACCCAACTGAGGGCCTTTTAAGGTGATTTTCACCGCGGCCTGCGACAGAATAGGCCATAAAATTACAAAATGTTTACAAAAAATTTCGCAAAATCGAAAAAAGCTATTGACCATTTAATGAAAATGTAATAATATAGACACTACCGAAAGATTACTATTACTACGGTCAAGAAGCATAGATTACACAGGGGGTACACAGTTATGGATTTCAGGGCAGAAGCCGGTCCGGAAAATGTTGTTACTATAAAAGTACTTGGTGTCGGCGGCGCCGGCAACAATGTAGTCAATAGAATGGTCAGAGCAGGCACTCAGGGCGTGGAGTTCATCGCCATCAATACCGACAGGCAGTCTCTTGCCGTGTCCAATGCCGACCAGAAAATACAGATAGGCGAGAAGATGACCCGCGGTCAGGGCGCAGGCTCCGACCCGGAAATAGGCAAGCGCAGCGCCGAGGAAAGCCGCAACGCCATTGCCAAGGCCGTTGAGAATGCCGATATGGTGTTCATCACCGCAGGCATGGGCGGCGGTACCGGCACGGGCGCCGCTCCCGTTATCGCCGATGTCTGCCGCGAGGCGGGCATACTCACCGTGGGCGTCGTCACCAAGCCCTTCAAGTTCGAGGGCAAGCGCCGCATGGATCAGGCCAATGCCGGCACCAAGGAGCTGCTGGGCAAGGTGGATTCCCTGCTCATCATCCCCAATGACCGCCTTAAGTACGCCACCGACCAGAAGGTCACTCTGGCAAATGCCTTTGAAATTGCAGACGATGTGCTCCTGCAGGCTGTCAGCAGCATTTCCGGCCTCATTAAGGACACCGGCTTTATTAACCTTGACTTTGCCGATGTTACCACCATCATGAAGGGCGCAGGCTACGCTCACATGGGCGTGGGCCGCGCTGCAGGCAAGAACAAGGCCGAGGACGCTGCCCGCATGGCAGTTTCCAGCCCCCTGATGGAGACCTCCATCGACGGCGCTCACGGTGTGCTTATCAACATTTCCGGCTCCTACGAGATGGGGCTTGAGGATGTTGAGGCCGCCGCAAACATGGTTCAGGAGGCCGCTCACCCCGAGGCCAACATCATCTTCGGCGCCAGCTTCGACGAGAGCCTTGAGGATGAGATCCGCGTCACCGTCATTGCAACCGGCTTTGAGGACAAGCCAAGCGCTGCCGCCGCTCCCTCCATGGGCGCTGCTGCAAATCCCGTCCGTCCCGTGGCTCCCGCCGCCCGTGAAAAGGCTCAGGGGCTCTTTACCAACGCCGCCGAAAAGGCCGCTGCCAGCGCTGTAAGCAATAACGCCGCCGCACCCATCGTTCCCGACCTGGGCGGCAGCGAGGAGCCCGCCGCCCCCGCGGAGGACCCCTTTGACAGCATCTTCAAGATCTTCAATTCCAAGTAAGGATGAATGAATAATCCCGCCGGTACGAAGCTACCGGCGGGATTTTTGTTTTGTGTGAAGCAGCCGGGAGGCAAGGGGAAGGACTTGGCGCGAGTGTTGGGCTTTGCTGAAAAAGCCTTCACCCCTTGAGGGGGGAAGGTGCTGAGCGAAGCGAAGCGGATGAGGGGTGGATTGCTGTAAGTACCCTCTCAGTCAGCTTCGCTGACAGCTCTCCCAGAGGGAGAGCCAAGACTACCCCTCCGCCCACCTTGTGGGCACCTCCCCTGACAAGGGGAGGCAAGGGGTGGTGTAAAGGGGAAGGACTTGGGGGAGGCTCCCCTTGTCAGGGGAGCTGTCGAGCGCAAGCGAGACTGAGGGGTAGTGGCGCTTGGAATGTCCTTTGCGGCGGGAACAAGCCCCCACCCTACGACAGCGAAATAAGCCTCCCCTGTGTAAGGGGAGGTGGCATTTGCAAAGCAAATGACGGAGGGGTTGCAGAACAACGGTAACAATCCCTCAGTCTCGTCAGAACAACATCATCAAGCCACTTTCAGCCCCGCAGGGGCAGAAAGTCGGCGGATGACATTGTTCTTCCTTTCCAAATCAAATCCGCTTCGCTGGGATTTGATTTGGTGTTTGCCCCTCTCAGTCAGCTTCGCTGACAGCTCTCCCAAAGGG
>JAZNUQ010000085.1:0-4482 GCA_045592365.1 Candidatus Limivicinus sp. | reverse complement strand
GGCCTTTTCGAGCTCGGCATCGAATATCTTCCTGTTGGTGGGAAGCTGCCACTGACTCTCCTGATATTCCTCGGTAAGGAAGGTGCGCACAAGCTGCCATGCCTCTTCCTTATGCTCACAGGAGCTGCTGATACCGTAAATATTATTGAGATTCAGGATGTTGCCGGTACCCTCTGAGCAGGGGTAACCGATATAGGTGGCCTTGCCGCCGAAGTAATTGGCAACATTATTGTACATAAGGTCATTGACGCTGTAGAGATAGCTGTTCATAAGCATCTGCTGGCCCTGGGAAACGCGGTAGTTGGCATCGTCCTGCTGGCTCCACTCGTGGTTCTCCCAGTCAAAGGTGCGGGGGAACTGGTCGGTGAACTTGAGAATGTCTATAAACTCCTGACTGTCAAAATTGCACTGGCCGGTGCCCCAGTCAACAAAGCTGTCCATCTCAATGGAGAGAAGGGTATTAAGGATGTCGGCCTTGGTCATGCCCACGTCAAAGCCCTCACAGCCCTCGGGCATACTCTCAAGCGCGGCGGAGTAGTCGTCAAAGGCCCAGCCCGGCTCATCGCCCACAACGGAGCTTGCGCCTATCAGGGAGCGGATGGAAAAGCCCGCGCAGGCGGCATAAAGGCCGCCGCCCACCTCAAGGGCGGAGAACACATTGGGGAAGAAGTCCTCGCGGCTGAGCTCGGCATCAGCGTCAATAAGGGGATAAAGGTCTGCAAGTATGCCCTTGGAGGCAAGCTGAGAATAGGGCAGGTCGCCAAGCTCGATAATGTCGGGCACATTGCCTGCCATTATCTCCGTCTGCAAAACGGTAAGGCCGTCCACCAGGTTGTTGCCGTTTTCATCATACTCATAGAACTCGGAATAGTCGGTGACCTCCACGCGGCAGGTCTCGCTGGAGCGGTTAAAGTCGATTATATAGTCCCTGAGAACATAGTCCATATATAATGTGGCAAAGCGGAGGATATTCTTGTGAGGCACGGAGTCGTAGGGGACCTTCTCGATGCTTATTTCGGTAAGGGTATATTCCTCGGTCTTGCTGTCCCAGTCGTTGCTGTAACAGGTGATGCTGCCGTCATCGTATACGCTGATGCCGGAAATATTGTCGCCGTTTACATCGCAGTTGAGCCAGTTTATGACCCGCTCCCTTTCACCGCTGGCCAGATCGTAGCCGAAAAGGCTCAGACCGCTGGTGTAATACAGGTCATATTCGCCGCCGGAGCAGAACATATTCCACGCGTCGTTGGGTATTACAGCCGCCTCACCCAGGGTGCCGGTGCTTATATCCACGGGGATGAGCATTTCCTGTCCCTCGTTCCAGGCCATGACGGAAATGCTGCCGTCGGGAAGCTGCACAATATTGTCGATATAATACTCAAAGGGTATCTCACACACCAGCTCGCCGTGTCTGCTGTATGCCCGCAGGCTCATATCGGCGCTGAGAATGATATTGTCCTCAGCGTCCAGCTTGGCGTTGTAGGTGGAGAGGTATTCGTTTTCCCCTACGGGTATCTCCGTTACACTCAGTTCCGCGCCGGTTTTGTCAAGAACGCGGATATAGTAGGCGTTTTCGCTCTTGTAGCCCTCCCAGTCCCTGAATTCCGGGTCTCTGGGGTCGCCGTCGCCCTCGTACCAGGAGGCGTAGGTGTTCTCAATGGCAAGGAGATTGCCGTCGGAAAGCTCGAAAAGGCTGCTTATATCGCTGCCGGCATAGTATTCCTTCTTGCCGTCCACACTGCCGCCGCTGGAGCTTTTCACCATGGGGGCGAAGTTTTCAAGCCGTGTTATTTCGCCGTCGCTGACAAAGTACAGGCGGGTCTCGTATACATCAAACTGACCCTCGTACTGCTTCACGGCCCCCTCGGGAATCAGCTCGCCCACCTTCTCGCTGGAGAAGGAGTAAAAGCCCTCATCGGTTATGAGGCGGGGGTAGTAGTAATTCTCGCCCCGGTAGATCTCCTCATAGCTTGTCACATAGGCAAACTCGGGGTTCTGGGTGTTATTCTGATTGGATCCGTTCTGCTGTCCGCTGCCCGGAGCATCATTTTCGCCCTTGCTGCCGCAGGCGGCAAGAGACAGAAGCATGCACAGAGCCATAAGCAGGCAAAGCATTTTTGCAAAAGTCTTTTTCATTTATATTCTGTCCTCCCGGAATAAAAATTCGGCTTCTTGCTTTGGTATTAACTGTCAAACCAATTGTAGCACAAGCCCATAATTTTGTGTCTTAAACTTTCTTAAAAAGCCCCCCTTAATCTTTCTTAAATCTTAAGATTTATCATTGTGCAGCGCCAAAAATGTGTTACAATTTCAATGAAAGGAGGTGGCAGCATGTCCGTCAGCTCACACATTCTCATCGTTGACGACGACCCGGATATCAGAAAGGTGCTTGCGCTGCTGCTGAAGAATATTTATACCGTGGCAGAGGCCGGCAGCGGAGCTGCCGCCCTTGAATATGTAAGCGCACATCCCGAAACCGACCTTATAATCCTTGATGTTATGATGCCGGGGATGGACGGGCTTGAGGCCTGCTCCCGGATCCGCAAAATCTCCAACGCCCCCGTGCTGTTTCTCACCGCAAAGTCCGCGGAGAGGGACAGAATATCCGCCTACGAAAGCGGCGGGGACGATTTTCTCTCCAAGCCCTTCTCCCACGACGAGCTTCTGGCAAAGGTCACCTCCCTGCTGCGCCGCTACAAGGAGTACCGCGGCAAGGGTGAGGCCGCCCTCGCCATTGAGAACATGGAGGTGGACTTTTCCACCCGAAGCGTGAAGATAATGGGCAAGGAAGCCGCTCTTACCGACACGGAATACTCCATACTTGAGCATCTGCTGAAAAACCGGGGCAGCACCGTTACCGCCCCCGACCTTTACGAGGCGGTCTGGCGGGAGAAGTTTCTGCCCGGCTCCGGCAACACCGTAATGGTGCATGTTCTCAACCTTCGCCGGAAAATAGAGCAGAACCCCTCCAGTCCCAAAATAGTCCGCACCATATGGGGAAAGGGTTACCAGATTGACTAAGGGTTTTACGGGCGTAAAAAGCCTTAACATCAAAATGCTCAGCACCATGCTGCTGAGCCTGCTGTGCGCCGCTGCCGTATTTTTCGCAGCCCATGCGCTGGGCGGGCTCTACATTCAGAAGGTGTATATGAGCAGCAGCGCCGTGGAGCAGCGCAAGGCCGACATATACAAGAGCTTTACCGCCTATGTGGCACAAAACCACATATCCGGCAGCGACCGCAGTGCCGTTGCCCGCTGGACGGAGGGCTACGACGATGTGACCATACTTATATACAAGGGCTCCGACCTTAATATGCGCGCCTACGACGGCAAGGCAGACCCTGCATCCAGCATACAGAACTATGAACGCATGCAGTACGCCAGCGAATTCGGCAAGCTCTACCCCATGCGCTTTGCCGACGGAGTTTATCAGATAGCCATAAGCGACAAAAGCGAAAACGGAGAGTATATGACCTTGAACATTACGGCTCTGTTTATCGCCAGCTTTGTGTTCGTGGTTTTGATAATGGGCTATGTGCACAGCCTGACCCGGCGCATAATCCTGCTGTCCAGAGAGGCGGTGGAGGTGGGCGCCGGCGACCTTGACAGGGAGATAAGCACCGACGGCAACGACGAGCTGAGCATGCTGGCCTGTGAGATGGACAATATGCGCCGCTCGGTCATTGAGCGTATGGGCAACGAAAGCCGGGCATGGAAGGCAAACAGTGAGCTTATTACCGCCATAAGCCATGACATACGAACGCCCATGACCACCGTAATAGGCTATCTCGGCCTTCTCAAGGAGAACAAGTACGAGGACGAGGAGCGCAGAGGCCAGTTTACCGCAGCGGCATACGACAAGGCCATGGAGCTTAAGGAGCTGACCGATGAGCTTTTCAAGTACTTCCTTATCTTCGGCAAATCCGGCCTTGAGATGGAGATGGAGCGCTATGATGCAAGGCTGCTGCTGGAGCAGTTTCTCAGCGAGGCGGAGTTTGAGCTGAGGGAGGCGGGCTTCAGGGTAAACAGCATCGAGTTTGAGGGCGAATGCAGCGTAAACGCAGACCCCATGTACCTTAAGCGGGTGCTTGACAACATGGTGTCCAATATAAAAAAATACGCGGACAAAAACCGCGTGGTAATGTTTATCTCCGAGCTTAAGGACGGCAAGCTCTCTCTGTGCGTTTCAAACTACATTGCAAAATCCATGGACCGGGTGGAAAGCACAAAAATCGGCCTTCGCACCTGTGAAAAGATAATTCAGCACATGGGCGGCAGCTTTGTCACCCGCTCTGACCGGGAGCATTTCTCCGCAGAGTTCATACTCCCCGTGCTGGAGCCCGCGCTGGAAGAAGAAAACACCGATGCCTGAGCAATCAGGCATCGGTGTTTTGTTTACTCAGTGGCAGCTTCCACCGCAGCCGCAGCCGCAGTCTTCGCCGTCTTCATGGCTGTGGCATCCGCCGCTGCAGCCACCGCAGC
>JAZNUQ010000084.1:0-13471 GCA_045592365.1 Candidatus Limivicinus sp. | reverse complement strand
AGCGCCGCCGCAAAATAGCGAATTCTTCTCAGGTAAAGCCCGCAGGCTCTGGCGCTTACCAGGCACAAAAGATAGTCCGTAAGCAGATTGGGGCAGAACAGAAGTCGGGTCGTAGCCATGGCGTTCTGTGAGCCAAGGAGTTGTGTGTGAATGTTGTCTTCCTAAGACCGCTTGGCCTCCGACTTAGCGCCGCCGCAAAATAGCGAATTCTTCTCAGGTAAAGCCCGCAGGCTCTGGCGCTTACCAGGCACAAAAGATAGTCCGTAAGCAGATTGAGGCAGAACAGACTGTCTGCATAGATTATTTCCATAGCGGAATTATACCCTGACCGCCATGCAGAATTTGTCAATTGGGAATTGTCAAACAGCACGCTCTGTGTTAAAATTAGTTGGATTTTATCCATGATACTTTTGGAGGTGTGTTCCCGTGTGGTTCTGGTTTGCAATTATTGCTCTTTTGTGTTGGTCCGGCTCTGACCTGTTCTCCAAAATAGGCTGTCAGGATGAAAAGGATAAGTACAGCCATCTTAAGATGGTCACCGCAGTCGGCGTGGTCATGGGTATTCACGCCGCATACGAAATATTTGTGGGCGGGGTGGAGATCAACCTCAATGTTATCGTCACCTATCTGCCTGTTTCCCTTCTGTACATAGCCTCCATGGCTATGGGCTATCTGGGGCTGAGATATATTGAGCTTTCCATATCCTCCCCCATATGCAACAGCTCCGGCGCCATCGTTGCCATTCTCACCTTTGCCACCGTGGGCATAGGTGAAGACCTGCCTCCCGTGGCTCTTGTTGCTGTGGCTCTGGTTTGCATAGGCGTTGTGGCTCTGGGCATTACCGAGGCAAACGAGGATGAGGAGCTTCGCCGCGCCAGACAGGACAGTGCCAACCGCCACTATGCCAAGAGCTGGATTGCCATAATCATCCCCGTTATCTACTGTCTGCTGGACGCTCTGGGAACCTTTGCCGACAGCCGCGTGCTGGAGCTGCTGGACGAGGACAGCGCCAATGTGGCCTATGAGCTTACCTTCCTGCTGGTGGGTATTGTCTGCTTTATCTATACTGTGATAATCAAGAAGCAGAAGCTCATCTTCAAGCAGGAGCGGCCCAAGTATGTGGGCGCCATATTTGAGACTATCGGTCAGTTCTTCTACATCTACGCTCTGGCCGATACCGAGCATGTGGCCTTTGCTGCCCCCATCATTTCCTCCTACTGCGTGGCCTCGGTGCTCTGGAGCCGCCTGTTCCTTAAGGAGAAACTGTCCAAAAAGCATTATGCCTCCATCGGCCTTGTGATTGTGGGCATAGTAATTATGGGCATACTTGATATATAAGGAGATTTAAAATGGAAGCAGTATACAAGCGTGTGCTTATAAAGGTCAGCGGCGAGGCTCTGGCCGGCGATAAGAAGACCGGCTTTGATTTTGACATTGTCAGCAAGGTCTGCAAGGCCGTGCAGCACTGTGTTGAGCTGGGGGCGGAGGTGTCCCTGGTGGTTGGCGCAGGCAATTTCTGGCGCGGCGTGAAGGACGGCGCAGGCAAGGTGGAGCGGGTCAGCGCGGACCGTATGGGTATGCTTGGTACCTGCATGAACTGTCTTGCCCTGTGCGATGTGTTTTTGCAGCAGGGCGCAAAGGCGCGCATTATGACCGCTATGGACATTCAGGGCGTGGGCGAGCGCTATGACACCCGCAAAAGCATCGAATACATGCAAAACGGCGAGATAGTCCTCTTTGCCGGCGGCAGCGGCTCTCCCTTCTTCTCCACGGATACCGCAGCGGTGCTTCGCGCAGCGGAGATACATGCCGACGCCATACTGCTTGCAAAGAATATAGACGGCGTTTACAGCGACGACCCCCGCAAAAACCCCGAGGCTGTGAAGTTTGACGAGATAAGCTATGACGAGGTTCTGGCGCGGCATCTGGCCGTTATGGACACCACCGCCACCAGCCTTGCTATGGACAATAATATCCCCGTCATCGTTTTTGCCCTTGCCGAGCCTGAGAATATAGGCCGCGTCCTCTGCGGAGAGAAGCTGGGCACCGTTGTTAAGTGAGTAAGTACATTAGGATAAATACAATTCGGAGGTAAGAAAATGTCTGACTACAAAGAATTTGAAAGCAAAATGAAAAAGACCTGCGATGCGCTGAACACTCAGCTGGCAACCATCCGCGCAGGCAGAGCCAATGCATCCGTTCTTGACCAGATCCAGGTGGACTACTACGGCGTGCCCACCCCCATCCAGCAGGTAGCCTCCGTGGGCTCTCCCGACCCCCGCTCCCTGCTTATCCAGCCCTGGGACGCATCCGTTCTCAAGGGCATTGAGAAGGCAATTCTGGCCTCTGACCTTGGCATCAACCCCCAGAACGACGGCCGCATGATCCGTCTGGTATTCCCCCCTCTCACCGAGGAACGCCGCAAGGAGCTTGTAAAGCAGACCAAGAAGTACGGCGAGGAGTCCAAGGTTGCCATACGCAACATCCGCCGCGACGCTATTGACAAATTCAAGAAGCAGCAGAAGGCCTCCGAGATGACCGAGGATGACTACAAGATAGCCGAGAAGGACATTCAGAAGCTGACCGACGATTACATCAAGGAGCTTGATAAGATCGTTGAGAAGAAGGAAAAAGAGCTTACGGAGATATAATATAAATGACAATCAACAATACGGCGGGGGAGCGGGAGAAATCCGGCCTTCCCCGCCATATTGCCATCATACTGGATGGCAACGGCCGCTGGGCAAAGAAGCGCGGCCTTCCCCGGACGGCAGGCCACGCCGCCGGCTCCGAGAATTTCAGGAGGATAGCCACCTACTGCAAAAACATAGGTGTTGAATATCTCACGGTCTATGCCTTTTCCACCGAGAACTGGAAGCGCCCTCAGGAGGAGGTAAAGACCATAATGAAGCTGCTTGACCGCTACCTTAAGGAGGCTATAAGCACCATGGAGCGGGACCGGATAAAGATGAAGGTTTTCGGCGATGTGTCCGGCCTTTCTCCGGAGCTTCAGCAGCTTGTGGAGGAGACCAACCGGATAAGCGCCAAATACGAGGGCTTTCAGGCCAATATCTGCCTTAACTACGGCGGCAGAGCCGAGATAATGCAGGCTGCAAAGCGCTATGCGGAGGCTTCCGCTGCAGGAGAGGCCGGGGAGCTTACGGAGGAGCTTTTTTCTTCCTATATGTACTCTGCCGGTATTCCCGACCCGGACCTTCTCATAAGACCCGGCGGAGAAAAGCGCATATCCAATTTCCTGCTGTGGCAGTGTGCCTATTCGGAGTTTTATTTTTCCGATGTGCTTTGGCCGGACTTCGGCACAGAGGAGCTTGAGCGGGCAATTGCGGAGTTTAAAAGCCGTGACAGGCGCTACGGCGGAGTTAAAAACCCCTGAGTGGGATACATGAGGTGATACTATGGTCAAAGCAATTTCCATTCTTGGCTGCACCGGCTCCATCGGCAGGCAGAGCATTGCCGTTGCGGAGCATCTTGATATGCCGGTTGTGGCGCTTACCGCCAACCGTCAGGTGGAGCTTACCGAGCGTCAGGCCAGACGCCTTAAGCCCAAGTTCGTGGCCCTTTACGATGAAAATGCCGCAAAGCAGCTTAGAATTGCCCTTTCCGATACGGATATAAAGGTTGGCTCCGGCATGAGCGGGCTTATTGAGGCTGCCACCATGGAGGAAACGGACTGCGTTGTTACCGCCGTTTCCGGCGCGGTGGGGCTTGAGCCTACCCTTGCCGCCATTGACGGGCGCAAGAGAATAGCCCTTGCAAACAAGGAGACCCTTGTCTGCGCGGGAGAGATAGTGATGAAGCGGGCAAAGGAAAAGAATGCGGAGATCGTGCCTGTTGACTCGGAACATTCCGCCATTTTCCAGTGTCTTATGGGCAGGGGCGAAAATGAGCTGAGAAAGATCTTGCTTACCGGCAGCGGCGGCCCCTTCAGAGGCAAAGCGCGCTCTGAGCTTGAGGATGTGACCCCCGAGCAGGCGGTGAAGCACCCCAACTGGAGCATGGGCGCAAAAATATCCGTGGACAGTGCGACCATGATGAACAAGGGGCTTGAATTTGTGGAGGCCATGCACCTGTTCTCCGTCAGCCCCGATGACATTCAGGTGGTAATCCATCCCCAGAGCGTCATACATTCTATGGTAGAGCTTAACGACGGCAGCGTTATCGCTCAGTTCGGCGTGCCGGACATGGGGCTTCCCATCCAGCTTGCGCTGACCTATCCGGAGCGCAGAGCCTCCATGTTTGAGCGCCTCGACTTTGCAAAGCTCAGCGCGCTGAGCTTTGAGGAGCCGGATTATGAAAAGACCCCCTGTCTCAAGCTGGCAATGGATGCTGCCCGCATGGGCGGCACCGCAGCCTGCGTTATGAGCGCTGCAAACGAGGTGGCTGTCAGCCTGTTTTTGCAGCACAGGCTGGGCTACAACCGCATTTATGACTGCGCAGCCGGCGCTGTGGAAAGCGTTGGCGTTGTGCATGGGGCAGACCTTAAAACCATTCTGGAGGCGGACGCCGCCGCCAGAGCTTATGTAATGGAGCATTATACCTGATGAACGCATTCTATATCATTCTGGCAGTTTTATTCTTCGGCGTACTCATAGGCATTCACGAGTTCGGGCATTTTGCCGCGGCAAAGGCCTTCGGCGTGAGGGTCAACGAGTTTGCCATCGGCATGGGCCCTGCCATATTCAAAAAGAAGGGGAAAGAAACCGAGTATTCCCTCAGGTGCATACCCATAGGGGGTTACTGCGCCATGGCAGGGGAGGATGAACAGTCCGACGACCCCAGAGCCTTTACAAACCAGCATCCCCTCAAGAGAATAATTATCCTTGTGGCAGGCTCCTTTATGAACTTTGTGCTGGGCTTTCTTATAGTCTGCCTTCTCTACTCCGGAGCTGAGGCCTTCGTTGCCCCGGTGCTCTCCGGCTTTATGGAGGGCTGCCCCTACGAAAGTGCAGAGGGGCTGCAAGTGGGCGACAGGATACATTCCATTAACGGCAAGCGTGTGTACCAGAGCTACGAGGTGGGGGATTTCCTTGCCGAGGGCAGCGGAGTGTACGATGTGGTGGTAAAGCGTGAGGGTAAAAAGGTGCTGCTGGAGGACTTCATGCTGGTGCCTCTTGAGTACGAGGGCTATGCGCAGAAAATGTACGGCTTCAAGTTCGGCTATGAGGAGGCCACCTTCGGCGTAAAGCTCAGATACAGCTGGAACAGCACCATGGAATTTGTACGCATGGTGTGGATGGGACTTGACCAGCTCTTTTCCGGGCAGGTAGGCGTTAAGGATATGTCCGGCCCCGTTGGCATAGTGGATATGATGGCGGAGACCGGGGAGCAGGCGGAGAGCACGGAGGATGCCATATTCGGCATTTCCTATCTGGGAGCCTTCATTGCGGTGAACCTTGCGGTGATGAACATGCTGCCCATTCCCGCACTTGACGGCGGCAGGGTGTTTTTCCTGCTGGTCACATGGCTTATCGAGGCCGTAACACGAAAAAAGCTCGACCCCAAATACGAGGGCTATGTACACGCGGCCGGCATGATACTGCTGCTGGCGCCTATGGCCTTTGTAATGTTCAACGATATACTCAGGATAGTGACGAGATAATGGAAAAAAGACAGGCAACAAAACAGATAAGCGTAAAGGGACTTAAAATAGGCGGCGATGCCGCAGTGTCGGTGCAGACCATGTGCAATACCAAGACCTGGGATGTTGCCGCCACGGTGGAGCAGATAAAGGCCATGCGCGCCGCGGGAGCGGAGATAGTGCGTCTTGCCGTGCCGGATATGGCTTCCGCTCAGGCAATCTCCTCCATTAAGGAACAGGTGGATCTGCCTTTGGTGGCGGACATCCACTTTGACCACCGCCTTGCCCTTGAGTGTGCCGCAAGAGGCATAGACAAGATACGCATTAACCCCGGCAACATCGGCGGCGAGGAAAATGTGAAAGCCGTAGCGGAGGCCTGCCGCAGGTGGGGCATTCCCATACGCATCGGTGTAAACGCCGGAAGCCTTGAGCCACGGCTTATAGAAAAGTACGGCCACCCCTGCGCCGAGGCGCTGGTGGAAAGCGCCCGGGGACATGTGGCGCTGCTGAATAAATTCGACTTTGACGACATCTGCCTTTCCATGAAGGCCTCCTCCGTGCCTCTCACGGTGGCGGCCTACCGCATGGCGGCAGAATGCTTTGACTATCCGCTGCATCTCGGCGTCACCGAGACCGGTACAGAGTGGAACGGCACCATCCAGTCCGCCGTTGGCATAGGGACGCTGCTGTGCGAGGGCATAGGCAATACCATCCGCGTATCCCTTACGGCGGACCCGGTGCGCGAGCTAAATGCGGGCATTGCCATCCTTAAGGCGGCGGGACTTCGCCGGGGCGGCGTAAGGTTTGTGTCCTGCCCCACCTGCGGCAGAACGGAAATTGACCTTATTGGCCTTGCAAACCGTGTGGAGCAGCGCCTTTCCCGGCTTGACAGGGACATTACCGTTGCTGTCATGGGCTGCGTTGTAAACGGCCCGGGCGAAGCAAGGGAGGCGGATTACGGCATTGCCGGCGGCAGGGACAAGGGGCTTATATTCAAAAAGGGACAGGTGCTTGGCACCTACCCCTATGATGAGCTTTTACCCAGACTTATTGAACTTATAGAAAGAGACAGCTGAGCTATGAGAGAGCATACTCCGTTTTTAACAGTTTTTCCCGGCTGCCAGGAGCAGAGCTACTTCTGCGGCGGGCTGGAAAAGGCATACATAAGCGAGGTGCTGGTGGACATGGCGGAGAAAACCATGACCGTGGAGGCGTGGTTTGCCGCCGAGCCCTCACCTGTGGAATTGAGCGCCCTGACGGACAGGCTCAAGGCCGATTACGGTCTCAGCGGCGTTGGGATTATGCCGGACTACCCCCAGAAGAAAAGAGCCAGCAGCCCGGCACTGATACAGAACCAGCCCAAGGGTCCGCAGCCTCCCAAGGGCGAAGTGCTTATGGGACGCGCCATCAGGCAGAAGCCGGTGCCCATGAACACACTGAGCCTTGAATCCGGCAAGGTCACCGTTGAGGGTGATGTGGTCGCCGTTACCAGCCGCAAGCTCCAGAAGCGGGGAGCCGCAGTGCTTTCCTTTGACCTGACGGACAGAACAAATTCCGTCCGTGTCTCCCGCTTCATTCGCTCCAATGAGGACACCGGCATTATCGACAAGGTCAAGCCCGGCGACCATATAGCGGTTCAGGGCGAGGTCATATACAGCAAATACGACGAGGACATGATAATCGACCCTCAGAATATTGTGAAGGGCAAGAGCTTTGTCCGCCCGGACAATGCCCCGGAAAAGCGCGTGGAGCTGCATATGCACACCCGCTTTTCCGCCCTTGACGCTCTTACAGACCCGGCTGCCATAGTAAAGAGGGCGGCCTATTGGGGCATGCCCGCAATTGCCGTCACCGACCACGGCGTGGCGCAGGCCTTCCCGGATATGTGGAAGGCCGGCAAGAAAAACGGCGTCAAGATAATCTACGGTCTTGAATGCTACTTTGTAAACGATATGGACGGCAACAGCGCCGTTATAGGCAAAAGCAAGCTCCCTCTTGACACGGAGTTTGTGGCCTTTGATATTGAGACCACCGGCCTTAACGCCCTTAACGACCGCATGACGGAGATAGGCGCCGTCATATTCTCAGGCGGGGAGATAAAGGAGGTTTTCAACACCTTTGTTGACCCTCAGATGCACATTCCCCCCGACATTACCCAGCTCACCGGCATAAGAGACAGCGATGTGCAGGGCGCGCCTCTTGAAAAAGAGGCCATGCAGATGTTCATGGACTTTGCGGGCAGCCGCCCCATTATCGCCCATAACGCCCATTTCGATGTGGGCTTTATGACTGCGGCTGCAAACCGCTGCGGCCTTAAATTCAGCCCCGTGTTTATGGACACGCTGGCGCTTTCCCAGGCCTTGCTGCCGGAGCTTAAGCGCTTTAAGCTGGACATAGTCTCAAACCATCTGGGGCTGCCCCAGTTCAATCACCACAGAGCCTCCGACGACGCCATGGTGGTGGCAAGGATGATGGGCAAATTCCTGCCCATGCTCCAGCAGCAGGGCGCAAAGACCGTGGACGATATAGAGACGGTATATCACTCCCTGAGACGCACCGATGTGGCAAAGACCTACCACATGATACTGCTGGTGAAAAACCGCAAGGGACTTAAAAATCTCTACGAGATGATTTCCCAGTCCTACCTCAAATACTTCCACCGCAGCCCCACCATACCCAAGAGCCTGCTGGTTCAGCACCGGGAGGGTATACTGGTGGGCTCCTCCTGCGGCATGGGCGAGCTTTACGGCGCAGTAATGAAGGGCGCAAGCGAAAAGGAGCTTAAGAAGATAGCCTCCTTCTACGACTACCTTGAAATCCAGCCCATCTGCAACAACGGCTTTCTTGTGGATAACGGCGTTGTGAAGGATGAAACGGTGCTGCAGGACTATAACCGCAGGATACTGGAGCTGGGACGGGCGCTTAATAAGCCGGTTATTGCCGCCTCCGATGTGCATTTTCTTGACGCCGAGGACGAGCAGTACCGCAAGATACTTCAGGCCGCAAAGAAATTCTCCGACGCTGACCGCGACTGCCCCATCTTTTTCAGGAACACCGAGGAAATGCTGGCAGAGTTCATGTATCTTGGCGAGGAGACGGCAAAAGAGGTGGTCATCACCAACACCCGTGCCATTGCCGAGCAGGTGGAGGAGATAGAGCTTCTGCCCAAGGAGCTTTTCCCGCCGAAAATAGAAAACTCCGCCCAGCAGCTTACCGACCTTGTTTACGGCAAGATGCACCGTATCTACGGCGAAAATCCCCCGGAGATAGTCAGAAACCGCGTGGATGTGGAGCTTAAGACCATACTTGACCACAACTACGATGTTATCTACATGTCCGCCCAGAAGCTGGTGGAAAACTCCCTTGCCAACGGCTACCTTGTGGGCAGCCGCGGCAGCGTGGGCTCATCCCTTGTGGCCTACATGTCCGGCATTACCGAGGTTAACTCTCTGCCGCCCCACTATGTCTGCCCCAAGTGCTGCCACTCGGAGTTTGTTACCGACGGAAGCTACGGCTGCGGCGCGGACATGCCCGAAAAGAGCTGCCCCGACTGCGGCACCCTTATGAACAGAGAGGGCTTTGATATTCCCTTTGAGACCTTCCTGGGCTTCCCCGGCAATGAAAAGACGCCGGATATAGACCTTAACTTCTCCGGTGAATACCAGGCCAAGGCTCATAAGTACACCGAAACCCTTTTCGGCTCCGACCATGTATTCAGAGCAGGCACCATAGGCACCCTTGCGGAAAAAACCGCCTTCGGCTATGTTAAAAAATATCTGGAGGAGCGGGGCATCACCGCTACCAAGGCGGAGGAAAACCGCCTGTCTCAGGGGCTGGTGGGCATAAAGCGCACCACCGGTCAGCATCCCGGCGGCCTTGTGGTTATCCCGCAGGATATGGATGTTACCGACTTCTGCCCGGTGCAGCACCCGGCGGACGACCCCAACAGCGATATTATCACCACCCACTTTGAATATCACTGCATGGAGGACAATCTTCTGAAGCTGGACGAGCTGGGACACGATGACCCCACCATGATACGCATGATGGAGGATCTGACGGCACAGGATGCAAAGAAGATACTTTTATCCGACCCTGAGACCATGTCCATCTTCACAAGCCCCAAGGCTCTCGGCCTGCCGGAGGATGACCCCATAATCGGCAAAACCGGCACCATAGGCGTGCCGGAGTTCGGTACGCCCTTTACCCGCCAGATGCTGGTGGATACTCAGCCCGAGCAGTTTGATACTCTGGTGCGTCTTTCCGGCTTCTCCCACGGCACCGATGTGTGGGCGGGCAATATCCATGACCTTATCGTGAACGGAACCGCCACCGTTAAAGAAACCGTAGGCTGCCGCGACGATATTATGCTCTATCTTATCCAGAAGGGTATGGAGCCCTCACTTGCCTTTACCTTCATGGAGGCTGTCCGAAAGGGCGCTATACACAAGGGCAAGTCCTGGCCTAAGGGCGTGGTCGAGGAGATGGCAAGGCTGGGAGTTCCCGACTGGTGGGTGGAATCCTGCCGGAAAATACAGTATCTGTTCCCCAAGGCTCATGCCGTGGCCTATGTTATGATGGCCTTCCGCATTGCCTGGTTCAAGGTTCACAGACCCCAGGCCTTTTACAGCGCCTATTTCTACCGCCGCAGCCAGAAGGGCGGCTTTGACGCGCAGATGATGTGCGGCGGCACCGACGCCGTGCGCCGCAAAATAAACGAGATGCGCCGCAGAAGCAACAGAACCGCCAACGAGGAGGATCTGCTGGTAACCCTTGAGGCGGTGTATGAGTTCAATATGCGCGGCTTCGAGTTTGCCCCCATCGACCTTTATAAGTCCGACGCCACAAAGTTTTTGCCCGTGGGCGAAAAGCAGCTTCGCCCGCCCTTCGTGTCCATAAGCGGCCTTGGCGAGTCTGCGGCCTTTGACCTTGCCCGCTGCAAGGAGCTTGACACGGAGTTTATCTCCGTAGAGGAGCTGAGCCGTGCCTGCCCCAAGGTCAGCCAGACCCACCTTGAGCAGCTTCGCGCTCTGGGGGCGCTGGGTGATCTGCCCGAAACAAGCCAGCTCAATCTCTTTGATATGTGAAGCGCCGAAAAAGACAAGAGCATATAAAAATTATCCTTTTTGGATAAAAAGTTCTTGAAATCTCCGGCTTGGTATAGTAGAATGAAGCCATTAAACGGAGGTATGGAATATGAATATAGGTGAGGTTATTTCCGTAAAGCGCAAGGAGCTGGGCATAAATCAGGCTGAGCTTGCCGCAAGGCTCAACGCTCTGGGCGCAAGCGTCACAAATCAGGCGGTCTCCAAATGGGAAAACGGCTCCACCATGCGCAATGCAAGGCAGTTTCTGCAGCTGTGCAGCGTGCTGGGTATAGAAGACATCCGGGGCGAGTTTTCACAGGGCCGGGAGGGGATATTCTCTGGACTTAACCGTGAGGGACGGCGCAAGGCGCTGGAGCATGTGCAGCTTCTCCGCGACAGCGGACGCTACGATGCCGTAAGTGAGCTGCCCCGCCTTATACGGAGCCTGCCTCTGTATTCGCTGGCTGTCTCCGCCGGCACCGGTCAGTTTCTGGACGGTGAGGATTATGAAATGGTGGAGGTTGGCGTTGAGGTTCCGGAGGGCGCAAACTTCGGCGTCCGTGTAGCGGGCGACAGTATGGAGCCTGAGTTCCACGACGGGCAGACCGTGTGGGTGCGCCAGCAGCGCAGCCTTATGACAGGGGATATAGGTATCTTCCTCTACGACGGCAGCGCCTACCTCAAGCAGCTTGTGGCAGGGGAACGCTCCATGGCGCTCCATTCTCTCAACCCCAAGTACCCTGACATTATCGTTTCGCCCGAGCTTCCTCTGCGTGTGCTGGGCAAGGTGATGAGATAAAAAAGCTGTACGGCTTAAGCCGTACAGCTTTTTTAGTCCATGTACTTTTCAAGGAAGGCCTCTATGGGCAGGCTGTCTGCCATGGCCTCAAGTATGGGGCGCATGCCCACGGAGTATTCCTCCGGCTGTGAGAGCAGAGCAGGGGAGAGTCTGCGGGAAAGCGACATGCGCACGGTGGTGCCGTGACCGCTGCGGCTTTCCAGAAGCAGGGTGCCGTCACACATTCTTGCGATGTTTCGCGCAACGGTCAGACCGAAGCCCGCACCGCCTGAGCAAAGGTCGAGACCTTCACGGTATCGGCAGAATACCGAGTGCATCCTGTCAGGCTCAATGCCGCAGCCGTCGTCACTGAGGGAGATTATAATGCTGTCCTTTGTCTGACTGAGACTGAGGCTTATATGGCTGCAGCCTGCGGCATGCAGAAGCGAATTTGAATAGAGGTTCAAAAGCGCCGTGTCCAGCATGCGGCTGTCGGCGCAGACGGTCATTTCCTCAGAGCAGTTAACGGAAAAATCAATTTCCGGATACAGGTGGGACAATGTGTCCACAAGCTGGCTGCAATGCCGGCTTATACTGAAAACCGCCGGCACCGGGCTGAGAGTGAAGCCGCCGTTTTCCATCACATAGGACACATTGGAGACCATGCGCGACATTCTGTAATAGCTTTTGCTCATGGCGGCAACGCTCTTTTTAAGCGCTTCATCCTCCGTATCGGCGCAGCGGGCGCGCCATAGCTCCAGAGAAAGACCGAAGTTCATAAGACCGTCCCGGATGGAGAGCCAGAAGCGCTCGCCTATATAGTCCGCAGCGGAGCTCTGCCTGTGGAGAAAGAGGACATGATACTGCTCACTGCGGCTGACACAGGCGGTATAGTATTTGCCCTCTATGCATACATCCACCGTGAAGCAGGAGGCCTGTGAGTCGGAAACCTCACTGCCAAAAACCTTCTTTACGCTTTTGCCAACACAGTCGCTGCCCAGGACAGCTATGGCCTGACTGTTTGCATAGGCTATTCTGCCGGCCCGCAGCAGAACCACCGCCTCAGATGACAGACCGAAGGTTTCGGCCGGAATATAGAACATTGCTTCAGCTCCTTGCATTTTAATGTACAATCACAGGAATTTTATCAAGAATTGACAAAACATACAATAGAGGATGGAAAAAAACCGCCCTTTGACATGAATTTTCGGCACAATTTTGTTGAAAATACATAGGAAGAAATATTGATTTTTGTTTATATTATATGTTACAATTTAAACACTCAGCAAAGCATATTATGGCTTTTGCCGGGATTATTATCATTTATTTTGTCAATCAAATTAATTGGAGGATATTGTAATGATTAAAGTTGGCATCAATGGTTTCGGCCGCATCGGTTCTCTGGCATTCAGAGCAGCCATCCAGTCTGACGACATCGAGGTCGTTGCTATCAGCGCTCCCAACCACCCCGCTTCCCATGTTGCATACTGCGTAAAGTATGATACCGTTCATGGTCGCTTCCCCGGCGAAGTCACCAGCAACGATGAGGACAGCACCATCACCGTTAACGGCAAGGTCGTCAAGATCCTTTCCGACAAGAAGTACCGCGATGCAGCTCTCCTTCCCTGGGGCGAGCTGGGCGTAGACTACGTTCTCGAGTGCACCGGTGTTTACCTGGAGAAGGTAAAGGCACAGGCTCACATCGACGCAGGTGCAAAGGTCGTTATCATGTCCGGCCCCGCAAAGGACGACACTCCCATGTTCGTCTGCGGCGTCAACCTTGACAAGTACACCCCCGACATGCAGTTCGTTTCCAACGCTTCCTGCACCACCAACTGCCTGGCTCCCATGGCAAAGGTCATCAACGACAACTTCGGCATCATCGAAGGCCTCATGACCACCGTTCACGCTTCCACCGCTACCCAGGCCATCGTTGACGGCTTCCCCAAGAAGAAGGACCTGCGCGGCGCACGCTCCATCTACAACAACATCATCCCCTCCTCCACC
>JAZNUQ010000083.1:0-10277 GCA_045592365.1 Candidatus Limivicinus sp. | reverse complement strand
CCCCTCCGTCATTTGCTTTGCAAATGACACCTCCCCTTACACAGGGGAGGCTTACGCTGCGGCGGGACTACTCATAGGCATAGCCTTTTTGGAACCACGGGCACAGCCCATGGTTTCCGGTTACAATAATAAAAAATCCTTACACACTGCGGTGTGTAAGGATTTTTTTGCTTATTTTTCTATTCCCAGACGGAAATACTGCTCCGCTGGAGCCTCACTTTCCTGCATGAGAGCGTACATGGCGTCTATCATGCGCCGCTCGGTCTGTTCATCACGGATGGGCTGCTGCTGAGCGGGGTCTGCTTCAAGGTCAAAGAGCATATTGCCGCCCTCGTAAAGGCCGTTTACGCCGAACAGCTTCTCCGGATCGTCGGAGATCATGCCCATGGTGTTGCCGGGCACGCGCAGCAGAGGAGTACCCTTGGTAAATTCGTAGCCCCATACCAGCTCAGCCTGTCTGAGCTTGTCAAGGGTGACGGAATTGGGGTAGCTGGTGGGCGTCTGCATGTAGTCGTATACGCTGTCAAGCCTGTCGCGCTCAGGCACACGCATGTACACATAGCGTCCGTCGGTCACATTCACATGGAAGCCGTGCATGCCGAAAAGAGCGTAGTCGCGCACCGGCCTGTCGCTTCTGACCGTCTCGCCCAGAGCCTTGCCCTGCATGTCCTTAGGTATGGCTACGCCGAAGAAATCAAGCAGCGTGGGGGCTATGTCTATGGTCTGGCAGAGAGCTGTGCGCCTTTCGCCCTTCACGCCGCTGCGGGGGTCCCACAGGAAGAATGGGAGATGGGCTATCTCGTCGTACATGGGCTCGCATACCTTGCCCCACCAGTCATGCTCCGTAAGCAGGAAGCCGTGGTCGGTGTTGACTATGAGCATGGTGTCCTTCCACAGGTCATACTCGTCCATACGGTCAAGCACCTTGCCCAGATAGTGGTCGCACATGGACACAACGGCTCTGTACTTGTTGATAAGGTGGCGTATCTCCTCCTGAGTCTCACCGTCCCGACCGACCTTGCAGTACTGAGGCCAGTCAAATTCCCGGCCTGAGTATTCCTTCTCGTAGAGCTCCATGTAGCTGTCGGGCACATAGAAGGGCTCGTGGGGGTCAAATTCCTCTATCTGGAGAAACCAGTTGTCGCTGCTGCGGTTCTCGTCGATGAACTGAAGGCCGTTTTTGAACACCTGCGCTATGGAAATATCCTCCTCGCGGGTGGTGTACAGGCGGTTCACATATTCCTGTCTGCCGCAGTTGTCCACCCTGCCGTAAAGGTGAGGGGGCACATCAAAATCCACAAGACCCTTCCAGGGGTCACCCTCGGGGCCGCGGGAGTATTCAAAGGAGTTGTACTTGGTCTGGTAGTCGCTGCCGCCCTGCTCCCAGTAATGCCAGTGGTCGGTGACAAGGTGGGTGTAAATGCCGTTTCTTTTCAGCAGCTCCGGCATGGAGTCGTCGTAAAGCTCGATGGGGCCCCAGCTTCTGTGAAGGAAATTGTAGCGTCCGGTGTGTATTTCACGCCTTGCGGGCATGCAGGGGAAGCTGCCGGCGTAGAAATTGTCAAAGCTGGCGCTGTGCTCTGCAAGACGCTGAAAATTAGGTGCAACAATGTCCCTGCCGCCATAGGGCGGGAGCATGACTCTGTTGAGAGAGTCGAACATTACCATTATAGCCTTCATGCTTATTCCTCCCCGGTCTCGGCAATGCCGGCAGGGGCGCGCACATGGCGCACCGCAAAGGTGACGACGAGAATGGTGACCAGATAGGGACACAGGTCAAGAAGCTGTGAGGGGATGCTGCCGTCTGTAAACACGCTCTTGAGGGAGGCGGCGCTGCCGAAGATAAGGCTGCCTGCCAGAGAGCCCAGAGGATTGTAGCCGCCGAGAATGTTGACGGCAACCGCAATGTAGCCTCTGCCGGAGCTCATGCCGTAGGCGAAGCGGTTCACATGGTCAATGGACAGATAGCAGCCTGCAAGTCCGCAGAGCAGACCGATGATAATTTCACCAAGGAAGCGGTATTTCTTGATGGAGATACCGATGGTGCGGGCAGCCACGGGTTTTTCGCCCACGATGCGGTGGCGCAGGCCCCAGGGCGTCTTGAACATATACAGCCAGCCCAGAACCGCGATTATTATGCTCAGCGGCAGGATAAAGGAGATATTGCCCACAACAGGCAGAGTGATGTGGGGCAGAGCGGTAACGGAAACGGAGTTTGCGCGGCTGCCCCAGATGACCTGGGTCATGGAGGCGGTGAAGCCGGAGGCAAACATGTTCAGACCTATGCCGCAGATGACCTGATCCATGTGGTACTGAACGCAGAGCAGGCCGTGGAGCAGTGCGTAGGAGACGGCAAGGACGATTCCGCAGATAAGACCTATCCAGGGATTGTTGGTGTAGTAGGAGCCGCAGGTGGCGCCGAAGGCGCCCATGAGAATAAAGCCCTCCATGCCCATGGGCATGATGCCGCAGCGGGCGGAGAAGGTGCCGCCCACGGCAGCCAGAGCCACCGGGACGGAGGAGCGCAGGGCGGAGATCAGAAACAGAAATATACTATTCATCGTGACCCTCCCTTAAGCATTTTTCCTGTCCGCAAGGAGCTTGCGGAGCGGGGCGCAGATAGTGTCCATGAGCTTGGGCGCTACCATAAACACAACGATAAGCGCCTGAATGATGGAGATAACATCCATGGGGATGGAGGCTATGCGGTTGACGGCGCTGGCGCCGGATTTGAGCCCGCCCCAGAGGATGGCGGAAAACAGCACGCTTATGGGGTTGTTGCCAGCCAGCGCCGCAACGGCGATGCCCTCGAAGCCGTAGCCGCCGGAGAAGCCGTCGGTAAAGCGGTACTGAACACCCATGACCTGAGTTGCGCCGCAGCAGCCGGCCAGAGCGCCGCTTATGAGCAGGGTGAGCACCAGCATGCGCTTTGTGTTGATGCCTGCGGTCTCGGCAGAGAGACGGTTGGTGCCCATAAAGTGCATGCGGTAGCCCAGCTTGGTCCGGTTCAGCACGAACCAGATGACTATGACCAGAGCAAGGCCTATGAGTATGGAGGAGGACAGGTAGTGACCCTCCACCAGCTTGCCTATGCTTGCCTCAGGCGGCAGCTTTGCGGTTCTGGCGATGCCCTGCTCGTCCACAAGGGGATTGTTGACCAGATAGGAGCAGAAAAGCTGAGCCACATAGTTGCACATCAGGGTGACAATGACCATGTTTGCGCCGAAGCGGTTATTGAGAAAGCCTGCAAGCGCTGCGAAAAGACCTGCTGCAAGGCAGCTTGCGATGAGTATAAGGGGGATGAAAACAAAGCGGGGCAGCGGGGGCAGATAGCCGCCGATAAGAGCGGCAGTCATGGCGCCTATATAGAGCTGACCCTCGGTACCCAGGTTCATTACCTTTGCATGCTGGGCAAAGGCAAAGGCAAGACCGGTAAAGAGCAGAGGCGTGGCGTAGCTGAGAGTGCCCAGAATGGCGTCCGTCGAGCCGAATGCGCCCTTGAAGATGAGCTTATATACCTGAAGGGGATTGAAGCCTGCGATATAGAACACTATACCGCCAAGCACAAGAGCCAGCAGGAATGCACAGAGGGTGCGGAGGGCTGCGTAGATTTTCTGCTTTTTTGCGCTGAGCTCCACGGCTTACACCTGCCTTTCTTCCACGGCGGCGCCTGTCATAAGCAGACCCAGCCGTTCATCATCAAAATTCTCCGCCCTGTCAAGGGCAACGATACGCCCCTTGTATATGACGGCGATATTGTCGCTGAGCTTCTTTATCTCGTCAAGGTCGGCGGAAATGAGAAGTATGCCCTTGCCGCTGTCGCGGTAGGCCAGCATTACCTCGTGGATATATTCCGATGCGGAAACATCAACGCCGCGGGTAGGCTGGGCGCAGATGACCAGCTCGGGGTTCTGGGAAAATACCCTTGCAATTACGACCTTTTGCTGGTTGCCGCCGGAAAGTGCGCCGCAGGGTGTTGCGGAGCTTTCGGTCTTGATGCGGAAATCCTTTATCAGCTTCACGGCGTTGCGGCGGATGCTGCGGTAATTCATAATGCCGTGCTTTGAAAAACGGCTCTGCTTTTCGTAGCCAAGAATGGAGTTTTCCTCCACACTGCGCTGCAGGGACAGGCCGCGGGCGGTCCTGTCCTCGGGCACATGCCCGATGCCTGCGGCGATAAAGTCGGCGGGGCTGCCGGAGACTTTATTGCCGTGGAGCATAAGCTCCATGCTGTCGGGCTTTATAAGGCCTGTCAGAGCCTCTATAAGCTCGGTCTGACCGTTGCCGTCGATACCGGCAATGCCGAGTATTTCGCCCTTATGGATGTCAAGGGCAATGTCCTCAAGGATGGGGACGCCGTTTCTTGTATAGCTGAGAGAGCTGATGCTGCAAAGCACCTCACCGATATTCTCCGAGGGATGACGACCCTCAAAGCTGTATTCCCGGCCTACCATCATGCTGGCAAGCTGCTGCATGTCGGTCTTGTCCTTGTCAACGCTGCCTACCAGAGTACCGTCGCGCAAAACGGTGCAGCGGTCGGCTATCTCCATGACCTCATACAGCTTGTGGGTGATGATAACTATGCTCTTGCCCTCGGCTCTGAGCGCCCGCAGGGCGCGGAAAAGCTCCTGCACCTCAAGGGGTGTGAGAACGGCAGTGGGCTCGTCAAGTATAAGCACCTCGGCGCCGCGATAAAGCGCCTTGAGTATCTCCACGCGCTGCATCTGGCCTACGGACAGACTTTCCACCCTTGCTCTTGCATCGATGGAAAAGCCGCTTTTTTCAGCAAGCGCATTTACCTGACGCACAGCCTCCTCATGGTCGTAAAGCAGGCCCCTTTTGGGCTCCTTGCCCGCCACGATATTCTCCGTAACGCTGAGAACGGGGATGAGCATGAAATGCTGATGCACCATGCCTATGCCCTTTGCAATTGCGGCGGAGGAGTCCTTGAGGACTGTTTTTTCGCCGTTGAGGTATATATCGCCGCTGTCGGCCCTGTGCATGCCGTAAAGAACCTTCATAAGTGTGGTCTTTCCTGCGCCGTTCTCACCCAAAACAGCGTGGATCTCACCCCGTTTCAGGGTGAAATCCACGCTGTCAAGAGCCTGAACGGTGCCGAAATTCTTTGAAATGCCACGCATTTCAACAGCATTCAACATAAGCACCGCCTTTCGGATAATTAAAGTATTACTTGCCCTGACCGTTTGCTGCGATCCAGGCGTCAACCTCTGCCATGGTGGTGGGCAGCTCAACGCCGCTGGTCATGAACCACTCGCGTGCAGCCTCGACCTTCTCGATGAGCTCTGCGGACAGCTCAACGGAGGAACCCTCAAGCAGGTACTCGAAAGCGCCGTCAGCGAAGGAGGGGTAAACATTGCCGGCAGTCCAGGTGCCGTCGATGATCTGCTGGCACTGGTTGTAGATGATATTGGTGAGAACGAAGCCTGCGGTTGCAACGATGTAGGGGCTCATTGCGTTCTGGTTTGCGCCGCAGCCCATGCCGTAGAACTGCTTCTCCTCCAGAGCGGACCAGATGCCGGCGCCGCCGCCTGCCAGGTTCTGGATAACATCAACGCCCTGCTCGTACATGGAAACGCTCATTTCCTTCTGCATGTTAACATCGGTGAAGTTGCCGACGGTGGAGATGAGGACCTGAACCTCGGCGTCATAGAAGCGGGCGCCGCAGGCAAAGCCGGTACCCATTGCGTTGAGGGTGGCGGTGTCCATACCCTGGATTGCGCCGACCTTCTTCTCTGCGTTTGCAAACTCGAGGCTCTCGTCAACGGTCACAAGACCGGCGATAACGCCTGCAAGGAAGGTCTGCTCGGCGCCGTTCTTGAGGATGTTGCAGACATTTGCATTGTCGGAGGAGTTGTCAACAACGGTGAACTTCTGCTCGGGGTACTGGGGAGCGATCTCGTCAAGAGCGGTTGCGCCGTCACCGGAGAGAACGATGATCAGGTCGTAGCTGCCGTCCTGAGCGAAGTTATAGGTCATGGAGGTGTATTCGTCGGGGGAAGCGGGCTCTGCGTAGTCAAACTCGATGCCCATGTCTGCCTTTGCCTTCTCAAGGCCGGCGTAAACCATGTCGTTGAAGTTGTTGTCGCCCAGACCGCTGGTGGTCAGAACAACACCAATCCTGGTGACATCTTCAACAGGAGCCTCTGCGGGAGCATCGGCGGGGGTCTCTGCGGGAGCGGGGGTGGGCTGTGCTGCTTCAAGGTCGGTGGTGTTGCCGCAGGCGCAAAGAGCAACCATCATAACAGCGGCAAGGAGAAGGGCAATGATCTTCTTCATAATAGCCTCCAATTAAGATTTTAAAAGGTTTACGGGCATCCTATAATGCCCGTAAACAATGTATCACAGCAGGCTCCCTGTCCGTTGCGACATTTGTCGTATTCTGTCTTTTGCTCATATAGAAAATACACAGATTTTATAAGCCTGATTTGCGCAAATTCAACAAATTCCGCCTCAGAGGAAATGCTCGGCCTTGCGCCGCTTCAGAGCCTCGTACTGACGGCGGTTTATATGGATATGTCCCGAGCGCATCTCCACCAGACCCTCATCCCTTATAAGCGGCAGAACCCTCTGCAGCGTGCGAACATTTATGCACACATAATGGGCAATTTCCGCCTGTGTTTCGGGTATTCTCACCGCTCCCTCATGGCCGGGCGGGCAGCTTCGCACATAGAACTCGTAGGCATATATAAGGTAGGAGACAAGTCCGGCATAGGGGGTGTAGCTGTTGCATTCCGAAAGCTGCCACAGCGCCTTGTTCAGGCGGTTGATAACTCTTGATCTCAGCTCCCTTGTGAAAACCGGGTACACGCCGAAGCACTGCTTCACGGTCTCCACGGGGATACGCACAAGGCAGGCGTCGGTTTTGGCGAATATGGTGGAGGAAAAGCTGCGCTCTCCCTCAAGCGCGCCCATCAGCCCGAAAACATCGCCCACCGTCTTTTTCCTGAACCAGCTTCGCTCACCGTTTATGAAATTGCAGGTGGCGCAGCAGACGCCGCTGAGGACGATAAAGGTGTCTGCATTATCCTCACAGCGCTGCAAAACCGTTTCCCCCGGGGCGTATTCCCTTACCGTGATACTGTCCAGCAGCTCCTCCGGCAGCTCCCGGAGTATCCCGGACAGCTCCGGCCACTGCCTCATGCAGTCGCGGATGTTCATGGCTCAACCTCCAAAACTGTTGCAAAATAAGAGATTTGACGCTATTATTATATATCATCATTTCCCGCTTGAAAAGAGAGTTTTTTATGAAGCAATACAGCGTTATGATAAAGCCGAGCTCAGCCCTGTGCAATATGCGCTGTGCCTACTGCTTCTATGCAGACGAGGCAGCCGTTCGTGAAACCCCGCGCCACGGCATTATGACTGAGACAGTGGCAAGGGCGATACTGGAGAAGTTCGGCACAGCCGACGCCGACCGCTATGCCTTTGTGTTTCAGGGGGGCGAGCCCACGCTGGCGGGGCTGGATTTTTTCCGGCGCTTTTCCGACATGGAGCGGGAGCTGGGCTACCGGAAGGAAAATACAAGCCACGCCATGCAGACAAACGGCCTGCTTATAGACCGGGACTGGGCGGACTTTCTGAAGGAAAAGGACTATCTGGTGGGGCTGTCCCTTGACGGCACAAAGGACATTCACGATTATTTCCGCCCCGACGCTCAGGGCAGGGGAACATACAAGCAGGTCATCGCCGCGGCGGAGCTTCTGCGTGCTGCGGATGTGCCCTTCAATATTCTCAGCGTTGTGACGTCCTCTCTTGCAAGACATATAGGCAGCGTCTTTTCCGACTTCAAGAAGCGGGGCTTTGACTATCAGCAGTATATAGTCTGCCTGCCGCCCATGGAGCCGGGCGCAAAGAGCCATACCCCCGATGAAAAGACCCTTGCCCGCTTTCTTATACAGCTTTTTGACCTGTGGTACAGGGAGCTTATGGCGGGGCATTATGTGTCGGTAAGGTATTTTGACAATCTGGTGTATATGCTTCAGGGGCAGCCGCCGGAGCTGTGCTCCATGTGCGGCCATTGCAGCGTTCAGTATCTCATCGAGGCCGACGGCAGCGTTTACCCCTGCGACTTCTATGCGCTGGACGAGTATTGCCTGGGAAATATCCTGACGGACAGTCTTGAAGCTATTGACCGCAGACGCATGGAGCTGGGCTTTATCCAAAGCAGCATGACGCCGCCGGAGGGCTGCCGCGCCTGCCGGTGGAAATATCTCTGCCGCAACGGCTGCCGCCGTGAGCGGGGGGAGGACGGCGTAAATATCCATTGCAGCGCCTATAAGGAATTTTTTGAACACGCCTACCCGGGTCTTGTGCAGATAGCCCGTATGACAGGCGGAAGATAAGGAGGAAGCGATATGGAAAAGAAGCTGAGCCGGGAGGCTCTTGACTTTATTCTGAAAATGCAGCAGAACGAGCTGGACGAGAGTATAATCTACGAAAAAATCGCCCGCTTTGCAAAGGGCGAGGAGAATAAAAAGACCCTCAGCCGCCTTGCCGCCGAGGAAAGAGCCCACTATGAGATATGGCGCGGCTACACCGGCAAGGCCCTTAAGCCCCGCAGGGGTAAGATACTCAAGTTCAGCCTGATCGCAAGGCTTTTGGGCTTTACCTTTGCGGTCAAGCTCATGGAAAAGGGCGAGGAGGGGGCGCAGGATAAATACGCCCTTATAGCCGATGAGGTGCCTGAGAGCGCCCATATCCGCTCACAGGAGCAGGAGCATGAGGCGGCGCTGCTTGAAATGCTGGATGAGGAGAGCCTCCGGTATGTGGGCAGCATGGTGCTTGGCCTTAACGATGCGCTGGTGGAGCTTACCGGCAGTCTTGCAGGCTTCACCTTCGCCATGCAGAATACCCGCCTTATCGCCCTTTCGGGGCTTATTATAGGCATTTCCGCCACCTTCTCCATGGCCTCCAGCGAGTTTCTTGCCGCCCGCAGCGAGGGGAGGACGGACGCTCTCAAGTCCTGCACCTATACGGGCATTGCCTATCTCATAACCGTTGTGGCGCTTATCGCGCCCTACCTTATATTCCCGGCGGAGCAGTATATGGCGGCGCTTTTGTGCATGCTGGCGGTGGTCGTGGTGATCATTGCGGCCTTTACCTACTATACGGGCGTTGCTCAGGATCAGCCCTTCAAAGCCCGCTTTCTTGAAATGGCGCTTATAAGCATAGGCGTTGCGGTGCTGAGCTTCGTTGTGGGCATCCTTGCAAAAAAATTCCTCGGCGTGGATATATAAAATACGGATAAGCCCCCTGCGCTTGCCTCTCCCTCTGGGAGAGGTGGCCGAGCGCAGCGAGGACGGAGAGGGCAAAATGACCATACCAAAGGACAACAGCCAACTGGAAAATGCCCGGCAGCTACGCAGGGAAATGACGCCCCATGAACGCAAGCTCTGGTATCTTTTCCTTCGCAAATACCCGGTAAAGATTTACAAGCAGCGGATCATAGGGAGATATATCGTGGATTTTTACTGTGCCGGTGCAAAGCTGGTCATCGAAATTGACGGCTCTCGGCATTATGAGCCTGACGGCATGGCTTATGACACAGAACGCTCCGTGTTTTTGTCGGAGCTTGGCCTGGAGGTTCTGCGATTTTCCAACCGGGATATTGACAGGGATTTTCGTGCTGTGTGCGAGCAGATAGATATTACCGTTCAAAGCCGGCTGCAGGGCCCTCTCAGTCACCTGCGGTGACAGCTCTCCCAGAGGGAGAGCCAAGATTACGCTCACAAAAAATCACCCCATGTCGCAAAGACATAGGGTGATTTTTTCATTGATAGCCTGCCTTGTCCCGCGGTTTCGGGTTGCGTCCGGGGCGCTGTATTTTCCATCCGTCCGCAGGACACCACAATTGTCCATTGTCAATTGTCAATTGTCAATTATGATTCAAAGGCCACGTCGATGTCTCCCGAGCCGGTGGAGATGGTCAGCGTTTTCGCCCCGCCGGTGAACTCCCGGGGGAGATTGGTGCTGCCGCTGAGGGTGGAGGTTTGGATAGAATAGTCCTCCATAGTCCCCTCCAACCGGGCATAAATGCTGCCGGAGTCGGTGGTCAGGGTGAGGCTGTTGGCCGTGACCTCCTCCAGCCACTGTTCCCCGGAACCGCTGGATACCTCCAATGTCTCCGGGGCCATGTCCTGGAGATTCACATAGCCGCTGTCGGTGCTCAGTCGGCACAGCAGCGCCCCCCGGACATCGTAGGCATACAGGCCGCCGCTGCCGGAGTCCATGGTGAGATCGCCGCTCATGCGCACATC
>JAZNUQ010000082.1:0-6367 GCA_045592365.1 Candidatus Limivicinus sp. | reverse complement strand
CGATGACCAGCATGGAAAGGGGCATTGTAGCTCCCGCAACGCTGGAGCAAAGTTGCGGCAGCACATCGGGCACGGGCAGTTTTGTCACAAAAAGCAGCAGCGCTGTCAAAGTGGCGATAAGAGGAACGCTGAGAATATCCTTTATTCTTATACCGCCCTTGCCGCCGCTTTTCAGCTGCCACACACCGTAGGAATAGAGCAGGATATTAAAGGGTATACAGGACAGCGAGCAGTAAAACACAGCCTGCGCACCGTAAATCTCTTCCACCACAGGCAGGGCAATGAACATATTGTTCACCACCGCTATCTGAAGCTCAAACAGTGGCTCATGGTCGCCGTCAAATTTCATTATCCGGCAGGCAACCGCACCCACCGCGTAGCCCATAAATATGCTTATGGTAAGGGCAATCATGGTTTCAACAAGCTGACTGCCCGTTAAGCTCAGGCTGCCGGAAACCACGGCGTTGAGTATGGTTGCTGTCATAAACACATTTATGACCAGCTTGCTTGCATCCTTTGCAAAGCCCGGGCCAACCGCACCCAGCTTTGCACAGAAATAGCCGATAACCATAAGCACAACGAATATTGCCATTTTAGTAAGCAGAGCCGACATGTCCATTCGCTTACTCTCCTATATATGAAGAATTAGTTTTGCCACATAAATGTATATGAGCAGTGACACCGCGTCAGTCACGGTGGATATAAGGGGATTTGCCATAACAGCCGGGTCAAGCCCCAGCTTTTCGGCGGCTATGGGCAGCATACTGCCCACCACCTTGGCAAACATGACTATCGCCAGCACCGAAAGGCTTACCGTTGCGGAAACGGCCACCGTAACGCAGTCATTGTGAAGCAGCATGCCGTCCACCAGCAGCATTTTCACAAAATTGACCAGCGCCAGAGAGAGGCCGCAGAGCAGCGACACACGAAGCTCACGCCAGATAACGCGCAGGGCGTCTCTGGGCTCAATGTCTCCAAGGGAAAGGCTTCGTATTACCGCGGTGGAGGCCTGTGCGCCGGAGTTGCCGCCGGTACCCATCAGCATGGGAATAAAGGCCACAAGCCCTGCCTGCACCGCCAGCATGTCCTCAAAGGAGGTTAGTATCATGCTGGTAAAGGTAGCCGAAAGCATAAGGAACATAAGCCATGGGATGCGATTTTTCCACACTTCGAAAATACCGCTTCTGGAATAGGGCTTGTCGGAGGGCAGAATACCTGCCATGATTTCGAAGTCCTCCGTGGCCTCCTGTTCCATAACGTCTATAACGTCGTCAACGGTGACTATGCCAACAAGCCGGCCTTCCATATCCACAACAGGCATGGCCATAAGGTCATAGTCGGAGAATTTATCGGACACGCTTTCCTGGTCCTCGGTGGTCACCGCAAAGACCACATTGGTGTCCATAAGCTCCTCGATGACAGTCTCATCGTCGGCAAGGAGCAGATCCTTTACCGTTACAACACCCTCCAGCTTACGGTCGGAGGATATGACAAAGCACACATAGATAGTCTCCTTGTCCTCACCTATGCGGCGGATACGGGCAAAGGACTCCCTGACATTCATGTACTTTTTAAGGTCAACAAACTCCGCGGTCATTATGCTGCCTGCGGAATTTTCCGGATATCGGAGATACTGGTTTATAAGGTTTCTGGTCTCCGGGGTGGCGGTGCGCATGATACGCTTTACCACATTGGCGGGCAGCTCCTCCATCATGTCAACGGCGTCGTCAACATAGAGCTCCTCAACGATGGCCGCAAGCTCAGAGTCCGTGATGGAGTTTATTATCTGCTCCTGCTCCTCAACCTCAAAATTTGCAAAAACCTCAGCCGCCGTCTCCTTGGAAAGCAATCGAAAGACCATTGGCATCCTGTTGTCCCCTATCTCGGACAGGAACACCGCCACGTCAAATTCGTTCATCTCCTCCATGCGCCGCTGAAGCTGCTTCATATCTCTCGAATCAAGCAGTTCGGTCAGCTCGTCTGTAACCTTTTCCTGAATGCTCTCGTAGTCAAGAGCCTCAATGTTTTCCATTTCCTCCAACGAACTCACCTCCTGTGGTTTTCAGCGTTTCGGCGCTTTACTTTACGCCGATGTATTTTGCCTGCTCATCGCTGAGACTGTCAATGCCTATGCCCATTGCCCGGAGCTTTCTCATGGCAACCGCCTCGTCAAGCTCTCTGGGGAAGGACACAACGCCTGCCTTAAGCTTGCCCTTGTTCTTCACAAGATACTCTGCGCTGAGGGCCTGTACGGCAAAGCTCATGTCCATAATTTCTGCCGGGTGACCGTCGGCTGCGGCAAGGTTTACAAGTCTGCCCTCGGCGATAACAAAAAGGGTTTTGCCGCTTGGAAGCTCATAGCCCTGAATATTGTGTCTTGCCTCGTATTTTCTCACGGCAAGCCGCTCAAGGGCCTCAATGTCCACCTCAACATTGAAGTGGCCTGCGTTTGAAAGAACAGCGCCGTCCTTCATGGTCTCAAAATGCTCTGCGGTGATAACACCGCTGCAGCCGGTCACTGTGACGAAAATATCGCCTATTTTGGCGGCCTCAGCCATGGGCATCACCTCATAGCCGTCCATAACGGCCTCAAGAGCGCGGATTGGATCTGTCTCGGTGATCACAACCTTTGCGCCAAGCCCCTTGGCACGCAGGGCAACGCCCTTGCCGCACCAGCCGTAGCCGGAGATGACGGTGTACTTGCCTGCAACGATAAGATTGGTGGTGCGGTTTATACCGTCCCACACGGATTGACCGGTGCCGTAGCGGTTATCAAACATGTGCTTGCAGTCGGCCTCGTTGACCATCATCATGGGGAAGCACAAAGTCCCCTCCCTGTCCATTATCTTAAGGCGGTGGATACCTGTGGTGGTCTCCTCGCAGCCGCCGATTATGTTGGGGATAAGGTGGCGGTAACGGCTGTGGATAAGCTGAACAAGGTCGCCGCCGTCGTCAATAATAAGGCCGGGGCCTGCCTCAAGGGTGCAGCAGAGGCATTCCTCATACTCCTGCATGGAGCAGCCGTAGCTTGCAAATACCTCCATGCCGCCGGCAGCAAGGGCTGCGGCCACATCGTCCTGAGTGGACAGAGGGTTTGAGCCGGTAACATACATCTCAGCCCCGCCCATTTCAAGCACGCGGCAAAGATAAGCGGTCTTGGCCTCAAGATGCACGGAAAGGGCCACCTTCATGCCCTCAAAGGGTCTGGTTTTTTTGAAGTCCTCCGCTATGCCGCGAAGAACAGGCATATTGCGCTCCACCCATTTTATTTTAAGCTCTCCGGAAGGAGCAAGATTAATATCCTTTATACGGCTCATATTCTGCCTCCTGTGAAACATTTTGACATTTTATTTTATCACGCCAAAAAGAATATGGCAAGGATTTATAATCAGTCTGTCCGGGGCCCGCTCATTATTTTCTCTCATTTCTCCGTTATAAAAACAGTTTTTATACAGCGCAGTCTGAGTTCCTTCGCGGTATTACATAATTATAATATACTCATCTTATGTAAACTCAGGAGGAGATTTAATGGAGCTTGAAGGACAGGGTAAGCTGGCGCGGCTGAAGGGCGCGGTGGCGTCGGGCAGCATAGACCGGCGCTTTATCATCACGCTGCGCTGTATTATTTACATGCTGCTGGGGTTGGTGATGGCCTGCTCAAGGGTGCTTGAAAACGGCGCGCCCTTCGGCATGTCCATGGTGGCCTGCTCGGGGCCGGGTCTCAGCGGCGTATTTGCTCTGGCAGGAGCCTCGCTGGGCTATCTTTTAGGCGGCGGGCTTGAATGGGGCATACGCTATATTGCGGCAGCGGTGCTGGTTTATACGGTTTCCTTCGTGTTTCAGGAGCTTCAGGTGTCTCGGCAGAGCTTCTTCATGCCTGCCGCCTCTGCCCTGATCATGTGCATAAGCGGCTTTCTGGGCAGCTTTTCCGGCATGCAGGACACGGTGCCTCTGGCGGCAAAGCTCTCTCTTGAAACGGTGCTGGCCTTTGGCGGCAGCTATTTTTTCCGTGAGGCTCTGAGTGTGGAGCTTCGCAGCAGCGAAAGCGCCGAGCTTAAGCACAGTGTTTCCGTGATGATAATGGCGGCCTGCGCACTTATGGCCTTTGCGCAGCTCAATATTATGGGCGTTGTGTCGGTGGGGCGCTTCATTGCTCTGCTGCTGGTTATGACCTCCGCCATGAAGGGCGGCATGCTCACGGGGGCTGCCGTTGGCACGGTTTTTGGCCTTGCAATGGATATTTGCAGCGGCGGCGCGCCCTTTTACACCATGGCCTACGCCTTTTCGGGGCTTTTGTCCGGGGTTTTCGGCAAGCACGGCAGGCTTATTTTTGTGCTGAGCTTTATTCTTTCCGGAGCTCTGGCGGTGGTAGCCGCTTGGAACACGGAAATATACATAAGCGCCTTGTTTGAAACCTTCTGCGCCTCGGTGATATTTATGCTTCTGCCGGCCTCCTTTTTAAACCATATTGGCCTTATTCTTCAGGCCATGGAAAAGGGCAGCGGCGAATCCGGCCTGCGACGCTTCGTGGCAGGCCGGGTGAAAAACCTCAGCGAAGCCTACGGAGAGCTTTTTGAAATTGTGCGGCGCAATGTGGAGGAGCCCTGCAACGACGAAAATATCGCCAAAATTTTTGACCGGGCGGCGGACCAGGTATGTGTGGGCTGTAAAAATAAAAATCTCTGCTGGAACGCAGATTACATGGACACCCTTTCCGCCATGAACGATGCCACTCAGGCCATGAGCAAAAGGGGAAGCCTCGAGTTTGATGATCTCCCCGGCTTTTTCCGGCAAAAGTGCCTTAATCTGCCCGGCTTTGTGGCAGCGGTAAACTCAGAGCTTCGCGCCCTTATGTACCGCAGGCAGCTTAAGGTGCGTCTTAAGGAGGACAGGGCGGTGGCCTGGGGGCAATACCGGGATACGGCGCTGCTGCTTGGGCGCGTGGCCGATGAGCTTGGCAGCATAAACGGCTCTGACCCGCTGGCAGAGCGGCGGCTGCTGAGATACCTGCGAAGCCTTGACATCGACGCGGAGACCTCCGTTTACCGCGACGGCGGCGGCAGGCTCCATGTTATCATTGAAAGCGGCAGGCTAAGTCCGCTGACAAGGGATGAGGACTACCTTGAAAAGCTGTCCTCGGTGGTGGGAGTTCGTCTCTGCCAGCCCAATGAGCTCTGCGAGGGCTGCTCTCGGCTTACTCTTTTGCAGGCGGAGCCTCTGGCGGTATCGGTGGGAATTGCAGCGCTTAAAAAACGGGGCGAAAAGGTCAGCGGGGACAAGGGAACCTATTTCAAAACCGATTCCGGTGTTCTCTGCGTCATACTCTCCGACGGCATGGGAACAGGGGATCAGGCCGCAAAGGACAGCACTCAGGTGGTGCAGATACTGGAGAAATTTCTCCGCTCAGGCGTTGACCCGGCGGTTGCAATGAAGATTCTCAATTCCGTGCTGCTGCTTCGCGGCGGCGACAGCTGGGGCTATGCCACGGTTGACCTTATGTGCGTGGATCTTTTCTCCGGGGAGACCTGCTTTTATAAATACGGCGCAGCCCCCTCCTATGTTAAAAGCGGGAAAAATATCCGGCGCATTAAGGGTGAAACTCTGGCGGCAGGGCTGTCCGCCTGTGACGGCCTTGCTCCCGACCTTGTACGCATGCGCCTTAAGCCCGGCTGTACTGCGGTAATTGCCTCTGACGGAGTTCTGGCAGACACGGAGGACAGATGGCTCAAAAGCCTTATGCTTCGTTCGGGAGAGGATATGAAGGCTCTGGCCAGTGCCGCCCTTAAGGAGGCGGAACGGCTGTACGGTGCAAACGACGACATGACGGTGGTAACAGTCCGGGTGGAGGAGCGGCCATGACAGCTCCGGAGCCCATGCGGGGCGTAAGCCACAGGGTAATAGTTGTACCCTCCCCGGACAGACGGATATTTCAGGAGGCGGTGTTCATACTGCGGGATGACTATCTCGGCGCCGAGGGAATAAGCCGCAGGGCATTGCTCCGGCAGGCCAGAGCCTGCGCGGAGGACTATCTTGCCCGGTGCTTCCCGGCAAAAGAGAGGCTCCATCCCCTGCGCAGCGCAGCCCTCCTTTCCATAACGGCGGCCTCATTGCTGCTCAGTCTCAAAACGCTGGAGGTGATTTAAAAAAATGGTCTGTGGATTTCTCCACAGACCATTTATATTGGATTTGATTTTTATTTTGCAGCTTCCATGCCGGCAAAGAGAGCGGCCTTGTTGCCTTCAAGGAACCTGAGCTTTTTCTCGCCCAGCTCTATGCGGATAGCTGCCACCATCTTGTCGGTGTCAACAATGGGGCAGCCCTGAAGCATTGGGCGCAGAATTGCCACATTGGCGCCCTTGGGGTTCTT
>JAZNUQ010000081.1:0-4276 GCA_045592365.1 Candidatus Limivicinus sp. | reverse complement strand
GGCGAAGGGCTCTTTTTTTTTTGGGGTCCCCCCCCCCCCCCCCCCAACCCCCCCCCCCCCCAGGCGGCCTTGGATTTGTGTAATGCTATTATGTTTAAACAGAGTATTCGGATATGAAGCTGCGGATAATTTCGGCCTTTTCCTCGGCTCTGCCCTGTATCATCTCGGCACTGCCGCCGCCCTTTCCGCATATCCCGGCGTTTATCCGCCGTCCCTCACTGCGAAGGTTTACACTGCGGCTGCCAATTACATACCTGTATCCGGCCTCATCGCTGCCATGGAAAACAGCAGCTATGCCGCTGCAGCCGGGGACAAGAAGATTTACAAGCTCTCTCATTGCCACCTCATCCAGCACGCTGTCAAATATGCAGATATTTCCCTCCGTGTTTTCAGCAGAGGCTGCAATTTCCTTTGCCAGTGCCATGGAAAGCTCGGCAATTCTCTCCTTCTGCCGCTGCTGCTCATCCAGCAGACGCTTTACGGCGGCGGCAATGTCATCGCGCTTCACACTGAGCGCCGCGGATACGGCAGCGGCATTGTCCTGCTTGCGGCGGTAGTCCTCAAGCGCATCCATGCCGCACACCAGGCTTACCCTGACGCCGCCCCGATGACGCATAAAGTCCTGAATTTTGATTATGCCTATCTCCCCGGTGCGCTCCACATGGGGCGCACAGCAGGCGCAGATGTCTATGCCCTCTATTTCCACAAGGCGCACATCCTCGCTAAGCTCCAGCTTGCTGCGGTAGTCTATGCTCTTAAGCTCCCTTTCGCTGGGAAAATAGCAGTTTACCTCAACATTTTCCCGGACAGCCTCATTTGCCAGCTCCTCCACGCGCATAAGCTGCTGCCAGTCCAGCTCACCGCTGAAGTCTATGGTCATATTTTCGCCCATGTGAAAGCCCACATTGTCAAAGCCGTAGAGCTTGTGCACAAGACCGGAAACTATATGCTCACCGGAATGGTTCTGCATGCGGCGAAAACGCTGTTCCCAGTCGATGCGGCAAATCACAGTCTCCCCTGCCGGCAAGGGACTGTCCGTATAGTGGATTATGGTTTCTCCCTTCAGCTGCACATCTCGAACCCGGACGGAGCCTATCAATCCGGTATCGGCAAGCTGGCCACCGCCTTCGGGGAAGAATGCGCTGCGGTCAAGGATGATCGCCCAGCCCTTTTCCTGCTCGCTGCATTCAAGCACTCTGGCGCCGAAGTCCCTCATGTGGCTGTCTGCATAGTATAATTTTTCTGTCATATTCAATCTCCGTTTTTGGCTGCTGCCTTTTTTATTATTTTAATCTTTCTTTTCAAAAAGGTCAACAGCGCAAAATTGCCCTGTGCCTGAGGCACAGGGCAATTTTGAAGCGAAAATGGGATATTTCTCAGGCTGCGGCTATTATAGGTCCCGGTCTCTGGTATGCAACCGGCTCTGAGTTAAAGCCCAGAATTTCTTTGTTCTCCACATCCACATAAAACTCATAAAGCATAAAGTCGCTGTCTATGCGGATGAAAAGCAAAGCATCCTGTGCGGAAATTGCGGCCCGTCGCAGCTGGCAATTCTCAAGCCCCGCATATTCAATGGCAATTTTCATGGCAATATTTACGCTGCAGCTGTATTTATTCATCATTTACTCTCCTTATTTCTTTATCAGCAGACAGGCACACGGTCAATCATTAAAGTCCACATCGCTTATCAAGGCATAGCCGGATTTACCGTTCACCTTTATCTCATACTCGTTACCGAAAGCATCCTCAAACTCCAGATCATAAACATAAACCGCCCTGAATATGCTCCCCTCATATCTGAGCTCTCTGAAAACATAGTCAAGATAGAAGCCTGCAGCCTTATCCTCTCCAATCTGAAGTTCAAGGCACTCCCTTGCAGCGTCAACGGCCTCTTCCCTGCTCAGCTCAAGCTGCCTTGACGCTGAAATAGTGGCGGGTATAAACAGCAGGCCGCACACCATTGCCCCAAGAACAGCAATGCAGCAAAGCACGGTCACAAGCGTTCTGACAAGGCTTTTTCTGTTGAACTCTCTCCTGGCTCTTTGCACAGTCCTTTCCTCCGCCTCCCTTATGCCTGGGTCAGATATATTGGCAGCGTCAATAATTGCGCTTATTCTGCGCACATTCTCAAGCTCTCCGGCAACAAAGGCCGCTTCCTCATCGCTGGCAGTTCCGTCCCGCAGCTTTCTGTAAGCCTCTTCAAAATTCATATACAATCCTCCATTATATTCTTTAAATTTTCCCTTGCCCTGTACAGCAGGACCTTTGTATTTGTTTCGCTTTTTCCTATTACCTGCGCCACATCGCGCACCTGAAGGCCGTTAAAATAGAACAGTGTGACCGCCTCCTTCTGAACCTGGGGCAAAAGGCCAATGGCACGGTATAGTGAGCGGTACTCCTCCCTGCGTATAATGCTCTCCAGCATCTCTTCCCTCTGCTCCGGCAAATCCTCGGGAATCTCCCTGCCTGTCATACGGCTGTTTTTCCTACACATGCTTATATACTCGTTTCTGCAAACCGCCAGCAGCCATGCCTTAAAGTTGCTTATAGAGTCGTCAGCTGCTGTAAGCGCCTTTAAAAATGCACCGGACACAATATCCTCCGCCACGGTACAATTGCGGCAAAGGGAAATGCAATAAAGCAGCGCCTCGTTATAGTATTTGGAAAACAGCTGGTCGATAACATCCGGCTTCAATGGCACCACCTCCGGCTCCAGATTGAGAGCGGCACGCACTGTCCCGTTTAAGGCCGCGTCCGCCTTCTTAAAGCTGCTTTCATATATAAGACGCACAAAGCATAGCCCGGTTACATTAAATCTGTATGAAATCAAAAGCTGCTCCTGCCCTTTCAATATATTGCTGTCAAAAACTGGCACTTCTTAAATTCTGTGTTGAAAAAAGACTATTAATTCGTTAGAATTATTACATCACCGGATTACAGTCAAATGATAAAAAGGGAGGAATACTTATGGACGGCTTTTCCCCATACACTCAAACCGCGCTGGAAATTTTGCGCAATCCCAAAACCACCATGCACTGGTACGTTGTTCCGCTGCTGCTGATAACAATGTACATAGTCACAAAGCAGCTCCATGAAAAGAACTACAAGGTTGTTCTGGGCGGCTTTGCACTCTGGGGCGTGGACATCTTCAACGAGATATGGAACTCCATGATATGCTTCATAAGCGGCTATGCACCCGTATGGGGCACCCCGGTGGGAGTGGGTGACACAGCCTGGCTGCTGATGATAGGCTACAACATTGAAATTTCATTCATGTTCCTTATCATGGGTATCACCGTGTGTCTAATGCTTCCGGAGGACCCCAAAAAGAAAATCCTCGGCATAAACAACCGAATCGTTTTTTGCCTCGTGCTGACAACACTTGCGGTTATCATCGAGTGCTTCCTCAACTATTGTGACCTGCTGACGTGGGAGTGGGCTTTCTGGCAGACAAGCTGTCCCTGGGTGCTGTGGCTCATCGGTTATCTCCCCTTCTTTGCCACCGCCTTTTATGTGCATGACCGGCCTACTATCAAGCAGTCGGCTGCCATTGTGGGAGGAATACTGGGCTTTGACCTGTTGCTCATCGTCATCTGTGCCTGTTTTGGGATTATCTGAGGAGGTTATAATATGGCAATTATTTCCGGAGGAGCCTTGGCTGTGCTTATCGGCGCAGCAATTATCGACTGCGGCCTTGTGGCCGTGGCATTCTACAGTTTTCTGAAAAAATAAACAAATAATTTCCGGCAAAATAAAAAAGCACTTGCATAAAGCAAGTGCTTTTTTGGCAGGGGGAGAAGGCATCGCCTGCCTGCGGGCAGGCCCGGTCGCGGCTCTGGAGTGCCACCAGCACTCCATTCATTACCGCTCCCCTTCGAAGCATTTTACCGGAATCAACAAAGACACCACCCAAATGGGTGGTGTCTTTGCTGGCAGGGGAAGAAGGCTTCGAACCCTCGGCCTACGGTTTTGGAGACCGCCGCTCTACCAGCTGAGCTATTCCCCTATATGTAATTTAGAACTTTGGACCGTCAGTCGAAGCTCGGCAAAAGCTGACGGTGACAGATTTTGCAGCTTCGAGTCCCTTCCAAGAAGCGGAGCAGGAACTGCGAACGCTGATTGGGAAACGCTGAAGTCCGCTGACTGTCGTCGAGGGAAACAATCTCTGTCATCAATAAAAGAATGGTGGACCGTCAGTCGAAGCGTCGCAAAAGCTGCCAGTGGCAGGTTTTGCCGCTTCGAGTCCCTTCCAAGAAGCGGAGCAGGAACTGCGAAC
>JAZNUQ010000080.1:0-7577 GCA_045592365.1 Candidatus Limivicinus sp. | reverse complement strand
CATAGAGATGGCAGTTGCAAAGCGCTGCTTTGTTATGGCAAAGAAGGCCGGCGCCACCGACTCCATCACTCTCACCGGCGGCTGCGCCAAGAACGACGGTCTGAAGGAAGCCATAGAGCATGTTCTGAAGCTGAAGGTCGTCGAGCTGAAGACCGACCCCCAGCTTATGGGTGCTCTGGGCGCTGCCGAGTACGCCCGTCAGAAGGGTCTGGCTAAGAAATAAAACTAAAACAGGTAAAAAACAAGGCTGCCGCTTCAAACCGGCAGCCTTGCTTTTTGATGCCGAACTAATGTTGCGTTTAACGCCGGGCGGAGCTATAACATTAGAAAGGTACCCAATGTCCCCCCCTGATAAAGGAGAAACCCAATGAACCTTACATCTGCGAATGCGCACAGGCATGCCTATCTTATAATATGCCAAAATAATTTTGAGCAGCTTTGCCTGCTTCTGGAGCTGCTGGACAGTAATGTGGACGCGGAGATAGTCAATCTCATATACGAGCATGTGAAAAAACGCTCGGAATAAGCCGAAAATGTAAAACGGCGCAGGAGACTGCGCCGTTTTACTGCATAAGTCGCTCTTTATTTTTTGCTTCAAATAGGGTATAATTCTATTATTAAGCCATGGAGGTATTGATAATGAAGCAGTATTTTGAGATAGTCGATGTAATGGCCCGGGAAATACTGGATTCCCGCGGCAACCCCACCGTTGAGGTTGAGGTTACTTTGGATGACGGCACCATAGGCCGTGCAGCCGTACCCTCCGGAGCATCCACCGGCATGTACGAGGCCTGCGAGCTTCGCGACGGGGATAAGAAGCGCTATAACGGCAAGGGCGTTTTAAAGGCGGTGGAGAATGTTAACGGCGAGATAGCCGAGGCTATGCTGGGGCTCAATGTTCTTGACCAGACCTCCATTGACAAAATGCTTATTGAGATAGACGGCACCCCCAACAAGACCAGACTGGGTGCAAACGCAATTCTGGGCGTGTCCCTGGCCTGCGCCAAGGCGGCGGCCATTGCCACCGGCCAGAGCCTCTATAACTATATAGGCGGCGTAAACGCCAAGACCCTGCCGGTGCCTATGATGAATGTTCTCAACGGCGGTGCTCATGCCACCGGCTCCAATGTGGACATTCAGGAGTTTATGGTAATGCCGGTGGGCGCAAAGAGCTGGAAGGAAGCGCTTCGCATGTGCACCGAGGTTTTCCATGCCCTTAAAAAGGTGGTTCCCGCCTCCGGCGTAGGCGACGAGGGCGGCTATGCGCCCAATCTTGACAGTGACGAGGATGCGCTCAAGGCACTTGTGGCGGCCATTGAGGCTGCCGGCTACAAGAGCGGCGAGGACTTTAAGATTGCCATTGACGGCGCGGTTTCCGACTGGTACTCGGAGGAGGACAAGTGCTACCACCTGCCCAAGCGCGGCACCGTTATGACCAGCGAGCAGATGGTGGACATGTGGGAGGACTTTGTGAACAAGTATCCCATTATCTCCATCGAGGACGGCATGGGCGAAAACGACTGGGAGGGCTGGCAGCTTATGACAAAGCGTCTGGGCAGCCGCATCCAGATAGTGGGCGACGACCTGTTCGTTACCAATACCCAGCGCATAAAGAAGGGCATACAGCTTAAGGCCGCAAACTCCGTGCTTATCAAGCTCAATCAGATAGGCACCCTCACCGAAACTCTGGACGCAATCCAGATGGCTCACAGAGCGGGCTTTACCGCCGTTGTTTCCCACCGCTCCGGCGAGACGGAGGACACCACCATTGCAGACATCTCCGTTGCGGTGAACGCAGGCCAGATAAAGACCGGCGCACCCTCCAGAACCGACCGCGTGGCAAAATACAATCAGCTCCTTCGCATAGAGGATGAGCTTTTTGATGTGGCGGCTTATCCCGGCATGGACGCTTTCTTCTCAATCAGATAAAACCCGGGCATCTCAGGCAATAAAATACCTGAGATGCTTTTTTATTGCAAATATGTATAATAGCCGCCTTTGCAGGCAAGAATAGGAATGCAAACCTATTACTGCAAACGGAGGTTAGATTTATGAGCAGCAAAAGCTCCGGCAAGAAGCTGGAGGGATTTTTTACGGGTAAGGGCTTCTACATAGTCCTTTTCCTGTGCGCGGCCGTTATCGGCGTATCCGCATGGATGATGGCTGCCGGAAATGAGACTATGGCAAACGATGTTATCGCAAACGATAACCATCTGGACAGCGGCAGGGTGGAGACCGTTATAATTCCCCCTGCGGCAGAGCAGGAAACACAGCCTGCGGCTGCAATGCCCGAGGACGGCGATATTCCTGTGCAGGCGCCTGAAATAAGCAGCGAAGGCATTGCAGACGCGGTTGAGCCTGTTGAACAGATAGAGGAAGTGTGGGGCGAGGGCAGCTCCGTGGAGACGGCGGCTGCCACATACAGCTGGCCTGTTGACGGTGAGCTTGAGCGCAGCCACAGCATGGAGGCTCTTGCCTATGATGTTACCATGCGTGACTGGCGCACCCATGACGGCATTGACATAAGCGCCGCCATCGGCACCGCTGTGCTTTCCGCCCGTACCGGCACCGTCATCAATGTGATGGATGACGATTTCTACGGCACTACCGTTATCATTGACCATGGCGACGGTATAAAGACCGTGTACTCTAACCTTGCCGAGCTTCCCACCGTCCGCGTGGGCGATAAGGTAGAGGGCGGCGCCGTGATCGGCGCAGTAGGTGACACGGCTCTGTGCGAAAGCGGCCAGGGCGCACATCTGCATTTTGAGGTGGAGGCCAACGGCAATGCGGCAGACCCTCTGGAATATCTGCCGGACTGAAAATTTTTAAAGAAAATTAAATTTTGGTGTTGACAATTGGGCTTTGTTCTGCTAAAATTCCTATTGCTGTTTCGGTAGCACATGGCGGCATAGCTCAGTTGGCTAGAGCATGCGGTTCATACCCGCAGTGTCCCCGGTTCGAATCCAGGTGCCGCTACCACAAACAAAGGCGCAGCGCTTATCACTGCGCCTTTTATTTGGCCCGTTGGTCAAGCGGTTAAGACACCGCCCTTTCACGGCGGTAACATGGGTTCGATTCCCGTACGGGTCACCACAAAAAGAAATTCTTGTCTGTCAGACAAAGGTGGCTTTTTGTGGTGACATATTATCCGCTGCGCTCAAATTAAGTGAGAGGGAATACCAATCCCCTCCCGAGCTCTCCCCATGCAGATTTTAAGCCTTATTGAACGGCTTTGACGGCCGTGGTATAATTTAATAAATAACAGGAGGTGGGCGGAAATGAACTACCGGGCATATCTTATCTCCCGTGAAAGATTGAAAAGAAACTGGAGCCAGGAGGGGCTGTGCCGGGGCATATGCGCCGTGTCCTACCTGTCAAAGATTGAAAGCGGCAAGGCGGAACCCTCGGAGCAGATTTTCTCTCTGCTGCTGGAGCGTCTGGGGCTTGAATACCGGCCAGAAATGGAAACAGAGGCCGCAGCCCTTGCTGATGACTGCTTTGAGCTGCTGCTGAGCTGCCGCTATGAGCAGCTGAACGAGCGACTGAAGGACGCTGAGCTTTCCCGCTTCCGAACTGCGGCGGCTGCGCCGGAGCTTGAAATGCTGGAGGCCTTTCAGATACGGCACAAAGCCCTTGACACGGCTCTTGAAGACTGCATGGATAATCGATGCCTTGCCCTGCAGCGCATATTGCAGCAGCGGCAGGAGGAGGCGCTGCTGCTTTATCCCTGCGCCTTTACCTATCTGACTGCGGGCATAGCGGCCTACTCCGTGGGTAACTACTCCCATGCACTTGAAAGGCTTCGAAAGGCCTTTGATATGGGCGCCTCGGAGGGGCGGGCAAAAATAATGCTGATGAGCCGCGTTTTTATGGGCAACTGCTTTTGTAACCGTCAGGATATTCCCAACATGGAGCTTAACTATGCCGTGGCACGGCGTCTGGCGGAGGATCTGGGTGATGGGGAGATTATTGCCTCCATTGATTATAATACCGCCTCCACATGGGTGGAGACGGGACGCTATGAGGATGCCTACAAGTGGTTTCCCGCCCTTGAAAAGCCCGGTATGCTGGCGCTGCATAAGCTGGCCATTTGCTGCGAAAAAACCGGCAGACGCCGGGAGGGGCTTATGGCGCTGGATAGGGCCGAGGCTATGGATATACCGGATACAGAGGAAATCGACACGGAGCTTGCGCGGCAGATGTGCGCCCTTGTCCGCTTCAGGCTGGAAAATGCAGACTACCTCAGCCGGGAGGACTACGGGGAGGCGCTGCTGGGCTGCTTTGAACGCTGCCGCCGGGATCTGGGCTACGGCTACGCGCTTTTCCACCTGCCATGGGTGCTGGAATGGTACAAGGCCACCCGCCAATACAAAAAAGCCTGTGAGCTTATGGAGGCTTTTCCCGCTAAAGGCTGTTGAGAAGCATTTAAGCCCGCATATTTGGGTGAAATTTTCCCAAATATGCGGGCTTATTGCGCTTTAAATACTGTGCTATGCTGTGCTCGGAGGCGATGAAATGAAAAAGCTCTGGACACGGAATTTCTCTCTTGTGACTGCGGCCTCGGTGCTGGGCTCTGCCGGAGCCATTGCCGGGGGCTTTGCCCTGTCCTTTCTGGTGTTTGACGAAACCGGCAGCACCCTTGCGGCGGCGCTTATTGTAGCGATACGGCTGCTGCCCCATATAATAATCCCCTTTGTGGCGGCGCCAATCATGGACAGGCTGCCCCGCAAGCTCTTTCTTGTTTGGGCAGATGCGGCAAACGGCCTGATATATACCGGCATGGGCTTGTGGCTCATGTTCTTTGACTTCAGCTATGGGGGCTATTTGCTTGTCTCCCTTGTGCTTTCTTGTCTGGGCGCTGTGGATGAGCTGGCCTTTACAAGTATTTACCCGGAGCTTATCCCCAAGGGGGCGGAGGAAAAGGGCTATGCAGTTTCCTCCATGCTCTACCCGGTACTCAGCGTTATCATGCTGCCTGCGGCGGGGGTTTTGCTGGATGTGCTGGGCGTCGCTCTTTTGCTTAGCTTGCAGGGGCTGCTGTCCTTCGCGGCGGCAGGTACCGAGAGCCTTATAAAGCTCCGTGATAATAAACGGAAAAGCTCTGAGCCCTATACCCTCAAGGCTTGGGCACAGGACATTAGGGATGCGGTAGAATATCTGCGGCGGGAGCGTGGGCTTCGCAGCATATACGAATATATGGCCGTAACAAACGGTGTGGCAAACGGCTTTTCCCCCATACTGGTGGCCTTTTTCCGCAGCTTCCCCGGCATGACTGCTGCCATGTACTCGATGTTCTCCGTGGCGGAATTTGTAGGCCGGACGCTGGGCAGCGCGGTGCAGTACCGCATAAAGCTGCCCGACAGGCGAAAATACGGCTTTGTCTTGTTCGTTTATCAGGTGTATGAGCTGATGGACATGTGCCTTTTGTGGTTGCCCTATCCTCTTATGCTGGTAAACCGCGGCGTCTGCGGCTTTTTAGGCAGCAACAGCGCCATAGTCCGTAACGCCGCCGTGCAGCGTTATATACCTGAAAATCTGCGCTCAAGGGTAAATGCCTTTAACAATGTGCTGATAACTGCCGGTGCGGGCTTATTTTCCCTTATAATGGGAGCGCTGGGTGAGCTTCTGGATTACCGCTGGTGCCTGACCGTGGGCGGCGCAATTGCCATGCTCGCAAGCTGGCTGCTTATCTGGGGCAGGAAAACGGATGTGCGGAAAGTGTATGAGTCCTCTGAGACGTGAAAAAGCTCCGCTGTACACTGTACAGCGGAGCTTTCGTTTATCTTATTCCGTAGTGCTCGATGACATAGTCCATGTCCTTATCGCCTCTGCCGGAGAGGTTAATGAGAATGGAGCCGGTTTTCATTTCCTTTGCCAGACGGATGGCGTGGGCAACTGCGTGGCTGCTCTCAATGGCGGGGATGATGCCCTCCAGACGGGAAAGGGTAAAGAAGGCGTCAATAGCCTCCTCGTCGGAGACGGTGTCGTACTTAACTCTGCCAAGGTCGTGGAGGAAGGCATGCTCGGGACCGGAGGAGGGGTAGTCAAGACCGCTGGCCACGGAGTAGACGGGAGCGGGCTCGCCGTTTTCATCCTTGAGCATGATGCTGTTGAAGCCGTGCATAATGCCGGGTGTGCCGTACTTGAGGGAGGCGGCATGGTCGCCCAGAGTGCTGCCCTTGCCCAGAGGCTCAACGCCGTAAATCTCAACCGGGTCATTCAGAAAACCGGAGAAGAAGCCTGCCGCATTTGAGCCGCCGCCCACACAGGCGGTAATGGCATCGGGAAGCTCGCCGGTCATCTCCAGAAACTGAGCTCTTGCCTCTTCGCCCACCACATGCTGGAAGTCGCGGACCATCATGGGGAAGGGGTGGGGGCCGAGAACGGAGCCGATGCAGTAGATGGCGTCATTATACTCTCTGCTGTATGCCTCGAAAGCGGCGTCAACGGCCTCCTTCAGGGTCTGCAGGCCGTGGGTGACCTCCACCACATTTGCGCCCAGTATCTTCATGCGGGCCACATTGGGAGCCTGCTTCTTAATGTCCACAGAGCCCATATAAATGTCACACTCAAGACCGAAGTAGGCAGCGGCAGTGGCAAGAGCCACACCGTGCTGACCGGCGCCGGTTTCTGCAATGACCTTTTTCTTGCCCATGTACTTTGCAAGCAGACCCTCGCCCATGCAGTGGTTGAGCTTGTGGGCGCCGGTATGGTTAAGGTCCTCACGCTTTACATAGAGCTGCACATTGCCAAGAGAGTTGGAAAGGCGCTCAAGGTGACTGATAGGTGTGGGGCGACCCTGAAACTCCTTGCGGATGCGGCGAAGCTCCGCTATGAATTTGCGGGATTTACAGATGGTGAAGTAGGCCTGGGTGATCTCCTCCATGGCAGCTCTCAGCTCATCGTTGATGTAGCAGCCGCCGTAGGGGCCGAAATAGCCCTTTTCATCGGGGTAGTGCTTAAAATAGGTGTCGAAGTCCACATTGTTGAATACCATGGTCCGTTCTCCTTTTGTAAAATTTCGGCCAACAAAACAAAAAGCCCGGCAGATCGCATAAGCGACCTGCCGGGACAGAATATACTTCTGCGGTGCCACCCGGCTTGGCGAAAAGCTCGCCCGCCTTAGCCCGTACTGACATACGGCGACATTTGATCACGGAGCGTCCAGCTCCGGCTCGCATAGGCAGATAAATCTGCGTTCCGCTCGCCCTCAGAAGCCCATTCACCGTACCTTGCCGTACCGCGCTTCCAGCTCTGCGCAGCTCTCTGTAACGGATGGGGAACAGCTACTTCATCTTCGTCAACGGTTTGTTTTATCGGTTGTTTGGATAATAGCACTCAAACGCTGCCTTGTCAACAGAAAACGGAACTTTTGGGCGTGTTTTGGCATCTTGTAAAATAAGGCTTGAAATGTTTGGCATAATGTGCTATCATATACAGGCTACGGAGGGCTAGCTCAGCTGGTTAGAGCGTCCGGCTCACACGCGGAAGGTCAACGGTTCGAGTCCGCCGCTCTCCACCACTGAAAAACCACTTCTTAGGAAGTGGTTTTTCAGTTATATTCGCCTTAGGCG
>JAZNUQ010000079.1:0-30279 GCA_045592365.1 Candidatus Limivicinus sp. | reverse complement strand
ATTTGCAAAGGTTTTGCGCTGATAACTCCCTCCGTCTTTTGCTTCGCAAAATCCACCTCCCTCAACGAGGGAGGCAAGTTCTGAGATGCTTTCTGCAGATTTCATAACTTTTTCGACAAAGAAAGACCGACCCAATCGGGTCGGTCTTTGTATTATATACTGCCCTCGACGGCGCATATTTCACCGATAAAGGCGTAGTGCATGTGTTCGTCGGCAGAGTACATTCTTTGTAGTATATCCTCCGGGATGGCGTCACGGTCAAGCTGCCGGCAGTACAGCTTTTTACACAGAAAGCTCAGCTCAGCCTGCTCAAAGCCCACCGAGCAGCCCATGGCCTTGGGGCTAAGTGAGCTGAGTTTGATTTTGTCCGGCTTATCGTGGCCGGATACGCTGCCAAGTGTCAGCAGCTCTTTCTTGTATTGCTCCGGGAAGAAGCTGACGGTAAAGTGATCATTGTCCAGCATGTAATCCGCCGTGCGTCGGTTGTCCCTTACAAATACCTGTATTATCTGCCTGCACTTGCCCGGCGCGCCCCAGATGCTGCCCATACAGCCCCAGCCTATGGTCATTGTGTTAAAATTTTCTATGCTGCCGGCAGTAACCAGCGCCCAGCGCTCGCTGAACATTGAGAAAACATCAAAGCCCGCCTTGGAGAAATTCTGCATATTAAGCTCCATAAAACACTCTCCTTCCAAAGTACAATAGGAATTATACATTATTCACAGTCTGTTAAACAAGAATTAACTTTAAATAAACAGATTTTTCTTATTTTGCAGATAAAATTGCTGTCTGCATAGCCTGACGGGTACAATCCGAACCCGTTTCTGAGAGCGTATACATCGGCATTGCGTCGTTGCCGACTTTTGAAGTGTAACGACACATCTGCAAGTCGGCGCCTCGCACTGTCTTCCTATACGCTCTCAGAAATCGCGGACTTTGCGGGTGCGTGTTTTTGTGTCAGGCGAAATTGAGTGATGCAGCTGGGCTGACGCCCAGCAAAGAATGAAATGAAGTCTGGCGCGAAAAGCCGCCCCGCAAAGCGGGTTCGGGTTATATCCGTCAGGCTAGCCTGACGGAAGTCGAACCGTGTAGCATTTCAGCGGCTATGTTCGGCGCTTTTGGGCTTGTCGTCCTTGACTTACGCCAGTAAGCCTGCGTCCTCCGCACCCAAAATCATCCAAACATTTCTTGCTGAAATGTGCAGGGCAGTTTTTTCGTAGCAGATTTTCGCTCAGACGAGGCATTGACCGCAGACAATACTTGCCGTATTGGCAAGGGCAATAACAAAGTATGGGCGGAAATCTGCCCGAATAAAACCAATACGGGTTCGTCTCCCGTCAGGCTAATATGGGAGCTGATGTAATTTGAAGGAAAAATGGTTCAGGTCGCTGGTAAGAAGGCGCTTTTTTATCGTTGTGCTGCTGATGCTTCAGCTTGCGGTGATAGTGTATACCCTCATAAGCCGCAGCCTCACCTCAAAAATCACTGCGGCGGCACTGTCGCTCCTCAGCCTTTCGGTGTGCCTTTATATAATCTCAAGGCGAAACAAGGGCGCATTTAAGCTGAGCTGGGTGTTTACGATAATGCTGTTCCCTCTGTTCGGAGGGCTGTTTTACCTTGTTTTCAAGGCGCAGGTATCCTCAAAGCGGCAACTTAAAAACAAAAGCGCCGTGGAGGAGAAAATGCGTCAGGCGGCGGACACGGGAGACGAGGCGGCGAAGAAGCTCTGCGCCGAGACCGAAAACTTTGCACCCCTTGGGCTCTATCTGAAGGATACAGCCTGCTTTCCGCCCTATGCCGGGGCGCAGTGTGAATATCTAAGTCCCGGTGAGCGCTTTTATGAAAGGCTGCTTGAGGAGCTTGAGAAGGCGGAGAAATATATATTCCTTGAGTTTTTCATCCTGCAGGAGGGGCAGATGTGGAACAGCATTCTGGACATTCTCCGCAGAAAGGCCGCAGAGGGGCTTCGTGTTCGCCTTATATACGACGATGTGGGCTGCTTTTTGAAGCTGCCCCCGGACTATGAAAAGAGCCTGCGGCAGATGGGCATAGAATGCGTGGTTTTCAATCCCTTCCGCCCTGTGCTCACCAGCCTCCAGAATAACCGGGACCACCGCAAAATTGCCGTCATTGACGGCAAAACCGCCTTTACCGGCGGCGTTAACCTTGCCGATGAGTATATAAACGCCATGGAGCGCTTCGGACACTGGAAGGACGCCGCCCTTATGGTAAAGGGTGAGGCGGCATGGAGCTTTACGCTTATGTTTCTTGGTATGTGGCAGCTGTGTACCGGCATAGATGAGGATTATGCCCTCTATCGCCCGGAAAAGGGCGCGCAGACAGGGGACTGCTTCATCCAGCCCTGGGCGGACAGCCCCATGGACAGCGAGAATGTGGGGGAGCATGTCTACCTTCACATGATAAACAGAGCCCGCCGCAGCCTGTATATCAGCACCCCCTATCTTATCGTTGACGACAGCATGGTGTCGGCCCTGATACTCTCGGCAAAAAGCGGCGTGGATGTGCGGATAATAACGCCCCACCGCTGGGACAAGCGCCTTGTGCATATGACCACCCGCTCCTATTACCGGGAGCTTATCGAGGGCGGAGTTAAGATATATGAATATACAAGGGGCTTCATCCACTCCAAAACCTTCCTTGCCGACGGGGAATGCGCCAATGTGGGCACAACAAATCTGGACTTTCGCAGCCTGTATCTCCACTATGAGTGCGGTGCATGGCTTTACGGCGGCAGCGCCGTTAAGGCACTTGAGCGGGATTATCTTGATACCCTCTCAGTCTGCCGCCGGATCTCCCCGGAGGACTGCCGCTGCGGCATAATCGGGGAGCTGTTTCAGGAGATACTTCGTCTGTTTGCACCGCTTATGTAAGAGGCAGCCTGCAAATCAATGCAGGCTGCCCTCTAATTTTATTATGTAATACGCACCTGAAAGGCGCAGTCCGCACCGCCCAGGTACACGATAGCGCCGCTGTGAACCTGCCTTGGTCTCATAGGCACAAGGCGGCTGCCCTCAACAAAGGTGCCGTTGCTGGAGTTAAGGTCCATAATGCAGATTATGCCGTTTGCCACCTGAACCGAGCAATGGCAGCCGCTTACATTGTAGCAGTTGGGTATTGCAAGGTCGCATCTGCCCTCGATTCGTCCTATGGAAAGGGGGCGGGCGGTGCCGGCGCGAAAACTCCTGCCGGTGTAGGGCCCTGCCACGAAGCTGATTTCAAGGCTGTTTGCGCTTGGGGCGCGGTGCTCATAGGGCTGGGGATAGTGAGCATCGCCCATTGAGCCGTTAATGCTCATAACATAGAGCACAAGCTCGTTTACCGCATTTCTCAGCAGGGGCAGAATGGCGGCAACGCCCAGAGTAACGGTAACTGCGGTGTGCAGATAGATGCTGTTGGGAAGAAGGCCGGAGTTATTGAGCATGTGCAGAGCGAAGGCAAGGCCGAAATATTTGAGGAAAGGGCCTTTAAACACATGACTGAGGGCGTGAGGCTCATTGCCCTTGGCCATCATATAGCCGCCGCAGACGAGGGCGGTATAAACCACATGGGTGCCAAGGCCGGTAACGGCACGCACATAGGAGGTGTTTATTCCCCGAGAAAAGGACAGGCCGCTGCCTATGAAGGTGTTGACCGTATATGTAATATTCTCAAATACCGCAAAGCCTGCGCCAACGGCAGCGCCAACAAGGATGCCGTTAATGTTGAATTTGTAATCCTTGCGCTTTATGAAGAAATAGGCGATAAGGAATTTCGCCGGCTCCTCGGAGACGGGGGCCCACATAGCGTGACCGCTGGGGTGAAGGGGCTTTAAAACCATGGTGATTGCAAGGGAAACTATGCCGCCGATAAACAAAAAGCCCAGAACATTCATAAGGGAGATGTTGCGGGGGATATTCATTTCCCACACAAGCAGCAGCATTGTGAGGGGGGTAAGGGCGCTTACTATCAGCATCATGTAAAAATAGCCGGAGTTGTTGAGCGTACCCAGAGCGTAGCACATCACGGCGATAAGCAGGGTAAAGATAAAGAAATAGGCAAACAGGAAGGGCTTTCGCCATGTGCTGAGCATATCCTGCTCCCGGGGCGTGGTAAGCTCCGTGCCGGATATGAACACCTGAGATATATCCCTTGAGTTGTGCTTTGTAAACACATCGGAGAAAATGTCCCCAAGGGTCATTTTTCTGATTTGCATGTCTCTGAAAAATGTGGTGTTTGATGACATATACTATTCCACTCCCATATCTTTACTGCGCTTTTGAAGCATGGCGTCAATCTCCTCCGCCGTGCAGCGAATATCCGCCTCTCCCACACGGCGGTAGCTGCCGCGGTACATATCGCCGCCGATAAAAATCGGCCTGAGTACATCCGGGGCAGGGGGGATGAATATTGCCACAATGGGCAGACCGTCGGCCTGCTTTATTTTTATCTGACTTTCGCTGATATAATTTACGCTTATGTTTCGCGTATCCTCCGCAAGGCGGAGAAATTCAGATACAAGCATTTGCGGGTCGGGAAGCTCAACCTGATGCAGCGCCTTGTCGGAAAGCTCCTCTACGCCCAGAAGTATCACACCGCCCCGACTGTTTGCAAAGGCTGAATATGTTTCCCACAGGCTTTCCGGCAGGCCGCCCTGAGCACGCTTGGACTCAATGCGTCCGTTTTCCCTGTAAAGCTCAAGATTATCCCAGTCAAGCACATATCTCACCTCTTGTTTAGAATAACATTCACCTGCCGCAAGGTCAACTTTAATCTGCCTTGCATGGGGAAAAATACTGTGATAAAATACCAAAAAAGGAGGCTGAGCCCATGATGAATATTATCTGCCTGCTGCCCGCCCAGCAGCGCCATAAGCAGAAGCTGGAAGACGCCGCAGAAGGCGCCCGTTTTATCTACACCACAGCCGCCGAGGTCAGTGCCGAACAGGTAAGGGAGGCCGACTATATAATCGGCAATGTACCGCCGGGGCTTATAGCCGCCTCGGACAGGCTGCAGGTTCTGCAGCTTGGCTCCGCCGGGACTGACCCCTACATCGTGCCCGGCGTTCTCAGTGAAAAGACCCGGCTTCTCAATGCCACCGGCGCATACAGCAAAGCCGTTGCGGAGCATGCCTTTGCAAGCGTGCTTATGCTCCAGAAGAAGCTGCACCTGTACCGTGACGCCCAGCGCAGCGCCCAATGGTCAGACTACGGCACCGTCACCTCCATGGCTGACGCTACGGTGCTTGTGGTGGGGCTTGGCGATATTGGCTGCCGTTTTGCCGGCATGTGCAGGGCGCTTGGCGCCTATGTTATAGGCATAAAGCGCAGAGCGGGGGAAAAGCCCGACTGTGTCCATGAGCTTTATACCATGGAGGAGCTTGACAGGCAGCTTCCCCGTGCCGATGTTATCTTTTCCATCCTGCCGGGAACCGCCGCCACCTACCACCTCTATACGCCGGAAAGGTTCAGGCTTATGAAGAATACTGCCATATTCTGCAACTGCGGCAGAGGCGGCGCGGTGGAGGGCAGCGTTCTCTTTGAGGCGCTTTCAAAGGGGGAGATAGGCTTTGCCGCCCTTGATGTGACGGAGCCTGAGCCCCTGCCTGCCGATGACCCACTCTGGGGGCTTGACAATCTGCTGATCACGCCCCATGTATCCGGCTTTTACCATCTGCCTGAGACCTTTGAAAGGATCGTTGACATCGCGGCGGAAAATCTCCGGCGCTTTGTCCGGGGCGAGGAGCTTAAAAACATAGTGGACATGTCCACCGGTTATAAGAAATAATGGAGGAAACAGCATGAACGAAATACTCAGCCGTGACATTGACCTTTTTATTGAGCAAAACCGTGAGGCTTTGCTGAGAGATATTGCCCGCCTTGTTGAGATAAACAGCGTGCTGGGGGAGGCTGCCCCCGGCGCACCCTTCGGTGAGGGCGCTGCAAAGGCTCTGGAGCTGGGCCTTGCCATAAGCCGTGAGCTTGGTCTTGATACCGTGAACTGTGAGGATAAGCTGGGCTATGCCAGCGTCGGCAAGGGGGATAAGTACCTTGCCACCATCACCCATCTTGACATTGTGCCCACCGGCGACGGCTGGACTGCCGACCCCTTTAAAATGCGTCAGCGGGAGGGCTGGATAATAGGCCGCGGCGTTCTGGACGATAAGGGCCCCTCCGTGTTGTGCCTCTACGCTCTCAAGTACCTTAAGGAAAAACGCGTTCCCCTGCGCTATGAGGTGCGCGCCCTGCTGGGGCTCAATGAGGAAACCGGTATGCTGGATGTGGAGCACTATCTTGAAAATTACCCCGCACCGGCCTTCTGCTTCAGCCCCGACGCCGACTTCCCACTTATAAACGGCGAAAAGGGCATTTACCACGGCCGCATAATTGCCGACTTTGACAGGGAAAATGTACTTGATATAAGCGGCGGCTTTGCCGCAAACGCCGTTCCCGACAAGGCAAGCGCCACCGTCAGATACCCGGGTGAGCTTAAGGACGCAGGCCGCGTCAGCGCCGAGAAGCTGGAGGAGGGGCTGTGGAAGCTCTCCGCCACCGGCATTTCCGGCCACGCCTCCATGCCTCAGGGCACTGTAAACGCCATAGGCCGGCTTCTTGAATACATCCTTGAAAACGGCATCGCCGGGGAAAAGGAGCGGGAATACTTTAGGCTCCTTATGCTCCTGCACGGCGCCAGCGACGGCAGCCTTCTGGGTATTGCCGCCGATGACGGTCTGTTTACGCCTCTTACCGTGGTGGGCGGCGTTATCGGCATTGAAAACGGACGCTTCTTCCAGACTGTGGACAGTCGTTATCCCACCAATACAAGCGGTGAGAAGATAGCGGCCCGGATAAACGCTCTTGCAGGCGATATTGCCCACTGCACCGTGGACGCAGATGCCGTGCCCTTCTACATGGGGCTTGACAATCCTGCGATAAAGGCCTGCCTTGGGGCATACAATCAGGTAACCGGAGAAAATGCAAAGCCCTATACCATAGGCGGCGGCACCTACGCAAGACATTTCCCCAATGCGGTGTCCTTCGGTCCCGAGTTTGCCGACAGACCCCGACCCGGCTTTGCCGGCGCCATCCACGGCGTTGACGAGGCCGCTTCAATAGAGCAGCTTTTGCAGGCGCTTAAAATCTACATTGTGGCTCTCATCGAGCTTCAGAATATCGACTTTTAACGATAAATCCCCTGATGCGCGGCATCAGGGGATTTTAGTCATTAATGAATATTTGGCGTTTATGCTCTGCTTATCAGCATTTTCAAAATCTGAACGGCGTTGCTGGCAGCGCCCTTTCTTATCTGGTCGCCGCAGCACCAGAGGGTGAGACCCTCGTCGCTTGTAAGATCCTCTCTTATCCTGCCCACCCATACAAGGTCCTGATTGGTGGTATCGAGCGGGGTGGGGTAGCAGCGCCCCTCATAGTCCTCAATGAGCCTGCAGCCGGGGTAATTTCTGATGGCCTCCTTTGCCTCCTGAACGCTTATCTTCCTCTCGGTGCGAAGCGTCACCGCGATGGAGTGGGAGCGCATCACCGGCACACGCACACAGGAGCAGCTTACCTTAAGCTCGGGATTGTGCATAATGCGTCTGCCCTCGTTTTGCAGCTTCATTTCCTCGTCGGTGTAGTCATTGTCGCAAAGCGCGCCGATAAAGGGGATAACATTCATTGCGATCTGCGTGGGGAAGACCTTGGGCTGCACCTGCTTACCCTCGGACAGGTCTTTGATCTGCTGCTCAAGCTCAAGCAGACCGTTCTGACCTGCGCCGGAGACAGCCTGATAGGTGCAGGCCACCATGCTCTTTATGGGGGAGAGTTTTGCAATACCGGCAACTGCCATCATGGTGATGATGGTGGAGCAGTTGGGGTTAGAAACTATCCATGAGCCGAAGGCGTCCTCACCGTTAATTTCAGGCACCACCAGCGGCACCTGAGGGTCCTGACGGAAGGCGGAGCTGTTGTCAATGTACACGGCGCCCGCTGCCTTTATTGCCGGGGCGAAGCGGCGGGACATGTCGTTTTTAACCGCGCCCAGAACAAAGTCCATGCCCTCAAAGCTGTTTTCCCTTGCTTCCTGAACCGTAAGCTCCCGGCCTCTGAACATGACCGTGCTGCCTGCGCTTCTGGAGCTTCCAAGGGGCAGCAGCGTGGCTACGGGCAGCTCGTATTCCTCAAGCACCTTAAGCATCTCTCTGCCCACGGCGCCGGTTGCGCCAAGTATCGCGATATTATACTCTTTCATTTTAACTCCTCCTTAGCCTGACGGGTATAGTCCGAACCCGCTTTGCGGGGCATCTTTTCACGCCAGACTTTATTTCATTCTTTGCCGGGCTTAGCCTGCAAAGCCCTCGTAGAGCACGCGGGTGGCTGTTTCAAAGTTTTTGTTGTCAACGCCGATTATTATGCTCAGCTCGTCTGCACCCTGAGCAATGGTGCGTATATTCACGCCGTTTTCGCCCAGCGCCTTGAATATCTTACCGGAAATACCGGGGCGGAAGGTCATCTTGCGTCCCACCGCCGCAACAAGGGCTATGTTATCCTCAATGCGTACATCGTCCGGACGGCAGGTCTTGCGTATGTCGCTTAATACATCGAAAAGCGCATCACCCAGCGCCGCCGTGGAGGTGACAAAGGCGAAGCTGTCAAGCCCCAGAGTTATATGCTCCACATGGGCGTGGTATCTGTCCAGAATTTCAAGGGCGTGGCGCAGGGGACTGCTGGTGTTCATGTCACGCTTTATGACCGTTATGATGGTAAAGTTCTTCCTGCCTGCAACACCGGTAATGAAGCGCTCGTGCATCGCTTCCTCCTCCTGCACCCGGTCGCATATCACGGTGCCGGGGTCTTCGGGGCGGTTGGTGTTGAGTATTGCAAGGGGAATGCCCTTTTCCTTTACCGGCAGTATGCTCTCCTCGTGGAGAACCGAAGCGCCCATGAAGGCAAGCTCCCTGAGCTCTGCGTAGGTGATCACCGGTATGGAGCGGGGGCTTTCAACTATGCGGGGGTCAGCCATCAGTATGCCGGAAACATCGGTCCAGTTCTCGTAAATGTCAGCCTCAGCCGCCGCAGCCAAAAGCGCGCCGCTTATGTCGCTGCCGCCACGGCTCATAACCTTTATGCGTCCGGTGGGAAGCCTGCCGTAAAAGCCCGGCATAACAAGGCGACCATGCTCTTTAACGGCCTGCTTTATGGCAGCGTCGGTTTTCTCTCTGTCTATCTGTCCGTCAATGCCGAAGAATACGCAGTCTCTTGCGTCGGCAAAGCCGAAGCCCAGGTACTCCGCCATCAGCCTTGCGGTAAAGTATTCGCCCCGGGAAACTATCTCGTCAACGGTGACGCTTTTGTTAAGCCCTTTACAGAAGGCCTCAAACTCAGCCTCCACATCGTACTCAAGCCCCAGCTCCCTTTTTATTTCAAGAAAGCGTGCCCCGATAGTCTCAAGAATATCGTCACAGCTGACGCCGTAGGTCAGATGGGCATGGCACAGATAGAGAAGGTCTGTCAGCTTGTGGTCGTCGCTGCTGCGCTTTCCCGCGGCGGAAACTACCACCAGCTTCCTTGAGGGCTCTGCCTCTATAATGCTTTTTACCTTTTTGAATTGCTCCGGCCCTGCAACCGAGGAGCCGCCGAATTTAACCGCTCTCAACATCTTATTCGTCTATGGCGGCAAAGAATACGCTGCCGCCGTCCTTTCTTATCTTATCTGCAAGGCTGTGCATTGCCATGACGCTCATGGCCCTTGTTTCAAGCCTTGCAGCGCCGCCGTCATGCTCTGCCCTCTCCGCATTAAAGAGCGGGGCAAAGTCCTCTGCGCAGCGCACATAGTAGCGGTTCATACAGGAGGCGTTGTCAGCCTCGGCCTCAATGCAGCCCTCCGGCAGCATTTCTCTTTCGCCGCGGACAATACAGCTTAAGTCACGCAGCACCGCAGAGGCGGTGGGCCAGCGTCCTGCGCCCTGACCCATAAGCACTATCCTGCCGGAATTATCCGCATCGTAATAGGCCATGTTAAAGTTATCCAGCACCGAAAGCTCGGTTGCGCCCTGCTTAAAGAGCACCGGCTCCACATAGGCGTATATGCCCTTTTCCGCTTCGCCGCCCTTTGCAAGCAGGCGGCAGCAGTAGCCCTTGGCGGAAAAGGCTTTAACATCCTCCGCGCTGAGGCTTTCAATACCCTCGCAGCAGAGCGAGGCCGTGGGCAGCCTCCCGTAGGCAACGGCGCAGGCCAGCATTATCTTTCTCAGCGCGTCAAGTCCGCTTACATCCGCCGTGGGGTCAGCCTCGGCATAGCCCAGCTCCTGCGCCTGCTTAAGTGCCTGACCGTAGTCAAGAGAGCGCCTTTGCATACTGTCAAGCATATAATTTGTGGTGCCGTTCAATATGCCGCCCAGACGCTTGACCCTGTCTGCAATAACCGCAAGGGAGAGATTGTGCAGAAAGGGAACTGCGCCGCCGCAGGCTGCGCTGAAAAGAAAGGCAACTCCCTTTTCCCTTGCAAGCTGAGAAAGCTCTATGCCGTGAGCTGCAACCAGCGCCTTGTTGGAAGTGACCACATGCTTGCCTGCAAGAATAGCCTTTTTCACATAGCTGAAGGCAGGCTCGATACCGCCCATGACCTCCGCCACAATATCCACTGTTTCATCGTTTACTATATCCTCAATGCTGCTGCGCTTGAAGGGCGCATCCGCCTTGCCGGGACGAACCAGCACAGGCCCGGCCTCCAGACCGGGGGCATTTTTCAGCATCTCATGTACACCATAACCAACAACACCGTATCCAAGAACCGCTGCTTTCATATACTCCTCCAAAAACTATGCGTCCGCTTGAAAAAGACACTTGTATTTTGAACGCTGACAGTGTATCATAGGGAGCAGTGATTTGCAAGCACAAATTTTGATAAATTTTTTGGAGCTGATACCATGCTTTCAAACTATCTGATAATCCACAAAAGCATATTGCCCGACTACTATGAAAAGGTGCTTCAGGCCAAGCGCATTCTTGAGGAGGGGAAGGTCAGGGAGGTGAGCCAGGCCGTGAAGATGGCGGGCATCTCCCGCAGCACCTATTATAAGTACAAGGACTATATCCTTGAGCCCACGGATATGTCCGGCGGGCGCAAGGCTGTTTTGTCAATGCTTTTAAGCCATGAGCCGGGGATACTCAGCGCGGTGCTTTCCCATATCTCGGCCAGAGGCTGCAGCGTGCTGACGATAACACAGAACCTGCCTGTCCACGGCGTGGCCAGCGTCACCATGGTTCTTGACATCAGCGGCGTGCCGGGCAGCATAGGCCAGCTTCTGGAGGATCTTCGCGCCATAAGCGGTGTTGAGCAGCCAAAGCTGGTTGCGGTAGAATAATTATTTGGGAGTTAATCATGCAGTACAAAAGCACAAGAAGTGACATATACGCAAGCGACATTCAGGCGGTGCTGAGGGGTCTTGCCCCGGACGGCGGACTGTATGTGCTGCCGGAGATAGAGAAAATTGATTTTGACTGGCGGCTTTGCCTTGAAAAGGAGCCCCTTGCCATGGCGGAAATGATACTGTCCGCTCTGCTGCCGGGCTATGAGAACATGGCGGAGCTTGTTCAGCTTGCCTATGAGCATAAGTTTGACGCGCCGGAGCTTTGCCCCTTGAAGCCTCTAGGTGAGGATTATGTGCTGGAGCTTTTCCACGGCCCAACCTCGGCCTTTAAGGATGTGGCGCTTTCCATGCTGCCGAGGCTTATTTCCGCCGCAAGAGCCCGGCAGGAAAGCTGCGGGGAAACCGTTATCCTCCCCGCCACCTCCGGGGACACCGGCAAGGCAGCCCTTGAGGGCTTTCACGATGTGCCGGGAACAAGGATAGTGGTATTTTACCCTGATGAGGGTGTGTCCCCCATACAGAAGGCTCAGATGGTAAAGCAGCAGGGAGGGAATGTCCGCGTCTGCGCCGTGCGGGGCAATTTTGACGATTGTCAGCAGGGAGTAAAGCAGGCCTTTGCCCGCATACAGGAAAGCGGCAGGCTTGAGGGCAGCCCTTACAGCCTATCCTCGGCAAACTCCATCAACATAGGCCGCCTTGCCCCGCAGCTCAGCTACTATTTCATGGCCTATGCAGAGCTTGTGCGCATTGGGCGCATTGAGCTGGGAGATAAGGTGGACTTCTCCGTGCCCACAGGTAATTTCGGGGACATTTTAGCGGGGCTTTACGCCAAATATCTGGGGCTTCCCGTGGGCAGGCTGGTATGTGCCTCCAACGCAAACCGCGTGCTTACCGACTTTATAAACACCGGTCTTTACGATAAACGCCGTGAATTTTTGCGCACCAGCTCTCCCTCCATGGATATTCTGGTGTCCTCAAATCTTGAGCGCTGGCTCTACCATGTGCTTGAGGGGGACAGTGAAAGGCTCAGCGCCTATATGGCTGAGCTATCGGAGCGGGGCTTCTATCAGCTTGATGATGAAAGCCTGAAAAAAGTTCAGTCTCAGCTCTCTGCCTACTGCTGTGATGAGGAAAAAACCGCCGGGAGCATAGCAAGGGTCTATGCAGACTGCGCATATCTCTGCGACCCCCATACCGCCGTGGGCTGGTATGCCGCCCGGCGCTACAAGGAGGAAAGCGGCAGCAATGATCCCATGGTGGTGCTGTCCACCGCCTCCCCCTTCAAATTCCCCGACGCTGTGCTTTCCGCCCTTGGCGAGGACTGCAGCGGAGATGATTTTGAAAAGCTGCGCAGGCTCTCCGCCATAAGCGGCAGGGAGATACCCAAGGGGCTAAGCGCCCTTGAAAATATGCCGGTTCTGCACCGGGATGTGATCGACAGGGAGGAAATGATCCCCTATATTCTTTCCTGGCTGGAGGTTTGAAATGCTTATAAGAGTTCCCGCAAGCTCTGCAAATCTGGGAGCGGGCTTTGACTGCTTCGGTATTGCATGGGATATATATAACGAGATAGAATTTGAGCTTAAGGGCAGCGGCCTTGAGATAAGCGGCTGCGAGAGTGAATTTTGCAATGAGGATAACTTAGCCTTCGTTGCCTTCAGAAAAACCCTTGAATATGCCGGCAAAGAATGCCCGCCTGTCTCCATCCGCTTCGGCATAACTGACATTCCCGTTTCCCGCGGGCTTGGCTCCTCTGCGGCGCTGACCTCTGCGGGGGTGATAGCGGCGGACAGCCTCTGTCAGCTTAAGCTCAGTGACGCTGAGAAGCTGCGCATTGCCTCTCTTATCGAGGGGCATCCGGATAATGTGGCCCCGGCTCTTTTCGGCGGCTTCACCGTGTCCGTAACCGACGGGGACAGGCCGGTCAGCCGCGCCTTTCCCATAAGCGACAGTCTTCACTTTGCGGTAATTATCCCGCCCTTCAGACTGTCAACCGCTCTTTCCAGAAGCGTTTTGCCCGACAGACCCGAAAGGGGAGAGGCTGTGTTCAATATCGGCAGAGCAGCTCTCTTTACAAAGGCTCTTGCCGAGGCAGACACGGAGCTTTTAAGAGTCTCCATGGAGGATAGAATACACCAGCCCTACCGCCTGCCCCTTATAGAGGGCTGGGAAAGGGCAAGGCAGGCCGCAAGGGACTGCGGCGCGCTGAGCTTTTGCATTTCCGGCGCAGGCTCAACTCTCCTTGCCATAGGGGACAGCGCCGATATGGCGGCAAAGCTATCTCGGCGGATCGCTGCTCTGCTTCCCGGCTGGCGTGTCCGCGCCGTAAGGCCTGACTATGAAGGGGCAAGAATAGTATAAAAAAGGTGCAGCTTATTTAAGCTGCACCCTTTTATGCAATGGGTTCCATCTGCCGCTGAGGTATATGTACAGGAAGATAAAGAACAGCGCCATATTATGGGCGATCATGCAGCTCCACGCCGCCACAAGACCAAAGCCCAGAATATTCACCAGCAGGAATGTCCCGCCAATTCTGATAACCCACATGCCGATTATGCTGTAAACAAAGGGCTCCTTTGTGTTGCCAACGCCGTGCATGAAGCCCTCTATTATTATCCAGAAGCCGTAGAAGGGCTCGGACAGAGCGACCATTTTAAGCATCTTTGCCGCAAGGCCGATGGCCTCCGGGTCGTTTGAAAATATGTCAGCAAGGGGAAGGGCAAAGATAAACAGCAGCCCACCGGAAATTATCATAAGCCCCACCTCAATGGGGATGAACATTTTCCCAAGTCGCTTCATCCGCTCCCTGTCCTCAGCACCGAGGGCGTTGCCTGCAAGGGTGGAGGCGGCGGTCTGCATGCCGAAGGCCGGGATATAAAAGGCCGACTCCACGGTGTTTGCAATGGTGGTAACGGCTGTTGCAAGCCCGCCCAAAGAGTTTATCATGGAGGCGAAGACCACATAGCCCAGAGATGTGCCGAAGCGCTGGAGCATATTGGGGAAGGCCACCTTAAAGCAGGGGACAAGCAGCTCCCTGTCCGGCAGCATCCGGCAGCCCCGGGGCGAGATTTTGGGGTGACGGAAAAGAACGATACTTATAATTATTCCACCCACCGCCACTGCGATGGCGCTTGCAAGGGCAGCGCCTTTAACGCCCATACCTGCGCCGGGCATGATTATCGCCCCGCCGAAAAGGGGTCTTGTGGGGTAGATAAGCAGAAAATTAAGCACAACATTTATGATGTTTACCAGAATGCCTATCTTCATGGGCCTTGCGGTATCGCCGGAGGCTCTGAGCACAGTGCCGAAGATAATGCTGGCGGTGCGAAAGAGCATGGGGGTGTAAAGAATGAAAAAGTATGCCGCAGCGTCGGCTTGTATGCTCTCGTCTACACTCATCCATGCCGGGATGCGTCCGCTGAGAGAAAGGGTAAGCACGGTTGCCAGAATACTCACCACCAGCACCGTCAGCACAGCCTGTGCCGATATGCGCCGGGCGCGCTGCTCATCTCCCGCGCCCAGGGCTCTTGCAATATATGACAGAAAGCCGATGCTGAGCGCGCCTATGCTGCTGCCCACCAGCCAGTTTACCGTGGTGGTTGCGCCTACCGCGGCCGTGGCGGCAGTACCCAGAGAGCCTACCATTGCGGTGTCTATATACTGTACCGCCGTTTGCAGAAGCTGCTCCACCATGGTGGGCCAGGCAAGGGCAATTATTGTTCCGGCCATGCGCCGGTCCTTTTTTTCGAGTGTGAGTATCGCCATATCAGATAAAGGCTCTTGCGCCATTATAGCAGCATATAAGCATTATCACGCACATAAGGGCGATAAACAGCTTGTCAACGGCCTTGTTGTCAAGCCCGGCGCTGATTTTACGCCCAACGATACCGCCGCCTATGCCGCCCACGATCATCAGGCACAGCGCAAGCACGCTGAAATCCGGCGTGCTGCCGCCAAGCACCGTGAGCAGCAGATTTGTTGCCTGACTGAAAAGAATGATGTACAGGGAGTTTGCCGCCGCTTTCTTGCTTTCCATGCCGAAGAAATAGTGCAGCACCACCAGATTGAAGGGGCCTCCGCCAATGCCGAGAAAGCTGGAGAAGCCGCCCAGCAGCAGACCGATAATCAGACAGGCCGCTTTGCTTTCTGTGGGGCGGGGCTTAATGCGGCTTTTGTTTACGGTGTATATAAGGGTGCCGAGGGTCAGCAGCAGCAGGCAGCCGGACTGGGCGCTGAGGGTGACGGCGTCGCTTCCAACTCCATGGCGCACAAGCTCAAAGACCTTGTTGCCGATAATGCCGCCTGCGGCAGCACCTATGGCAAGGGGAGTGCCGGTTACGGTATCGATTGCGTGGCTTTTGTCCGCAAGGCTGCGGCTCACGTTGTAAAGCGACATTGAAAACACCGTGCAGCTTGAGAGAAAGCCGATGGTGGAAAGGGGCGCGAGCCTGCATAAATCAAGCACCGGCTTTATAATTACTCCGCCGCCTATGCCGCATATTGCGCCGATTATTGACGCGCCGAAGCTGACTATCAAAAACAGAATATCCATTGTATATCTCCTATTAAATAAGTAGAGCCGGCGGCGCCAAAGCGCTGCCGGCATCCGTATAAGATTATGCGCCAAGTTAGGGTCAATGTCAAGTGGCGGGGCATTGTCTGCCGGTGTGATCGATGGTGTATTCGCCGCTTAGCAGGATCTGGGAAATGGGGATTATGGTGTAGCCCTTTGAGATAAGCCCCTCAATTATGCCCGGCAGGGCCTCGGGGGTATTGTCCGCCGCATTGTGAAACAGCACAATGCTTCCCGGCTGCACCTTATCCAGCACCCGCTTTTGAATTTCATCGGCGGAAATACCCTTCCAGTCCAGACTGTCCACATCCCACTGAACGGCGGTCATACCCATGCTGTTTACCGAGGCTATAACATGGTCGTCGTATTCCCCGTAGGGGCAGCGAAACAGGCTTGGGGCAAGGCCGGTTATGGCCTCAATTTTATCGTTGCACCTTTGAATATCCGCAACTATCTCATCGGCGCTGAGCCGGGAAAAATGGGCGTGGTCGCTGGAATGGTTCATTATCTCGTTGCCTGCATCATGCAGCGCCTTTACCGATTCCGGATATTTGTCCACCCAGTCGCCAACCAGAAAGAATGTGGCGTTTATGCCGTAGCTGTCAAGTATGTCGATAAGCTGCTGGGTGTCCTCATTGCCCCAGGCCGCGTCAAAGGACAGGGACACCACCTTGTCATCCCTCTGCACACAGTAGACCGGAAGCTGCCTCGTGGTTGCGGCAGCTCCTACAATAGCCGGGTTATTCACCGTCCAGAATATCAGCACCACCGCCAGAACCAGCCCCGCCGCCGACATGAGCCTGCCGCCCTGTGCTGCCTTGCTTACAGTTTTGTTCATTGCGCTCCCTCCCTTTGTGTACATACTATGCCGGGGAGAGCGAAGATAAAACAGAGGACGGTGTACACCGTCCTCTGAAAATTTTTATTCCTCCTCGCCGGGAACAAGAATTTCCTTTATAAGAAAATCCTTGCCGGTGAGAACATCCTTGTCGAAGCTGCCGCAGTTGGGGCAATAGCCCTCATGCTCAACCACATTGAAAATCTCATCACACTCGTTGCACTCGGCCATGCCGGGGATAATCTCCAGCACCAGCTCCGTATCCTTAAGCTCCGTGTCCATTACCACGGCGGGGTAGAGCTCCTTGAGATACTCGGGTATCACCAGAGAAAGCTCGCCCACCTGACAGACAATGGCGCTTACCTTGGGGATGTTGTTTTCCTTTGCGTATTCAAGCACGGTCTGACACATGCTTCTGACAATGCCGATCTCATGCATAGTCTGCCCTCTTACTTCTTGCCCAGCTTTTTCTTTGCAAGGCGGGTAACGGCATGAGGTGCGTTGGAAACGGCGGTGAGCAGGGTGCGGAAGTAGGGAGTACCGACATTGTCGAGGGTCTTTTCCAGCTTGATTGCGTCAAACTTGCACTTGGTGGTGCAGATGCCGCAGCCAACACAAAGGTCGGTGTCCAGAACCACACAGCCGCAGCCAAGGCAGCGTGCAGCTTCCTTCTTTATCTGCTCCTCGGTGAGAACGCCGCGAAGGTCCTCAAAGGTATTCTTAGCCTCGGCTGCGCTGCCGCCTGCCGCCTTCTGGCGGGGTGCGGTGTCAAAGCTGCCGGCGGAGACGGAAACGGTCTTGACATCGAGAGGCTTATAGTCTCTGGGATCACGGCCGTTGGTCTGGGTCTGACCGGGATGCACATAGCGGTGGATGGAAATGGCTGCTTCCTTACCGGCTGCAATAGCGTCGATTGCAAACTTAGGTCCGGTGACAACATCGCCGCCTGCGAATACATCAGCAACAGAGCTCTGACGGCTCAGAGGATCAACAACAACGATGCCGCCCTTGCCGGTCTTGAACTCGCCAATGCCGCCAAGCACTATCTTCTGGCCGATAGCGGAGATAACTGCGCTAACGGGAATTTCTTCAAATACGCCGGTGCCTACGGGCTTTCTGCGGCCGTTCTCGTCAGCCTCGCCCAGCTCCATGACCTCCACCTTGAGAGCCTCTGCCTTCTCGCCGCCGAGAATTTCAACGGGAGCGGCCAGGAAGCGGAACTTGACGCCCTCTTCCTCTGCCTCAAGAACCTCATCGTCTGCTGCGGGCATTTCGTCTCTGCCGCGGCGGTAGACAATGGTAACCTCCTCTGCACCCAGACGCACAGCGGTACGGGCAACATCGATTGCAACATTGCCTGCGCCTATAACTGCAACGCTCTTGCCAAGCTCAAAGCGCTGGCCCAGGTTAACGGCTCTGAGGAACTCAACGCCGGTGTAAACACCCTGCTTATCGTCGCCGGGAACACCTGCATTGCTGCCTGCGGATGCGCCGATTGCAAGGTAGAAGGCCTTGTAGCCCTCTGCGCGCAGAGCGTCAAGAGTGACATCCTTGCCAACCTCAACGCCGCACTTGAACTCAACGCCGATCTCACGGAGAATGTCGATCTCTGCGTTGACAACATCTCTGTCCAGACGGAAGGAGGGGATACCCATGGTGAGCATACCGCCGGGAATCTCTTCCTTCTCAAATACGGTGACGGGGTAGCCCTTGAGAGCCAGATAGTAAGCACAGCTCATACCGGAGGGGCCGGCGCCTATAACGGCGATCTTCTTGTCCTCGTACTTTTTGCCGGTAAGGCTCAGCATGGGAGGAACGAAGCGGGTCTCGCTGTCCAGATCCTTCTCTGCGATGAACTTCTTAATATCGTCAATTGCAACTGCGCTGTCAACGATGCCGCGGGTGCAGGCTTCCTCACAGGCCTTGTTACAGATACGGCCGCAGACTGCGGGGAAGGGATTTTCCTTCTTGATAAGCTCGAGAGCCTCGGTGTAGCGACCCTCGGAGGCCAGCTTTATGTAGCCCTGTACGGGAATGTGAGCGGGGCAGACAGCCTTACAGGGAGCGGTACCGCTTTCCATAACGTCGCTTCTGTTGGTGCGGTATTCCACATTGTAGCTCTTCTTGTCCCAGGGAACTGCCTGGTCGGAGTCGTAGTCGGCGGAAACATTGGGGTCCACGTTGCTGCATCTCTGACCGAGGCGCAGGGCGTTGGTCTGGCAGTACTCAACACACTGGCCGCAGGCCACGCACTTTTCCTTGTCGATCTTTGCCACAAAGTTGGAGCGGATGGCGTTCTTGGAACGGAACATCTCGGCTATACGCAGAGCAAAGCAGGAGCAGCCGCAGCAGTTGCAGATAGCGGTGGCTTCCTCAAAGCCGGGGGTCTGGTTGATTTCATGGACAAGACCGTTATCCTCGGCACGCTTGAGAATTTCGTATGCCTCCTCCTTGCTGATAAGGCGGTGAGCGCCTGCCTTGGAGTAGTTGATTGCATTATCGTTGAGGTACATGCACATGTCATCTTCCAGATGGCCGCAGCCCTCACCCATAAGGCGGCGTGCGCGGCGGCAGGAGCAGGGACCTACGGAAATTGCAAAGGCATTTTCAACCAGGGTGCGAACCTCGTCGTAATCGGCGGTGCGGGAATTGTTCTCAACGGCGCTGTTGACGGGCATAACGCGCATGAAGCTCATGCCGGCCTTGCCGGAGTTGAGAGTGGGAACCAGCATTTCAAGTCTGCGGGGGGTGTACTCTTCAAAGCACACGCCCAGATCAGGATATCTGTCGCACTGCTCACGGTTGGAGAGAATACCCTCCATGATGCCGGGGACCCAGATGGGATAGTAGTAGCAAATAACGCCGTCAACCTCGCGCTCACGGACAATGCCCGCGACAGTCAGCTTGCCTATCTGCTCTCTGATATAATCCTCGTCCTTCTTGCATCTCTTTGCCAGCTCCTCGATGGTGCGGTTTGCCTCAAGGCGCATGTGCATCATAACGGCGCACATGTCGTCGTCAACGATGGGAGCCAGTATTCTGTACTCGGGGTCATTGTAGGTAATGCCGGTGTAGGTAAGGCTCTCAAGGCTTATCTTGGTAGCCAGCTTGAGAATGTTCGGTCTTTTTTCCATTTCGACACCTCATAAAAATATTACTTTACATTTGGAAGAAAATGTATTTACACAAACCGGGTTTTGTGTAACACAATTAATTCCCCTGCATATGTAGATAATATATCATTTTTTCACTATTTTCAATAACTATATTAATTAAAATCTTTTATGTATTTCCCGGCAAAGCACAGCTTTCGCCCTGTGGCTTGATTTTAAGGCCGCTTCACTGTATAATTAATTAAATCAGAATGGGGGAGGGTGATATTATTGAGCGAGATTTTACAAAAAGCCAATTATGAGACGGAGCGCCGCTTCCTTATAAAAATCCCGGAGGCAGCGTATCTGGAGAATGCCGCCCTCAGCCGGATAGTGCAGACCTATCTTCTCAATGAGCAGGGCGCCACGGAAAGGGTAAGAAGCCGCAGCACCGGCGGCAAAAGCGTTTATACTCACACCCTTAAGCGGCGCATAAGCGCCATTACCCGTCTGGAGGACGAGCGGGAGATAGACCGGCAGGAATATGAGGCTTTGCTTGAGCGAGCCGACCCCGCCCGCCGCAGCATTGAAAAGCGCCGCTATTGCCTTGAGTATGGCGCTCATGTGCTGGAGATAGATGTTTTCCCCTTCTGGGAGGACAGAGCCATACTGGAAATCGAGCTTTCCTCCGAGGCGGAAGAATTTTCCCTCCCGGATTTTATCAGCGTTTACAGAGAAATCAGCACGGATAAGCGCTATACAAACGCAGCCCTTGCTCTCAGCGTTCCCATGGAGAGGCTGTGAAACCTTTGAGACGCTTCTGCGTCATAAATGTATTCCCTTGAAAGGACGGATTTTATGAAGAAATTTTTATGCCTGCTTATGACTGCGGCTATGCTTTTCTCTCTTGCTGCCTGTGACACTCAGGCAGTTATCGAGGGGCTTGAAAATCTGGCGGATATTGACCTGCCTGAGCTTCCTCAGGTGACCGAGGAGGCAGTGCCTGTGACTGAAGCTCCCGTGGAGGAGACGCCGGCGGTGACGGAGCTTCCCGCGGCAGAGCCTGTAAGCCCTCCGGCAAGGGTCACCGTCAGCATAAGGAAGACCACTCTCAGCCACTACGCACCGGACGATAGCACTCAGCTTATTCTCAGCTTTGACTATGACACTCCCATTGTCAGCATTGAGGGCAGAGACGATGCAGCCCACATGATAAACGACTTTACCGCCTATGTTGAGGAGGAGCACTACACCGGCATGGAGGGTGAGGAGTTTACCGGCTACGGCTATTACGGCATGCTTGAGCAGGCGGAGGACAATTACAGCTATGTCCACAACAGCGGCGCAGAGCTTCCCATCGAGTTTTCCTCCTCCAGGGAGGTGGCGGTTCTCCGTGCCGACAGCAGCGTACTTAGCCTTGTGTACAGCGATTACATATTTACCGGCGGCGAAAGCGGCGTGTCTCTTGAAAAGGCCTATGTTTTCAACACCGAAAACGGGCAGCGCCTCAGCTTTGATGATCTGTCCGATGACAGTGAAGCTCTCCGTAGCTTCGTCTCCGAATTTGTAGCCGCACAGGCACAGACTGACCCTGTGCTCAGCGCTCTCACCGTGGAGCTGCCCTTCTCCGGTATTTTGAAGGAGAATAATTGGTATCTCTCCGGAACCGGCCTTGTCATTGTCTCCGATTACTCCGATTTCGGTCTTGAGCAGCAGGGGAAGCTGAGCTTTACCCTGCCATACGCCGAGCTTAACGGCAAAATCGACCCCAAGTGGATGCCTGTCTTCATAGACGGGCCCTGCAGCTTCAGCCTTGCGGCCCAGCCTGCCGCCGGCACCGAGATATACGACATGGTCAGTGTTGACGCCGACGGACAGGAGTTTTACCTCATTGTAAACGGCGTTGCAAATCAGCTTAAAATAGCCTCCGTTGTCTATGCCGACAGCTTTTATGAAACCGCCGAGCACTGGTATGCAAGCCATGTTTCCGACTGCGCCATCCAGATAAGCGCCGTAATTCCCGAGGGCATCCCGGAGCTTATGATAAGCTGCGTGGACGCTGAGGGCGTATCCCACAATATGCTGGTCACCCAGAGCGGCGTTGACGGCGCTCTTATGCTTGCTGACGACAATATTCAGGCCGTAGGCTGAGGAAGTGTATTTGATTTGAAATTGCGGCATTTGGCGGCTGTGCTTTTACTGTGCCTTATGTGCACAGGCTGCGGCGGGAAGGATAAGGACGAGAGCTTCACTCAGGAGAGCCTTAGCCTTGTCGTAACGGAGCAGAGCATAGCCCAGCTTGAAAATTACAAAAATCTCCGCAGTCTGGATTTAAGCGGCAGCACCTGCTATGACAGCATTATGCGCTACATAGCCGACCACCCCGAGGTTGATGTGCGTTACACCGTTCAGGTGGATGATTTGACCGTGGGCAGCAGGCAGAAAAGCCTTTCAATTGAAAATGACAGCTACGCCGAGGAGCTTATCCGCCTTGCCTGCTATATGCCTGAGCTTGAGCGGATAAGCATTACCGGGGAGGAGACCTCCGCCGAGCTTATAATCGCCCTGCAGGGTGCATACCCTGAGGCGGAGCTTGAGTATGCGCTGAATGTGCTTGGACTTGAGGTGGGCTGCCACGATAAAAGCATGTCCATCCCCGAGCTTACATCCGAGGAGCTGCCTGTGCTGCTTAAGGCCCTTGAGTGCCTGCCGGAGCTTGAGTATGTTGACCTTGGTCATCGGAGCGAAAGCCTCGGTGCCCTTTGCCTTGAGGATGTGGCCCGGCTTCAGCAGCTTAGGCCGGATGTGGTTTTTGACTTTGATTTTACCCTGTTTGACAGGGAGTTTTCCACCGGCGACGAGCTTATGGATGTCAGCGGAATTAAAATGAAGGACGGCGGGGCGCTGCTTTGTTCTGTGCTGCCCTATATGAATAAGTGCCGCTATCTGGACATGGACGGCTGCGGCCTTACAGACGAGCAGATGCTCTCCATCAGGGACGCTTATCCCCACATTAAGGTGGTGTGGCGCGTCTCCTTCGGGCAGAAATACAGCGTCAGAACCGATGTAACGACGATACTGGCCTCCTCTGACAGCGAGATACTCAATTCCGACTGCGTGGAGGCTCTGAGCTACTGCCGGGATGTGGAATATCTTGACCTTGGCGGCAATATTATAAATGACATTTCCTTTGTCTCCCAGATGCCCAAGCTGAAGGTTGCCATCCTTTCCTCCAATTACTGGACGGACGCAAGCCCCCTTGCAGAGTGCACAGAGCTTGAATATCTTGAGATACAGAAAACCGGCTGCACCGACTTAAGCCCACTTTCCGGCCTTAGCCGGCTTAAGCACCTGAATATAAGCGGCCTTGATGTAAGCGACCTTACGCCGCTGTATTCTCTTATCGGTCTTGAAAGGCTCTGGATAGGCTGGAGCCGCAGCGTTCCGGAAAATCAGACGGAGGAGCTGGCCCGCCTGCTGCCGGACTGTGAGATAAACACCACCGACGGGCAGGAAAATTACGGCTGGTATCAGGGTGCGCGCTACGAGCTTTTAAGGCAGCAGTTTGGCTATCAGCCGGAGGATTACAGCTTTTATTACAATGACCCCAAGTATAAGGGCTCATCCGGCAGCTAAAGCGCAATTTCTTGTGTTTTTTCACGAAAAAACATATAAAAAGCCTTGACAAGCCCTGCCCTTCATGTTAAACTACTCAGGCCGCATTGAAGGGGTATGAAGCTGAGGCTTGTCCTCCACCCCCAGAGCGAGACCTGAAGAGAGGGAGGAAATGTTCATGAAGCATGCTATAATCGTTACCGGCGGCAAGCAGTACCGCGTTGCAGAAGGCGATGTTATCTTCGTTGAGAAGCTGGATGTCGCAGCAGGCGAGTCTGTCAAGTTCGACCAGGTGCTGGCAGTCATCGACGGTGAGACCGCAGTTTTCGGCGCTCCTGTCATTGAAGGCGCTTCCGTCAGTGCAAATGTCGTTAAGAGCGGCAAGAGCGCAAAGGTTCGCGTCTACAAGATGAAGCCCAAGAAGGGCTACCGCAGAACTCAGGGCCACAGACAGCCCTACACTAAGGTTCAGATCGAAACCATCAACGCTTAATTTATTCCGCAACTAATGACTAATGGAGGTGTAACCTAATGGCACATAAAAAAGGTATGGGTTCTACCAAGAACGGCCGCGACAGCGAGTCCAAGCGTCTTGGTGCCAAGAGAGCCGATGGACAGTTTGTCCTGGCCGGCAACATCCTTGTCAGACAGCGCGGAACCAAAATCCACCCCGGTACCAATGTTGGTAAGGGTAAGGACGACACCCTGTTCGCCCTCGTGGGCGGCACCGTGAAGTTCGAGCGCATGGGCAAGGACCGTAAGAAGGTCTCTGTTTACGAAGAAATCGCACAGTAAATAAGACTTAAAGGCCGGACGGAAGTTCGGCCTTTTTCATTTTGACAGAAGGAGGCAGCTATGGCCACAGCTTTTGTTGATAAAGCCCGCATTACTGTCCGCGCAGGCAACGGCGGTGACGGTGCGGTTGCATTCCACCGTGAAAAGTATGTTGCCGCAGGCGGGCCCGACGGCGGCGACGGCGGCAGGGGCGGCAATATCGTTTTTGTGGTTGACGACCATATGTCCACCCTGATGGACTTTAAATACAAGCGCAAGTTTGTTGCAGGCAACGGCGCAAACGGTGCCGGCAAGCGCTGCAGCGGCAAGGACGGGGAGACCCTTTATATAAAGGTTCCCAGAGGTACCGTTGTCCGCGATACGGAGAGCGGCGCCGTTATGCACGACATGTCCGACGGTGAAAACTGGGTGGCTGCCCGCGGCGGCAGAGGCGGCTGGGGCAACATGCACTTTGCAACGCCCACCCGTCAGGTGCCGCGCTTTGCAAAGCCCGGTCTTCCCGGCGAGAGCCATGATATTACTCTTGAGCTTAAGCTCCTTGCGGATGTGGGTCTTGTGGGCTTTCCCAATGTGGGCAAGTCAACGCTGCTTTCCGTTGTGAGCCGCGCTCATCCCAAGATAGCAAACTACCACTTCACCACTCTGTTTCCGAACCTTGGCGTGGTGTATGTGGACGAGGGTGTTTCCTTTGTAATGGCAGATATTCCCGGAATTATCGAGGGCGCATCCGAGGGGGCCGGGCTGGGTCATGATTTTCTCCGGCATATCGACCGCTGCCGCCTGCTTATCCATCTGGTGGATGTCTCAGGCAGCGAGGGGAGAGACCCCATCGAGGACTTTGACGCAATAAACGCAGAGCTTCGGGAATACAGCCCCGAGCTTGCGGACAGACCCCAGATAGTGGCCGCAAACAAATGCGACCTGCTGGGCGGAGAGCGTGAAAATATCGAGAAGCTGAAGGCACATGTTGAGGCTCTGGGTTACAGCTTCTTTGAAATGAGCGCCGTTACACAGGAGGGTACCCGCCGACTCGTTAAGGAGTGCGCAGGCAGACTTTCCCAGCTTCCTCCGGTGCTTCGCTTTGAAGCGGACTATGTACCGCCCGAACCGAAGATAGATACCTCTGAGGAGCTGAGCATAGAGCAGTTTGACGATCTGTGGGTGGTTGAAGGTCCCTGGCTGCAGCGGCTTGTCGCCACCGTCAACTTTAACGACTATGAAAGCCGTATATACTTTGACCGTGTCCTGCGTGAGGCAGGGGTGTTTGAGCGTATGGAGGCAATGGGCGTGCGCGACGGAGACACCGTCAGCATGTACGACCTTATGTTTGAATATAAGGACTAAAAAAATCGAGGGGACTTCCCCTCGATTTTTTTTAAAATAAGCTATGCTTACTTCATGCCGTTCTCGTAAGCCTCGATCATCTTCTTGACCATCTGACCGCCAACGGAACCTGCCTGACGGCTGGTAAGATCGCCGTTGTAACCGTTCTTCAGGTTAACGCCAACCTCGGAAGCTGCTTCCATCTTGAACTTATCCATTGCCTCACGGGCAGCGGGGTTCACCAGATTATTGCTGGAATTTCTAGACATAGTTTCATCTCCTTCTTGTCAATTCGGGTTTGATTTGCCCGAACATATCTTTTGCCGTATGAAAGCAGATATTCAGAATGGAAGATGTAAATTCTGTAAATAACAGCTAATTTACAATATAAAAGGCACAGCAGAAAAATCTGCTGTGCCGGATGCTGTATAGGAAAAATCAGTCCTCTGCTCTTGCCATTGCAAGCTGGAAGTCCTTGGTGTCGGAGAATATCTCGTTCTTGTAGGGGTTCTTCTTCTGCTCCTTGGAGCGCTTGATGATGATTGCCAGAGCCAGTGCGTTTATACCGATGGACAGTATGGAGATAACGCCCTGAGCGGTGGGATCTGCAGCAGTGGGACGGATGGCTGCATCCATGAAGCCGTCAGCATACAGCACGGGGATGGTGGTGAAGATGCTTCGGTCCTGGAACAGGGGGAATACCTGAGCGAACATGCACCAGAGAGCCAGGGTGTTTGCGCGGTTCTGAATCCAGCCGCCCTTGTTCCACAGAGCATTTGCCACGGTGGGAGCCAGCAGCAGAGCAAGGCCGCAGTACCATGCGTGGGTGGGCAGGTTCAGGTAGGTGTACTGGAAGTTCCAGATGTCGTATGCGATGATGTAGAGCCAGATCATGTCAGGCCAGAGCATATCCTTCTTGTCCTTGGAAACATAGATGCCCCACCAGCCGGTCATGCAGAAGATGTTGATGATACCGGCAATACCGTTGAGCCAGTTCCACCAGCCGCCGTAGAGCCATACGCCCTCGCTGGAGAGCCACCAGCCGTCAGCGGACATTGCGCCCTTGATGCCGGACTCAAAGTCACTGACAACGGCAATGAGAATGTTTGCCGCAACGATAAGGAAGGGGAATACCTTGAACCAATCCTTTTTGCCGATGCCCCACTTGTACTTTATCATCATAAAGCCAATGCAGCCTGCGGTGGCGGCATAGAGCTTAAAGTAGTGGAACCAGCCGTTCATGTACACATAGGTGGGGTTATTGAGTGCCCACTCTGCGCCCGTGGCCGCGCCCACATAGATGGCTACAAAGTAAATGGTGAGAGCTGCGGGGATGATAAGGAAGCAGGTAATTCCGCCGAACTTGGTGCGGCGTGCAAATTCATTTGCCAGGATGAGCCCTACGAATACCAGCAGCCAGCCGATAAGCTGATAGCCGGCGTTTTCGCCGTAAATCTGGAATAACATAGCATTTTCCTCCTATAATACTTCTACTTCTTTTATGTTTATTTCATTTCCTGTTTTAAGATAGGTGTTTGTGCTGCCGCACTGAGGACAGCTTTTGCCGTACTCCACGGTGGGATAGTCTTTTCCGCAGTCCACGCAGTAGCTTACGGCAGGGAGCACTTCCACCTTCATTTCGCAGCCGGCAAGAATTTCCCTCTTTTTCTTTGCCCAGTCCCAGCAGTCGGTAAGATAGTAGGGAATTACGGCTGAGACCTCACCGACCTGCAGAGTTACACTGTGTATGGAGCCAACATCGTTTTCCCGGGCAACCTCCTCCAGCGAGTCCATTATGGAAAAGACTATACCAAGCTCGTGCATATTATTTACCTCTGAGCTTACGCATGATTGCCTGCTTTGCACCGTTTCCGAGCACGGAGGGCAGCTTCTTTTCCGTGGGTATCATCGTGCTGCACTCGGGACGGTCGCGGTAGAGCTTGATGGCATCAAATTCGCACTTGGTGGTGCACACGCCGCAGCCTATGCACTTGTTGGGGTCAACGACGGAAGCACCGCAGCCAAGGCACCTTGCGGTCTCTGCCTTTACCTGTTCTTCGGTAAAGGGCAGGGAGGCGTCACGCATGGAGCGCTTATCCACATCGCTGCGCTTACCGGGTATCTGGCGTGAAGAATTGTCGTACTGCTCAATAGAGATGTTGTTTTTGTCAAGCTCAATAAACTGACGGCGATTGCGTCCGATTGTAAGGCTGGAATGGGGCTGTACATAGCGGTGAATGGAGATAGCACCCTCTTTACCGGCTGCTATTGCGTCGATGGCAAACTTGGGTCCGGTGACCACATCGCCGCCTGCGAAAATATCGGCCACGGAGGTCTGGCAGGTGAGAGGATCGACTATTACAACATCGTTCCTGCCGGTCTGCAGGCCGGAAATTCCGCCGAGCTCTATCTTCTGGCCGATGGCGGAGATCACGGCACTTACGGGTATCACTTCATACCTGCCGGTTCCCTCGGGCTTTCTGCGACCCTTCTCATCCGGCTCGCCAAGCTCCATTATCTCGACCCTGAGAGCCTCCACCTTGCCATCCCCCATGATCTCCACGGGATTTGACAGGAATCTGAACTTAACGCCGTCTTCCTCAGCCTCCACAACCTCCTCATGGGAGGCGGGCATTTCGTCTCTGCTGCGGCGGTATATGATGCTTACTTCCTCTGCGCCAAGTCTTACCGCAGTACGGGCCACATCAATTGCAACATTGCCTGCGCCTATTACCGCAACACGGCTGCCTATTTCGGGTTTTCCACCCATGTTTACCGCCTTCAGGAAGTCTATGCCGGTAAATACACCCTGCTTGTCGTCGCCGGGGCAGCTTACTGCGGCTCCGGCGGAGGCGCCGATGCCCAGATAAAATGCCTTGTAGCCCTGGGCGCGAAGCTCGTCGAGGCTTATGTCCCTGCCGACCTCGACGCCGCACCTTATCTCAACGCCCATGGCCTTGATAATATCGATTTCGGCGTCGATAACATCCTTTTCGAGCTTGAAGCCCGGAATTCCGTACTGAAGCATACCGCCCGGCTTTTCGTTTTTCTCAAAAACGGTAGGGGAGTAACCCTTTTCCGCCAGGTAGAAGGCGCAGCTCAGACCGGCGGGGCCGGCGCCGATAATGGCTATCTTTTCGGGGAAGAAGCCGTTAAGGGAAGGAACGACCTTCTTGGGTATGTAACGTGTCTCGGCATCGAGATCCTTCTGTGCGATGAATTTCTTTACCTCGTCAATGGCAACGGCCTGATCGATGCTTGCTCTTGTACATGCGTCCTCACAGCGGCGGTTGCATATACGGCCGCAGATGGCGGGCAGGGGATTATCCTTCTTTATAAGTGCAAGAGCCTCGGTGTAGCGTCCCTGAGCCGCCATTTTCAGATAACCCTGAACGGCAATGTGAGCGGGACAGGCAGTCTTACAGGGTGCCGTACCCGTATCGTAACAGTTAATTCTGTTATTGTCGCGGTAGTTTTCATCCCACATATGGGGGCCCCACTTGACCTCACCGGGAAGGATGTGCCTGGGATATTCGATCTCGCTTCCGTCCTTGGCGCACAGCTTCTGACCCAGCTTTACAGCGCCTGCGGGACATACCTCAACGCATTTGCCGCAGGCAACACAGTCTTCCTTGCTGACCTTGGCCACATAAGCGCTGCGAGAAAGGTTGGGGGTGTTAAAAAGCTGAGAGGTGCGAAGTGCATAGCAGACATTGAGGTTGCAGTTGCAGATGGCGAATATCTTATCAACACCGTCAATATTGGTTATCTGGTGGACAAAACCGTTTTCCTCGCCCTGACGGAATATCTCCAGAGCCTCTTCCTTGCTTATATAGCGGCCGCCCTTACCGGTTTCAACGGCGTAGTCAGCCATATCGCCAACGGCGATGCACCAGCCTTCGGGGTCATCGGCGCAGCCTTCGTCAAAGGTCATGCGGGATTTGCGGCAGGAGCAGGGGGTGGCTGCGTATTTGCCCTCGTATTTATCCAGCCAGTATGATATGCGTTCAATGGGGATAGACTGATTTTCCGTGCCGATGGCCTTTTCCACGGGGATAACATGCATGCCGATACCGGCGCCTCCGGGAGGAACCATAGGAGTGACCTTTTCAAGAGGCAGACGGCTCATTCTTTCAAAGAAGCGGCCCATTTCCGGATACTTCTTCAGAATGGTGTCATTCATGTTTGTAAATTCAGCGCTGCCCGGAACAAACAGGGGAAGTATCCACTGCTTTGTGCGGGTGGGATTTTCCCAGTTATACTCAAGTATGCCGATAAAGGACATCTCCTCAAGGAGCTTTTCAAGATATGCCTCATCCTTGCCGGAGAGCTTTACAAGATCAGCCATGGTTTTGGGCTGACGCACGCCCATCTTCAGAGCAAGCTCCGCCTGCTCGTCGGTAAGCAGCATGGCAAGACCCCAGTATTCAGGGTCATATTTGTTCAGCTTTTGCAGGCCGAGCTTAACGGGGATGCGGTTGGTTATCATTTTGCCCAGCTTAAGAATAATCTCTCTTGGCTCTTCCTTTTCCACAAAGTCAGGGTAAAAACCAGCCAGATAATCTGCCATTATAAATTTCTCCTTTCGGTTTGCAGGACTGACAGCTTAAACACTTCAGTACCATATTCTCTCTGGTCTATCCAACAAAACAAATGCTGTAAAAATAACAATACACCA
>JAZNUQ010000078.1:0-15227 GCA_045592365.1 Candidatus Limivicinus sp. | reverse complement strand
TGAAGTAGGCCCGTTCACGGGCGGCAAGTAACAATCCCCACGCAGTTGGCAGATCGTATTACACGTTTGACGTGTCGGCGAGGAACAGAGGGCTATGCCCGCAGGAGAAATACCCCCCGTTTTACGGGGGGATATTTATTTTCGATCCGGGCGTTTGTCCCCGGTTCAGTCCAAAGGCATTTGCTTCAATTAATTTGGAATTATGCTATAATAAGTGTAACGAATTTTGAAGCTGCGGCATTAATAAAGCAGAAAGGGAGGGGAGCACATGGCCGATCTTGACGAAATATACCGACAGTATGCCCGGACTGTGTACCGCTTCCTGCTGGCTAAAACCGGCTCTGCCGACCTGGCTGAGGAGCTGACGCAGGAGACATTTTATCAGGCGGTGGGAAGCATAGAGCGCTATGACGGAAGCTGCCGGATGAGCACATGGCTCTGTGCAATCGCCAAAAATGTGCTTATGAGCCACAGACGGAGGCAAAAGCCCGCCGAAGCTCTGGAGGCTGCGGCGGAAACGGCGGAGGCCTCGGCGGAGGACTGCGTGCTGGCACGCATAGGGCAGGAGACGGTTTTTGCCGCGATACACCGCCTGCCCGAGCCGGGCAGGGAAATACTGTATCTTCGTCTGCTGGGCGCAATGAGCTTCCGGGAAATCGGCTCGATTTTCGACATGAGCGAAAACTGGGCGCGGGTGTGCTTTTACCGGGCAAAACAAAATCTTATTAAGGAGCTGAAAGAACATGAAAACTGAGCTGCCGTGCAGTGTGGTGAGAGATATGCTGCCGCTGCTGGCTGACGGCCTGCTTTCCGCAGAGAGTGAGAGGATTTTGCACCGGCATCTGGAAAGCTGTGAGGCCTGCCGCGGCGTTTTTGCGGATATGACCGCGCCCGAGCCTGAGACAGAAGCTGACAGGGCGGAGCTGGATTATCTGAAGAAGCTGAGAAGCAGGAAAAACCGCCTTGTTGCCGCCGTGCTGATATCGGTGGCGCTTATAGGCGGCGCCGTGTTTGCCTGGCTGCATGTGCAGGCGGGAAAGGCCGCAGTCAGCTACGATGAGAGCTCGAAAACTCTGGTGGTATATGCTGCCGGCGAAGGGAAAAGTCTTGAGCTGCCGGAGGAGGCGGTGGCTCAGGCTCAAACGCTGGACGCTCAGTATGACAGCTTTCATATGGCGCTTTATCTGCCCCTGCTGAGAAATGAGGCAGTGCCTTTGAGAGAATATCTGCCCGCCTATCTGGAGCGCACCGAGAAGGGCTTTGATTTCATACGCACTTACCTGCGGGAAAACTGCGCCGACAGCTATCCTGCCGGCCGTGCCGACAAGTATGTGGAGCTGAATGTGCAGCCGGAGGGTGAATATACCTGGTCTGAGCTTGAGGACAGAATAGTGCTGGACATAGGCAGCGTGTACTGGCACCGGGAGGAGCTGTACATTCTTTCGCTGCTGGGCGGAAACGGAGTACAGTGGCGGCAGCTTGGCTACGCATGGTATCTGGGCTCCTGCCTTAACCCCTACTCCGAGGCGCTTGCCAACAGCTCCATGGAGCTTCTTAAGGAGCAGCCCTACTATGAGGCATATCTGCGTCTTGGCGGAACGGAGGAGCTTACACCGGAAAATTACCGCAGAATGAATGACGCCGCAGCTTTCCTTTGCCTGAGAGACGGGATGTTCTGGGGAACCGCCTATGAAAGTGCCCCCTTGTACAGAACCGCCCTTTACAAAGGCCCCGCAGCAGCAAAGGACCCGGGAAATAAAATGAGCGTCAGCATGGCTACATCCTTTGTGGCCTACCTTGCAGATGAGTACGGCTTTTCCCAACTCAGCGCCTTCTGCTTCGGGCAGCTCAGCTTTGAACAGGCCTTCGGCACAGATTTTAACAGCGCCTACGACGCGTGGGCCGCTCATATTTTGCACACGGCAGGATAATGATGAATGTAAAAAGCAGATACCCCCAGTCCTCATATATTCAAGTATTTTTCTGAGTGATATTTTCATGGGGTGAGCGCGAGAGGGGATTGTGTATTCCCTCTCGCATAAATTGAGCGAAGCGGATATTGGCGGCAAGGCCGCAAACAGGAAAAACCATCATTCACATGGAATGATGGTTTTTCTTGGTGGACATGAAGGGGATCGAACCCTCGACCTTACGGATGCGAACCGTACGCTCTCCCAGCTGAGCTACACGCCCGTATTCAATTGCCTTAGTATTATAACACAGATTAGTTTTTTGTAAAGAAAAAATATGATTGATTATGGCAATGATTTGTAGTACAATGTGTCCGTGGCTTTTGACAAGGCTGTACTAGTTGGGGAGCCAGCGGTGCCCTGTAACCTGCAATCCGCTAAAGCAGGGATGAAGCCCCAGCAGAGGATATGTTCTGTGTTGTCTGACCCCGGTAAGCAGCGTTGAAGACCCGGTCTCGCGCAACGGAAACCTGTGAACCATGTCAGGCGGGGAACCGAGCAGCATTAAGCGGTGCTTTCCGTGTGCCGTGAGGCTGCCGGGTCTGAGCCGGCTGCCGGCGTAACGGACATAGCGCATCATTCGAAGCTGGGTGTACAGTCTTGTCAAGAGCCATAATTATCAGTAAGGGGAGGGCGTGCCGTGTATCAGGCTTTGTACCGCAAGTGGAGGCCGCAGACCTTTGACCAGGTCATTGGGCAAAAGCACATTACGGAAACACTGAAAAACCAGATAAAAACCGGGCGGCTTTCCCACGCCTATCTGTTTATAGGCACCCGCGGCACCGGCAAGACCACCTGTGCCAGAATACTTGCCAAGGCTGTCAACTGTGAAAACCCCGCCGACGGCAACCCCTGCGGTAAGTGCGCAGCCTGCCGCGCCATCAGCGCTGGCTCGGTGCTTGACATTGTGGAGCTGGACGCTGCATCCAACAACGGCGTTGACAATGTGCGCGCCCTGCGTGAGGAAGCGGTGTTTTCCCCGGCCACGGTAAAAAAGCGGGTGTACATCATAGACGAGGTCCACATGCTTTCAGGCTCGGCCTTCAACGCCCTGCTGAAAATTCTGGAGGAGCCTCCGGCACATTTGATGTTCATTCTGGCCACCACCGAGCTTCACAAGGTGCCCGCCACCATACTTTCCCGCTGCCAGAGGCACAGCTTCAAGCGCATTGAGGCTCCGATGATAGCCTCACACCTTGAAACAGTTGCCGCGGGAGAGAATATCCGTCTTGACCGTGAGGCGGCGGAGCTTATTGCACGGCTTGCCGAGGGCGGCGTCCGCGACGCCATAAGCCTTCTTGACCAGTGCAGCGCGGCGGAGAGGATAGATGTGGAGGCGGTGTATTCCGCCATGGGTCTTGCGGGCAGCCGCAGGACTGTGAAGCTGCTTGAGCATATAATCCGGCATAACGCAGAGTCGGCGCTGGAGGAGTTTGACGGTATGTGGATGGACGGCAAGGACCCGTCCACGGTGCTGGTGGAGCTGAGCACCCTCATGCGGGATATACTGATTTTATCGGTTGCCCCCAGAGGCGGAGCGTCTCTTGTAAACGGCGGCTATGACATGGCAACCCTGCTGACGCTTACAGGAAAGCTCACCCGCGAGGAGCTGATATGCGCCATGGAAACCGTGCAGAAGGCGCAGCTTGCAGCCAGAGAAGCCAGAAACCCCAAAACCGTGGCGGAGCTCTGTCTGGTATCACTGTGTGACGATACCGCCGCGGAGAGTATTAGCAGCCTGCGGGCGAGAATTTCCCGCCTTGAGGCTCAGATAAATGAAATGCCCGTCCTTGAAAGGCTGGAGGGCGTGACGCTTCAGCCCTATGATCCCGGTGACATTGAGGAAGAGGAGCCGGAGGATGAGGATATGGCGCCCGAGGTCTTCACCGAGGAGCAGCCGGAGGATGCGTTCCTTGAAAGGCGGGAGCCCCCGACCACACCGGAAGCAGAGGGGCAGACCCCTACGCAGGACGAGCTTTGGGACAAAATTTGTGAAAAGGCGGCTCCTGGACTTCGCATGGATGTGAAGCTCAAGCTCCATGACAGCAAAAATGTCCGTCCAAGAATAAGCGAGGATGCGCTGCTGATTGAAATAAGCCCCGGCTTTATCTACAACAGCTTCAACCGGCAGGAGGTTCTGCAAAGCCTTGCGGAGGCTGCAAGGTCGGTTTGCGGCAGGGAAATGCGCGTGCAGCTTCTCACTCTCCAACCGGAGGAAAGACCCCTGCGCTCTCTGGATGAGCTGCGCACCCACAAGGAAGTTAAATTTATAAACTGAAACATAAAAACTGGAGGAAAACAAGATGGCAAAAGGCGGATTTCGCGGTTACCCCGGCGGCAACCAGATGAACATGATGAAGCAGGCCCAGAAGATGCAGCAGGACTTTATGAAGATGCAGCAGGAGCTTGAGGCCGCAAAATATGAATTTACCGCAGGCGGCGGCGCCGTCAAGGCGGTAATGGTGGGCACCAGACAGCTTGAGAGCATCACCATCGACCCCGAAGTGGTGGATCCCGAGAGTGTGGAAATGCTGCAGGACATGGTGCTTGCCGCTGTCAACGGCGTTCTTAAGGCCAGCGACGATCGCACCAATCAGGTCATGGGCAAGCTGCAGGGCAGCATGGGCGGCCTTGGCGGTCTGTTTTAAGTAGGAAAAATCCGGGCAGGTATCACCTGCCCGGAAAGTTTAGATGGAGACAATATAGTAGGAAAGGTCGCCCGAGGGGGAATAGACCCCTGCCGGGAAGGAAAGTCTGCCGCCGGAGTTTATGAAAAGCACCGCGCCTGAGACGCTTATAGTGCTGTTATAAGCCTGATATGCCGCATCGTCGGCAGGCTGACCGTAAAGCTCGATGAACTTATTGCCGGCTGCCTGAGAGGCAAGGGAGGCAAAATCCGCTTCCGAAACGCCGGTATACTGCATAAGCTCGGAGGCTGTGGCTCTGAAGCCGGTATCGGTGTTGAGTGTGACGCTCCGGTAGCCGTTGCTGCCGTCGGAATAGTATATGGTGCAGAGAACGGACACATAGCGGCCGTTTGCGTAGCTTGCATAGTCGGTGCGGGTCACATTAAGGCCGCCGCCGGACTGCATGTTAACAAGCTCGGCATTGATAATGGGCATTACGGAGTTATAAAGCTCCTCACTGAGAAGCTCCGTATCCGGGCCTGTGCAGCCAAAAGCAGGCACCTTATAGTGATAGCTGTATGTGTTGCCCAAAGCGTCAGTGTAAGTACCGGCCTGGTCAACAATGCTGTAAACCGCGCTGCCGGAGGATATGGCCACATCGGGGACGCTGGGGGCAGCCTCCGGCTGGACGGGCTGGGGCGTTGGCGTTGTGACCACCGGGGTGCCCACAGGCTGGGCAATGGCAGGCGTAGGCGTTGCGGCACTTGCAGAGCCCGGTGCAGGCGTTGCGGCAGGGGCGGGTGTACGCTCCGGCTCCGGTGTGCGCTCAACATGGACCACATAGGGGTCTCTTGTGATCTCAGGCTCCGGCACGGTGGAGACAACAGGCGCCTCAGACGGGGCGGCCTCAGGCTCGGATTTCTTGCCGCAGGCAAAGAGCGTGAGCAGCATGGCTGCGCACAGCAGAACACTCAGCAGTTTTTTCATTAAATACACCTCGGTTTTGTGCTTTTTTAATACATTATATCATAATTACGGATTTATTCAAGAACTGACAGGAGAGCGCCATGGAAACAGTATGGACAAAAGCGGTGGATACGGAAAATCCCCTGCCCGAATATCCCAGACCCCAGATGGCAAGGCGGGACTGGCTCAGCCTTAACGGTCCCTGGGAATACGCCATCAATACCTCAAACCGTCACCCCAAAAGCTACGACGGCATGATAACAGTGCCCTTTTCCCCAGAATGTGAGCTGTCCGGCGTGGGCAGAAGCCTGAAAAGCGGGGAATTTCTCTGGTATCGCAGAGAAATAAGCCTGCCGGAGAGCTTTCGCGGCAAGCGTGTACTGCTGCACTTCGGTGCGGTGGATCAGGAGGCTACCGTCTGGGTCAACTCCCGTCAGGTGGCAAAGCATCTGGGCGGCTATCTGCCCTTTGAGGCGGATATTACGGAGGCGGTGGAGGCTAATGCCATTACCGTCACCGTCCGCGTCAGCGACGAGGGTGATCGCACAAGCCGCACCCGGGGAAAGCAGAAGACCCGCCGGGGCGGTATCTGGTATACTCCCCAGAGCGGTATATGGCAGAGCGTATGGGTGGAGGCTGTTCCTCAGGACTATGTGAAAAGCCTTCGCATCACCCCGGACTATGACGCGGCCTGCGTGGAAATCTCCGCCGAGACCGTAGGCAACAAGAGCGCCGTTGCCGAATTTCAGGGCGCGGAATACACTCTGCCCGCAAGAATACCCGTGCCCGGCTTCGAGGCCTGGAGCCCGGAAAATCCCAAGCTCTACGGCTTTTCCGTCCGCTGCGGGGAGGACAGGGTGCAGAGCTATTTTGCCATGCGCAAGTTCTCCGTCTGGAAGGACGCTCAGGGTGTCATGCGCCTGTTTCTGAACAATGAGCCCTACTTCCATAACGGCCTGCTTGACCAGGGCTACTGGCCTGACGGACTGTACACCGCTCCCACCGACGAGGCGCTTATATATGACATCCAGCTTGCCAAGTCCATGGGCTACAATATGCTGCGCAAGCATATCAAGGTGGAGCCTCTGCGCTGGTACTATCACTGTGACAGGCTGGGCATGCTTGTGTGGCAGGATATGCCCAATGGCGGCGCAAACTACAATGTACTGACCATATCAAGCCCCCTTGTGACCAACATCCATTTCAAGGACAGTGCCTACGGCCTTTTCGCCCGCCGCGACGCCAAGTGCCGCGCCGAATTCAAGGCGGAGCTGGGCGAGATGATAAACCATCTGTATAACTGCCCCTGTATCGCTCTTTGGGTCATATTCAACGAGGGCTGGGGTCAGTTTGATGCAAAGAAGATGTATGACTATGTTCTGAGCCTTGACAAAACAAGAACCGTTGACCACGCCTCCGGCTGGCACGATCAGGGAATATCGGATGTGCGCAGCGACCATGTTTATTTCAGGAAGTATAAGCTGAGAAGGGACAAGAAGGGGCGTGCGGTGCTGCTCAGCGAGTTTGGCGGCTACAATCACCGGGTACAGGGTCACGCCTTCAACAAGAAGGACTTTGGCTACAAGCGCTTTGAAATGCCCACCCAGCTCAAGCTGGCGATTGAGGAGCTCTATCAGAACGAGATACGCCCCGCGAAACAGCAGGGGCTGGCGGCGGCTGTGTATACGCAGCTTAGCGATGTGGAGGATGAGCTCAACGGCCTTGTTACCTACGACCGCAAAATAGTCAAGGTCGCCCCGGAGGAAATGCGGAGTATTCTTGTACTGGACTGATACTGTGCTTAGAAAGGTTTATGTTGAAATAAGCAATATCTGCAATCTCTCCTGTAGCTTCTGTCCCGGGACAAAAAGAATGCCCGGCGTGATGAGCGTGCCGCAGTTTGAGACTGTTGCGCGTAAGCTCCGGGGTGTTACGCAGTATCTGTATTTTCACCTGATGGGAGAGCCGCTGCTGCACCCGGAGCTGCCGCGCCTGCTTGAAATTGCGGAGGCAGAGGGCTACAAGGTGATAATCACCACCAACGGCACGCTGCTGCCCCGGCAGGAAGAGCTGCTGCTGGGCTCGGGGGCGGTGCACAAGGTGAATATCTCCCTTCAGTCCTTTGAGGCAAACGCCGGAGGCCGGCTTGAAGCCTATGTGCAAGGCTGTGCCGCCTTTGCCCGGAAAATGGGGCAGATGGGGAAAATCTGCGTGCTGCGGCTCTGGAACAGCGGCGGGCTTGAGAGCTTGAATGCGGATATTGAGCGGATACTGGAAAAGGAATTTCCAAAGCCATGGAGAGAAAGCCGGGCAAGCCTCGCTCTGGCAGAGCGGGTATGGCTTGAACCGGGGGAGAAATTTGACTGGCCGGATATGTCTGAGCTTGACCGTGGGGAAAGCTGCTTTTGCTATGCCCTGAGAGATCAGGCCGGCATACTATGCGACGGCACGGTGGTGCCCTGCTGCCTTGACCATGAGGGGGATATTCCCCTGGGCAATATCTTTGAACAGAGCATGGAGGAGATACTCTCCTCTACGAGAGCCAAGACCATGTACGATGGCTTTTCCCGCCGGAGGGCGGTGGAGGAGCTTTGCCGCAAATGCGGCTACGCAAGGCGATTTAACAGGTAGCTTGCGATATGGGGGGGGAAAGCCGTGAAAAAATACAGAACCGGCGCATGGGCCGGGCTTATGGTATTGTTTGGCTTTTTGGCCGGGCTGTGGGGACTTTCAATGAGCGTTGGCCTTATAGGGCAGTGGAACGGCACTGTGTTTGTGGTGGGTGCTGCTGTGGAAGCCTTGCTGATATGGCTTACGCTTGCCTGTCGAAAAAAGGCGCCGCTGAGAACAAAGGAAGAAGCGGCCCGCATGAGAGAAGAGGCGGTGCGGGAATGGCGTGCCATGAAAGAAGCCAATGCCGGATACAGAGAAGCGGAACAGGAGCGCAAAAGACTGGACACTACACCTGTGGCTGCGGTATTAATCTCTGTGCAAAATGAGCACGGCAAGGAAGCGGTGGGCACTGCGGCGCGTGGACTGATCGGCGCTGCCCTTGGAGGCGTGTGCGGTGCTGCGTTGGGAATTGCCGCAGGCAGAGCGAATGGCAGATACAAAACGGCAACATTTTCCGTTAAGTATGAGAGCGGTCGTGAAGGGGTGGAGACTGTGAAGGTGGATACTCCAAGGTTTAAAGAACTTGCAGAGCTGCTGATTGACTGAAAAACAAACAGCGTTTGCGGTAAATTTCCGCAAACGCTGTTTTTTCTATGCTTTAAATTTTCCCCAGCGGAATAATATCCGGCTGAGGCTCGGTGAAGCCGTTTATCTGCTTTGAGAGCCAGAGCATATTGTACCAGCGGCCGAACTTGCGCCCGCAGCGCCTGAATTCTCCGAAAAGCTCAAAGCCCATGTGCCGGTGGAAATTGCGGCTGTTGTGGCTTAGGTATTCGTCCTCCGTCTCCGGGTCTGCAACGCAGGCCACAAGATGGATGACCCCCTGCTTTTTAAGCCGTTCCTCAAGCTCCTCATATAGCCTGCGGCCAAGCCCCAGCCCACGGGCATCCTTTGATACATAGATGCTGACCTCCACCACCCATGAATAGGCCTTGCGCTCGTGAAAGGCCTTGGCGTAGGCGTAGCCCAGAAGCTCATCGCCCCGCCGGGCGGCAAGATAGGGGAAGCTCTCCAGCACATGCTCTATGCGCCGGGTAAATTCGGCTATATCCGGCACCTCATACTCAAAGGAGATGGCGGTGTTGAGAACATAGTGGGAGTATATCTCAAGCAAGGCCCCGGCGTCTGCCGGTGTGGCAGCGTTTATGATTATTTTATCCTCCATCGTTTATGCCTCCTCCGCTGTCTTTGCGCTGCGCTGCTCAAGCTGGAGGAAGGGGTCTGCCCCGTCTCCGAATAGGGAGGTGAAGCTGAGACTTGCATTGACATGGTCGGCCATGGCCTGCCGTGCAAGCTCAGGAAGTCTCAGCCTTATGGCGGAGACAACGGATATGTGGTTATAGGTAACGCTGGGCAGCCAGGGATTTTCCTCGCTCTCGCTGAGATATATAAACTCCGTCATGGAGGATTGATACATTGTCAGCTTTGGAAGAAGCTGCTCATAGCTTTTTATTATGTAATCATTGCCGCAGGAATTGATTATCAGCCTGTGAAAGGGCATATCCGTATCCTTCATGCCCCGTATATCCTTGCGCAGCACACTGTCCTTAAAGGCCTCAGCCAGCAGTGAAAGCTCTCTGACGGTGTCCTCACCCAGACTGTGGGCGCATATTGCGGCGGCCTCACACTCTATGGCTGTGCGGGCGCGGTAAAGGCTTATCATGTCCTTGAGAGTGAGGCTCAGCACAAAGCTGCCGGCCTGCCCCGGATGATTTACCACAAAGCCGCCTTCCGTCAGCATGGCCACAGCCTCTGCCACCGGAGTTCGGGAAATGCCAAGGGTGCTTGCAAGCTGGTTCACATTGAGCCTTGTGCCCGGAAGCAGCTGCAAGTTGATTATGCTGTCATACAGCATGGTGCGCACAAGATCCCTGAGCTTTGCCTGAGGGTATTTTTCCATGTATTCCCGGAGCTTGTATTTCTGAATGTCCATCTGCCGCCTCCTGTGTATTATGCCTACATCATATCACGCTTTTTCAAAAAATGCGACGCTAAAATTTCCCCGGCCGTATAACGCGCCAAAAGGCCCCGATTTGACAAGGCGAACACGAATAAACGCGGTGCCGTGTATGCGGTGCCGCGTTTATTCGTGTTCCATTTGCCGGTGACATTGCAATTGTGCGCTTAACCGAGGAAAATTTGTTCACTATAACAGAGAGATATGCATTACTAAAAAATATTTTTTGTTTATTTTGCATTGTGCTCTTGTAATTTTCGCTGTTTTACCATAAAATAGAATTCAAGAAAAATACTAAAAAGTACTAATTTGTATGCTTAGGGGTGCGGATATGAAAAGAGCTCTGTCCCTGATACTTTTACCGGTGCTTATTATGCTTGCAGGCTGCGCCGCAAAAACCCGGTCCCAGCCCGCAGAGACACCCGTCCCTGTCGCGGAAGCGGAGGCTGTCCCCATGACGGCGGCGGACATCTTTGCAAACTATATTGACAGTGTGGTACATATCGAAGGCGCAGGCGGAGGCGGTACCGGCTTTTTTATCGAGGAGAACACCATAGCCACCAATAACCATGTTATCGCCGGAAACGAATGGCTGACGGTGAAGACCAGTGACGGCAGCGTTTATGATGTGCTTGAGGTAATAGCCGTCTGCGAAAATCCCGACCTTGCTTTGCTGCGGGTGGATTTTGAGCGTGAGCCGCTGAGCCTCAATACTCACGGCCTGAGAGAGGGCGAGGATGTGTATGCCCTCGGTGCGCCTATGGGGATTTACCCCTGTATTTCCGACGGCATTATTATGAAGAGCAGCCATGAGGATAACGGGGTCAACTACATACTTTCAAACTATCACTCCATCGGCGGCAACAGCGGCGGGCCGGTGCTCAACGCTTACGGCGAGCTGGTGGGCATTGTGGTGGGCGGCATTTCCGACGGGCCCAACTCCATTGACCTTGTTATTAACGCAGAGCATCTGGCAGAGCTTGAAGCAGGCGAGATACGCAGACTTTCCACCAAGGCGGAATATCTGGAGAAAATGAACCGCCCCGACGAGGAAAATTATGAGCTGGCGGAGCTTTCACAGGCTCAGCCCGGTCAGCTTGTGAAGCTGGGGCATTACGAGCAGGACGGCAAGAGTGAAAATGGAGCGGAGGACATCCTCTGGCTTGTTATGGAGCGGGAGGGTGAGGAGCTTGTTGCAATGAGCCTTTACTGTCTGGATGTTGTACCCTATCACAATGAGTATACTGCCGTAACATGGGAAAACTCCGGGATACGCCGCTTCCTCAACGGAGAATTCCTTTCCACCGCCTTCAGCGCCGAGGAGGAGGCAATGCTTCTGACAAGCACCGTGGTCAATGAGCCCAACCCGGTTTACGGCACAAGCTGCGGAAGCATTACCTACGACCGTGTGTATCTGCCCAGCCTTCAGGAGATAATGGGCTATTACGGTATAGCCCAGCCTGTGGAGCAGCCCTACAGCCAGCTCTACGCGCAGGCAACACCTTATGTATGCGATAAGGGAGTGTGGCTTGAGATACCCGACTCTACACGCTGCTGGTGGTGGCTGCGCTCCAACGGCGGCTCGGACGCCAATGCCTGTGAAGTGGGCTCCGGAGGCTACCTCAGCTTTAACGGCACTCAGGTGGATAACTCCGAGCGAGCAATCCGACCCGTGATACGCATAAACGCCGCCTGACAGCAGGAAATACACAAAACTCAGGTTTTGTAAAAAATACAGGTAATTAAATTCAGATAGGAGAGATGCCGCTATGAAAAACATCCCGGAAGTACGCCTTGGAATAGTCGCCGTATCCCGCGACTGCTTCCCCATAGGCCTGTCCATCTCCCGCCGTCAGGCCATAGTCGAGGCCTACGGCAGGGAGCTTTACGAATGCCCCATCACCGTTGAAAATGAAAAGGACGCTCTGGCTGCTGTGGCCGATGTGAAGGCACAGGGCGTCAATGCTCTTGTGGTATTTCTCGGAAACTTCGGCCCTGAAACCCCCGAGACCCTGCTTTGTAAGCACTTTGACGGCCCTGTTATGTACATAGCCGCCGCTGAGGGCGATGGGGACATGATAAACGGACGCGGAGACGCCTTCTGCGGCATGCTCAACTGCTCCTACAATCTTGGTATGCGTAAGCTGCGCGCCTATATCCCCGAGTATCCTGTGGGAAGCGCTGAGGAATGTGCCGCTATGATAAAGGACTTTGTCCCTGTGGCAAGGGGTATTCTGGGCGTTATGGGTCTTAAGATAATCACCTTCGGCCCCAGACCTCAGGACTTCTTCGCCTGCAACGCACCTATAAAGGGGCTTTATGAGCTGGGCGTGGAGATAGAGGAAAACTCCGAGCTTGACCTGCTGGTGGCATACAAGGCTCACGCCAATGACCCCAGACTGGACGAGGTCTGTGCCGATATGGCGGCTGAGATGGGCGAGGGGCGCTATTACCCGGATCTGCTTCGGCGTATGGCTCAGTTTGAGCTGACGCTGCTTGACTGGGCAGAGCAGCACAAGGGCGCAAGAGACTATGTGGTTTTTGCGGACAAGTGCTGGCCTGCCTTTCCCGAGGCCTTCGGCTTTGAGCCCTGCTATGTAAACTCCCGCCTTGCCGCCCGGGGAATACCCGTAGCCTGCGAGGTGGACATTTACGGTGCTCTCAGCGAGTATATCGGCGCCTGTGTTTCCGGTGACGCCGTCACTCTGCTTGACATCAACAACACCGTACCCAAATACATCTATGACGAGGACATTGCCGGCCGCTTCGACTATGACATAAAGGACACCTTTATGGGCTTCCACTGCGGCAACACTCCAAACTGCAAGATGTGCAGCGACTGTGCGGTGAAGTATCAGCTTATCCAGCACCGCCTCCTTGAGCCGGCAGGCTCGGAGCCGGACTTTACCCGCGGCACCCTTGAGGGGGACATTGCAGCATCTGACATAACCTTCTACCGCCTCCAGTGCGACAGTGAGGGCGTTCTGCGCTCCTACATCGCTCAGGGCGAGGTGCTGCCGGTCAAGACCCGCTCCTTTGGCGGCATAGGTGTGTTTGCCATTCCCGAAATGGCGCGCTTTTACCGCCATGTGCTCATAGCAAAGCGCTACCCCCACCACGGCGCAGTAGTCTTCGGCCATTACGGCAAGGCGCTGTTTGAAGTATTCAAGTATCTGGGCGTTAAGGATATAGCCTATAATCAGCCCAAGAGCCTGCCCTATGCAGGAGAAAATCCCTGGAGGTAAATAATGAGCAAAATTTATCTTGGCATTGAGCTGGGCTCTACCCGCATCAAGGCCGTTGGTATTGACGAAAAGCATCTGCCCGTTATTTCCGGCGACTATACATGGGCAAGCACCTTTGAAAACGGCGTGTGGACCTATCCCATGGAGCAGGTCTGGGAAGGGCTTCGGGAGGCCATCTCGGAGCTTGAGGAGGCTGAGAATATAGCCTGCATGGGTGTATCCGCCATGATGCACGGCTACCTTGCCTTTGACAAGGACTGGAATTTGCTGGTGCCCTTCCGCACATGGCAGAACACCATGACCGGTCAGGCCGCCGCAGAGCTGACGGAGCTTTTCGGCTTCAACATTCCTCAGCGCTGGAGCATTGCCCATTTGTATCAGGCGGTGCTCAACGGTGAGGAGCATATTGATAAAATAGCCCACATCACCACTCTGGCAGGCTATGTGCATTACATGCTTACCGGCGTAAACGCCATCGGCATAGGCGAGGCCTCCGGCATGTTCCCTATTGACAGTGAAAAGAACTGCTACGACGAAGAAATGCTCAAAAAGTTTGCCCGGCTTCCCGCGATCAAGGCAAGACCCTGGACGCTGGAGCAGATACTCCCCGGAGTGCTTCTGGCAGGGGACAATGCAGGCTGCCTTACCGAGGCGGGCGCGGAGCTTCTGGGGGGCGTGCTCCGCCCGGGCATCCCCTTTGCCCCGGCTGAGGGCGACGCCGGCACCGGCATGACCGCCACCAATGCAGTTGCACCCAGAACCGGCAATGTGAGCGCCGGTACCTCCATATTCTCCATGGTGGTGCTTGAGCGGCCTCTGGAAAAGGTCTATGAGGAAATCGACCTTGTGACCACTCCCACCGGCAAGGCTGTCGCCATGGTACACTGTAATAACTGCACCAACGACTCAAACGCATGGGTAAAGGTGCTCAGGGAAACGGCTCAGCTCTTTGGCGCAGAGCCCGGCCCCGGCGAGCTTTATACGAAGCTCTACGAAAAGAGCCTTGAGGGAGACCCGGACTGCGGCGGTGTGCTTGTGTGCAACTACATGGCCGGTGAGGGCGTGACCCATCTTGACGAGGGCAGACCTCTTGTGCTGCGCCTGCAGAACAGCCGCTTCACTCTTGCAAACTTCTTCCGCTCCCAGCTTTATTCCACCATGGCCACCCTGAAGCTGGGCATGGACATTCTGGCGGAGGAAAATGTGGCCATTGACTCTCTCACCGGCCACGGCGGTCTTTTCAAGACCCCCGTTGTAGGCCAGCGCTACATGGCCGCGGCCTGCAAGGCTCCCGTAAGCTGCATGGAGACTGCCGGCGAGGGCGGCCCCTACGGCATGGCTCTGCTGGCGGCCTACGCTGCCAACAAGGCAGCCGGTGAAAGCCTTGAGGACTACCTGAACGGCAAGGTATTTGCCGATGTGAGCGCAACGGTGTTTGAGCCTCTCGAGGAGGATGTGGAGGGCTTTGACCGCTACATCGAAAGCTATAAGAAGCTCCTTGAGGTGGAACGCGCCGCCGTCAAGTTCAGCTGACAATAACTGACAATAAACTGAAACCGGCCTGCGTAAACAACGCAGGCCGGTTTGAGACTGTCAAAAAACTACGCTACAAGCCGTAAAGTATAGAGCCGCGGGGGAGCGCGAGGGGGCAAGGCCCCCCTCGAAGTACAATAACCCGCCACAGAAAAGCTTGTATTCACAAGCTTTTTGGGCGAAGCAGCATTTTGCGTTATGCAAAATGCTTGGCGGTTGAAGCGCAGTCAAAAAAGTCATAAATGACTTTTTTGAC
>JAZNUQ010000077.1:0-10674 GCA_045592365.1 Candidatus Limivicinus sp. | reverse complement strand
GGTTTTCGAAGGTGCCGGCGTACTCGTCGGTACGGAAGTTCCAGTTCTTCATGGTGAACTGGTCAAGCAGATAGCCTTCGTGAACGGCGTGAATCTCAACACCGTCAACACCGGCTTCTCTCAGACGCTTTGCGGTCTTGCCGAAGGCTTCAACCATCTCGTGAATCTCTTCGACAGTCAGAGCACGGGAGGTGATGGTCTCGTTCCAGCGGTTGGGAGTTTCGGAAGCGGATGCGCAGCAGTACTGAACGTCAACAATGGGGCTTGCAATCTTGTTGAGGATGTCGTTCTTGTGCAGAACGGTCATCCAGCCGTTGATAGCCATGGAACGTCCCATACCTGCGGCCAGCTGAATGAACATCTTGGCGCCGGTCTTGTGGAACTCCACCATGTACTCCTTGAGCTGCTTGAACATCAGGTCGTTCTGATACAGCCACTTTCTGCCGGGGATACCCAGCTGGTCCTTGACACACTGCATGCCGGGGAGGATAAGGCCGACGCCGTCCTGTGCTCTGTTGAGCAGGAAGTAGGCTGCTTCCTTATCGAAATGGTTGGGCTCCAGCCAACCGAAAAGGGAGGTGCCGCCCATGGAACACTGGACTATGCGGTTTTTAATCTCCACATTGCCAATTTTCCAGGGGGTAAACAGGGCATTATACTTTGCGTCCATGAAATCGTCCTTTCTCATACTTGTTGTTTTATTTAATGGCGATGAGCCTGCCCGAAGGTCGCTCATCCTCCATTTTTTACATGGGCATAATGCGGGAAGATACTTTACGACACTGCAATTATATCACAAGGCTTTTGCGTACGCAATTGAAAAGAAAATATTTTTTTGAGCAATTTCATAAATTTGTCTAAATTTCCCGGCTGAAATGTGTGCAAAATGCTTTAAAAAATTGAAGTATGCAAAATTCTGACTGTTTATCCCGAAAGTTCTCAGGCGATAGGTACAGCGTGCCGGACTTGGCAAAACGCTGTAAGCGCCGGGGCAAACTGTGCAGAATGCCGATTTGTGATCCCACGCTTGAATGTGAAGGTGCTTGAGGTTAAACTGTATAACGCAAAGGAAATAATGAGAAAAATAAATGGAGGCACGAGCTGTGAAGATTTTCAATCAGATACTCAGACAGGTTCTTGAAAGCCCGGAAGACAGGGAGCTGATGGAGGCTGTAAACAGAAAAGAGGAACCAACCGGTTCCTCTTTTTTTATTATTCAAGATTGATGCGCTTTTTGAGAAAGTGTGTGCTTATAAGGTAGAAGACTGCGCCTACAAGGGCCACGCACAGTATCATGGTAAGCATCAGCGCGTGAATTGAAGCTGCGGCATTGGTGAAGGAAGAATAGCCGTACGACAGACCCGAAAAATTCAGTGCCAGCGTAATGCCGCCGAAGATAAGCTGCAGGGCAAACTGAGCGCCGAAGTAAAAGGCCACGGACAGCAGTATCTTGTTGCCGGAGAAGCTGTGTCCCGCAGAAAGGGCGGCATAAAACTCCAGACAGCTTGCCGCAGCGCCCACAAGTATAAACAGCAGCATTTCAATGGCGAAAAGCACGATGTTTAAAGCGCTCATATCCAGCTTTGGCAGCATCTCAACAAGGTCCCTGAAAAAGCGTGCCACCTGCTTTGCAAATTCAATATCAAAGGACACGATGATTATTGCAAGAACCGCCACTGCCGCAGCGCCCACATACCACAGCAGGGAGCACAGCAGCTTTGACCACACATGCTGATGCACCGACACCGGCAGCGTAAGCATCACATAGCCCTCATCCTGCAGAAGGCTCTTGTAAAAGCGCTGTATCATCAGCACAAAGGCCATAATGCACATGGCAAGAATTGCCAGGACAAACACTGACATCAGCATGACGCCCAGAAAGCCGAGAAAATCATTGTCGGACATCAAGAGTACCCGGCTGGACAGGTTCGCCAGAACTGAGGACAGCAGAACCACGGCAAACATGGGCAGCATGATGCGCCCGGTGGCACGAAGCTCGTGCTTAAGGAGCTTTTTCAGCATCTGAACACCTCCCTGAAAAGAGCGTCAACGCTCATGCCCTTTTCCTCACGGATAGCGTCCACCGGGGAGTGGAGCACAATGCGTCCCTGGTTTATGAAGATAACCTCATCCAGCACCTTTTCCACATCGGAGATAAGGTGTGTGGAGATTATTACGGAGGCCTCGGGGTTGTAGTTTGTGATTATGGTGTTGAGGATGTAATCCCGGGTTGCCGGGTCCACGCCGCCGATAGGCTCATCCAGCAGATAGAGCTTTGCCGCTCTGCTCATCACCATAATAAGCTGCACCTTTTCCCTTGTGCCCTTGCTCATCTGCTTTATGCGCTGCTTTGGGGAAATGTTCAGCCGCTGGAGCATTTCAATGGCTGCCTGCCGCTTGAAGTCAGGGTAGAAATCCTCATAAAAGTCCACCAGCTGCTCTGCGCTCATCCACAGCGGGATGGAGCAGCGCTCCGGCAGATAGCTTACAAGGGCGTGGCTGTCAACACCGGGAGCATAGCCGCAGACGCTTATGCTGCCGCTGCCGGGGCTCAACAGGCCGTTGGCCAGCTTTATAAGGGTGGTTTTTCCGCTGCCGTTGGGGCCCAGAAGTCCCACGATGCGCCCGGGCTCTATGCTGAGGCTTACATCATCAAGAGCCTTTATATAGCCGTAGCTTTTGCTGAGCCCGGTACAGGTCAATACACTCATTTAAGTTCGTCTCCTTTCCTTTCAAGTGCCTGCGTCAGTGCCGCTGCCGCCTCCGGGCCGCTGTACCCCAGCGCTTCCATGGCGGCGAGAAAAGCATCGATGTGCTTAACTGCAAGGGCGGCCTTGGTTTTGTCGATCACCGTCTGCTCCTCGGTCACACATCTGCCTGAGGTGCGCTGGCTGTACACCAGCCCCTCCCGCTCAAGCTCCGAGAAGGCACGCTGCATGGTGTTGGGGTTTACTCCCGCCTCGGCTGCAATGTCTCTCACCGAGGGCAGCCGCTGACCCGGGGCAAACTGCCCGGTAACAATGGCGGCCTTTATATGCTCTATAAGCTGAGAATATATCGGCGCGTCATTGCTGAAATTCCAATTCATAGGTCACCTCCATGTGTTATTGTATTAGACGATTAATACAATAACACAAAATCGCCGTTTGTCAAGTAGTTTTTTAAAAAATTTGCAAAGTGTTAAATTGACTGTGTTTTTGCTCTATGGCATAATCGGAAAAAAGGGAGGTGCGGGTATGCGTATTCTTGTGGCGGAGGATAACCGGGATTTAAACAGGCTGATTGTAAAGGTGCTCAGCCGCAGCGGTTACAGTGTGGACAGCTGCTTTGACGGCCTTGAGGCGGCGGAGTATCTGAAATGTGCGGAATATGACGGACTGCTGCTGGATGTGATGATGCCGGGGAAGGACGGCTTTTCCCTTCTGGAGGAGCTTCGCGCTGCAGGCAGCACTACGCCTGTGCTTATGCTTACCGCAAGAGACGCCGTAAGCGACCGTGTGAGAGGGCTTGACCTTGGGGCGGATGACTATCTTGTAAAGCCCTTTGACTTTGACGAGCTTCTTGCCAGGATACGGGCCATGACCCGCAAAAGGGCAGGCAGCAGGAGCAATGACTTTGAGCTTGCCGACCTGCGGGTGGATTGCGCCCGGCGCCGGGTTTTCCGCGGCGGGGAGGAAATAGTGCTGCTGCCCAAGGAGTTCAGCATACTTGAATACCTGATAAAAAATCAGGGTATAGTCATATCCCGCAGGCAGCTTGAGGAGCAGATATGGAATTTTGAGTTTTCCGGCTCCTCCAACAATATTGATGTGTACATGAGCAGGCTGAGAAAGAAGATCGACGCCGACAGGGAGAGAAAGCTTCTGCACACGGTTCGGGGCGTGGGCTGGGTGCTGAGAGAAAAGGGGGAGTGAGGGTGAAAAGAACAAGCGTAAAGCTGCGCATCACCCTTTGGCTCACGGCGCTTATGGCGCTGCTTGCCGCAACGCTTCTGCTGTTTTTGCTGCTGATCAGCTCAAGGGTGCTTACAATGACCGCCCGGCAGCAGCTTACCCATGCGGTGAAGGCAAATCTTGACTGTGTGAGCATGGAGGAAAGCGGTCTTAAGCTCTCGGCAGACTTTAAGTTTTACAGCGGCGGGGTGACAACACTTGTTTACAGCCGCAATGAAAGTCTGCTTGCAGGGCAGATACCTGTTTCCTTCAAAAGCTCCCCGGACTTTGAAAACGGCCTTATCCGCAGCGTGGAGCAGCCGGAGGGCAGCTATCTGCTGCTGGATGTGTGGCTGCCCGAGGGCTGGGATAACGGGCTGTGGCTTCGCGGCCTTATAGAGCTGCCGGACAGCGGACAGGCAACGGGCACAATGCTTACGGTGGCGCTGGCGGTGCTGCCGGTGTTCCTGCTTTTGTCCGCTCTGGGGGCCTATCTTATACTGCGCCGCTCCTTTATGCCCCTGCAGCGCATAAGCGACACGGCGGAGGCCATAAACGACGGCGGCGACCTTTCCCGCAGGATAGGCATAAAAGAGGGCAGGGACGAGTTTACGCGGCTGGCGGCGGTTTTTGACCGGCTGCTGGGACGGCTTGAGCGCGCCTTTGAGGCGGAAAAGCAGTTTACCGCCGACGCATCCCACGAGCTCAGAACCCCTGTGTCCGTCATCAAGGGCGCCTGCGAGTTTTCCCGCAAATACGGGGAGACGGAGCAGGAGATGAAGGAAAGCATGGAAATGATAGAGCGGCAGGCCGACAGGATGAGCGGCCTTATCAACAGGCTTCTGAGCATGACAAGGCTTGAGCAGGGGACGGAGCAGCTTAAGGCGGAAAGGCTGGAGCTTTGCGCCCTGACGGAGGAGTTTCTCACCGAGCAGGGGGACATGGCGGAGCGTGCACTGCTTGAGCGCCGGGAGCGGGTGTTTGTAAAGGCCGACGCCCTGCTCCTGAAGCGCCTTATGCAAAATCTTTTTGACAATGCCATGAGATACGGCGGCGGCAGGCTACGGCTTAGTGTCTACCGTGAAAATGGCAGCGCCTGCCTTTCGTTCAGCGATGAGGGGCCGGGCATAGCCCCTGAGGAGCAGGAGAAGATATGGCAGCGCTTTTACCGGGGCGACCCCTCCCACAGCGAAAATGCCGGAGCGGGGCTGGGGCTTTCCCTTGTGCGGCAGATAGCACAGAGCCACGGCGGTACGGTGGAGCTTGAAAGCGTCCCGGGCAGGGGAAGCTGCTTCACCCTGAAAATTCCCGAAATTTTATGATTTCATTTCATGTTGATTTAATGTTTCCCCTTTATGATAGGCTCACAGCAGGAAAGGAGACATTGATATGAAAAGATTATTTATAATATTATCCCTTGTGCTTGCCCTCTCTGTGACCGGCTGCGCCGTAAACCACGGCAGAGTGGAGTATATAGGGGCGCATAGCGCAAAAAACATAGCCGCTCAGGCTGCGGGCTTTGATCCGGCCAAGGTGAGCTTTACCGACACCGACCTTGAAAGCCGCGGCAGCACGGACTATTATCAGGTGGAGTTCAGAGCAGACGGCATTGAATACGAGTATGACATTGACGCAATCTCCGGCAGGGTCATAGACAGCAGGCAGTCTGCCTCCACGGTGGCTGAGCCGCCGGTATCGGCTCCTGTGCAGCAGGAAGCGCCTCAGGGCGGGGCGGACACCATAGGCAGCGAGGCCGCACTGGGCATAGCCCTTGAAAATGCCGGCTTTACCGCCGAGCAGGTCACCGTGGTGAAAAACCGCCTTGAGCGGGAGGACGGCAGGCAGTGCTATGAGATAGAGTTCTACACCGCAGACTACACCGAGTATGACTATGACATTGACGCATACAGCGGCGAGATTTTAAGGTTTGACCTTGACGCTGAGGGCCGGCCGCAGGGCTTTGCCCAGGGGGAAAGCATCAGCGCAGAGGATGCAAAGGCCATAGCCCTGGCTCAGGTGCCGGGCGCCACGGTGGATGATATACGCGGCTTTGAAACAGACTACGATGACGGCAGGCTTGAGTATGAGGGCAGGATAATCTATGACGGAATGGAATACGAGTTTGAGATAGACGGATACAGCGGCGCAATACGCAGCTGGGAGGCCGAAAAAAGATAGAATTAAAAGAGCTTTGGTGCTTATTCGGCACTCAAGCTCTTTTCAATCAATATCAAAATCTTATCATGTCCCGGCTTATATCGCTGAGCTTTCTTGCCGAGCACATGTACATCACATCGTCAAGCTCTGCCTTCAGCTTGTTTACCAGTATCTCAATACCCTGCTGCCCTGCGCCGTACCAGCTTACCAGAATGGGGCGGCACATCATGACCGCGTCGGCGCCCAGCGCCAGAGCCTTGAAAATGTCAATACCGCTGCGTATGCCGCCGTCAACTATTATCTTTGTCTTTCCCTTTACCGCATCGGCGATTTCCGGCAGTACCTCCGCCGTGGGCGGGGAGAAGGGCAGTACTCTGCCGCCGTGATTGGATACGATGATGGCGTCGGCTCCCGCCTCCACCGCCTTTAAAGCGGTTTTGGCGCTCATTACGCCCTTTATCACAAAGGGTGCCTTGCTGAATTCCCTGAGGGCGCGAAGCTGCTCCACGGTTTTGGTGCCTGCGCTTATGTTCTTCTGCCTCAGATGGGGAAGCCCCGCACTGTCGATAACCACGCCCAGAGCAAACACCCCCACCTCGTTTGCCAGAGCGATCTTTGCCTTTATCTCCTCGTCGGAATAGGGGTTTAGTATGGGCATGGAGGAGCCGCCGAATTCTCCGCTGTATCTGAGAGAGTCGGTGTACACATCGGGCTCTATGCCGTCACCGAAGGAGCCGGCAATGCCCAGCCTTACAGCGCATTCAGCCACATCCCGGTTAAAATCGCGCACATCGCTTTCCGGGGTGTACTGCCATTTGGTGGAGCCGATGGGGCCTGTTATCAGCGGCAGCTCAAGCTGCCTGCCCAGAAGCTCAAGGCTCGTGTCCACCGCACCGGCGGGCGCGATGCAGTCCATGTTCAGTCTGAGCTGCTGCCATGCCTTCCAGTTATCGTGCGCGCCGTTGCCGGGGGCCTTGGAGCCGGGGCCGGGGATGGTGTTGCCGCAGGCAAGACCATTGCACACGGGGCAGGCCTTGCAGTTGGGGCCGATGTGCTTTCTGGCTTCAATGAGAACCTGAGTGTAATCCATGGCGTTTCTCCTTAATATGTATTTTATAAACATTATAAATGCAGCCGGGGAAAATCTCAACAGATATTTGCTTTTGTATTTGACAAATTAATTCATTAAATTATATACTGTATAATAAATGCAAATAAGGCAGGTCACCTGAACAATGATAGAAAACCATAAATGTCCCAACTGCTCGGCCTCGCTGAGCTACGATACAGAGACGGGGATGCTCCTATGCGGACACTGCGGCGGAAGCTACCCGCCGGAGACTGCCCCTGAGAAGGACAGCGGCCTGTGGGACTGCTCCGGGCTTGAAAGCTGGGATGGCAAGGAGCTTTCAATGTACAGCTGCCCCTCCTGCGCAGCGGAGCTTATATGCCACCGGGATACTGCGGCTACCTTCTGCCCCTACTGCGGCAACCATGCCGTTATCAGAAGCAGCTTTGAGGCGGGCTTCAAGCCGGACTATATCATTCCCTTCAAGCTCAACAGTCATCAGGCGCAGCTGCAGCTTAAGCAGCATTTTACCGACAGGACCCTTTTGCCCCGCAAATTCGGCAAAGAGGGCGTGCTTGACAAGGTGAGGGGAGTTTATCTGCCCTACTGGCTTTTTGACGGCATGGCCTGGGGCAAGATAAATTATGAGGCCACAACTAAGCAATTGAAAAGCAATTATCAGGGTGATGTTCGCATCACGCGCCATTACCGGGTGCGCCGCGGCGGCAATATGCGCTTTGAAAAGGTGCCGGTGGATGCAAGCAGCCGCATTCCGGATAAGTACACCGATTCCATCGAGCCCTTCAATTACAGCGGACTTCGTAAGTTTTCCACCGGCTATCTGCCGGGCTTTTACGCGGATAAGTACGATTTGAGCCCCGAGGACTGCGAGGAAAAGGCCATGGATCGCTGCCGGCAGAGCCTGCGCATGGAAATGGAAAAGACCCTGAGCGGCTATGACAGCTTCAGTTTTGCAGGCGAAAATGTGGGCGTTCGCAAGGGTCAGGTGCATTATGCGCTGTTTCCCGTCTGGCTTCTCAGCGTCAGGTGGCGGGGCAGGCGCTGGCTATACGCAGTGAACGGCCAGACCGGCAAAACCGCCGGCGAGGTGCCGGTGGATTATGCAAGAGCGGTGCTGAGATTTATGGGCATCTGTGCCGGCATCAGCGCCATCGGCTCTGCCATAACATGGCTTATAGTGCATTGAGGAGGGGCGACGATGAAAAAAAGATCAATTGCCTTTCTTTCCGCGCTTTTGCTTATGCTTATCATGGCTTCAAGCGCCTTTGCTCAGGAGCAGAGCTATACCCGCCACAGTCCCTTTGAGGGCGAATATCTTAACGACAGCTACGGCCTTCTCACCGGTGAGGAGCAGCAGGCCATTGAGACAATGGCAGCCGAGGCAAGCGAAAAGCACGTCTGCGGTATATATCTGCTGATAGTGGAGGATTACCGCCAGCTTGCAAAGTACAATAAGATTTTCAAGGTAAATTATACATATTACCATCAGCATGAGCTGGGTATGGGCGAGGACAGAGACGGTATTTTGCTGCTGCTGAGCATGAAGGAGCGGGATTTCAGCTTCTTTGTCTACGGTGACAGAGCCGAGTATGCCCTGAACCCATGGGGTCAGAAGCGGCTGGAGGAGCATTTTTTGCCGCATCTGCGTGCAAACCGCTGGTACGATGGGGCAGCGGCCTTTGTAAGCTGCTGCGATGAGTTTTTCGGCCTTGCCGAACAGGGGCAGCCTGTGCGAAGGTCGGCTCTGGGCGGAATTATTATTTCCGCAGTAATTGCACTGCTGACGGGGATTGTCTATCTGTGCCTCCAGTTCGGTAAGCGCAAGCGCCCTGCGGAAAGAGGCGAGGCTCTGAGCTATGTAAGCAAGGGCCTTTCCGTGACGCTCAGCGAGGATGTGTTTTACGATTCCACCGTTGAAAAGCTGTATGACAGCTATGACACATTCTGTAACGACGATGACAGCTTCGCCTCCTCCTCAAAAGCCCATGTGGGCGGCGGAGGCAGCGGCAGAAGCGGTAAATTCTGATTTGGAGACTAAGCTATGAAAAGAATTGTTTGCTTTGCTGCGGCTTTGCTGCTGATGGCCTGTATGACGGTCAGCGCCTGTGCCGCACCCCAGACGCCGGTTATAAATTCCCAGATGCCGGACTGCTACGCCAATATGGGCGGTGACAGCATTCAGCTTTTTACCGATGTGGCGTCCCCGGCGGAGGGCTGGCTTGAAATACAGTGGTACAGCACCACGGTCAATGATATTTCCACCATTATGGCAATTCTTGACGCCAACGGCAGCAGCTACACCGTGCCGCAGGAGCTTGGGGTGAGGTATTACTGCTACGGGGTGTGGAATGTCACCGCTGACGGTCAGCGAAGCCAGCCCCAATACAGCCGACTTATCCGCACCGAGTACTATAACGCCGTTACCACCCTTGAGCTTATCTCGCCTCCCACAAAGCTCAGCTACACTCTGGGCGAGGCCTTTGACCCCACCGGCATGGGCGTTCGCGTGTATCTGCCCGACGGCAGCCAGTTTGACTCCTGGCACGGACAGGGTCTTGACTACCCGGAGTTTGCCTTTATAAATCCCGGTCAGCAGGTGGTTGAGGTTTTTTACGGCAGCTCATTTATTCAGATTAAAGTAAGCGTTGAAGAGCAGGCTCACAGCCATGCCTATGGGGAGTGGATGACCCTTACCGAGGCAAGCTGCACCCAGCCCGGCATGATGCTCAGAGAGTGTAACTGCGGCAATGAGGACCGGTCGGATATCCCCGCTCTCGGTCATAGCTGGGATGCGGGAAAGATAAGCGTGGAGCCCGCCCCCGGCAAGGAGGGGGAGAGGGTATATACCTGCAGTCGCTGCGGCGAGACGGAAAAGCGCCCAATTGAAGCTCTGCCTGTGCCGGAGGCTGCACCGGCGGTGACTGCTTCCCCGTCTCAGACCCAAGCGCCTCAGTCACCGGAGGACAGCCCGGCTCCGCCGGCGGCCTCCGATGAAGACGGCGGCGGCAGCAAGGGGCTTGTAATCGCCATCGCCGTGATGCTCTCAATTATCGCTGTCAGCCTTGGCGGTATCTTCTACATGCTCATAAAGCGCAAACGCTGAGGGTTAAGCCCTTGCATATAAAAAGCTCAGTCTTGGTTAAGACTGAGCTTTTTATTGTAACCGGGAACCACGGGCTGTGCCCGTGGTTCCAAAAAGGCTATGCCTATGAGTAGTCCCGCCGCAGCGTAAGCCTCCCCTGTGTAAGGGGAGGTGTCATTTGCAAATCAAATGACGGAGGGGTTGATGAAAAAGACAATAACAATCCCTCAGTCACGGCTGCGCCGCGACAGCTCCCTTTACACAAGGGAGCCTTTAAAAATCCCCACCGCCAACTTTTGTTGGCAGTGGGGCATGTGTGCTAGAGAAAATATTTTCGTAAGCCTTAAGCCTAAGCCTGTATTAAGCCCTTATAGGGCTCGTGCAAACCACCCGTTATACGGGTGCTTATGATT
>JAZNUQ010000076.1:0-2449 GCA_045592365.1 Candidatus Limivicinus sp. | reverse complement strand
TTTAAAAATCCCCACCGCCAACTTTTGTTGGCAGTGGGGCATGTGTGCTAGAGAAAATATTTTCGTAAGCCTTAAGCCTAAGCCTGTATTAAGCCCTTATAGGGCTCGTGCAAACCACCCGTTATACGGGTGCTTATGATTTTGTGGGATCATCTCCCGGTACTGAATCAGCAGTAGTACTCCATGGGGTAGCTCAGGTACTCCACAGGCTCAAGCTGGTCGCAGGTCACATAGCCTGCGGGTGCGCGAAGCAGAGAGGGGATGCGGTTTACGATGGTGGCGCAGGTGTGCTCAACGGTGGCGGGCTTTTCAACGCTGAACTTGGTGTTGGGCTCACCGAAGATCTCCCAGTCGCACATATCGCCGTCATCGGGGCCGTAGACCTTACCGATGGTCTCCTCCTCTATCTCGATGCCCTGCATGGTCTGGATGGTGACAACGGCGGACATGCCGATGCAGTTGCCGGCCTTTATCTCCTTGCCCAGAGTGGAGCTGTAAATGTCGTGGTCGATAACATAGGGAACATGCTTCTGCTCGATGCTCTTTACGGTCAGACCCAGCTTGTTGCAGATGGCCTCTGCTGCGTTCCATGCGTAGGAGGGCTCGAACTCTGCGGGGTGAGCGATCTCTGCCTCGAACTGCTCGGGGGTCAGGTCACAGCCGTGAGCCTTTGCCAGAGCGATGCCGTACTCGTCAACATTGTAGCTGTATGCGCCCTTGATCTTGTTTATCTTGTGGCAGCCGCCGGCAACCAGAGCGACGAAGTTGATCCAGTAGATGTCCTGCATGCCGCTGCCGGTGATGGTGCAGTTATTGTCCTTGGCGATGGCGTCCAGTCTGTTTATCATGGCTGCGGAGGTGGTCCAGGGATAGATGGCCTCCTCGCAGGTGGTGATGACATTGATGCCGCGGGAGACGCACTGCTCTATTGCCTCGTAAATGTCACCGATGAAGCTGCGGGTGGTGATAATGGCAACATCCGCCTTGCACTCGTCCAGAACCTTCTCTGCATTGTCGGAAATGATGACGCCGGTCTTGATGCCCAGCTCTGCCCAGTCGCCCACATCCTGACCCAGAGATGCGCCGCGGCCGATTGCGCCGACGATCTGTGCGCCGTTTTCATGCAGGTAGCGGAGAGTGTACTTGCTCATCTTGCCGCAGCCGTACTGTACTACTTTTATTTTGTCCATTGCTTGGACCTCCTTTTTTGTTTGTTACGAATTTATCATAATCCCTTATGCTGGGTGAGAGTCAAGACCTTTTTTGAAATTTTACAGGGATCTGAAGTCTGAGAAACATGCTGCGCTGGCTGTTGCCGAAGATATTGAACTCGGTCAGCTCCTCGCATATATAGTCGCCGGCGATGATATAGCCCTGACTGCGGCAGTAATCCAGCAGCCGCCCGGCGCAGCTCTGCTCATCGTCAAAATTGTCCAGATATATGCAGGCGTACATCCCGCTCTCCAGCATCCTGACATTCTCACCGTAGTTCTTTAGCTTATCATCCCCAAATATAAACACCTTATCCGCGGCAAATATTCCCTGCTCCAAATTCTCTTTTTTTACGCTGGTGCCAAGATTGTAGGACAGTATCTGAGGCATCTGCCTTTCCATCAGCTCCGTGCGCAGCTCCTGTATCGTCTTTTCATAGGCCACAATGCCGGACTCGTAAAAATTGACCGGGCAATCGGTGTAAAGAATATAGCGCCGGTCGATAAATTCCAGAGAAATGGTGCCGCTCTCGGGAGATTTGCGGAAGCGGTCAATGGACTGTATGGTGCGGTCTATGGCCTCGCGCATCTCGTTTAGCTCTGCAAGCTGCCGGTATATCTGTTTTCGTTTTTCTATCAGCTTTTCCTCTATAAGGGTGATCTCCTCCTGCTCAAGCAAATCCCGTATGTCGGAAAGGCTCAGTCCCAAATCCCTCATGTAACGAATAAAATCCAGCCTTGAGGCCTGGCGTATATCATAATAGCGGTAGCCCGACTGCTCATCCGTGTAAACCGGCGCCAGCAGCCCCATATTGTCATACAGCCGCAGCGTGGCCACGGTGACCCGATTCGCCTTTGCCATTTTGCCTATGGGTAAGAGTGTGTTTTTAAGGGTTTCCATATCAGTGCCTCCAAAAGTCTCTGCCTGCATGAGAGTTTGTTAACATTATAACACATATTTGTTAATATTTCAACACTCCATATACAGGCTTTGCCAAAAACAGTTCCCCGGGAAGCCACAGCAATGCAGACAGCCCCCGGTATGCGTACCGGGGGCTGTCTGCATTTCATTGTAACCGGAAACCATGGGCTGTGCCCGTGGTTCCAAAAAGGCTATGCCTATGAGTAGTCCCGCCGCAGCGTAAGCCTCCCCTGTGTAAGGGGAGGTGTCATTTGCAAAGCAAATGACGGAGGGGTTGATGAAAAAGACAATAACAATCCCTCAGTCACGGCTGCGC
>JAZNUQ010000075.1:0-21807 GCA_045592365.1 Candidatus Limivicinus sp. | reverse complement strand
CGCATCCCCAAGGGTGAGGTCCGTACCCGTTTTGCTCCCTCCCCCACCGGCTATATGCACGTGGGCAATCTGCGCACTGCTCTGTACACCTATCTTATCGCCCGCCACTACGGCGGCAAGTTCCTGCTGCGCATTGAAGACACCGATCAGGGTCGACTGGTGGAGGACGCTGTTGATATCATCTACAACACCATGCGCAAGTGCCACCTGAACTGGGACGAGGGTCCCGATGTAGGCGGCCCCGTCGCCCCCTATATCCAGACCCAGCGCCGGCCTCTTTATAAGGAATATGCCGAGCTTCTGGTGGAAAAGGGACACGCCTACCGCTGCTTCTGCGAAAAGAGCGAGTCTGAGGAGGATTCCGGCGAGTTTGACCGCGGCGACGATCCCTGCCGCGATATGTGCCGGGAGGAATCTGAGCGCAGCGCAGCGGAGGGTCAGCCCTATGTTATCCGCCAGCGCACCCCCCACGAGGGCAGCACCACCTTCCATGATGAGATTTTTGGCGATATTACGGTGGAAAATACCACGCTGGACGATCAGGTGCTTATAAAGCGCGACGGTCTTCCCACCTATAACTTTGCAAATGTCATTGACGACCATCTGATGGGCATTACCCATGTGGTTCGCGGCAGCGAGTATCTGTCCTCCTCTCCCAAGTACAATCTGCTGTATCAGGGCTTCGGCTGGGATATTCCCCGCTATGTCCACTGCTCTCCTGTCTTGCGCGATGAGAAAAACAAGATGTCCAAGCGCCATGGCGACCCCTCCTACGAGGACCTTATCGCAGAGGGCTATCTCACCGACGCGGTCATCAACTATGTTGCCCTGCTGGGCTGGAGCCCCGGCGGTGAGCAGGAGATATTCTCCATCGACGAGCTTAAGGATGTTTTTGAAATGTCCGGCATATCCAAGTCCCCCGCCATATTCGACAAGACCAAGCTGCGCTACTTTAACGCCGAGTATATCCGCGCCATGAGCCCCGAGGCCTTTGCCGCCGTGGCAGAGCCCTTCATCCGTCAGGCGGTGAAGAATGAGGCCTATGACGCTGCAGCCATCGCCTCCATTCTCCACCAGCGCACCGAGGTGCTCAGCGAGATACCCGAAAAGCTGGACTTCTTCGACAGCCTGCCTGAGTATGACAAGGAGCTTTTTGTACACAAAAAGTCCAAGAGCGACGCCGCCTCCTCCGTTGAGGTGCTGGGCAAGGTCATTCCCGCCTTTGAAGCCCTTGAAAGCTGGGATGATGAGAGCATACTCAACTGCATGACCGGCATGGCAGAGCAGATGCAGGTCAAAAACGCCAAGGTCATGTGGCCCGTTCGTATTGCCGCAGCCGGCAAGGCGGTCACACCCGGCGGCGCCGTTGAGATCTGCCGCATTCTTGGCAGAGAGGAAACTCTGAGAAGACTTGCCATCGGTCTTGAAAAGCTGAGCTGAGGCAATTTTTACCACACAACAAAGACACCTCTTTCGGGCAAAATTAGCCTGAGAGAGGTGTTTTTATGTCCAAAAAAGCAAGGATATTGCTGGGCGTGTACATTTCGGCCGCCCTTTTGTCTCTGGGGGCGCTTTCATGGAGCAGCCTGCGCAGCCTTCAGGCATACAGGCGCAGCGCCCAATACAGCGCACGCCACGCCTATGAGGAGACGGTCAGCGCCGTAGACGGTATGAGCCGAGCCCTGAAAAAGAGCCTTTATGCCACCGACGGCAGCATGTGCAGCCGTATATGCTCCGAAAGCTACGCCAACGCCCTTGCAGCTCAGGCGTCGCTATCCTCCCTGCCCTTTTCAACTCAGGAGCTGGAGCAGCTTTCCGGCTTTATAGGGCTTGTGGGGGATTACAGCTATACCCTCTGCTCCCAGGCCGCCGCCGAGGGCTTTACAGCAGAGCAGGTGGAGGCGCTGGTGGAGCTTTCCGCAAGGGCGGATGAGTTTTCACGGCTGCTGCAGGAGCTTCAGGGCAATATAAACGACGGGGTTTTGAGCATGGACAGCCGGGAGGAAAGGCTTCTCAATGTGGGTCTTGAGGAAAATCCCGTTCTCAGCGAGGAGCTTCTGGATTATGAGAGCAGCTTTCAGGCTCCCGGACCGCTGAGCTACGACGGCAAATATTCCCAAAGAGAAAAATCCCCGGAAGGAAGCAGCCTCAGCGAGGAGGAGATGCTTTCTTTGGCGGCAGAGTTTTTGGGTGAGGATAAGGCCGCCCTGCGCCTTGAATATGAGTACGAGGGCGAAGGGCATAAGCGTTGCTTCAGTCTGGGTGATAAAAGCGTCTGCGTGGGCGGAGGCGGCGTTGAGAGCATGGCCTGCGCCCGCATAGTCAGCCGGACAGAGCTCAGCCCGGAGCAGGCGCAGAAAGCCGCAGAGAATTTTCTGGAAAGCCGGGGCTACACCGGGTTAAGGCTCGAGAGCAGCCGGGAAAACGGCAGCGTTTTGCAGCTGTCCTTTGCCGAGTACAGGGACGATGCGGTGTACCTGAATAACTGTCTGAGCCTTGCCATTGCCATGGATGACGGAAGCGTTTACGCCTTCAACGCCGAAGACTATGACACCGACGCAGAGCACAGCGCTCAATGGAGCATAAGCCCGCAGGAGGCGGAGGCGGCGCTGCCCGGCTCCCTGAGCCTTAAAGGCACAAGAAAGGTCGCCATAGAGAGCCCCGGCGGCTTTGAGCTTGCCTGCTATGAGCTTAAATGCACAGACCGGGACGGAAACAGCGTCACCGTATTCGTTGATGCCCAAAGCGGCCGCCAGCAGCAGATAGTTTTGGGAGAAAAGGCATAAAAAGAAGTCACGACAAGTCGTGACTTCTTTTTATGCCTTATTTGTTTCCGAAAAGCCCGCCCAGCTTGGAGATGGCTCCCAGATCGGGCTTGCCGTCACCGTCGCTGTCAAGGAGCTTGCCTACGCTGTCAAGATTGACCTTGGCCTTGACCGCAGCCACGATCTTTTCCAGCTGCTCCTCGGGCAGGTCGACGCCAAGGAGCTTTTCAACGGTCTTTATGGGGTCTTTTTTGAAATTCTTGGCAAAATTCTCGTCCTTTTTGATCTTCTCGATTATTTCCTCGATTTTTTCCTTGATGTCTATCATGGTCATACCTCCGTTTTTATTGTTTTATATCCGTTTTGTTATATCCGTTTTGGCTATTGTAACACGCGAAGCTGTAGCGAGACTGAAAATCACTCAAGCTCAAAGACTCCTGTATAGAGCTGATAATAGGTGCCTTTTTCGGCAATGAGCTTTTCGTGGCTGCCGCGCTCTATAATACGGCCGTGGTCAAGCACCATTATAACATCCGCATCCATGACCGTGGAGAGGCGGTGAGCAATGACAAACACGGTTCTGCCCTCCATGAGCTTGTCCATGCCACGCTGGACTATGGCCTCGGTACGGGTGTCTATGGAGGAGGTGGCCTCGTCAAGTATCATTACCGGCGGGTCTGCGACGGCGGCTCTTGCAATGGCAATAAGCTGTCTCTGCCCCTGAGAGAGATTGGAGCCGTTGTTTGAAAGCATGGTGTCATAGCCGTCGGGCAGACGAGTGATGAAGTCATCCGCACCGGCGAGGCGGGCGGCCTCAATGCACTGCTCGTCGCTTGCATCCAGCTTGCCGTATCGGATATTGTCCATAACGGTGCCGGTAAAGAGATTGGTCTCCTGCAGAACTATGCCAAGAGAGCGGCGCAGGTCGGACTTCTTTATCTTGTTGATATTGATGCCGTCATAGCGTATCTTGCCGTCTTCAATATCGTAAAATCGGTTTATCAGATTGGTGATGGTGGTCTTGCCCGCGCCGGTGGCGCCCACAAAGGCCACCTTCTGTCCGGGCTCGGCAAAGACGGACACATCCTGCAAAACAGGCTTGCCCTCCACATAGGAAAAGTCCACCATGGTCATGCGCACATCTCCCTTAAGCTCGGTATAGGTCACCGTGCCGTCGCCGTGGGGATGACGCCATGCCCATTTGCCGGTATGGACCGGGCTTTCGCTGATGCCGCCGTTTTCGTCGATTTTGGCCTCCACAAGGGTCACATAGCCCGCGTCCTCCTCGGGCTTTTCATCCATAAGCGCCATAACGCGGCTTGCGCCTGCATTTGCCATGACGATGCTGCTCATCTGCTGGGCAAGGGTGTTCACATTGCCGGTAAACTGCTTTGCCATGTTAAGGAAGGGTATTAAGATGGATATTCCGAAGGCCTTCCCGGAAAGACTCAGGTTGGGAACGCCCAGCACCAGCAGCAAGCCGCCGGTAAGAGCAAGGGTAACATACAGCACATTGCCGATGTTGCCGATTATGGGGCCGAGGATGCTTGCAAAGGTGTGCGCCTTGAGGCTGTCCTTCATAAGAGTGTCGTTTATGCTGTCAAAGCTCTCTATGCTCTCATCCTCGTGGCAGAAAACCTTAACCACCTTCTGGCCGTTCATCATCTCCTGGATAAAGCCCTCTGTGGCGGCAATGGCCTTCTGCTGGCGCATAAAGTACTTGGCGGAGCCTCCGCCCACTTTTTTGGTCACAAGTATCATTGCCGCAACGCCCAGCAGCAGCACCAGCGTCATCCATATGCTGAAATACAGCATAATGGAGAACACGCACAGGACCACCGCGCCGGACTGAATAAGAGCCGGCAGCGTACCGGACACAAGCTGGCGCAGAGTGTCGATGTCATTTGTGTAGTGGCTCATAATGTCGCCGTGCTTGTTGCGGTCAAAGTAGCTTATGGGAAGATCCTGCATGCCGTCAAAAAGGCGCTTGCGCATTTTGTGCAGAAAGCCCTGGGTCATGTAGGCCATAAGCTGGGTGTGCAGGGTCACCGACAGCAGGCTCAGCACATAGAGTGAGGCCAGAATGCCGATATAGGGCAGGATTTCCGCCTTGGCAGCCTGCCAGTCACCGCTGAGATACCATTTTTCTATGATGGCGATGATGTTCTGAATAAACAGGGCGGGAATTGCGGAAACGATGGAGGAAAAGAGGATGCAGAGCATGGTCAGCGGCGCCAGCACCGGGTAGAAGCCGAAGAACATTTTTATCGCTCTGCCCAGAACGCCCTTCTGCATGGGGGGCTTGCCCATGGGGGGAGCTTTTTTACTCATCGTCTTCACCTCCCTTGGTCTGCTGCTCATATACCTCACGGTAAATGCTGCTGCTCTCAAGAAGCTCATCGTGCCTGCCCATGGCGGAGATGCGGCCGTTATTCATAACGATTATCAGGTCTGCATCCATGACGGAGGCGACACGCTGGGCTATTATTATCTTGGTAGTCTCCGGGATATACTGCCGGAAGCCCTCACGGATAAGGGCGTCGGTTTTGGTGTCCACCGCGCTGGTGGAGTCGTCCAGAATGAGGATTTTGGGCTTTTTAAGCAGCGCCCTTGCAATACAAAGCCTCTGCTTCTGTCCGCCGGACACATTGCTGCCGCCCTGTTCGATTTTACTGTCATAGCCGTCGGGGAAGGAGCGGATAAACTCATCCGCCTGAGCAAGACGGCAGGCCTGCTCTATCTCGGCGTCGCTTGCCTGGGGGTCGCCCCAGCGCAGATTTTCCTTTATGGTGCCGGAGAACAGCTCGTTTTTCTGCAGCACCATGGACACGCCGGAGCGGAGCGTATCAAGATCATAGTCCCTTACATCGACGCCGCCCACCTTCACCGAGCCCTCGCTCACATCGTAAAGTCTGGGTATAAGCTGCACAAGGGTGCTTTTGCCTGTGCCGGTGCCGCCAAGTATGCCCACGGTCATACCGGAGTCTATGTGCAGGTTTACCCCCTCAAGGGCGTTTCTTCTGGCCTTGGCAGAGTATTTGAAGGACACATTCTCAAAGTCAAGGGAGCCGTCCTTCACCTGAGTAACAGGGTTCTCGGGATTTACAAGGGAGGGCTGCTCCTTCAAAACCTCATATATGCGCTTCATGGACTCCAGCGACATGGTGAGCATAACATATATCATGGAGATCATCATAAGAGACATGAGTATCTGCACACCGTAGGTAAGCATGGCGGAGATCTGGCCCACATCAATGAGCTGACCGCCGCTGCTTATGATAAGCTTTGAGCCCACGGTAAGGATAAAGAGCATGTTGAAATACATGCAGAAGGACATAAGGGGATTATTGAGGGCAACTATCCGTTCGGCCTTTGTAAAGTCCATAGCGATATTTTCAGACGCCCTGCCAAACTTTTCCTTCTCGTATTCCTCTCTGGAAAAGCCCTTGACCACACGCATTGCCCGCACATTTTCCTCAATGGACTCGTTGAGCTTGTCGTACTTGCGAAATACCGCCCTGAAGGCCGGCATCGCCTTGCGCGCCACGGCGAAAAGCCCCAGCGCCAGCACGGGGATAACCACAACGAAGGTGCTTGCAAGCCTGCCGCCCATGATATAGGCCATTACCACCGCGAAAATGAACATCAGCGGTGCGCGAACCGCTATTCTTATAAGCATCATAAAGGCCATCTGCACATTGGAAATGTCCGTGGTCATGCGCGTTACAAGAGAGGCGCTTGAAAAGCGGTCAATATTCTCAAAGGAGAAGTCCTGAATTTTCGTAAAAATATCCCGCCGCAGATTTCTTGCAAAGCCGGCGGAGGCCTTGGAGCCGGTATAGCCTGCCAGTGCGCCGAAGCATAAGGATACTACCGCCATCAGCACCAGAATAAGTCCCGTTTTAACAAGACCCGACATCTCGATGCCCGCCTTGATGGAGTTTACGAGGCTTGCAGTTATAAAGGGTATCAAAACCTCTATAAACACCTCGCCAACCATAAGAAGCAGCGTAAGTATAGCCGGTTTTTTAAACTCCCTTACGCTTTTTGCCAGAGTTTTTATCACTGTCCGCTTTCTTCCTTTCGATAATCACTGAAACACATTTTATTCCCATGATTTTTTAATGTCAATAGCCCCGGCGCCGCATCCGGAAATGTTTACATTTGCTTGACAAGAAAAAACCTATTTGTTAGCATAACAGCGAAAGGGGGCTGAAGCATGATAGATTTTGGCATGCCCACACTTATTGAGCTGTCCTCCCTGAAGGACAGCGCCGCCCTTTGCCGCCGGCTTGGGCTTAAATTCATAGAGCTCAACATGAGCTTCCCCCAGAACCAGCTTGAAAAGCTGGATGCGGCAGAGCTAAAAAAAATCGCCGACAAATTCGGCATATACTACACCGTACATATAGACGAGAGCTTTGATCCCTGCAGCCCCAATGACCGTGTGGCGCAGACCTATGTGCAGTGCTTCATTGAAACCGTTGAGCTTGCAAAAAAGCTGGGCATTCCCACGCTGAACATGCACCTTCTGCGGGGCATCTATGTTACCCTGCCTCATAAGCGCGTCTTCATCCACGAGGAAAACGAGGCTGTATATCTTGAAAAGCTGCGCCGCTTCCGGGATGCTGCGGAAAGGGCCGTGGCTGACAGCGGCATTAAAATATGCATTGAGAATACCGACGGCTTTGACCTGCCCTTTCTCACCGACGGCATAGAGCTGCTGCTGGAAAGCCCGGTCTTCGGCCTGACCTTTGATATAGGTCACGACCACGCCATAAAGGGCATTGACCGCCCCATTATAATGCAGCGCGGAGAAAGGCTTTGCCACATGCACATGCATGACGCTGTGGGCAGCAATGTGCACCTTGCCTTGGGCGACGGTGAGCTTGATTTGTGGGAGTATCTGCGCCTTGCCGATGAGCATGGCTGCCGCGTGGTGCTGGAGACAAAGACCCTTGCCGCTCTCAAGTCCTCCGCCGGCTGGATAGCCCACTGGCTGAACCGCCAGAGCCGCAAGGATGAGCTGTGGGACCTGCTAGACGAAAATCGCCGTCCCCTCGGCATAGTCCATCCCCGGGGCGGGCCCATGCCGGAGGGTCTTTACCATCTGGCCGCCCATGTCTGGGCAAGAAACCGCGATGGGAAATATCTGCTGACCCAGCGCTGCCCGGGCAAGAGCTATGCCGGGCTCTGGGAATACAGCGGCGGCTCCGCCCTTGCCGGGGAAAGCAGCCTGCAGGCTGCCCGGCGTGAGCTTTTCGAGGAAACCGGACTTACGGCAGCGGAGGAAAGCTGCCGCCTTATCCAGTCCGTGCGGGGAGGCTGCAGCTTTTCCGATGTGTGGCTGTTTGACATTGATTTTTCCTCGGAGGATATTAGTCTCCAGAAGGAGGAGACCAGCGGCTTTCTGCTTAAAACCGCTGAGGAAATTATTGCCATGGAGCAGGAGGGCACCCTTGCCCCCTGCGGCGATATACGGGACTTTTTCACCAAGGTGGGTGAGCTGAGCTGATAGACCTGCATTGCGACACGCTGATGCTCTGCACTCTGCGTGAAAATTACCGCCTTCGCTCAAACTCCGGCGCCGTCAGCCTTGAAAAAATGCGCGCCGGCGGCGTGCTGGCCCAGTGCTTTGCCATATACATCCCCACAGGCAGTGAGGCTCTGGAGGAGGGGCTGACGCCGGGCCCCTACGAATACTACCTTGAGGCGCTGGGCGTCTACCGCAGGGAGCTTGAGGAAAATGCCGGGCTTATCCGCCCCGCCCTCTGCGCCGCCCACATTGCCCAAAACCGCAGCCGGGGCTTTATGTCCTCGGTGCTTACCGTGGAGGATGCGGTGCTCCTTGAGGGGGACGCTTCCCGCCTTGAGAGGCTTTACGCAGACGGCGTGCGTATGATGAGCCTGTGCTGGAATTACGAAAATGAGCTGGCCTTTCCAAACAGCAGGGACGAGGCCATTATGAGCCGTGGGCTCAAGCCCTTCGGCTTTGAGTGCGTGGAGAGAATGAACGCTCTGGGCATGGCGGTGGATGTCTCCCATCTTTCCGCCGGAGGCTTCCGGGATGTGGCACAGCACTCAAAAAAGCCCTTCGCCGCAAGCCATTCCTGCGCCGCAGCCCTGTGCGGCCACCGGCGCAATCTCAGTGACGCTCAGCTTCGCATGCTGGCAGACCGCGGCGGCGTCGTGGGCGTGAACTTTTATCCGGCCTTTCTCTCAGAGGATGAGGACGGCTCTGTGCAGCACATTCTGCGGCACATGGAGCACATATACAACACTGCCGGCATTGACTGCCTGTGCATAGGCAGTGATTTTGACGGCTTTGACATGGAGTGTGAGATAGACGGCTGCGAAAAGCTGCCGCGGCTGCGCCGGGAGCTGGAGAGGCGCTTCTCTCCCTCGGAGCTTGACAGAATATGCCACCTCAACGCCCTTCGCTTCTTCGCGGATGTAATCGGCTGAGAAAGACCCTTTTCGGACGGATTTTTTGTCCGAAAAGGGTCTTGTTTTTCGCTTTCCAACGCAGCCCATTACGATTTTCGGCGGCAGGGCCTTTGTTTTTTGCCTTGACAAATATTGCGGCGGCCTATAATATTTGTTGTGTTTGCGTTATAATATCATCCGCTGCGAAAATCAAGATACAAAAGACAGGAGAAAGAACATGAAGGTTATCACTTTTGGCGAAATCATGATGCGTCTCAACCCCGAAGGCTACCGCCGCTTCGTTCAGGCTGAGCGCTTTGAGGCAAGCTACTCCGGCGGCGAGGCAAATGTCGCCGTTTCTCTGGCAAACTACGGCATTGACGCTGCCTTTGTCAGCAAGATTCCCGCTCACGAGATAGGCCAGTGCGCAGTTAATGCTCTGCGCCGCTACGGTGTTGACACCTCCATGATGGTGCGCGGCGGCGAAAGACTGGGTCTGTACTTTGTTGAAAAGGGCGCTTCCCAGAGAGCCTCCAAGGTCATCTACGACCGGGCAGGCGCAGCCATCGCCCTGGCTCAGCCCTCCGATTTTGACTGGGACAAAATTTTTGACGACGCCGACTGGTTCCACTTCACCGGCATCACCCCCGCACTGGGCGGCAATCTCCCTCAGATATGCCTTGAGGCCTGCAAGGCCGCAAAGGCAAAGGGGCTCACCGTGTCCTGCGACCTTAACTACCGCAAGAAGCTCTGGACCCGTGATGAAGCACGCGCCTGCATGAGCGAGCTTGTCAAATTCGTTGATGTCTGCATCTCCAACGAGGAGGATGCAAAGGATGTGTTCGGCATTGAAGCTGAGAATACCGACATTGACAGCGGCAAGCTCAACCACGAGGGCTACATCTCCGTTGCACGCCAGCTCACCGAGGCCTTTGGCTTCAAGAAGGTTGCCATCACCCTGAGAAGCAGCATTTCCGCCAACGACAACGACTGGGCAGGCATGCTCTACTCCGACGGTGAGGCTCACTTCTCCCCCAGTTACAGAATGCACATCGTTGACCGCGTTGGCGGCGGCGACAGCTTCGGCGGCGGTCTTATCTACGCTCTGCTGAATAATTACAGCGATCAGGACGCCATCAACTTTGCCGTTGCAGCCTCCTGCCTCAAGCACAGCATCGAGCAGGACTTCAATCTTGTCTCCGTTGCTGAGGTTACCGCTCTTGCCCAGGGCAACGCCTCCGGCCGCGTGCAGAGATAAAAATATTCAGAGCCTGCGTCATGCAGGCTCTGTTTTTACGCCTTTTTCACCTCGGCGGCGGGGCTTTTATAGCTGCGGTAGCTCCCCGGGCTCATGCCCTTGAATTTTGCAAACTGCTTTGCAAAGTAGCTGGTGTTGTTGTAGCCCACAGATGTGGCAATGTGGTTTATGGGCAGATTGGTGTGACGCAAAAGAGCCGCAGCCTGCCTCACCCGCTCCCGGTTCACATACTCGGTAAAGGTCATGCCCACCTCCTTGTGAAACTGTGAGGAAAGATAATTTGCGTTTACCACCAGAGCCTGGGCGGTGGACTTAACGGAAAGATTGTCCGACAAATGCGCCTTTATGTATGTGACCGTCAGCCGCGAGAAGGGCTTGAGCTGCGCCACCTTCGGCTCCTGAGCCAGCTCACAGTATCGCCTGATTATCTCAAGGCTGAAATTGCTGGCCTCCTTCTGATTGCGCAGCATTTCTATCTTCATGGCTATCTCGTTTGAGACCTTGTCCAGCGTGTAGGGGTGAATGCCGCTTTCCTCCAGAGCATGCCTGAGCTGGGTATTTGCAACGATGCAGAGGTTCTGGGCATTTCGAAGCGGGTTGGGGTTTCTTACAATTTCGTTTGAGCTGGGACGCATCTGGCGCAGGAAGGAGTAGGCAAGGGTAAGGTTTCCCTCCTTCACCGCCTCCGTCATGGCGGTGCTGAATTCGTATCTGCGCTCTATATGGCGCATTTTTGAAAGCTCCGCGTAGTTTTCCTCCAGCACAAGCTGACGCTTAAGGTCCAGCTCGTCCTGCTGCTCCACTCTTTCATAGGGCACAGGCTCCTCAATGCCCATATATCTGGAAGCCAGCATGGTGCTGAGCTCGTGGAACACATCGTAGCTTATCTCCGGCAGGCTTCTGCAATACGCCTGTATACGCAGCGCCATTTTCTGCTTTATGCCCTGACGGTTTATCATTTCCTGCAGCTTCTTCTGGGAAAAGCTCTCCGTAAGGCAGGGTCCCACAATCAGAAAGTTCTTTTTCTCCCCATCCCTGACAATGGCAAACTGTATGTCAAAAACGCTTTTGAGCTCATAAACGCAGCCCGGCCGCAGAGTTCTGATAAGCCCGCGAAAATCCTCCTCGCCATCAACATCCCGTATGACATTCTGGGTAAGCTCGCTTATAAAATTCCTCGCTTCGGCGGGACTGTCCTCCACCATGCGCACCTGTACGCCGCCCAAGCAGTCGACTATTCTTTTAATGAAGTCAAATTCATGCCCGGGCATTTGCTTTCACCTCCGGAAGGCACCTGAGTTTTGTTCTATATTACCAAAGTTTTGTTGTTTTTACAATAGTCACAATCTGTTAATATTGTAGTCGTAAATTTGGGAATTACATATAATTCCTTAAAATATTTATAGGGGGATATACCTTTGAACACACAGAAACAGCTTAGGCCCTTCGGCTTCAGAGATAAGCTGGGCTATCTCTTTGGCGACTTCGGCAACGACTTTACCTTCATTCTCTCCACCATGCTTCTCATGAAGTTCTACACCGACGTTATGAACGTATCCGCTCTGGTCGTCGGCAACATCATGATGATCGCCCGTATCGTTGACGCCTTTACCGACGTTGCAATGGGCCGTATCTGCGACAACAGCAAGATCACTCCCGCCGGCAAGTTCAAGCCCTGGATCATGCGCATGTGCGTTCCCGTGGCTATCGCTTCCTTCCTGATGTACATGGCTCCCATCGCCCACCTGTCCACCAATGTCAAGACCGTGTATCTGCTGGTCACCTACCTGCTGTGGGGCTCCTTCTGCTACACCGGTATAAACATCCCCTACGGCTCCATGGCTTCCGCCATCTCCTCCGACCCCGGCGACCGTCAGTCCCTGTCTACCTTCCGTACCATGGGCGGTATGCTGGCCGGTGCCGTTATCGGCGTGGCTCTGCCCATAGTTGCTTACACCAAGAACGCTGACGGCAACTCTGTTCTCGTCGGTGAGAAGGTCATGCTGGCTGCCGGCATTTTCTCCATCCTTGCTATCATCTGCTATGTTCTCTGCTACAAGCTCATCACCGAGCGCGTTACCCTCACCCGCGGCACCGTTGAGGAAAGCGAGAAGCCCAAGACTCAGCCTCTCGGCAAGATGCTCAAGAGCGCTGCAACCAACCGTTCCCTCATCTCCATCATTGCAGCCTCCATCGTTATGCTGCTTGCTCAGCTGACCATGCAGAACATGGCCGGTTATGTTTACCCCAACTACTACAACTCCCCCGAGGCTCAGTCCGCTTCCACCGCAGTTATGATGGTAGGTATGATCGCTGCCGCTGTCATCGCAAAGCCCCTTGGCAAGAAGTTCGGCAAGGCAGAGGTCTCCGTTGTTTCCAATGTCTTTGCTGCTATTGTTAACCTTGTTCTCTTCTTCGTCCGTCCCGCAAATGTTTGGGTCTATGTTGGCATGCAGGCTCTCAGCTGGCTGGGTCTGGGCATCTTCTCCATGGTTTCCTGGGCTCTCATCACCGATGTTATCGACGATGCTGAGATTCGCAACGGCGTCCGTGAGGACGGCTCCGTCTACGCTCTGTACTCCTGGGCACGCAAGCTGGGCCAGGCCGCTTCCGCAGGTCTCACCGGCTGGCTGCTGACCCTGGTAGGCTACACCGCAGAAACCGCTTTTGACCCCGAGGTCACTGCCGGTATCTTCAATATCTCCGTTCTGGTTCCCGTTCTGGGCTTCGGTCTGCTGGCCGCAGTTCTCTGGTTCTGGTACCCCCTGCACAAGAAGCAGGTTGACGCCAATGTTGCTGCTCTCGAGGCAAAGCACAAGGCAGAGTAATCGGTTTTTCAACATTACATCCCGCCGGATAACCGGCGGGATGCCGTAATATTTTTCGGAGGAATTATCTGTGAGAAATCTTATAAACATCAATAAAAACTGGGTATTTTCCAAGCTGGCCGAGGCCGTACCCGCAGCAATGCCCGCAGACTGGGAGAGCGTGGATCTCCCCCACAGCTGGAATGCTGTTGACGGTCAGGACGGCGGCAACGACTACTACCGCGGCACCTGCCACTATGCAAAGAGCTTCAGCAAAAGCGAGCTTCCCCAGAGCGAATGCTACTATCTTGAGATAAACGGCGCAAACTCCTCTGCCGATGTATATCTCAACGGCAAGCTCCTTGCTCACCACGACGGCGGCTACTCCACCTGGTGAGTCAATCTTACCGACGGACTGCAGGACGATAACCTGCTGGTCATCGCCGTTGACAACTCCGCAAACGACAAGGTTTATCCCCAGGTTGCGGACTTCACCTTCTACGGCGGCCTTTACCGCGATGTGAACATCATTGCAGTTTCCGCCTCCCACTTTGACCTTGACTTCTTCGGCGCACCCGGCATCAAGCTCACCCCCGTCATGGAGGGCGACAACGCCAATGTTGAGTTTGAGGTTTTTGTCAGCAACATGAAGGAAGGCCAGCAGGTAAAGTACAGCGTATGCGATGCCGAAGGCAATGAGCTTTTCTCCGCTGTCAGCGCAGAGCTGAAGCAGAGCTTCGTGATCGAAAACGCCCACAAGTGGCACGGCCTGAAGGATCCTTATCTCTACACCGCCAAGGCCGAGCTTGTTGAAGACGGCAAGTGCATAGACAATGTCTCCGCCCGCTTCGGCTGCCGCAGCTTCCGCATTGATCCTGAAAACGGCTTTATCCTCAACGGTGTGGAATATCCCCTGCGTGGCGTAAGCCGCCATCAGGACCGCTGGGGCATAGGCAACGCCCTGCTGCCCGAGCATCACGAGGAGGACATTAACCTCATTCTCGAGATCGGCTGCACCACCATTCGCCTTGCTCACTACCAGCACGACCAGTATTTCTACGACCTCTGCGACGAAAAGGGTCTTGTTATCTGGGCTGAGATACCCTACATCTCCAACCACATGCCCACCGCCCGCGAGAACACCATCTCCCAGATGAAGGAGCTTATCGCTCAGAACTACAACCATGCCTCCATCGTTGTATGGGGCCTTTCCAACGAGATAAGCATGAAGGGCGACAAGGACCCCGACCTGCTTGAAAACCACAATATTCTCAACGACCTCTGCCACGAGTGGGACAAGACCCGTCTTACCACCATCGCAGCAGTTTCCCCCTGCCCCATCGACTCCCCCTATATCCAGATTCCCGATGTGGTTTCCTACAACCACTACTTCGGCTGGTACGGCGGCGACACCTCCATGAACGGCCCCTGGTTCGATAAGTTCCACGCCACCCATCCCAACATCCCCATCGGCTGCTCCGAGTACGGCTGCGAGGCTCTCAACTGGCACACCTCCAACCCCACTCAGGGCGACTATACCGAGGAATATCAGGCATACTACCACGAGGAGCTTATAAAGCAGCTCTTCACCCGCAAGTACATGTGGGCCACCCATGTGTGGAATATGTTTGACTTCGGCGCAGACGCACGCAGCGAGGGCGGCGAGAACGGTCAGAACCACAAGGGTCTTGTTACCTTTGACCGCAAGTACAAGAAGGACTCCTTCTACGCATACAAGGCATGGCTCTCTGACGAGCCCTTCGTCCATCTCTGCGGCAAGCGCTACATTGACCGCGTTGAGGATGTGACCAAGGTTACCGTTTACTCCAACCAACCCACTGTTGAGCTGTTTGCCAACGGCGTTTCTCAGGGTGTGAAGGAAGCTGCCGACCACTTCTTCTACTTTGACGTTCCCAATGTGGGCCGCACCGAGCTTGTTGCCGTTTCCGGTGAGCTGCGTGATGAGAGCGTCATCAACAAGGTAGAGGAATTCAACGAGGAATACCGTCTCAAGGAAAAGAACGCCATTATCAACTGGTTTGAGATTACCATGCCCGAGGGCTACTTCTCCATTAACGACAAGATAGGCGATATTCTCAAGCCCCTCCGCGGCAAGCTGGTAATGCTGATGTTCGTCAGAAAGATTATGCCCAAGAAAAAGAAGGGTGGCGGCGCCGGCTTTGGCGACTTTGAGATGAACAAGGACGCCATGATGCAGATGCTGGGCGGCTTCACCATTCTGCGCCTTACCGGTATGATAGGCATGATGGGCGTAAATCTCACCAAGGAAGACCTGCTTAGCCTTAACAGGAAGCTCAACAAGGTAAAGAAGCCCACCAAGTAATCCCCCCACAAACAACAGCCCCGGAGCTAAGCTCTCCGGGGCTGCGGAGCGAAAATAAATTTACTGTAAGGAGCCGAAACATGGCAGAATTTATTGGCCGCGACTTTCTTCTCAGCACTGAAACGGCAAAAAAGCTCTATCACGGCTACGCCGCAAAGATGCCCATATATGACTACCACTGTCACATTGACCCCAAGGACATATATGAGGACAGGCGTTTTGAAAACCTCACCCAGCTGTGGCTGGGCGGCGACCACTACAAATGGCGCATCATGCGCTCCAACGCCGTAAGCGAGGAGTACATCACCGGCTCCGCCCCCGACAGGGAGAAGTTCCAGCGCTTTGCCGAGGCGCTGCCCAAATGCATCGGCAACCCCATGTACCACTGGTGCCATCTGGAGCTTAAAAACTATTTCGGCTACGAAGGCACCCTCAACGGCAGCACTGCCCAGGAGGTGTGGGAGCTGGCAAACAGAAAGCTCTCCGAGCCCTCCTTCAGTGCAAGAGGCCTTATCCGCCGCAGCAATGTGGCCATGGTAGGCACCACCGACGATCCCTGCAGCGACCTCTCCTGGCACAAAAAGCTCCGGGAGGACGGCTTTGAAACTGCGGTCTGCCCCAGCTTCCGTCCCGACCCGGCACTCAATATCCATAAGGCCGGCTTTGCGGAGTATATCTCAAAGCTCTCCGCAGTCTCCGGCGTGGAGATAAAGACCGTTTCCGATGTGGCAAGGGCTCTCAGCGCCAGAATAGAGTATTTTGACGCAAACGGCTGCCGCGCCTCAGACCACGGCCTTGACTATGTAATGTTCCGTGAGCTTGACGAAGGCAAGCTGAATGACGCTCTGTCCAAAGCGCTCAGGGGTGAAAAGCTCAGCCTTGAGGAGCAGGAGGGCTACCAGACCTATCTGCTGCTGCACTGTGGCAGAGAATATGCCCGCATGGGCTGGGCAATGCAGCTTCATTTCAGCTGCATGAGAAATCCCAACAGCCGCAAATTCCGGCAGCTCGGAGCCGACACCGGCTTTGACTGCATGGCTGTTACCGACAGCTGCGCCGCCCTTTACGCCCTGATGGACGCATGGGAGCGGGAGGAAAAGCTGCCCAAAACCATACTTTACAGCCTCAACCCTGCCGATGACCAGTGGATAGACACTCTGCTGGGCGCATTTCAGGGCACCGAGGTTCCCGGCAAGATACAGCACGGCTCAGCCTGGTGGTTCAACGACAACATGACCGGCATGCGCGACCAGCTTACAAGCCTTGCACACCTTGGAATTCTTGGCAATTTTATCGGCATGCTCACCGACTCCCGCAGTCTTCTCAGCTATGCCCGCCACGAATACTTCCGCCGCATTCTCTGTGAGCTTATAGGCTCATGGGTGGAAAAGGGCGAATATCCAAATGATATTGACTTTTTGGGCTCTCTGGTGCAGGATATATGTGCCGGAAACGCCAAAAGATACTTTAATATATAAGAGGGGGAAACGATATGCCAATGCAGATGGGCTTTCGCTGGTACGGCGAGGGCAATGACAAGATAAGTCTTTCCGACATTAAGCAGATTCCCGGCGTTACCAGCATCGTCTGGGCTCTGCACCACAAGATGCCCGGTGAGATCTGGGAGCTTGAGGAAATAGCGGAGGTCAAAAAGCAGCTGGATGAGTACGGCTTCAACATGGATGTTGTGGAGTCGGTCAATGTCCACGACGACATTAAAATAGGCCTTCCCACCCGAGACGGCTACATTGAAAACTACAAGCAGACCATCCGCAACCTTTCCAAATTCGGCGTAAAGGTCATTTGCTACAACTTTATGCCCATTTTTGACTGGACCCGCAGCGACCTGTTTCACCCCGTAGGCGACGGCTCCACCGCCCTGTTCTACGAAAAGGGCATGATACAGGACGACTACAACGCCATGGCAAGCTATATTCTGGACTTCACCGAGAAGTACAACATGTCCTTCCCCGGCTGGGAGCCTGAGCGCATGGCAAAGCTGGACGAGCTGTTTAAGGCCTACGCCGATGTGGACCACGAAAAGCTCTGGGCAAATCTCAAGTACTTCCTTGAGGCCATTATGCCCACCTGCAACGAGTGCGGCATCAAGATGGCCATACACATGGACGATCCCCCCTGGGACATTTTCGGTCTTCCCCCCCTGCTCATAAACGCAGAGAACATTGACCGTTTTCTCAGCATGGTGGACGATCCCTGCAACTGCCTGACTCTCTGCTCCGGCTCTCTCAACGCTGACCCCAGCAACAATGTGGCTTCCATCGTAAGAAAGCACTGCGACCGCATTGCCTTTGCCCATATCCGCAATGTGAAGCACTTTGAAAACGGCGACTTCTCCGAGGCCAGCCACCGCGACTGCGACGGCGACACCGGCATCCTTGAGATACTCAAGGCCTACCACGACTGCGGCTACGAGGGCTATATCCGCCCCGACCACGGCAGACATCTCTGGGGCGAGGGTCCCGGCACCGTCCGTCCCGGCTACGGCCTTTACGACCGCGCTCTTGGCATTATGTACATGCTGGGCGTGTGGGATATGCTTGATAAACTTAAGAACTGATATTGGAGGCTACTGAAATGATTAATCTTCCCCTGAACATTGATTTTACCGGCAAGGTAGTTGTTATCACCGGCGCCGGCGGCGGCATCTGCAGCACCATGGCTCGCGCCTTTGCTCAGGCAGGCGCAAAGGTGGCTGCTCTCAACCGCAGCGGTGACAAGGTTGTTAAGCTGGCAGACGAGCTCAAGGCAGAGGGCTTTATCTGCGAGGGCTATGCTGTCAATGTTATGGACAAGGCAGCCCTTGAAGAGATCCGTCAGCAGGTTCTCTCCGACCTTGGTCCCTGCGACATTCTCATTAACGGCGCCGGTGGCAATCACCCCAGCGCCACCACCGACAATGAGTATCACCACGAGGCATGGGACGGCTGCAAGAGCTTCTTCGACCTGAGCAGCGAGGGTGTTGACTCCGTCTTCCGCCTGAACTTCCAGGGTACTCTCCTGCCCACCCAGGTATTCGCTCAGGACATGATAGGCCGCGGCGGCTGCATTCTGAACATCTCCTCCATGAACGCTTATATCCCCCTCACCAAGATTCCCGCATACTCCGGCGCAAAGGCCGCCATCAGCAACTTTACCCAGTGGCTGGCAACCCACTTTGCAGGCAGCGGCATCCGCTGCAACGCAATCGCCCCGGGCTTCCTTGCCACCGCACAGAACCGCGCCCTGCTCTTTAACGAGGACGGCACCCCCACCGCACGCACCGCAAAGATCCTTAACGGCACTCCCATGCACCGCTTCGTTGAGAACGAGGAGCTGCTGGGCGCCACCTTCTTCCTTTGCGACGAGCGCTCCGCCTCCGCCATCACCGGCGTAGTTTTGCCCGTGGATGCAGGCTTTGCTGCCTACTCCGGTGTCTGATGGGAGGTAAAATAATGACCGTACTTGAAAGACTGAGAAACAGCATTGTCGTACCCGTAGTGGTTCTGGACGATGTTAAGGACGCTGTCCCCACCGCAAAGGCCATGGCCGCAGGCGGCGTTGATGTTATGGAGATAACCTTCCGCACCGCTGCCGCCCCCCAGTGCATCAAGGCCGTAAGCGAGGCTTGCCCCGAGGTTCTTGTGGGCGCAGGCACCATAGTTAATCTTGAGCAGTGCAAGCTGGCAGTTGAGATGGGCGCAAAGTTCATCGTCTCCCCCGGCTTTGACGCCGAGGTAGTGGGCTGGTGCGTTGAGAATAACATCGCCGTTTGCCCCGGCTGCGTTACCCCCACCGAAATAATGGCCGCTCTCAAGTTTGGCCTGAAGGTTCTCAAGTTCTTCCCCGCCAATGTCTACGGCGGTCTCAAGGCTCTCAAGGCTCTGTCCGGCCCCTTCGTTGGCCTCAAGTTCATCCCCACCGGCGGTGTAAGCTCTGCAAACATCAAGGAGTTCATGGCAGAGAGCTTCATCCACGCGGTAGGCGGCAGCTGGGTCTGCCCCAAGGCCGACATTGCAGCAGGCAATTTTGAAAAAATCACTCAGCTCTGCAAGGAAGCAAGAGAGGCTGCGTTCAACTAAATCAGCCTTAAAAGCTGCCGGAATATAATTCCGGCAGCTTTTTGTTGCAAAAATCCGGGCTTTATGGAATAATGAGCCTGTATTACGATTTCAGGAGGCGGGATAATGCTCTACACCGAATTCAAAGGTAAAAAAATCTCCAAGCTGGGTCTTGGCACCATGCGCCTGCCCATAAACGAAAACAAGACCATTGACATTGAGAAAAGCCGCGAAATGGTAGCCTATGCCATGCAGAACGGCATCAACTATTACGACACAGCGCGCCCCTACCATAACGGGGAGGCTGAGCCTGTCATCGGTCAGCTTCTCAGCGCCTACCCCAGAGACAGCTATTATCTGGCCACCAAGTATCCCGGGCATCAGCTCAGCAGCACCGGCTACTACCCCGCCAAGGTATTTGAGCAGCAGCTTAAGGCCTGCGGCGTGGAGTATTTTGACTTTTATCTGCTTCACAATGTGTATGAAAAGTCCATGGAGGTCTACCTTGACCCCCGGTGGGGCATAATTGACTACTTCCTTGAGCAGAAAAGGCTGGGGAGAATAAAGCACCTTGGCTTCAGCTGCCACGCCCAGACTGCGGGACTGCGGGAATTTCTGGACGCCTGCGGGGACAGGATGGAGTTTTGCCAGATACAGCTCAACTACCTTGACTGGACGCTGCAGGACGCCAAAAGCAAATATGAGCTGCTGGCGGAGCGCAACATCCCCATATGGGTCATGGAGCCTGTACGCGGCGGCAAGCTGGCTGTGCTCAGCGAGGAAAACACTGCCGCTCTCAAGGCGCTGGACAGCGAAGCAAGCCCCGCTTCATGGGCGCTGCGCTTTTTGCAGGACCTGAGTGCCGTAAGCGTGGTGCTCAGCGGCATGTCCGACATGGAGCAGCTTAAGGACAATATAAATACCTTTTCAAGCCATCGTCCCCTCAGCGAAAAGGAGACTGAAACCCTTTTCCGCATTGCCGACAGCATGAAAAACTCCATCCCCTGCACCGCCTGCCGCTACTGCTGCGAGGGCTGCCCCATGGGGCTGGACATTCCCAAGCTCATTATGATATATAACGAAATCCGTTTTGCTGCCTCCACCAACAGCGCCTTATCCATAAACACCTCCATGTGGGCACAGGCTCTGCCGGAGGATAAGCTGCCCTCGGCCTGCATTGGCTGCGGCAAGTGCGAGCGGATATGTCCTCAGAACATTCCCATCCCCTCCGTGATGAAGCAGGCGGATGAGGTTTTCCGCACGCTTCCCAGCTGGGCGGAGGTCTGCCGCAGGAGAGAAGCAGAAGGCAGATAAGCAATTAAACTCTGTGAGGTTTTTCTATGAATGAAAAAGCCGCCGGTTTTTCCCTCAGCGGCAATGCCCTGAAGCTGATAGCGGCAGTGTCCATGGTGCTTGACCATGTGGGCGTGATATTTTTCCCCCGGGCAGCACTGTTTCGCATATTGGGCAGGCTTGCCTTTCCCATATTCGCCTTTATGATAGCCGAGGGCTGCCGCTTCACCCGTTCAAAGCTGCGCTATTTCGGTTTGATTGCGGCGCTGGCGCTTCTGTGCCAGTCTGTATACACCGTCGCCATGAAAAGCGCGGACATGTGCATACTGGTGAGCTTTTCCCTGTCGGTGCCGGTGATATACGCCCTTCAGTTTTTCAAAAAATGCCTGAGCGAGCCGGACTGTCCCATGGGAAGGCGCTTTGTCTCGGCGCTGGCGCTTCTGTTTTCCGTCCTTGCGGTATACCTTATTAGCCGCGTCGTAGTGCTGGATTACGGCTTCTGGGGCTGCATGTGCCCCGTATTTGCAGCTATCCTTCACCCGGTGGACAGAAGCGACGGTTCATGGCGGGCCGATACACGCATTCACACGCTTATGATGTGTCTGCCCCTTGCCATGGTGAGCCTGCAAATGCGGTGGGTGCAGCCATGGAGCTTTGCCGCCGTCCTGCTGCTGCTTTTGTACCGGGGTCGCCGGGGGAAAAGAAACATGAAGTATTTCTTCTATATCTTCTACCCTGCGCATCTGGCTCTTTTGCAGGGTCTGGCCTTTGTTATATTGTAAAATAAAGCGTCTCTGCGCCCCCAAAGGCGCAGAGGCGAAATTTTTATCCCCCCGGGGGGGGTCATATTTTTTCT
>JAZNUQ010000074.1:0-3984 GCA_045592365.1 Candidatus Limivicinus sp. | reverse complement strand
TCCCCAGCAGCCGTCCCTTGGCCAGCATGCCTCCATGCTGCTTGATCATATTCCGGAAGCAGGGCTTGATGGCGTCGCTGAGGATCACCACCGCCTCGCCGAACAGTGCACCGCACTTGGTTCCGCCGATGTAGAACACGTCGCAGAGCTGCGCGTAGTCCGCCAGGGTCAGTTCCCCGTCCGCGGCCAGCCCGTAGCCCAGCCGGGCTCCGTCGATAAACAGCGGCAGGCCGGCGGCGCGGCAAAGGGCATAGATTTCCGTCAGCTCCGCTTTGGAATACATGGTGCCGTATTCCGTCGGCTGGGAAATATACACCATGCCCGGCTGGACCATGTGCTCGTGGGTCACGTCGTTCCAGTGGGCGTCATAGACCTGCCGCACGTCCTGGGCGGAGATCTTACCGTCCCGACCGCAGGGGACAGACAGGACCTTGTGGCCGTAGGACTCGATGGCGCCGGTCTCGTGGACGTTGATGTGGCCGGTGCTGGCCGCAATCACGCCCTGATGGGGCCGCAGAGCCGCAGCGATCACCAGGGCATTGGTCTGGGTGCCGCCCACCAGGAAGTGGACATCCACCGTCTCATCCTCGCACAGCTCCCGGATGTACCACCGGGCCGTGGCGCAGTAGTGATCCTCGCTGTAGCCGGGGGTCTGCTCCAGGTTGGTCTCCATCAGCCGCTGCAGGATCCGCTGGTGGGCACCTTCGGCATAGTCGCATTCAAATCGAATCATTTTTATCCCTCCATGCGCCCTTCGGCGCTTGTTTCAATTGCAAGATACACTCTATTATACGAATATCCGACCCAAAGGTCAACGCTCCCGACCATTTTCTCCCCTTCAGCAAATTGTGCAGGACGGCAAGCCAACGCTTGCAAAAAGTCTCTTTTCTGCATACAAAAGTTTCTTGACAGCACACAGGATATAAGATAAAATGATATACTAATCAAGAGAGCAAATACCCCTCCTCCCCATCCCCCGGAGAGGCAGAAAGAGAGGTTTTCGATATGAACATATTACTGGAAAAGTTCAACTTTCCCCCCGATGTGGAACGCATCATCTTCAACAGCCCCAGCGTCATCGTACCCGAGAGCAAGGAGACCCTGTACGAGCTGATCTTCGGCAACGAATACACCGACACCATTGAGGTCAGCTTCGATGTGAAGGGCAAGCTGGTGAAGGAAGCCACCGTGGTCCGCTGCCGCAACGGCGCCTCCGTGAACTTCATGGAGGACTACATGCGCCGCCGTGATCCCGACTGCATGCGCGTAGGCGACGATATGCCCAGCGACAAGCCCCGCTTCAAGGACATTTACGGCTACGCCTTTTCGGAGCTTCGCAGGGATACCATGAAATGGCTTGCCGGTCAGAAGCTGATACTTCTGCCCTTCCGCGCAGGCGGCAGGCACTACGGCTATGACAGTCTGATGGTCTGCCCCATGAACGCAGCCTTCTTTGCTCTGTCCCTTGCCAATATGCAGGGCTTTGTAAGCATTTTTGATGTACCCCAGAATTACAGGCCCCGCTCCATTATCTATGTTGCGCCCCCCTTCCGCCACACCCATTTTGACGGCAAACAGGTGGTTGTTCACCAGCGCAGCGAAAACATGCACGAGGTATTTTCCTACAACCTTTACCCCGGTCCCTCCGCCAAGAAGGGCGTTTTCTCCATACTTCTTGATGTTGGCGAAAACGAGGGCTGGATAACCAATCACGCCAGCGCAGCCATGCTTGAGACCCCCTATGAAAATGAAGTGGTCTTCATGCACGAGGGCGCCTCCGGCGGCGGCAAGAGTGAGATGCTGGAGGAGGTTCACAAGGACGAGGAAGGCAGAGTGCTGCTGGGCACTCACACCGTCAGCGGTGAAAAGTATTATATCAATCTGGGTGAGACCTGTAAGATACACCCCATTGCCGACGATATGATACTTGCACATAAGGATATGCAGGACGGCTCCGGCCACCTTGTTATCGCAGATGCGGAGGACGGCTGGTTTTTGCGCATGGACGGCGACAAGTATTACGGCAACAGCCCCACCTATGAGCGCATAAGCATCCACCCCTCCGAGCCTCTGGAATTTTTCAACATGGACGGCACCCCCGGCGCCACCTGCCTTATCTGGGAGCATGTTATCGAGTCCACCGGCAAGCCCTGCAGCAATCCCCGCGTTATCATTCCCCGCGACATGATAGAGAACATCATCCCCGGCAATGCTCCCCAGCAGGTGAATGTGCGCTCCTTCGGCGTGCGTATGCCTCCCTCCACCGTCAGCCATCCCAACTACGGCGTTATGGGCATGGTGCAGTTTGTGCCCGCCTCCATCGCATGGCTGTGGCGTCTTGTTTCCCCCCGGGGCTTCAAGAACCCCTCCATTGCCGACACGAATGCCGGCAGCGGCCTTAAGAGTGAGGGCGTAGGCTCCTACTGGCCCTTCTCCACCGGCAAGAAGGTCACTCAGGCAAATCTGCTGCTGCGCCAGATGATAGACACTCCCAACACACTCAATATCCTCATCCCCAACCAGCACATCGGCGCCTACAATGTGGGCTTCATGGGCGAATGGATAAGCCGCGAGTATCTGGCTCGCCGCGGCGGCACCGTCAGGGCAAAGCACCTTGTGCCGGCACGCTGCCCCCTGTTCGGCTACTCCCTTGAGGAAATGAAGATAGACGGTCAGTATGTGCGTCAGACCTTCCTGCGTCCCGAGCTTCAGTCCAAGCTGGGCTTTGAGGGCTACGATGCCGGTGCAAAGATACTCACCGACTTCTTCAAGGAGCAGATAAGCCAGTTCCTTACCGATGAGCTTGACCCGCTGGGCAGGCAGATCATAGAGCTGTGCCTCAACGATGCGCCTCTGGAGGAGTATCTGAAGATAACTCCGCTGAACATAAAATAAAATTTCAAAGCCGCAGATATTCATCTGCGGCTTTCATTAATATTCTTGTATAAGCCTGAAAAAAGTGGTATTCTGTTCCGGTAGAAGCTCATGGAAAGGAGCACTGATATGAAAATCGTTGTTTTGGGCGGCGGTATAAGCACCGAGCGCCATGTGGCCCTTGTTTCCGGCACCTCCGTATGCAAAGCTCTTCGCAGCCTCGGGCACAAGGCAATATTTGTGGATATGTTTCTGGGGCTTGAGGACTATGAGGGCAGCCTTGAGGACGCCTTCGATGTGCCCGACGGCTTTTGCGGAAATGTTGCAATAGAAAAAACCGAGCCTGATTTGCAGGCGGTAATCGCCTCACGAAAGCTCAAAAGCCCCAGCAGACTGGGCAAAAATGTGCTTGAGGTCTGTGCTCTGGCAGACTGCGTATTTCTGGGTCTTCACGGCGCCGACGGTGAGGACGGCAAAATACAGGCCGTGCTTGACCTTATGGGCGTGCCATACACCGGAAGCGATACACTCAGCTCCGCCATGGCAATGGATAAGGCCGTTGCAAAGCGCATAATGGAAAGCTGCGGCGTTCTCACCCCCCGCTGGAGCGAGGAAACTTACACCGAGGCCGACATTCCCGAAATGCTCAAACGCCTGCCCGTTCCCTGCGCCGTAAAGGTGGTGGACGGAGGCTCCTCAATAGGCGTTTCACTTCCCGACACCGTGGAGGAGCTGGAGCAGGCTCTGCGCGACATGCTCAAATACGGCAGCCGCGTGGTGGTTGAGGAAAAGATAAAGGGCCGCGAGCTTACCCAGCCGGTGCTTGACGGCAGGTATCTCAGCGCAATCGAGATAGTCCCCCCCGAGGGCATGACCTTTGACTATGTGGCAAAGTACCAGAGCGGCGATGAGGGCGCAAGGGAGATATGCCCCGCTCCCATCACCGAGGCCGAGCAGAAGCTGGTGGGCGAAGCGGCGCTGAGATTTCACAATGCGCTGGGTCTGTCCGTATATTCCCGCACCGACTTTATTCTGGACGCTGAGGGCAGGGCATGGTGCCTTGAGGTCAACACCCTTCCCGGCATGACCCCCAACAGCCTCATCCCCAAG